>NZ_JBEWYP010000005.1:0-251514 GCF_040566555.1 Sediminicola luteus | reverse complement strand
AAGATGGTGCCTCTGGTACCCTTTATGCCGATCAAGACGGGAATTGGATAGAGATGTAGTAAAGTTTAAGTTAGTTTTTTAGTTTGGTTGAAAAGGAGCTGTATTCGTACAGCTCCTTTTTTTTATGTATAACTACAAGCTGTTATTAATTTTTCTGCTATGTGCTTTGACAAAGGTTGGATATGGATTTCGATTGGGTTAGTATTTTATGAAATAATTAAAACTCAACTGGCTTTCAAATGTTAATTTTACAGTGATACTTAAATCATTCACAGTAATGTCCAAAATATTGATCATTGAAGATGACGCCGCGTTTTGTCAAATGTTGGAAAAGTTCCTGACAAAAAAGGGCTATGACGTGGTAACCAGTTTTTCTGCTGCCGATGCAAAAGGAAAAATTAGGGAGTCTTCCTTTGATCTGGTTCTGACAGATTTAAGGTTGCCCGACTATGATGGTATTGCATTGCTTGGAGATATCAAGGAGTTGCATCCTAAGGTGCCGGTGATTGTAATGACCGGGTACGCCGAAGTAGGCACAGCTGTAGAAGCGATGAAGAAAGGGGCCTTCGATTATATTTCCAAGCCTTTTACCCCAGAAGAAATTGTCATGGTAATCGCAAACGCTCTTAATTCAAAAAGTAGTACTCCCGCAACCATTGATGCCAAAGAAGAAAATGTAAAAGAAAAAGAAAAGCACCCTTTAATTGATACCACGAATACGGTTACAGGAGTCATCCATGGTATAAGTGAGGCATCTCGAAAGCTAAATGAATATATTCAATTGGTTGCACCTACGGATATGTCCATTCTAATAACCGGGGAAAGCGGTACGGGCAAGGAGGTGACGGCAAAGGCCATACATGACCAAAGCAAAAGAAAGGATTATAATTTTGCAGCGGTCGATTGCGGTGCCATCCCCAAAGAGTTGGCCACCAGTGAATTTTTTGGCCATTTAAAAGGAAGTTTCACGGGCGCGGTGGAGGACAAGGTGGGCCATTTTGAGGCAGCAAATGGAGGTACCCTTTTTTTGGATGAGATCGGGAATTTGTCCTACGGGAATCAAATCCAGCTCCTGAGGGCGCTGCAGGAGCGAAAAATCAAACGGGTGGGTAGTACAAAAGAAATCAAAATAGATGTACGAATCCTTACGGCTACCAATGAGGATTTGCTGGAAGCTGTAGAAAAAGGGACTTTTAGGGAAGACCTCTACCATCGTTTAAATGAATTTACCATAGAAATACCTTCTTTAGAGGAGCGAATGGAAGATTTATTCCTATTCACAGACTTTTTCTTAAAGAAAGCAAACGCTTCACTTGGCAAAAATATACTCGGCTTTTCCCAGGAGGTGCAAAGTGCATTTCGGGCATACCATTGGCCAGGAAATTTAAGGGAACTACAAAATGTCATTAAGCGTTCGGTGCTGTTAACAGGAGGGGATTATGTGGAGCTCAGTGCCTTGCCTAAGGAAATTCTTCAACCAAAAGAAAGACCTGAGGAGATAGAAAATTTCTCGAAAGAGGAGTACGAGAAGGAGCAGATCATAAAAGCCCTGAAACAAACCAATTTTAATAAATCCAAAGCGGCAAAATTACTTCAGGTCACACGAAAAACGCTTTACAACAGGATCAACCATTATAATTTAGATCTTTAGACATATAGGAAGTGATGGCCAAAAGCAGCACTGTTGTCTTGTTCTTCAAGTCTTGGGATGTCCTTTTTAACTCTTGTTTATCCATTTTAGACTCATTGAGCACCTCCAATTTTTCTAAAATGGGCACAATATCATTGGCTTTTAACTGTCGGAACATGGGCAGCATTTTATGGGCTGTGGCATTGATTTCCTTCCTGTCCAATTTTTCAATCGCTTCGTTGAGATGATCCAAATTGGTTCTGACATCCGAAATAAAAGTGGTCAATACCTCATAGAGGGCAGCTTTGTTATCTCCAAGAAAAGAATTGATTACTTCTAGATTGAAAAGACTGGAGGAAGCGTGTTGCGCATTAGGCTGTATACTTTCATTTTCACCTTGAATGGATTGTGGAAACAAGTGGTTGAGCACTTTCAGAAAGGAATTTTTTGCAAATGGCTTTAGAAGGACAGCTGAAAATCCTGCATCCAAATACTCCGTTTCCTCTAGGTCTTTGCGGCCGGTCATGGCAATTATCGGCTGCTGTTTATAATGGGCGTAGCCATCTTTTTTCAATTTTTTCAGAACTTCAAATCCGCTTATTTGCGGCATCTGGATATCAGTCAATACTACATCGTAGTGTAGGGAATTGTTTTTTCCTACGTCATTAAAGTCGGTATATGTGGTAGTGGATATAGCAAGGTTACGGCAAACTTCTTTCAGTAGTTTCAACATGGCCGGATCATCATCAATAATCAAAATATGTAATCCTTTCTTGGGGTTCAAAGGATTTTCTTCAGGTTGTTCTATTGGCGTTTGTGAAATTTGCAATGGCAATTTTATCGTGAATTCACTGCCCTTTTGGCCATCACTTTTTAGCTCCAAAGATCCATTTAATAATGTCGTAAGTTTTTTGGAAATGGTCAATCCCAAACCATAACCACCGTATTTTTTATCGGTATGGTCCTCAGCCTGTGTAAATTCATTAAAAATATGCTCTTGTTTTTCTTTTTTAACGCCAATACCGGAATCTATCACCTTGATCCTGGTTTGGTAGCTGTTATCCATTTCTTGTAATACCATAGCCTCCACTTTTATAAAACCTCGATCCGTGAACTTATAAGCATTGCCAATGAGGTTGGTCAAGATTTGCCGTATCCGAAAGGGATCGCTCAGGACGGGCTTTTCCAAACGCGGGTCTATATCCAGAATAAGTTCAATGGGCTTTTTGGAATTCAGTTCCTTTAGGTTCTCCGCGGTTTCTATGATCAGGTCAGAGAGTATAAAACCTTTTTTGTCAACTAAGATCTTCCCAGCTTCCAATTTGGAAAAATCCAGGAGGTCATTGACCAAGCTGTCCACATAGGCAGAAGCAGATTTTATATTTTTCAGATAGGAGGACTGTTGCATGGTGAGACCTTCGTTTTCCATTAATTCGGAATATCCGGTAATTGTATTCAATGGTGTTCTTAGATCATGGCTCACCGTAGAAATGAGTTGTTCCCTACTTTTTAAAATGGATTCGGAGAATTTCTTTTCCTTTTCCAACTGCTGCCTGAACAATTGAACTTTCCAATAATCTTTACTGATCAAAAAAGTGAACAGGGCTACAATGGCAAAACCCAATAATGCCGCAAACCCTGCAAGTCTGATGCTTTTGGTAAGGGCAGCCTGTTTGATCATGTTCTCGTTGTAGGTTTTGGTCAATAACTCCTGTTCAAAAGCTGTAATAATGCCTCGCAATTGCTGGGAGATTTCCAAGTCATTTCTGCTGAGTTCTTGCTCCTTTTGGGCTACGGTTCTAAGGATTTTGGTGTTGTTCTGTTTAGCCTCGTCCAATAATGATCTAGAGGCTGTTAGGAGAGAGTCCACCCTAGTGCCTTCAGGTATATTTTTTGAATCTTTAGGCACGTTTTCACTTAGATAATCGGCCCATTTTTTTACGGCAATTTTGGCGTCGGGTGGAAGATCTGCGTAATTGGGGTTGAGGCTTTCTGGGGTTATTTTTCCCATAGATTCCTCAATTTTGTTGAATTCCTTTAAGGCATTGTCAATGGAGCTATTGGCGTCATTTTTAATTTTTAATTTCAACAGTTCTTTGCTGTTTCCCACTTTTTTCTGAAGGAGAAACTGAACACTGTTGAGCATATCTTTTTGGTTATCGCTACTGGTCAATCCCTTGATCGAATCTATTACGGTGTAAATGGAATCAATTTTTTGGGTATAAGCCCTAAAGGAGGTCTGGGTCTTTTTTTGTAACGCTATTTTGGAGAGGCCTTCAGCTTCGTATAATTCAGTTAGCAAAGAACCGGTCTTTACTAATTTATTGTCGTTATTATTGGAGGTTTGGTAGAAAACGTAGGTCCTCACTTCTGAGAATATAAAATAAGCGGATACCACTGCCAGAACACCTAGAAATAGGTAACTGAACATGATTTTTAGCGTAAACTTATTTTTGGATTTATTCATTTGCTTTAGTGACCAAATCTATTACAAGAATATACGTATTTAACGCCTTGGTAGGATTTTGTAATAAAGTATTAAAATATGGTTTTTTATTATGATATGTGAATGTCTGCATGTAAATTTGCCCCATCTCAAAGGGGTGCTTGTTTCGGCAGGCTGAGATTATACCCAAGGAACCTGGGCGGGTAATGCTGCCAAGGGATGCGAAAATCGCTATTTGGAATTTCCAACGTTTATTATCGACTCAGAAATGTGATCGATTTGAACAAAAATCAAATTTTAACAAGAATAACAGCCCCTTTTATTCGTAACTAATTATTACGAATGAAAACTTTATTCACAACAGTTGCCGTGTTTGGTGCCGCCCTGTCGGTCTACGGTCAAGAAAAACCCATCGATTCTTTGGAGGGTAAAAAAATCACTTTGGACGAGGTCTTTGTATCTGCTGTTCGCGTGACCAAAGAATCACCAGTCACCTTTTCCAATCTTACCAAGGAGCAGATCAAACCCAGGAATTTGGGACAGGACATTCCTATTCTAATGAACTTTTTGCCATCGGTAGTCACCACATCTGATGCCGGCGCCGGGGTGGGATACACCGGTATTCGCGTTAGGGGAAGTGATGCTACAAGGGTGAACGTTACCATCAACGGAATTCCATATAACGATTCGGAATCCCACGGCACTTTCTGGGTCAACATGCCAGATTTTGCCTCCTCAACGGAAAGCTTACAATTGCAGCGTGGGGTAGGAACCTCCACTAATGGGGCAGGGGCCTTTGGTGCCAGTTTAAATTTACTGACTGATGCCATTAGTGAAGAAGGCTATGCGCAAATCTCCTCTTCAGTAGGTAGTTTTGGTACGCTGAGGAACAACCTGAAATTCAGTACAGGCCTTCTCAATGATCATGTGGAAGTTGCCGGGCGTCTGTCCAGGATTTCTTCAGATGGTTATGTGGATAGGGCTTCATCCAAATTGGAATCTTATTTTTTGCAAGGGGCCTATAAGGATGATAATACCTTGGTAAAAGCCCTCCTGTTTGGAGGCCACGAGATCACCTATCAGTCGTGGTACGGCATAGATAAGGGTACCTTGGAAGCGGACAGGACCTTCAATTTTGCGGGGATCTATACGGATGAAAATGGAATCACCCAATTCTATGATAATGAAGTGGATAATTATAAACAAGACCATGCTCAATTGCTCTGGAACGAACAAGTATCGGAACACTGGAATACCAATATAGGTTTGCACTATACTCGGGGCAGGGGTTATTTTGAACAGTTTAAGGAGGATGAGGATTTCTCCGATTATGGTTTTGAGCCCATAACTGTAAATGGTGAATTGGTAGATACCACAGATCTAATTAGAAGGCGTTGGTTGGACAATGATTTTTACGGAACCACATTTTCGGCCAATTACACCAATGAGAAGATCAATCTGATTCTTGGTGGGGGATGGAACAAATACGAAGGGGATCATTTTGGAGAAATCATTTGGGCCCGTTTCACTGGAGATAGTGAGTATAGGGATCGCTATTATGACGATACTTCTGTTAAAACCGATTTTAACTTCTTTTCAAAAGTCAATTACGCCCTGAATGACAGATGGAGCCTCTATGGAGATCTACAGTATAGAAGGGTTTCCTATACAGCCAATGGGGAAGATACCGGTTTAGTGGATGATAGTTTTAATTTCTTTAACCCTAAGACGGGGATAACCTATGACATGGATCGCAACAATAATTTCTACCTGTCCTACGCAAGGGCTAACCGTGAGCCAAATAGGAACGATTATGAAAGTGGCAGTCCAAGGCCGGAAAAGCTTAATGATTTTGAACTAGGATGGCGCTATGTTTCACAAGAGGTGCAATTGAACACCAATGTGTATTATATGAACTACAAGGATCAATTGGTGTTGACAGGCGAGCTGAACGATGTTGGCGCCCCGCTTCGTGCCAATATTGGGGATAGTTATAGGTTGGGCCTAGAGGTAGATGCCACAATAGCCTTGGGCGATAGGTTTAGAATTAGGCCAAATGTGGCCTTGAGCACCAATAAGAACAGAGATTATGTTTTTGAAAGAGATGGAGTCTTGCAAGATTTAGGAAATACCAATATCTCTTTTTCACCCAATGTAATTTTGGGCAATGTATTTACCTATTTGCCAAAAGAGAATCTACAGTTTAGTGTTTTGACCAAGTATGTGGGGAAACAATATATGGGTAATATAGATTCTGAAAATTCAACCTTAAGTGCTTATTCGCAGACCGATTTTAATGTTCAATATGAAATCAGGACCAAGTCGTTCATCAAAAGCATTGTCTTGTCCGGCTTGGTGAATAATGTGTTTGACTCATTATATGTATCCAACGGTTATTTCTTTACCTATGATGATGATTTTTCTACTCCGGGAACAATTACCACGGTAGAAGGGGCAGGATATTATCCGCAAGCAGGAATCAATTTTTTGGTGGGAGCTACCTTTAATTTTTAGAGACTTCAGAGTATCTATTGGAAGGGGGGCATTTTGCTGTAGTGCATAATGCTCCTTTTTTTATGCGCAAATATTTTTGATTTGGGTTGGTAGGAGGATGAAAATTTTAAACTGGAAAAGTGCTTTATTTCAATGGTTTAGAGTCTTTAATTTTATCTTTATTATACCCATCGCACTTCATTTTTTAAGTTATTTTTGTGCGCATTGACTTAGATAGTATGACTTCAAATAGATTGGAAGCTTTTAGTGATGGGGTGCTTGCCATTATTATCACCATTATGGTTTTGGAATTGGTATCTCCAGATCAAGTTACTTTGGAATCCTTGATCCCTATTGTGCCAACAATTGTGAGTTATTTTTTTAGCTTCATCTACATAGGGATTTATTGGAACAATCACCATCATCTTTTTCAGGTCACCCAAAAAATCAATGGTAAGATATTGTGGAGTAATCTTCATTTGCTGTTTTGGTTGTCTTTGATTCCATTTTCTACCACTTGGATCGGTGAAAACTATATGGAGGCTGTTCCCGTTGCCTTGTATGGTTTTATATTATTGATGAGTGCAATTGCATTTTATATACTACAACGCACTATTATTAAGAGTCATAAGGAGAATTTTGTACTGAGAAAGGCTGTTGGTACAGATTCAAAGGGAAAGTTGTCCATAGCCTTGTACACTTTTGGATTGCTCATTTCCTTCTTAAATACGTGGGCGGCCATTGGCATCTATATTATTGTCGCTATCATATGGTTTATCCCTGATTCCCGTATTGAAAAAAACTTGGATAAGACAAAAAAGGGAGTGCCTCCAGCAAAATAAATTGATAGCGTTCTATTAATTGGATACGGAAACCACATTGCCATTGAACGTGCTGCGATAGAAGAGTAGATCGTAATACCGGCTCCCATCTTCAGGTCTATTCATCAATTGGCCCGTGTATAAGTTATATTCATACCCTTCACACGCACAGGTCACAATCTGGCCCTTAAGGGTCATTGTGGAGCATTCATTTGGTACATGGTTAGGGCAACTTGCTTCCCATGCCATGAATGTGTCAAATCCGGTATTGATGACAAAGATACCCCTTAAGCCGGCAGTCTTGTTTTCTACATAAACCGCACTCCCCGCATTCGTCAAAGGACTGTAAAGGGGTAGGCTTAAGTTTAGATCAAACCTAAAACCAATATCCTGTAAATAAGGATTGCTACTGACCCTATCGGTACTGCAGGAGAGAAATAAACCAACAAAAACTAGGCATAAAATACGTTTCATATCGCTCTATGTATTTCCAATAACATCCGCAAAATTGAACAAAAATTATGTATATTTGTCTTAAATCCTCTATAAAAAAGAGGATTTTCCTATTTGTAAAATGCTGAAATCAATAGAACTAGCAGATTGAATGATTCTGATAAGGGATTAGTAGGAACGGAACATGGTCCATGTTCTAGAATTTTAAAGGAAAGAATTTATGAGTAACATATCGTATTATACAGCTGAGGGCTTAAAAAAACTCAAAGCCGAATTAAACCAACTTAAGGATGTGGAGCGTCCGAAGTCTTCCCAGGCCATTGCCGAAGCTAGGGATAAGGGCGATCTTTCTGAAAATGCCGAATATGATGCGGCCAAAGAGGCGCAAGGGTTGTTGGAACTTAAGATTGCAAAATTGGAGGAAATTGTGTCCAATGCGCGACTCATTGATGAATCCCAGTTGGACACGTCCAAGGTATTGGTGTTGTCTACGGTGAAATTAAAGAACCAGGCAAATGGCATGGAAATGAAATATACGCTGGTTGCGGAAAGTGAGGCCAACCTCAAGGCTGGAAAAATCTCCGTCAGCTCCCCGATCGGAAAGGGACTTTTAGGAAAAAAAGTAGGGGACGTTGCAGAAATTACCATTCCCAATGGGACCATTAAGTTTGAAATAATGGAAATTACGAGATCGTAAAAAAAATTAATAGTTATATTTAGTCCTATCAAATATTTGATGGGACTTTTTTTTTAAATACCAATTGGGAATATGGCAAGTATCTTTACAAAAATCATCAATGGAGAAATACCATGCTATAAAATAGCTGAAGACGAGAATTTCATTGCTTTTCTAGATGTAAATCCGAACGCAAAAGGGCATACCCTGTGCGTCCCCAAAAAAGAAGTAAATAAAATATTGGATCTTGACGAGCCTACCTATTTGGGGCTTATGGGTTTTGCCAGAAAAGTGGGCAAGGCCATTGAGGCTTCCATAGATTGTAAGCGGGTGGGGATGACCGTTATTGGGTTGGAGGTGCCCCACGTACATGTGCACCTTATCCCCTTAAATGAAATGAAAGATGCTACCTTCCAACATAAAGTGTCCTTATCCAAAGAGGAATTTGAAGGGATAGCTGCAAAAATCAGCAGTAATATCAAATAATCTTCTGTAAATAGAGATAGATGCCGCCAGATACCAGGACTATCAAAATCAAGATCAGGGTATAAAATAACATGGTGAATTTTATGGTCGCCCTATCCGGGACCACCATTTTTCTGTAGAAATCAAAAACACGTTCTATATCTTCCGTCCATGAAACCGGGTAGATAGTGGAGTCACATGTTTTACATTTAATTTCATGGGTTACCTCCCCTGACGTTTTGTGATAAAAACTATTGTATTTATGTTTTTGGTAAAAGGTGAGCCGTAACTCTTGGTTAAAACATTCGGGGCAATTATTCGTCAGTTCTGCTTCCTTGATAATTTTCAATTCTTCCTTTGCCATATTATGCATTTACTTTTAACGAAATTTTCATAATGGTCCCCTCTTTGCTCGAGGACAATACTTTAATTTTCCCTTGATGATACTCTTCTACAATTCTTTTTACCAGTGAAAGCCCTAATCCCCATCCTCGTTTTTTGGAAGTTACCCCAGGGTTAAAGATGTTGTTGAAATTGCTCTTTGGAATTCCTTGTCCAGAGTCGGACACCAAAATGGTGACGAAATTTCCACTTGGTATAATCTCGATTGAAATGCTTCCTTTCCCCCTCATGGCATCAATACCATTTTTAACGAGATTCTCTATGGTCCAATGATATAATTCCCTGTTCAGCAGTACTGGCAGGGATTCTATTTTACTATCAAAAGAAAATTGTATCAGCTTGGAGCTTCTCAATTTCAGGTAATCGTAGGCATCCTTTGTTTCCTGTACGATATCGTATTCCTTTAGTTTGGGCAAGGACCCAATTTTAGAAAATCGTTCCGTTATCGTCTGTAATCTCATGATATCCTTATCAATTTCATCGGTAATGGAAGTGCTGATGTTCTCTGCCTTTAGAAGCTCATTCCAACCCAGTAGGGAGGTAAGGGGAGTGCCTATTTGATGCGCAGTCTCTTTGGCCATGCCTGCCCATAGTTTGTTCTGTTCGGAAGCCTTGTTGGTTTTAAAGAAAAAGAAAATAACGGCACCAAACAAAAAGATGATGAGCAACAGGGCAATAGGATAATATTTTAACCTGTTCAAGACCTCGGAGTTCCCATAATAGAGGGTGGCCAATTGTTCCCCTTTGTAGTCAATGGAAATGGGGGTGTTCTCCGCTTGGAACTGGACAATTTTTTTGGTGAGGTACGAAGTATCCTGTGCTTCGTCCTCAGTGATATTGTTCACCTTGATTGATTGGTCCTTATTTACCAAAATCATAGGCGTGGAGGTATTGTTCTGAAATATTTTCACGTGAAGGTTTCCCAAATCACGATCTTCTGAAGATTGTAAGAGTTCCGATTGGGCCGTGGCCCAAATCTCCATTTTCAATCGCTCCTCCTCTTTGAACTTTTTAAAAAAACTATTGGTATTCCATAGAATCAGGCTAACGATAACAAAGGAAGCTATCAGCAGTAAAATGTTAGACGTTTTTTTGGGATTTAGGGTCATCCAAATTATTAATTAGTTCTAAAGATAACGCAATTTGTCAAAAGTTATTCTATTTCCAAACACGATGATTGTTTCATTTGTGCATACAATTTACTTACCTTTGCCCCACTATGAAAAAATTGCTTTCCATTACACCTTCAGAGATTCCTACGGCCAAATTACATGGCTATCTTCTAGGTGCTGTTGGTCCTAGACCCATAGCATTTGCAAGTACTGTTGATGAAAATGGAAGGCCAAATCTGTCTCCCTTCAGTTTTTTCAATGTCTTTAGTGCCAATCCTCCGATCATGATTTTTTCACCGGCCAGGAGGGTCAGGGACAATACAACAAAACATACCTTGGAAAATGTATTAAAGACGAAGGAAGTGGTTATTAACATAGTCAACTACGACATGGTACAGCAAATGTCTTTGTCGAGTACGGAATATGTTGAAGGGGAGAACGAGTTTATTAAAGCGGGTCTGACCATGTTGAAGTCGGATCTGGTGACCCCTTTTCGAGTGGCGGAATCCCCGGTACAGTTTGAGTGCAAGGTCATAAAAGTAGAGGCCTTGGGAAAGGAAGGTGGAGCGGGCAACCTTATTTTTTCTGAGGTGGTAAAGATCCATGTAGATGAATCCATCTTGGACGCTTCCGGCACCATAGACCAACATAAAATTGACCAAGTGGCACGTATGGGTGGCAACTGGTATTCCAGGGCCAATATGGGGCTGTTCGAAGTGCCAAAACCCTTATCTTCCTTGGGAATAGGAATAGATAATATCCCGGAGGAAATAAGGCACAGTTCTATTTTAACCGGTAATGATCTAGGCATGTTGGGCAATGTGGAGCACTTGCCATCGAAAGAAGAGGTGAAAGAATTTATAGCTTCCAATGTGGCGATCAGGTCAATATTAAGTGGGGACAACAAAGAGCAATTACATAAAAAAGCACAAGAATTTTTACATAATAACGAGGTACATTCTGCATGGAAAGTATTGTTAGCAAATAAATAGACAATGGAAATACAAGGAAAGATCAAAATGGTCGATGAGACCAAAACTTTTGGAAACAACGGTTTTAGAAAAAGAGAAATGGTGATTACTACGGAGGAGCAATATCCGCAACATATCATGATTGAATTTGTACAGGATAAATGCGACCTATTGAATAATTACAGTGCAGGTCAGGAAGTTAAGGTTAGCATCAACCTAAGGGGTCGCGAATGGGTGAATCCACAAGGGGAGACAAAATACTTTAACTCTATCCAAGGATGGAGAATAGAAGGTGTGCAGTCCGAACAGGGCGGTGCCGGAATGCCTCCAGTACCACCTATGGATGCTTTTGAGCCAGCTGATAAATTAAACGAGGAAGATCACGACGATCTACCTTTCTAATGAATTAGGTACTGTATCAACCGGTATTAAGATAATACGACCTATCCTTTTTTTTGAAATTGGGTAGGTCGTTTCGTTTTCATTAGTTTTATATAAAATAGGATATTGTGAAAAAGGATAGCGGACATCACCCATTGTTCTTTGTGACAGAGCGCTTGGAGTTTCCTCCCGTGGAACATGCCAATGAGGAAGGCTTGTTGGCGGTAGGGGGGGATTTAACTTCAGAGCGACTCCTATTGGCCTACAAGAATGGAATTTTTCCGTGGTTCAATGAGGATTCCTTGATTCTCTGGTGGAGTCCCGATCCCAGAATGGTGCTCTTTCCCAATAAAATAAAAGTCTCTAAAAGCATGCGCAAAATTTTAGAGGGGAATCAATTTAAATTGACCAAGAACACCCAATTTGAGGCAGTTATTGATCAATGTGCCCAAAGTCCGAGAAAGGACCAAATGGGAACATGGATTACACAATCCATGAAGAAAGCCTATGTGAAGCTACACAAGCTCGGCATTGCAAAATCCTATGAGGTATGGGAAGATGATGAATTGGTAGGTGGACTCTATGGAATAGATCTGGGTCATGTGTTTTGTGGTGAAAGCATGTTCAGTAAGGTAAGTAACGCCTCGAAATTTGCATTTATAAAATTGGCCGAAGAACTAGGAGAAAAGCAGTACAGCTTGATCGATTGTCAGGTGTATACCCCACACCTGGAAAGTCTGGGGGCGGAAGAAATTCCCAGGGAAGATTTTATTAAAATTCTAAATAGTCAAAAGTAACCATGCCAATTGCCTTTTCTTTTTTAATAAAGGATGTGGTCATAATTTGGGGGCAGTGCCTTTTTAAAGTGTAACAAATTGCCTTCTGCATCGAAAAGTATCCTGTATTCTTGGCATTTATCATCTGTTTTTCCTTTGGCCCATACCATATAGGTCATGTCCGGGAGAATCAAATTCTGAAACGCCTTTTTTAATGTGGCAGCCTCTGGTTGATCTTTTGTAACCTTATACTGCTGAAGTATCTTCTTTATACGATATTTCGTAAAATGTTGTTCCAATAGGAAAGTAATGTTCTCCCAACTATCCTGAGGGATGTCGATCTCCTTTACGGTAATGTCCACCTTTTGAAATTGACCATCTTCTGAAAAGTGTATGCCGTAATGTAGTCGATCCTTTTTAAATTTTGAGGTATAATGAATGGTGCTACTGTCTACTTCCTTGTAGTAGCGTAGCGTTTTTACGGGACCTATTTTGCTCTCCATAAAAAGTCGGCCGTTTAGGGGAAATTGCGATTTTTTAACGCGATGTTCCCTTTCCAGCTTAATTTGGGCCATTGCCATACTACTCATAAATAGCACTGATACGAAAAGAACTGCTCTAAACTTCATGGTATCTAAAACAATTTATTTCGTGATCGTTCACCATCCCGGTAGCCTGCATATGCGCATAAATAACTGTACTGCCTACAAACTTAAAGCCGCGTTTTTTTAAATCTTTGCTTATACTATCCGAAAGGGCGGTATTGGCCGGAATGTCCTTGGATGATTTAACCTCATTTTTAATGGGCTTTCCATCTACAAACTGCCATATGTATGAACTGAAGCTGCCAAATTCTTGTTGAATCTTAAGAAATGCCTGGGCATTGGAAACAGTAGCGTTGATCTTTAGCTTATTGCGGACGATACCAGTATTTTCAAGTAAGGAAGCAATCTTTTCCTGGTCATATTGTGCAATTTTATGATAATCGAATCCATCCAAGGCTTCACGGAAATTTTCCCGTTTCCGCAAAATGGTGATCCAACTCAATCCGGCCTGAAAAGTTTCCAAAATCAAAAACTCGAACAGGGCATCATCTTCTTTTAAAGGAACCCCCCACTCCTCATCATGATAGGTCTCGTAGAGGGGGTCGCCCAAGCACCAAGCGCATCTATGTTTGCTCATTTCATCACATCTATATAGGAATAAAGATATATGAATAATTTAGAATGTTTGAATGATAAAGAGATAAATGGGCATCCCCAGGGTGATATTAAATGGGAAGGTAATGGCCAGGGCCATGGGAATATAGAGACTGGGGTTGGCTTTTGGGGCCACCAGTTTCATTGCGGCGGGGACAGCGATATAAGATGCACTTCCTGCAAGCAAGGCGAATAAAAATCTGTTCCCTGTGCTTTCTGTAAATGAGGCGCTGACAATAGCGGCCAAACTTCCATTCAAAAGCGGTATAAAAATGGCAAAAAGCAGCGCAAACCATCCTTTGTTGAGGAAATCTGATAGTTTTTTCCCACTGGTTATACCCATATCCAATAGAAAGACTGCCAAGAACCCTTTGAAGATATCTGTAGTAAATGGTTCAATACCCCTTGCTTGTTCATCATTGGCCAGAAAACCGATCACAAGGCTCCCAATGATTAGGAGTACGCTCCCGTTCGTCAGGGAATGGTGTAAAATGGTGCCTAGTTTGGTTTTTTCCTGATTGCCGTTACGGTATAAGGACATAAGTAAAACCGCAATAATGATGGAAGGTGCTTCCATAAGGGCCATAACCGCCACCATATGTCCCCCAAATTCAATTTGGGCCATTTCCAGATACGAAACCGCGGTAACAAAAGTCACGGCGCTTACAGAGCCGTAGGCAGCTGCTATGGCCCCGGCATTTTCAGAACTGAACTTTCGTTTCAAGATAAAAAAGGTGTATACCGGTACTAGAAGTGCAAGTAAAATTCCAAATAAAAGCGACCATAAGATCTCCATGTCCAAATTACTGTGGGACAGCTCCAATCCTCCCTTAAAACCAATAGAAAAGAGTAGGTATAAGGAAATAAATTTGGAAGAACTAGGAGGTATTTCAAGATCGCTTTTAAGTTGGACTGCCAAAATTCCAAGAAAGAAAAATAATAGGGCAGGGTTGGTTAGGTTGTCAATCAACAAATGTAAATCCATATTAATGCGGGGATGGTTTTAAAAAGTGCTTAAGAGAACGAAAGTGTTGATTTCTCTGTAGGAACGCTCACTTTTAATTCTATTGTACCATTAATTTCGATGGTCTGACCGAGGTCTCTTGCTGTAAGTATCATGTCCTTAATCTGTTCCTTGGATGCCTGGAGTTCTTTAATTCGCCTTTCAGAATGAGAAGTGTCACCACCAAATCGCTCTGTTGTCTCTGATATCTTTAGGTTGTGAAACCTAATTTTGTCATTGATTAAAGTGAATAATACTTCAGCTGTTTCTGAGGGAGTAAACTCTCCTTCTACGATTTTAAAATTTTGTTGAATGGAATTCATAATTTTCTTTTTTATGATTTATAAAATTTCACGGCCTTGTGCTTATTACAAAGGGCGTGCAAAGTTTATAATTATTATTCATAAATTTTTATTTATATTTATTATGATATACATAAAAAATATTTATGAATTATACATTACATCAATTGCAGATTTTCTTCAAGGTCGCTGAAACTAAAAGCATCACCAAGGCTGCTGAAGAGTTGTTTTTGACCCAGCCGGCAGTGTCCATACAATTAAAAAATTTTCAGGAACAGTTTCCAATTCCCCTTACTGAAGTAGTAGGGCGGAAATTATTTATTACTGACTTCGGACAGGAAATTGTAAAGGCCGCGGAGAAAATTTTAAACGAAGTACATGCCATAAATTATAGAACCATGGCTTTTGCTGGGGAATTGACTGGCAGGCTAAAAATTTCGGTAGTTTCCACCGCAAAGTATGTGATACCCTATTTTTTAGCCGAATTTATGGCCCAGAATAAAGGGGTGGATTTGATTATGGATGTGACAAACAAAGCTAGGGTTGTTGAAAGTTTGGAGGCGAATGAGGTAGATTTTGCGATGGTCTCTGTCTTACCCAAACAGATTAAAACCGAAAGCGTCGAATTAATGCAAAACAAATTATTTTTTGTGGGTGGCATGCAGCATGAAAAATTGAACAAACCCATTAAAAAGGAGCAGTTTGAAGAATTGCCTTTAATTTACCGAGAGCAAGGGTCTGCAACCCGTAACGCCATGGAAACTTTTATTAAAGGCAATGCATTTTCTATTCGTAAAAAAATAGAATTGACCTCAAATGAAGCCGTAAAACAGGCCATTATTGCGGGTTTGGGATATTCTCTGATGCCATTGATCGGAATAAAAAATGAGCTGAGAACAGGAGAGCTACAGATAATACCCATTGCCGGTCTCCCTGTGGTAACCACCTGGAACCTCGTATGGTTACCTGCCAAAAAATTGTCTCCAGCGGCCATGGCCTTTTTGGAACATGTGACTGCCACAAAGGAGACAATTATCCAGCAAAAATTTAAGTGGTTTGAAGAATATTAGGATCTTTTTAATTCTCCAACGGCCAAGGCCTTTTCCAAATTGGCCTCCACGGTTGGGAAGAACCTAAAAAATGGGCGTCCATCCTTACGCTCCAAAATCGCTGTGGTAGATCCGTCGCTATCCTTGATAAGTTCCTTCACAACGATCTCCATGCCAACAAGGGAATTGTAGTTGGCAATAGCACCTCTTTTAATAATAATATTCCTTCTTGGGAAATCTATATGTTTATAATTATGGCCAGTGGGATCACTTAGTGTATAAATGGATCCTTTAGAAATTTGGGTATCACTTTCCTGAGCCATTAAGGCGTTAGTACCGCAGAATAAGAATAATGCTAATAGAATTGTCCTCATGATCTTTGTTTTTTTTACAGGGCTAAATTATTTAATTTTTTAAATTGGACAAGTATTACTAATGTTAAATAGTAGTTAATATATCATAGTACGATAGTAATACTATTATATTTGCCTGAAAATATTTAAAAATAGTAAATGGACAGGTTGCTGAGATCCATAAAACTTGAGATTAACGAGAAAATCTATAAAAAAGATCCACAGTCTTCAGAGTTGGGTAAGAAGATAATAGAGCATGGAATTCTTTTGATCCATGAATTGGGTTTTGAGGATTTTACATTTAAAAAATTGGGCATCCAGATAGGCTCCAACGAAAGTTCTATTTATCGTTATTTCGAAAACAAGCACAAACTATTATTGTATCTTACATCTTGGTACTGGGGATGGTTGGAGTATCAATTGGTGTTTTCCACCAACAGCATCCAGGACAAAAACCTGAAACTCAAAAAAGCAATAGAAGTAATTACCAGGGAAATTGAAGAGGATTCCTCCTTTTCGTATATCAATGAGGTTATTTTGAACAAAATCATCATCAATGAGTATTCTAAATCCTATTTGACAAAGGAAGTGGATAAGGAAAACAAAGAGGGATACTTTACTATTTATAAAAGGCTTGCAGATCGATTGAGCGAAATGATAAAATTGGTTAATCCTGAATATTCTTTTCCAACCAGTCTTGCAAGCACAATATTGGAAGGGTCCCTACATCAATATTTTCTAAGAGACCACTTTACCTCCTTGACCGAATGTAAAGAATCAAATTCGGTAACCCTCTATTTTACCGAATTGGTTTTTAACTCCTTAAATATTAAAAATAATGGCTAAAAATGTTGAAACCGCCTGGCAGCGGTTAATGGGGTTGTTGAAGTTGGATAAAAAAGATATTCTGCAGACATTTTATTACGCCATCTTTGCCGGCTTGGTAAACCTTTCCCTGCCGCTGGGTATTCAGGCAATCATCAATTTGATCCAAGGGGCACAAATTAGTTCCGCATGGATAATTTTGGTAATTCTGGTTACTGGAGGTGTTGCATTTGCAGGGATTCTACAGCTGATGCAGATAAGGATCATTGAAAATGTACAACAAAAGATATTCACAAGGGCTTCCTTTGAATTTGTATATCGCTTCCCTAAAATAAAAATGAGCGAATTACGCGATTACTACCCCCCGGAATTGGCCAACCGATTTTTTGACACTTTAACTATTCAAAAAAGTCTTGCCAAAGTACTAATAGATTTTCCGGCGGCAATTTTGCAGATATTATTTGGGTTGATACTTCTTTCTTTCTATCATCCCTTCTTTATCCTTTATGGACTGTTACTGCTTGTGCTTATTTATGTGGTTTTTAAGTTCACCGCCCAAAAAGGAATGGACACCAGCTTGGAGGAATCAAAATACAAGTATAAGGTTGCGCATTGGATACAGGAAATAGCTAGGTCCTTAGTGAGCTTTAAACTATCGGGGCGAACCAGCCACGCCCTTGTAAAAAATGATGAGCTGGTATCAGATTATTTGGAAGCAAGGGAAAATCATTTCAGGATACTAGTGATCCAGTTTATCCAAATGATTGGTTTTAAGGTTTTGGTAACGGGCGGATTATTGCTGATAGGAGGATTGTTGGTGCTGAACCAAGAAATGAATATTGGGCAATTTGTAGCTGCAGAAATCATCATACTATTGGTGATCAATTCAGTGGAAAAATTGATCCGTGGATTGGAAACCATATATGACCTTTTAACCTCCATTGAAAAATTGGGACAGGTTGTTGACAAGGAATTGGAGTCACAGGAAGGAATGACTCCTTTGACTCCTGAAATGAATTTAACTGTTGAGTTGGATAATGTCTCCTATAGTGTGGTTGGGAGCAGCAGAAAAATTATTAATGACCTTTCATTAATGATACTGCCCAACACCTCTACGATAATTGTGGGACCCAATAGTTCTGGAAAGTCTACTTTGCTGCGCCTAATATCGGGGTTATTAACGCCAACTGAAGGGGCTATTTTTGTGAACGACATTTCCTTGGAGAATATCGTACCCAACCATTACAGGTCATTTTTGGGACAATCCCTAACAGAGGAAAGTCCTTTTGAGGGCACAATATTGAACAATATTACCTTTGGGGATAAAAGTATCCAGCAAAAAGACCTGAATTGGGCCATAGAAAAGGCAGGACTGTTAGAATTTGTTAAGGACCAGCCAAAAGGAATCAATACCTTTTTATACCCGGAAGGGCAACAGATCCCCTATACCATATCCAAGAAAATTGTATTGGCAAGGAGTATTGTTAGAAAGCCCAAGCTTTTGATATTAAAAGATCCTCTGGACCAATTGAATGAGTTGGAAGCTATTGAGATCATGGATTTTTTAACTTCTAAAGATAGCCCGTGGGCTTTGGTGGTTGTTAGTCAAGATCCAAATTGGTTGAGCCGTTGCGAGAGAAAGATTGTTATAGAAGAAGGTCAAATTATAAGTGTAAACTAGGAACTATGCTGAACATTTCTAAGAACGAACTCAATAAGAAAGTAGACCTAACAGTATATAAATCTGGCCAACGTGTTTTTCATAAAAGGCACTATAAGCACTTTAATAGGTTCCTACTTGTTTCGGCTATTTTTGCCTTCATTGTTTTATTTCTGCCATGGACCCAAAACATTAGGGCATTGGGATATCTCACAACCTTGAAACCTGGCCAGAGACCACAGACCGTGCAATCCCCTATTCCTGGAAGGATTGAAAAATGGTATGTACAGGAAGGCGATTTTGTAAATAAGGGCGATACCATTCTATTTATTTCAGAGATCAAGAACGAGTATTTTGACCCCAACTTGGTGCAAAGAACCGGGCAACAGATCAAGGCCAAATCCATGGCTGTTTCTTCCTACGGCGAAAAGGTCAAGGCCCTGAACAATCAGATCGGCGCCGTTTTGCAGGAAAGAACACTAAAATTAAAGCAGGCAGAAAATAAATTGATCCAGTCTAGGCTTAAGGTAAAGAGTGATAGTATCGACTTAGAGGCCGCGAAAACCAATATCAGTATTGCCCAAAGGCAGTATGAAAGGATTGTGCAATTGGAAAAGGAAGGTTTGAAAGCGGTAACGGATGTGGAAGAAAAGCGCTTAAAACTGCAAGAGACACAGGCCAAGTTGATTTCCCAGGAAAACAAGCTTTTGGCTACCATAAATGAGGTACTCAACTCCGAGATGGAAATTAATCGGATTGGTGCCGAGTATACCGATAAGCTTTCAAAAGCCCAAAGCGATATGTACACCGCCCAATCCAATCAGTTCGACTCCGAAGCACAGGTTTCCAAATTGGAGAGCGACTATACCAACTATGAGATGCGGAACGATATGTATTATATTCGTGCCCCACAATCGGGATATATAAATAAGGCCATCCAGGGTGGAATTGGGGAGACTTTCAAGGAAGGAGATCGCTTGGTAGGGATAATGCCTTCGGAATATGAGTTGGCCGTTGAAACGTTTGTGGAGCCCATAGATCTTCCACTGGTACATTTGGGGGAGAAATTTAGAATTCAATTTGATGGATGGCCCGCAATTGTATTCAGCGGATGGCCAAATTTGTCTTATGGTACTTACGGAGGTCAAGTGGTGGCCGTTGAAACCTTCATAAGTGATAATGGCAAATACAGGGTGCTACTGGCTCCGGATCCTTCTGATCATCCTTGGCCTAAAGATATTCGGGTTGGTTCAGGAGCAAATACGCTAGCCTTGTTGGAAGATGTTCCGATTTGGTTTGAACTATGGCGCCAACTAAATGGCTTCCCTCCTAACTATTATCAGCCGAATACTGAAGCCTCCAATAGCAAGAAGTAATGAAGAAAAGTATCCTATATTTCGTCTTTTTTGCCTTTTTCTTATCAAGTGCCCAGGAACCGGATACCCTTGTGTTAAAATTTAGGGAGTATCTAGGCTATGTAAAACAATACCATCCCATAGCCAAACAGGCCGAGTTGGCCTTGGCGACCGGCCAAGCAAACCTTATGCGCGCAAGAGGTGGTTTTGATCCCAAAATTGAGGTCGATTTTGATCAGAAGGATTTTAAAGGGACCACCTATTATGATAAGCTCAATGCCGTGTTTAAAATTCCCACCTGGTATGGTCTGGAACTCAAGGGGAAATTTGAACAGAATGAGGGGATCTTTTTAAATCCTGAAAATAATGTGCCAGAGGACGGACTTTACAGCGCTGGTATATCCTTCTCCTTGGGACAGGGATTTTGGATCAATGAAAGTATGGCTACATTAAAGCAGGCGAAGCTTTTTCGCGAGCAGAGTAAGGCGGACCGTGATCTTCTTATCAATCAAATCCTTTTTAAGGCCTCGCTGGCTTATTTTGATTGGTTGGAGGCGTATAATGAAATGGAGATATTCAATAACTTTTATGACAATGCCCAAGTCAGGTTTGAAGGTGTCCGAAAAAGTGCGCTTGCAGGGGAAATTGCCGCTATTGATACGGTAGAGGCAAAAATTGTGGTCCAGGATAGGGCCCTTGGGATGGAGCAGGCCAAAGTAAGGTTGATGAACAAGTCCTTGGAGCTGTCTAATTTTCTTTGGCTGAACAATAATATTCCTGTGGAATTACAAAGTAACGTGGTGCCCGATTCAAATTTGGATGCGGATATAGATACAACCTTGGAAATTATGGGAATGCCCTTGGATAGTTTCTCCATCGATAAACACCCGAAACTAAAATCCCTTTCTTACAAAATTGAAGGTCTTGAGGTGGATAAAAGGTTCAAAGCCAACAAGCTGTTGCCAACAATAGATTTGGAATTTAACTTCTTGACGGAGACCCCCGAATTCATAAATTCCTTGGAAACCCAAAATTATAAGGGTGGAATTAATTTTCAGTTACCCCTGTTTCTTAGAAAAGAGAGGGGCGATCTGAAATTGGCAAAATACAAATTACAAGACGCCCAGTACGAATTGGATAATACCCAACTTGAATTGAAAAACAAAATTGTTGCCATTTACAGAGAGTTAGAATCTTTTGAGGTACAGAATAAACTAATAGCTGATATTGTTGAAAATTACCAAGCTATGCTTAGAGCTGAAGAGCGCAAATTCAGCTTTGGCGAAAGCTCCATTTTTTTAATCAACTCCAGGGAAAGCAAACTCATAGATTCAGAGCTGAAGCGAAACCAGGTCCAAAATAAATTTTTTACAACAAAAGCAAAATTGTTCAACAGTTTGGCTGTAAATCCGGAAAACTTGTAAACGGTAGGGCGAGTTGACTTTAAAAGTTTAAAGAAAAGACTAATTTCATCGTATAATCAAAAAGCTGGACCATATGGACGGAAGAATTAATAAAGGTTATAGGGTGTTAAGCCATGCAGGGTCTTATTTAAAACGTTCCCGTAAACTGCGTATAAGCTTCAATTCCTTTTTTAAGGATACCTTTTTTATAGTAATGGGAATATTTTCTGCCGCATTTGGTCTGGAGAGTTTTCTATTGCCAAATAGATTTATAGATGGTGGGGCCACGGGAATTTCTTTGTTGGCTACGGAAATAACCGCATTGCCACTATATCTTTTGATCATAGTGGTGAACATACCATTTCTAATACTTGGGTACAAGGTTATTGGAAAGACATTCGCCATAAAAGCATCTTTAGCCATATTAGGTCTTGCCTTGGTATTGGCCACCATGCACTTTCCAGAAATTACCCAGGATAAATTGTTGGTAGCCGTTTTTGGGGGTTTCTTTTTAGGTGCAGGAATAGGACTTTCCATAAGAGGAGGTGGTGTTTTGGATGGAACGGAGGTTTTGGCCATCTTTTTAAGTAGAAAGATGGGGACCACAATTGGGGATATCATTATACTTATTAACGTAGTCATATTTCTAGCTGCTGCTTACTTGCTTTCTATTGAAACTGCCCTTTATTCCATGCTGACCTATTTGTCGGCTTCGAAAACCTTAGATTTTATAGTGGATGGTATTGAAGAATATACAGGTGTTACCATTATTTCGCTGAAAAGTGAAGCTATGAGAATCATGATAACAGAAAAATTGGGAAGGGGGTTAACTATATACCGCGCCAAGGGTGGATATGGGAAACATGGAATTCATAATGATTATGATGTGATTTATACCGTAATTACCCGATTGGAAATACGAAAGTTGAATATTGAGATTTCCAAGATAGATCCCGATGCCTTTGTGGTGATGAACAGTATCAACGATACCCGCGGAGGTATGATAAAGAAGAGGCATTTATAAGTGTTTACGGCAACCCGTTTTATGGGATTGTTGGCATCATCTAAATAAAAGAGACGTTTATTTTTGTCTTAAACTGAGGAACATTGGCATATAATACCAAAGAAAAAGCAATAAAAAAACTGATAATCAAGGGTGTCTCCAATGCCTTGTCCTATAGTGACTATAGATTATTGATGGACCAATTGGTTCTAAGGTCTGGAACAACCGGACTGGAACAGACCCAAATGTATATGGATTATACAAAGCTGAACCAGCAACGAATGAAGCGTTTAGACAAAACGATAAAGTTGCCTGAGGATGTAAAGGTCAAGATGGTTAAAATCTCCAATAAAATGACATGGTTGGTCCTTTCTGAAAGTTGGTGTGGGGATGCTGCTCAAACCCTGCCCGTCATCAACAAACTTGCAGAGATAAATCCAAATATTAGCCTTAAAATAATTCAAAGGGATGAGCATTTAGAGCTCATGCAATATTTTCTTACCAAGGGGTCCAGATCAATTCCCAAATTGCTGGCGATTGATGCTACTACTAACCGTATCCTATGGACATGGGGACCAAGACCTAGTGAGGCCGCACAATTGGCCGATGACTATAAAAAAGAGCACGGAGAGCTTACACCACAGTTTAAGGAAGAGCTACAAGTTTGGTACAACAGGGATAAAGGGAAAAATACTGTGTCCGATCTGATGCATTTACTTTCCTTGGAATAAGTAGGTAATTGTTCCCTTTTGGTTTTCAACGTCACTGGAATTAAATCTTGCCAGGAGGGCATAGGTAATGGCATTTTCTACTAGACATCCGTTCAAAGTATTGGAACTTTTTTTATTTACCTCTGCTTCTACAACATAGCCACTGGGATCAACAAGAATATTGATGACAATTTTTCCTCCCTCAATACAGGTATAAACTGGAATGGGTAGATCATAATGATAACGGTCCACCAAGGAATAGGAGACGGTAGTACTTCTTTTGGAATAGCTGGTGCTTTTTGTTTTCTTGGCCTCTAATTCCCCGAGTTTTTGCTTGGCCGCTTCTCGTTGTTTGGCTAGTTTTTGAAGGTTGGCGCCATAACCGTTTGTAGAATTCAGAAAATCGGTTTCTTCGTCGCTAGTGGAAGATGTTTCTTGGTCTTCCCTGAGTTCCTCCAGGGTTTTTAATGGTTCTGGCTTTCCAAAGCTTGGTTTTGACGCTTCGTTTACGGCGAGATTACTTTTGCTCTGACTAGGTTGATCCACCACCTTATCAACTTTATTTTCTTCTTCCAGCAATTTTTCCAACTCTTCGTCATCAAGCAGAGTAAGCTCAATAATATACTCCTCCTGCTCCTTGGCACCTAAATGAATGTTGTAAAGGGCCAACACTATTAGGGACATGGAAAAGAACGTTATCAAAAAGGAAAGTTGACTTCTATTCAATTTCATACATCTAAAACCTCTTGTGGTTTTCTAGATTTTATATAATTGACGGACAGTGGGACTAAACCCTTTTGTCGTTAAGTATTCAATCGATCAGGAAGCAGTGCATCCTGAAAATCAAGAGGTGTTACTGCATTATCTACGTTGAAATCACCTATTTTGGTTCTTCTTAACGAAGAAAGATGTGCGCCAGAATCCAATGCTTTGCCAAAATCATTGGCCAAAGACCTAATATAGGTGCCCTTACTACAGACGACTCGGAATGTAATGTTGGGCATTTCAATATTGGATATTTCAAATTTGAGAATTTCAACGCTCCTCGATTGTATTTCAACTTCTTTTCCTTCCCTGGCATACTCGTACAACCTTTTTCCGTCTTTTTTTAGGGCGGAAAATACAGGCGGGAATTGTTGAATTTCGCCAATAAACTGTTCTGTGGCCTGATGAATCAGTTCTTCTGTGATGTGCCCTGTGGGATAGGTATTGTCAACTTCGGTCTCAAGATCATAAGAAGGGGTCGTGGCCCCCAAGGTAATGGTGCCCGTATACTCTTTTACCTGACCCTGTAACTCGATTATTCTTTTGGTAAATTTTCCAGTACAGACCAAGAGTAGTCCAGTGGCAAGAGGGTCTAATGTCCCCGCATGGCCTATTTTTATTTTCTTGAGTTCAAATTTTCGTCGGATAGCCCATTTTAAGGCATTTACTGCTTGAAAAGAGGTCCAGGTGAGCGGTTTGTCTATCAGCAATATCTGACCTTGCAAGTAGTCTTCTTTCGTCATTATATCACGGTTAGAGGTCTAATGAAAAAATGTATGATTAGAATGGCCAAACCTACAATGATACGGTAGTACCCAAACATTTTGAAACCGTGCTTGCTCAAATATCCGATAAAGGTTTTAATGGCAAATAGTGCCACTAAAAAACCGACCACATTCCCGATGATCAAATAATTGACCTGATCACTGGTAAGGGTAAAGCCTGCATCGTAATAGTCATAACTTTTCTTTAAAGTGGCACCCAACATGGTAGGCAGGGCCAAGAAAAAAGAAAATTCAGCTGCAGCTGTTCTGGAAAGCTTCTGTGTCATACCTCCTACAATACTGGCTCCACTTCTGGAGACACCGGGAATCATTGCCAAACACTGGAAAAGCCCAATTCTGAAAGCGGTACGATAGGAGATCTCCGTATTTTCGGCATCCCCAAACCAATCATCAACCTTTAATAGGACGATCCCCCCAAGAACCAAGGACACGGCCACGGTCAACGGATTTTCCAGTAAGGAATCTATGACATCACTTAATAACAATCCAAAAACTACGGCTGGAATAAAGGCGACCAATAGTTTATAGTAGAAATCCAAACTTTGGAAAAATCTCTTAAAGTATAGTACCACCACGGAAAGGATGGTCCCCAATTGGATGACAATGGTGAACAATTTGGTAAAATCATCCTGCGCAATTCCAAAAAAGGAAGATGCGATGATCATGTGCCCTGTTGATGACACAGGTAAATATTCGGTAATGCCTTCAATGATGGCAAGAATAATAGCTTGTAGTAAGTCCAATATTTATTTTTTCTTGTGGGGGTTCAACAAAATGGCGTAGATCTCAATACCCAGTCCCAATAGCACCAAGGTAGGGGCCAAACGGATTCTCCTGAAGTTGTATATCTCTGGGTTAAAAACAGTAGGATCGTCACTGCCTCCTCCGCTCATTAAGATAAATCCCAACGCCATACAGGCCAAGCCGATGAACATAAAAAGATAGTTCTTTTTTTGAAAGATAAATTCAGGTTTCGGACCTTGGTTCTGATTCGTGCTGTTTTTCTTCATACCGCAAATTTAGTAATATAAATCGTCTGTCCTAAGATTTAAAAAACGCTGTGTGGCAAAAAAGGTACTCAAAACGGATATAAGCACTCCCAAAAGAAAAACGCCGACAAATAATAAGCCTAGGACAAGTGGATCGTCCATAAGGTTCAGTTCGGGAAATTGATCGTTTACGTAGTAAAGGGTGCCGCCCAAGGCTAGCAAGGCCAAGAATGCTCCCAACATGCCTAATTTAATATTGGTGTAAATAAACGGCCGACGAATAAATTTCTTGGTAGCGCCCACCATTTGCATGGTTTTAATGATAAATCTTTTGGAATAAATGGATAAACGAATAGAACTATTGATCAGTAATACCGCAATAAAGGTAAAGATGGCACTGGCCACCAAAATCCAAAAGCTAATGCGTTTTACGTTTTCGTTCAATAAGGTGATCAAAGGTTGGTCGTAACTCACCTCGTCCACATATCCCTTGGAGGCTAGGTTGGAAGCAATATCCTCTATTTGCTCTGTGGAGACAAAATCTGCTTTCAGCTTTACATCTATAGAGTTCTTTAAAGGGTTGTAGCCTAAAAATTCGATAAAATTTTCACCAATTTCCTCACTGTGCTGTTCCGCAGCCTCCTCTTTGGAAACGTAGGTTGCAGATCGGGTGTATTCTGCCAAGGCCAAACTTTTTTGTAGTTGGTCTACCTCCACAGGCTTTGCACTGTCCTTTAAGAAGACCGAAATGGATATCTGTTCTTTAAAATGATCCCCCATTTTTTTGGTATTCAATACCAAAAGACCCAAAATTCCCAGTAAAAAAAGTACAAGGCCTATGCTAAGTACCACCGAGAAATAAGAGGAGATCAGTTTTCTTTTTTGATAGCGTTCAAAAGATTTGCTCATAGCGAAAAATCATGACGTAAAAGTAATAAAGTAAATTGAATATGAAATGGCCCTTTAGGTTTTCCGAGGTATTTTAATAAAAGTATTTAAATAGGTGTATTGGAAGGTTATCTTTTCAAGGAAAAGTGCCCCTTAAAGGTAGTGTCCTCTATCTGTATTATATACCAATAATCCCCCGAGGGCAATTCTCTACTATTAAAGGTTCCATCCCAAGAAAAGGGGGAGTTTCTAGAGTTTTTTATAAGTTTTCCGTAGCGGTCAAAGATGTTGACACTGGAAGAGCTGTAATTTTCTATGCCAACAAGATCAAAGGTATTGTTGTAAGGGTCTCCATTTGGGGTAAAGAATTTCGGGATTACAAAATGTGTATAGGACATGGAAACTTCCCCGCATCCATTTTTTTCCCTGACATATATGGTATACCGGCCGCCTTGGGTATTCTCAAACTCGGAACTGTCTTGATAATCAGTGCCATTGAGGGAATATTCAAAATCCCCTTCAAAGGTGGTAGTGACCAAGATGCTATATTCATCTGAAGAAATATTGGAAATAATCGGGGCATCTACTTGCTCCAAAGTAATTGTTTTAACGTTGGTACATCCATCGGAATTGGTAACCCCAACGGTATATGTGCCTGGCGCAGCCACCGTAATTTGGGATGTAGTTTCTCCAGTGTTCCATTCATAGGTCACAGGGTCCGTACCCGCATAATTTGCATCTAAGATGGTCTGGGAATTTTCACAAAATGCTACCGTTTCATCTTCCACCTCCGGTAATTGGTAAAAGAAAATGGAAACAGCTGTTCTTGTGTCAGAGATACAACCCGCAACAGAGGTTTCCGCTTCGGCATAAAAGGTGCCGTTCGCTGTGGGTTGATAGGTATGGCTGTCCGCCAGCAGCAAGTTGCCTCCTGTGGGAGCATCATACCAGTTTACCTTTATCCCAAAAAGTGTACTCACCTCCAAAGGAATGGGGTCGTTGCTACATGCCGAAATATCACCATTACTTGTGGGGGCGGATGGGGTATTGACGACAAGCACTTTAAATACCTCCGAGACAGAGCTACAAAGTGGGCTGATGAGGTTGATGGGATCTTCCGCTACTTTTACCCTGAAAAAGGTAGACTCTGAAATGGGTGCAGGGGTAAAGGTTGGATCGGTCTCTCCAGGAATATCTGTCCAACTGCTACTGGAGTTAGAGGATTGCCATTGGAAAGCATGGGTGCTATAAACTGAAAAATCAGGAGTGGCATTCAATTCTGAGATGGTTACTGGGGCATCTGCTTCACAAACCGAAATCTCAGTTTCGTTCATTAAGTCTGTAATTTCAACTAAATCTCCACAGGTTCTAAATACAATATCGTCAATGGCGAGGTCGTTTCCACATCCACCAGGAGAATTGTTGATCATTTTTAGAATTACGGACGTCTGTCCAGGCTCTGTTTGAAAAACCAGGCCATATTGATTCCATTGAGGTGAAGTGGTTCCTGTGATATCCCCAGTATTCCCAGATGCCAATAATTGGGTATCTGTATCGTCCCAGATCTCAAAATCTACATTTACAGGAATGCCGGCATTCAGGCATCCCGAAAGGGGCAGTAGATTTAGCAACCAAGAAGAAAATTCATAGGTGGTGTTCTCACAAAGAACATCTACCCTATATCGGAAAAACTCCCCGGCATTAATATCAGCATTTATAATAAGGGCTTTGCCATCTGTGTCATTGGGGGTATGATCTTGAGTGTCGTGCCAGCTAAAGTAATTGGTTCTACTGGAAAGGGTGTAAAATCCATCGTTGGGTGCCCCTGAGGTGTAGGTATAGGTGGTGGTTCCCGCCGGTAATTGCGGGCCATTGGTGGTACCGGTTCCAAAATTCTCTTCAAAGATAGGATCACCCGAACTGCCAGGGCAAAACCCCAATTGGGCTTGTAGCTGGATACTGCAAAAGCCGACTAAGAGCAATAGCAGTAAATGTCTTTGGATATTCCTTTTTTTCACCTTGTTTGTATATTTGTCAACGTAATAATTCTTCGGGCCGTTTACCACATTAAAATTTCAAAAAACCATCATATTCAATAGAATAATTCAATATTGGTTTTGATCTCAGTTTTGTAAGTTGATAATATCTTTTCCCCTTTCAATGATTAAACTTATTTTTGCCCGATATACCATACTGTTGCTACTGTAAAACGGCAGGACTATAGAAATATTTTGATATGAGCTACGATTTCAGACAGATTGAGGATAAATGGCAGAAAGAATGGGCCGAAAAAGGCACTTTTGAAGCGCAAAACACCTCTGATAAACCAAAATATTACGTGTTGGATATGTTTCCCTACCCATCTGGAGCCGGGTTGCATGTGGGACATCCGCTAGGTTACATAGCCAGTGATATATATGCCCGTTACAAAAGACATAAGGGCTTTAATGTACTGCATCCAATGGGATATGATTCTTTTGGGTTGCCAGCGGAGCAATATGCGATACAAACAGGACAGCACCCGGCCATTACCACGGCTGCCAATATTAAAAGGTATAGGGAGCAATTGGATAAAATCGGGTTCTCGTTCGATTGGAGCAGGGAGGTACGCACCTCTGATCCCGATTATTATAAATGGACACAATGGATTTTTATTCAACTTTTTAATTCATGGTATAATAAGGAAGCTAATAAGGCTGAAGATATAACTACGCTTGTTGCTTTATTTGAGCAAGATGGTAATAGCGGTGTTAAGGCAGTATGTGATGAAGATGTGGTTGCTTTCACGGCATCTCAATGGAGCGGATTTACTCCGAAGAAAAAACAAGAAATTTTATTGCAATACAGGCTGACCTATTTGGCCGAAACGGAGGTCAATTGGTGCCCTGCCCTAGGGACCGTTTTGGCGAATGACGAAATTGTCAATGGGGTATCCGAGCGTGGCGGACACACGGTGATCCGTAAGAAGATGACCCAGTGGAGTATGAGAATATCTGCATATGCCCAACGCTTGTTGGACGATTTGCAAAAAGTGGACTGGCCACAGCCATTAAAAGATTCCCAGGTAAATTGGATTGGCCGTTCGGAAGGTGCTTCGGTAACCTTTCATACAATTCCTTCTGGAGATGTAAAAAATTCTTATCCAATTGAGGTATTTACGACCAGGCCAGATACAATTTTTGGTGCCAGTTTTATGACCTTGGCACCAGAACATGAATTGGTGTCCTTAATTACGACCCCAGAACAAGAAGAGGAAGTAGCGGACTATGTAGAAGCTACCGCAAAACGTTCGGAGCGGGATCGTATGGCCGATGTAAAGACCATATCAGGGGCTTTTACAGGTGCCTATGCCTCACATCCGTTTACGAAAGAACCTGTTCCGGTTTGGATAGGGGACTACGTGTTGGCGGGCTATGGAACAGGAGCAGTAATGTCCGTTCCATGCGGGGATCAGCGTGATTATGATTTTGCAAAACATTTCAATATCCCTATTCCCAATATTTTTGAGGGGATCGATATCTCTGAAGAAGCTTTTGCGGATAAAGAAAAGACCATTATTTCGAACTCTGATTTCCTTAACGGGCTGCCTTATAAAAAAGCGGTTAAATTGGCCATTTACGAATTGGAGAAATTGGAGCAGGGTAAAGGGAAGATCAATTATAGATTGCGTGATGCGGTATTTAGCCGTCAGCGTTATTGGGGGGAGCCATTCCCGGTATATTACGTGGAAGGAATGCCTCAAATGATCGAGTCAAAATACCTGCCCATTGAATTGCCCGAAGTTGAAAAATACCTACCTACGGAAACGGGGGAACCGCCTTTGGGGAATGCCACTACTTGGGCATGGAACACGGTGGAGCATACAGTGGTCAGCAATAAGATGATAGATCATAGGACCGTATTCCCATTAGAGCTGAATACCATGCCAGGTTGGGCGGGGAGCTCTTTCTATTTTAATCGGTATATGGATCCCAATAATGAAAGTGAGATATTTTCGCAGGATGCCATTAACTATTGGCAGGATGTGGATCTTTATATTGGCGGAAGTGAGCATGCCACCGGGCATTTGTTGTATTCCCGTTTTTGGCAAAAATTTCTTTTCGATAAAGGGGTAGTTCCCAAAGAAGAATTTGCAAAGAAGCTCATTAATCAGGGGATGATTACCGGTACCAGTGCCTTTATTTATAGGATTGAAGGTGAAAATACCTTGGTTTCAAAAAATTTAATAGGAGACAGATCTGTACAACCACTTCACGTAGATGTGTCCTTGGTGAATCCTTCAGATGAGTTGGATTTGGTAAAGTTCAAGGAAAATCCACTTTATGCCGACTTTAAGGACGCTAAATTCCTCTTAGAAGACGGTGTTTATATTGTTGGCAGAGAGGTTGAAAAAATGTCCAAATCCAAATATAATGTTGTCAGTCCAGATAGTATATGCGAAGATTATGGGGCAGATTCCTTGCGTTTGTACGAAATGTTCCTTGGGCCTTTGGAGCAGTCCAAGCCCTGGAATACGGCCGGTATAACCGGTGTCCACAGCTTTTTGAAAAAAATGTGGCGACTCTATCATTCCGGCGAAGAAGGAGCATTCAACGTAACAGATGAGGAGGCGACTGCGGATAATCTTAAAACATTGCACAAGACCATTAAAAAGGTAGAGGAGGATATTGAGAATTTCTCTTTCAACACTTCGGTATCCAGTTTTATGATCTGTGTTAATGAGTTGTCTACTCAAAAATGTACCAGCAAGTCCATCTTGGAACCTCTGGCCATTTTGGTTTCTCCATATGCCCCTCATATAGCAGAGGAATTATATAGTAAATTGGGATATAAAGCTTCTATCGCAACTGCAGAATTTCCAAAATATGATGGAAAATACTTAGTGGAGAGCAGCAAGGAATATCCTATCTCCTTTAACGGAAAAATGCGTTTTAAAATGGAGCTTCCCGCAGATATGTCGGCAGCCGATATTGAGTCCGCCGTTATGGCCCATAAAAAAACACAAGAACAACTACAAGGTCGCACTCCAAAGAAAGTAATTGTAGTTCCTGGGAAAATTGTAAACGTTGTGGGGTAGTGTCCTCTCTTAGGGGGTGAATAACTACTTAAGCGGAAATACTTCAATCCATTGGCTTTCCCGCCAATGGGAAGATTCCCTGTGCATTATCATTTAATACTGGTATTATGATAGATCAAATTGAAATAATAGGATTGGCTGCTGCTGTTTTGACCACTGCTTCTTTTGTGCCACAAGTCTATAAGGCATGGACACAGAAAGCAACAAAGGATATCTCCTTGACCATGTACCTTAGTTTTTTTATGGGCGTGATCCTGTGGCTCATATACGGAATCCAAATTGGAAGCTTATCCATTATATTGGCCAATAGTGTGACGGCGCTCCTAGTGTTGATCGTTATCCTACTAAAATTAAAATATAAGTAGACCCCCTATTATTTAATATTTATATCGTTTTATATTAAATTAAATAGAAGCACCCCCTATTTTACAGGGGTATGTTTTGATAAAATGATAAAAATATATAGGCACCCCCTATTATTTAGACCATTTTCTTTTTTAATGTCGATTATTTATCCCATTTTTGATACTCTAATAATCATAATTGATGGGAAGGAATAAAGCTCTGTGCCTACAGGCTTTGTTTTTTCCCTATTAGTGATGCAAAAAACAAAAAGATGAGAATCGGTATTCCCAAAGAAATCAAAAATAACGAAAGCAGGGTGGGCATGACACCAGCCGGGGTTTTCGAATTGGTGAAAAATAATCATACGGTCTACGTACAGTCAGGTGCCGGCGACGGGAGTGGTTTTTTTAATACGGATTACCAACAGGTAGGGGCCATTGTTTTGGATACCATCGGACAGGTTTACGCCATGAGCGATATGATCGTTAAGGTAAAAGAGCCAATAAAAGAAGAGTATGGCCTAATTCAAAAAGGACAGGTGGTATTTACCTATTTTCATTTCGCTTCAAGTGAGACCCTCACGGAGGCCATGATAGACCGTAAGGCAATTTGTATTGCTTATGAAACTGTGGAGGATGAAGATGGGACATTGCCATTGTTGACACCCATGTCCGAAGTCGCGGGGAGAATGGCTATCCAACAAGGGGCTAAATACCTGGAGAAACCAGAAAAGGGTCGTGGGGTATTATTGGGTGGAGTTCCGGGCGTGGCCCCGGGAAAAGTTTTGGTGCTTGGAGCTGGTATTGTGGGAATACAAGCTGCAAAAATGGCAGCCGGACTAGGGGCTCATGTTACTATTTTAGATGTAAATATGAAGCGGCTCCGTTATGTCAATGACGTAATGCCAAGCCACGTGGTAACAGAATTCTCAAATGAATTTAATATCAGAAAACATATAAAGGACCATGATCTGATCATTGGTGGGGTCCTGTTAAGGGGGGCCAAGGCTCCTAATCTTATTACTAGGGATATGCTAAAGGATATGCGTCCAGGTACCGTAATTGTGGATGTGGCAGTAGACCAAGGCGGATGTGTAGAGACCACAAGGCCAACGACGCACGAGAATCCTGTGTTTATTATTGATGATGTGGTCCATTATTGTGTGGCCAATATGCCAGGGGCGGTTCCTTATACGTCTACTATGGCCCTGACCAATGTTACCTTGCCCTATGTTTTGAAATTGGCCAATTTAGGTTGGGTAGAAGCTTGTAGAACAGATGCATCCCTGCAAAAGGGGTTGAACATTGTAGAGGGAAAAGTGATATATAAGGAGATTATTGAAGCCTTTAATTGGCAAGCCGTTGAGGTGTAAACAGTACATTTTGTCATACTGGGAACCCCGTCATTTTTTGGCGGGGTTTTTGATTATAGTTAAAGAAGAATTACTTGATAATAGAAAAAGGAATCTTTACTATATTTATCATTAAAAAGACGAAATTATGTTGATGTATTATATTATTTTGGGTGCAATTGCCTTGGTGAGCTGGTTGGTCAGTAATAAACTAAAGAATAAATTTAAGCATTATTCCAAAGTGCATCTGCGCAATGGCATGAGCGGTGCTGAAATTGCAGAAAAAATGTTGGCCGATCATGGGATCAGGGATGTAAAGGTTATTTCCACCCCGGGAATGTTAACGGATCATTATAATCCGGCCAATAAAACAGTGAATTTAAGTGAAGGTGTATATAATCAGCGAAATGCTTCCGCTGCTGCTGTTGCAGCTCACGAATGCGGGCACGCGGTTCAACACGCCACGGCCTATGAATGGTTGACGATGCGTTCTAAATTGGTACCAGTGGTGAGTGTCACTTCCGGGATGTCTACATGGATCGTATTTGGAGGTATTATGTTGGGCGCCGCTGCTGGAGTAGGCTTTGGATATTGGGTGGCTGTTGCCGGCTTGGTGATGATGGGTTTTGCCACCTTGTTCAGTTTTATCACTCTTCCTGTGGAATATGATGCCAGTAACCGTGCCTTGGCTTGGTTAAAGAATAAGAATATGTTGAGTCAAGAAGAATATAAAGGCTCAGAGGATGCCTTGAAATGGGCTGCCCGCACCTACTTGGTTGCCGCTATTGGATCTTTGGCAACATTGGTCTATTGGGCTCTTCAAGTTCTTGGTGGAAGGGATTAGAAATTAGAATCAAAAGAAGGAATAAAAAAAGGACGATTTTATATCGTCCTTTTTTTATATGGTTATTTGTCTATCTATCTGTTGGTTCAAGGATATAAAGGTCTCGGTACGTGAGACACCTTCAATTTGTTGGATATCCTTATTGAGCACGTTCATTAAATGTTCGTTGTCCCTGCAAAGTACTTTTATGAGAATAGACCAGTTACCAGTGGTGTAATGACATTCAAGTACTTCCGGGATCTTCTCCAGTTCCTTTACGGCCAAAGGATTGCTCATGGCCTTGTCCAGATATATGCCAATATATGCCATAGTGGTGTACCCTAAAACTTTCGGATTGACGATGAACTTTGAACCTGCGATGAGTCCCGAGGCCTCCAATTTTCTCAGACGCTGATGGATGGCCGCTCCGGAAATGCCAATATGTCTTGCAATTTCTAAAATAGGCTTACGGGCATCGGCCATGAGGAACCGTAGTATCTTTTTGTCAATCCCATCAATTTTAATGTTCTCCTCGGTAGATTTCATTTTTTGGTTTCAATATAATGGTAAATATAACTATTTAGTTATAGATTCTAACCTGCAATAGAATCGGGATTATAGCCCAAATAGCACACATCGTGCTCTTTAAAATTGATGCCGTATTCCGTCAATTCATCTAATATAGGTTCATAAACTTCCTTGTTAATGGGTATCTGTACTCCGGGAGTTGTAATTTTTTTGTTCAATATTAAGAGGGTGGCCATCGCTACGGGTAGGCCAACGGTTTTTGCCATAGCGGTATGTGTCCTATTCTCACCAAGGACCACCATATTGGAATCGATCTGTTTTTTTACCCCATCTATCTCGTATCCAAATTTGTGGTACATGACAATCATGTCCTTATCCTCATTGCCCAAGGTCCAGCTGTCCTCAAGAATATGTTGGAGGATTTCCGCCGGGGTGGCGTTTTTCAAAGGAATGGTCTTGGAGCTGTCAAAAAGGTTCAACTCCAAAAGTTTGTCCCACATAATATCATCTTGGTCTATTTTCAAATAGAGCCTCAGTTTCAGTTCTACCGTATCTGTGGGGGAGTAGGGTAAAAATAAATTTACGAATTCGCGGTAGGACATCCCTTCGGAGTCCTCAATAGTATAACTGTCATCCGTCATGCCCAATTGTACGAACATATTCCAGGCTTTGGAAAATCCTACTCTTCTCATGGTGCCTCTGTAAAGGGTCAATACATCATTTAAGCCGTAAACTTCCCTGTATTTAAGGGAATCCCTATTGGCATAGGCTTCAAATTTTCCATAACCTTCTATGTTCATAAATTCTGTTCTTCTGAACAGCTTATGGTAGGGGATATACTTATAGGTGCCTTCTTGTATAAATTTGGCGGTACCCCCTTGTCCGGCAACTACTACATTTCTCGGGTTCCATGTAAACTTGTAATTCCATAGATTGGTATCGCTTTCTGGAGCAACCAAGCCGCCGCAAAAAGATTCGAACAATAACAGTTTGCCCCCTTTATTCCTTATGCGGTCTATGACCTGCATGGCACTCATATGGTCTACTCCGGGATCTAGGCCGATCTCGTTCATAAAAACAAGCCCCTTGTCCTTTACCTGTTGGTCCAATTTTAGGAGTTCATCACTCACATAAGAGGCCGTCACCAAATGTTTTCCATATTTCAAACAATCTTGGGCTACCTTAATGTGAAAACGGGCCGGTAGCATGGAAATTACAATTTCTGCATTTTGTATGGCTTGGTGACGCTGATCTTCTTGAAATATATCCAAGGTGACAACTGTACAATGTGGATGGTTTTTTACAGTATCACTTATATGTTCAGGGTGAAGGTCCCCAATGGTAACATGAAGTTTTTCACTTTCTGCTTTTTCCAATAAATAATCCAATAAATAGGAGGTGGATTTACCAGCTCCAACTACAAGTATCTTTCTCAACATCTGTTTCCTTACTTTTGTAAATTCAATGGATACTAAAGTATCAAATTGTTATAAATATAATAAATATACCGAAATAAGTTATGAACAAAACAATTTTAGGAGTGGGCGTCATATTGGGACTAACGGCTATAGTCCTGGGCGCATTTGGGGCGCACGGGTTGGAAAAGTTGGTGTCAACGGAGAATGTGGAAACATTTACAACAGGGGTTACCTATCAGATGTACCATGCCTTGTTCCTATTGTTCTTGGGTAGCATGAATTTTATTCCTGCATCCTCAAAAAAGACCATATTTTATCTTATTGTAGCAGGGGTGTTGTTATTCTCAGGTTCCATTTACACCTTGGCAACAAACGAGTTAACAGCATTTGACTTTAAAAAAATAGCTATTTTAACACCAATAGGTGGCGGTTTGTTAATTTTTGGATGGATTTTGTTGGGGATTCGTATTTTTCGACAAAGGGTTTGAATAAAGGTTTATTTACGGGGCTTTCGTTTTTATTTTTTATAGCTTTGTACAAGTTTATAAACTAACAAAATTATGAATAGTTCTGACCAATTGACGAAATCGATTTCGTTAAAAGATTATGGGATTGAAAGTGACCATATTTACTATCAGTTATCCCCTTCAAAACTTCATGCCATCGCTTTGGAAAAAGGAATGGGAAAAGAAGCGTCCTCAGGGGCCCTCGCAATAAATACCGGGGAATTTACCGGAAGGTCTCCCATGGACCGATTTATTGTTAAAGATGCCATTACCGAAGATAAAGTGTGGTGGGGAAATATCAATATTCCCTTTGAAACCGACAAATTCGATGCCCTATATGACAAGGTCATTTCATATCTAAATAATAAGGAGCTCTACGTTAGGGATTGTTATGCCTGTGCAGATACAGATTATAGGACCAATATTAGGGTCATTGCAGAATACCCGTGGTCCAGTTTGTTTGCCTACAATATGTTCCTTAGGCCAGATGAAAAAGATTTAAAAGGTTTTACTCCTGAGTGGACGGTTATCAACGCCCCAGGATTTATGGCCGATGCAGAAGTTGATGGTACCCGTCAGCACAATTTTGCCATATTAAATTTTACCAAGAAAATAGCGTTGATAGGAGGTACTGGCTATACAGGAGAAATTAAGAAAGGTATTTTTTCTGCGTTGAACTTTATTCTTCCCGTTCAGAAGAATACAATGCCAATGCATTGTTCCGCCAATGTAGGTGAGGATGGGGATACCGCTATCTTTTTTGGATTATCAGGGACTGGAAAAACAACGTTGTCCGCAGATCCCAATAGAAAACTTATCGGGGATGATGAACATGGCTGGACAGCTGAAAATACAGTCTTTAATTTTGAGGGAGGTTGTTATGCTAAGGTCATAAATCTTTCTGAAGAGAATGAGCCAGATATCTTTAGGGCGATCAAAAAAGGGGCCTTACTGGAAAATGTAGTTTTAAACAGTAAAGGAGAGGTAGACTTCTCGGATATCTCCATTACCCAAAATACCCGGGTAAGCTATCCTATTTACCATATTGATAATATACAAGAGCCTTCCATTGGCAAGAATCCGAAAAATATTTTCTTTTTAACGGCAGATGCCTTTGGGGTTTTGCCTCCAATTTCAAAATTAACCCCTAGTCAGGCTGCCTACCACTTTATGTCAGGGTATACCGCTAAGGTTGCTGGTACAGAAGCAGGGGTAGTTGAACCAATACCATCATTCTCTGCTTGTTTTGGTGCGCCATTCATGCCTTTGCACCCGGCCAAGTACGCGGAAATGTTGAGTAAGAAAATGCAGGATTCAGGCGTTAATGTGTGGTTGGTGAATACTGGTTGGACCGGTGGTCCTTACGGTGTCGGAACCCGTATGAAACTAAAGTATACCAGGGCTATGATCCAAGCTGCTCTTAATGGGGATTTGGGTATGTACAGCTATGATACCTATCATATCCATTCTGTTTTTGGTGTTGCCCAGCCTAGGGAATGTCCTGGAGTGCCAACATCAGTATTGAGTCCTAGGACAACCTGGAACGATGATGAGGCCTATTATAAAACGGCGTTTAAATTATCCAATGCCTTCAGGGAAAACTTCAAGAAATATGAGTCTTATGCCAATGAGGAAATCAGGCGTGGCGGACCGCAACGATATGCATTCTAAACATAAAAAAAGCCTCTGAAAAGAGGCTTTTTTTTTATTTCTTGTTCTGTGTAGTGATATACTTTTGCAATGCCATGGTCATGGAAGGAGTGTCGGGCGTTGGAGCCTTAATGTCTATCCTTAGTCCTGCATCGGTGGCAGCGTTCACGGTAGAATTACCAAAAACGGCAATTCTCGTTTCGTTTTGCTTAAAATCTGGAAAATTCTTTAATAGCGATTCAATTCCTGAAGGGCTAAAGAACACCAAGATATCATAATAAACGTCCCTTAGATCCGAAAGATCACTGATGACCGTTTTGTAGAAAATTCCTCTTGTCCAATTAAGTTCCATAGAATTCAACAATTCTGGAACAATTGGTTTTAGCACATCAGAAGATGGCAGTAAGAATTTTTCGTTTTTGTATTTTTTTAATAATGGAGTAATGTCAACAAAATTCATTTTGCCAACGTATATTTTTCTTTTTCTGTAAACCACATATTTTTGTAGATAATACGCTACGGCTTCAGATTGGCAAAAATACTTCATGGTATCAGGAACCTTGAATCGCATTTCATCGGCTATCCTGAAAAAATGATCAACGGAATTTCGGCTGGTAAGTATGATGGCGGTAAAATTGTTCAAATCAATTTTTTGTTGCCTAACATTCTTAGCATCAACTCCTTCCACGTGGATGAAAGGTCTAAAATCGACCTTTACTTTTTCTTTTTCAATCAGTCGTGAATATGGGGAGTTCTCCATTTTCGGTTCTGGTTGGGAAACCAAAATCGTCTTTACTTTCATAAGCATCAGTCTTTAAAGTAGCTTCCTATTATCACAAAAGGCGCAATTTCGAGTGCGCAAAGGTACAAAATAAAATAGAAAATGTTACTAGTAATGTAAAATTGATGATTTCTTATCACAGTGACCCATCCTATTAAATTTATGATCAAAACAAGGGTAATACTTATGTAAATAACAGTTTTTGAGTCATTTAAGGCATAGGTCAAAATAACGTTCGCAAGAAACATGACAATCCCGCTATAATTGAGGTAGGTGAGTTTTTTGAATATCAATTCGCTAATAGTGGATGTGATATTAAAAATAAAGGCGTTGAATAGTTGTAGGACCACTTTCACCAGTAAAAAGAGGGCTAGCATCCCTAAGATCAGAACATAGATAAAAGGGTACGCGCTATTGTCCAGCTGAAAGAGGATTCGTCTTGCGAGGTAAATAAAAAGAGCGAAATTAAAAAGTTGGAACAAGGTCAGGAATATATGGAACCAATTAATCAACCTGTCCTTCTTATTGTACATGATCACGTACTTGTTGTTAAAGGGGAGGATGATAAAATTGATGAACCTATTATAAAAAAAGCTCTTCCCAATCACCACGAAAAATATACTGGTCAAAAGTACCAAGGTGATCCAGTCGGCGGTGTCTATGAGTCGAAGCGTTGGTTCCATTATTCTAATTTAATATTATCCCCATTAATTCCCATATAAAGTCCATTTTCCGAGATACTTATTTTGAAGAATCCAGGATTTTCCATTTTGGGTTTAGGTAATTTAAAAGTGAATTTTGTAGTGTCTTGGGCTTTTATAGTGAGCGCTTCCTTGTTTATTGGCGTCATTGGTAAAGGTAATGTTTCCATGACTTGTTTGTAATCATTGAGATAGGCTATCCCAAATTTTATTTTTTCAAGGGGGATGTTGGCTTCATAAGGGTTGAAAACTTTTAAAGTAAGCTCCTGATCCGTATTGAGCGTTATATTTTCTTCGGCAACATAGCATCTTAATTTTCGGAACGACTCAAAATTTTCCATATAATTTCCATAAAAGACAGTTCCGTCTGGCCAGTTGAGGGTAATATCGCCACTCTTGGTGTATTTGGAGATGTATAGTATCTTTTGATGCTGAACCTTGGATTCTGAATCATCTATGGTATACTGGTTCTGTCGGTACATAATATTGTTCAGGGAATAGGTAGGGCTTCCTGAATAAAAGGCATACATAGGGGCGCTTCTATACGAATTTTCAAAAACAACGGGCATATCCCCTATCTGGGATTTGATATCACCTACCCATCTGGTGTTGCCATGGGTTTCATAAACCACAGGAAATAGCGGCTCGTAAACCAATCCAATCCTAAGAAAAAGAAGAATAGCAATGTTGGCAAGGCCCAAGCGGTATATCCATTTTTTGGCATTATCATTTTCCAAGAGATAATTGAATGCCATAATGGCCATAGGAATGGATATTACAATGATCCATTGGGTCTGTATCCTGCGGTTAAAACTGGAAATGAAAAAGAATATCAGCACGCCATAAGTTAAATACAACAGCGCCTTGGTGAATTGATCTTTGGCCTTGGTTTTGTAAAGGGATTTATAGATCCATGGAAAGGTAAGTCCAAAGAGTGCTACCAAATTAACAAAATACCCCAAGGTAAAATCAGCAAATTCATAGGCCCTATTGGGGCGTTCATAAAGGTGATATTTTATGGAAACAAAGTCGTTTTCATACAGCCAATAAAAATGAGGGGTATAGCACAAGAGGGCAACTGCCACGGATAACCAGGCGTATTTATTCCAAACCAGTTTTATGTTGGAGAGCAACGTAAAGAGAATAACCAATACGGCATGGTATTTACTGTACATCAATGCCGCCATCACCATTCCTAGGCCCAGGGCCAATAAAGCCGAGGGTTTGGCAATAAATCTTTTATAAAGTAGCAGGAACAAAGCCGTGAAAAATAGAAAAGGGGTATCGGGCAATGTAAAAAAGCCATAAGCATTGATCAAGGTCATGGAAAATACCAACACAAAAAATTGAACCCCGTACCGCTCTTTTTTTGGATTTTCTATCAAAAGCCACAACACTAAAAAGGTGGCTACGGATAGAATGCAGCTCATAAAGCGAACCCCAAGTTCCCCATTGAAAAATACACTGCTCATTTTGATCATGAGGGCAACCATAGGAGGGTGGTCAAAATACCCCCAAGCCATATTTTGGGCATAGTACCAGTAGTAGGCCTCGTCAAAAATGAGTTCTGTAAAATAGCTCTGTGCCATGTTAAGGGCAAACAGTGCAATCAATAAATAGAGAAGGATTTTTGGTAGCTTTGGTATCATTTCAAATTTTAAACGGTCCAAAATTACGAATTATTACTGTGTTCAAAGGATTTAAAAATATCATAAAACACATTGAGGATTTCTTAAGAGGGTTTAAAATACTATTTTTGTGCAAATCACCGTAGTCAATGGAAGACAGTTTAGTTATCATTCCCACCTTCAATGAAATAGAAAACGTTGAAGCGATTATAAAAGCGGTTTTTGCGCTTGAAAAAAAATTTCATGTATTAGTTGTGGATGATAATTCTCCCGATGGCACGGCAGATAAGGTTCGGGAATTGCAACAGCAATTTTCGGACAGACTTTTTTTGGAGGTGAGGAAGGAGAAATCAGGACTGGGAACCGCCTATATACATGGCTTTAAATGGGCAATAGACCGCAAATACGATTTCATTTTTGAAATGGACGCGGATTTTTCACATCGGCCAGATGACCTTCCAAGATTGTACAGGGCATGTGTCAATGGCGCAGATGTGGTAGTGGGTTCGCGTTATAAAAAAGGGGTGAACGTAGTGAACTGGCCTTTGTACAGAATGTTGTTGTCCTATGGCGCATCATTTTATGTAAAGCTGATCACTGGTATGCAGGTGCACGATCCAACCGCAGGTTTTGTCTGCTATAGACGCAAGGTTCTGGAAGAGATAAATTTGGATACCATTAAGTTTGTGGGGTACGCCTTTCAGATAGAAATGAAATTTAGGGCACACCTTAAAAAATTCAAAATAGAGGAAATCTCCATTATTTTTACAGATAGGATAAGGGGAAAGTCAAAAATGAGTTCCTCCATTGTAGGGGAAGCCATTTTCGGGGTTTTAAAAATGAAGCTGAGCAGTATATTTCAACGACATAAATTTTAGTATGGGAAAGACGCTTTTGAAGAATGTAAGGATGGTAAATGAAAATACCATCGTGGAAGGTGACATATTATTGGAAGGCCAGCTGATCGTAAAAATAGACGGGGACATTAGTGATCCAAACACTAAAGTCATCGATTTAAAAGGCAAGCACCTATTTCCTGGGGTTATTGATGACCAGGTACATTTTAGGGAGCCAGGACTAACGCATAAGGGCAACATAGCTACAGAAAGCAGGGCGGCAATAGCAGGAGGGATAACCTCCTTTATGGAACAGCCAAATACCAATCCACAGACGACTACCATTGAAGAGCTGGAAAAGAAATTTGCCATAGCTGCCAATACGGCCTATGCCAACTATTCCTTTTTATTTGGGGGTACCAATGATAATTTGGAGGAGCTCAAAAGGCTCGATAAAAATGCATGCTCTGGAGTAAAATTATTTCTAGGATCCTCCACTGGGAATATGTTGGTGGACAATGAGTTGGTCTTGGAGAAAATATTTAGAAATACCGAGATGGTCATCTCAGCCCATTGTGAGGACGAGGGTACCATAAGAGCAAATATGGCACGGTTTAAGGAGGAATACGGGGATGATATCCCTATGAAATACCATCCTATAATAAGAAGTGCTGAGGCTTGTTACCTCTCTTCTTCCAAGGCAATTGCCTTGGCCAAGGAAACTGGCGCAAGGTTACACGTTTTTCATTTGTCCACAGGGATGGAAACATCACTTTTCCGCAATGATATTCCTCTGGAGCAAAAGAAAATTACCGCTGAGGTCTGTATCCACCATTTATGGTTTTCCGATAGTGACTATGACAAAAAAGGTTCCTTGATCAAATGGAATCCAGCTGTAAAAACCGAACAGGATAGGGCACAATTATGGGAAGCGCTATTGGACGATCGAATTGATGTGATCGCAACAGATCATGCCCCCCATACCCTAGAAGAAAAAGATAATGTTTATACCAATGCCCCCTCTGGCGGACCTTTGGTACAACACGCCCTCCCTGCCATGTTGGAAAATTACCATAATGGTAAGATTTCCCTGGAAAAAATGGTGGAAAAGATGTGCCATAACCCTGCAAAATTGTTCCAATTGAAAAAAAGAGGATTCCTAAGGGAAGGATATTTTGCGGATCTTGTAGTGGCTGACCTCAATAATCCCTGGAAAGTTGCCAAAGAAAATATTGTTTATAAATGTGGTTGGTCCCCATTTGAAGGAGAAACCTTTAAATCCAAAATAACCCATACTTTTGTGAATGGCCATTTGGCCTATGAGCAAGGCAATTTTTCAGAATTGAAAAATGCACAACGATTAACCTTTGATAGGGAATGATGAAAAAAGCGGTATTGTTTATTTTTTGTGTAATCCTCGTCTCTTGTGGCGAAAAGGTGGTCAAAGAACCAGAGCAATTGATTTCTAAGGAAAAAATGGCGGATATACTTTATGATCTTGCCATTCTTACAGCTGCGAAGAACACAAGTACGGATATTTTGGTCAAAAATAAGATTGAGACCATGGAGTATCTTTATACCAAATACGGGATAGATAGCGTACAATTTGTTGAGAACAACCTATACTATGCCTCTATTCCATCGGAATATGTTGCCATTTATAAAGAAGTCGATTCCCGACTGGAGTCTGTTCAGAAAGTAATGGACGAAGCCCGAAAAATAAAGGCAGATAGTATAAGGGAGGCTCGCGATAAAGCAAAAGAGAACAAAATAAAGCCAACCAAAGAGTTACGGCCTACAGTGCAGGATTCTCTTCCATAAAAATATCGGTCGAGAACGAAATTGCATTATCCAAAGGTTCAAACTCATAATCCAGGCTCTCAATTACCTTGGCATTGGAATATAATGTCCTATTTTTTAAGGAAAACACAGAAGCACTTGTCAATTGCCTTTTTGAATTGGTAATAAGGGACCAAAACCAATCTAATCGCCATAGGACCTCCAGCACCCAACCAGGAATCTGTTTTTTGGGTGGCACTTTTTTCATGGCCATGGTTAGTTTTTCCAATATTTCACGATAGGTCAAATTCTTGGAGATGACAATAAAGCGTTCGTTTTGGATGTCCGATTTCATCAAGCTTGTAATAATAGAAACAACGTCGGAAACCGTTACAAAACCTGATCCGCCTGGGGGAAAATATTTTGGTGCCCTGCTCGCCCTTTTAAATAACTGTCCACTTCCAGTTTCCCAAAATCCGGGACCTATTATAATCCCTGGATTGATGATTACAACGGGAACATTTTCTTGGGAACCTCTCCATACTTCCAATTCAGCAGCTGTTTTGGTAATGGAATATGCACTTGAGTTGGATTGTTGCCAGTCGTTCTCCTCAGTAGCCTCCTTTACTCCAATACTTTTTCCAATGGCGGCTATGGAGCTGACATAGCATAATTTTTCAATAGTATTTGCGATACATAGGTTGACGATATTTGCAGTTCCTTCTACATTGACCTTATGCAATAGGCCATAATCCTTGGGGTCAAAGGAAATTAATGCGGCGCAATGGTAAACATGGGTAACACCTTCAAAAGCCTTCTCCAGATCGGGGATATTATTAATATCGGCGGTGACCCATTCAATTTTTTCAAACAATTCAGAGGATTGCCCAGTGTAATATGAAAATATTCGTTCCACTCTAGAAAGGTCGCTTTCCGCACGATGGATCGCTCTTACCTTAATACCTTGTTCCACTAATTTGAACAGCAGGTGTGATCCCACCAAGCCCGTTCCTCCTGTGACTAAAACCATGGCCCAAATTTAGGCAATAATCCATAAAGCTTTTAATTTCTTGCTCCCAGAATACAGATCATGAGTTATAGTGCGACAAGAAGCCTGATTTTTTAGGTGGGGTCCCTAATTTTTGGAACCAATACCTATAAAAAGACCGTGATACCCTTTATATTTGCAGCTATTGTAAAAATAAGAGACAAGCATGGCTTCAAATTTCATAGAGGAAATAAAATGGAGGGGAATGTTGCACGATGTAATGCCCGGAACAGAAGAACATTTGTTAAGTGAGATGCAGGCTGCATATGTGGGGATTGATCCTACGGCCGATTCCTTGCATATTGGACACCTTGTAGGGGTTATGCTTTTGCGACACTTTCAATTGTCAGGGCATAAACCATATGCTTTGGTGGGCGGTGCAACAGGAATGATTGGAGATCCTTCAGGGAAATCTGCGGAACGTAACCTATTGGATGAGGCTACACTGCGGCATAACCAAAATGCGTTAAAGGAACAATTGTCCCGTTTCCTGGATTTTAAGAGCAATGAAGATAATGCCGCCATCTTGGTCAACAACTACGATTGGATGAAAGACTTCTCGTTTTTGGAATTTATTAGGGACGTTGGGAAGCATATCACCGTGAACTATATGATGGCGAAAGACTCGGTCAAAAAACGACTTTCGGCCGAAGCCAAAGAAGGGATGTCCTTTACGGAGTTCACCTACCAATTGGTACAAGGGTATGATTTCCTTCACCTCTACCAAAAACACAACTGTACCCTTCAAATGGGAGGAAGTGATCAATGGGGCAATATAACTACAGGAACAGAGCTTATCCGAAGGATTGCAGGGGGAAAGGGCTATGCCTTGACCTGTCCTTTGATTACCAAAGCCGATGGGACAAAATTTGGAAAGACCGAAGGCGGAAATATTTGGTTGGATGCCAACAGGACATCTCCTTATAAATTCTATCAATATTGGTTGAACACCTCAGATGAGGATGCGGAGAAGTATATTAAGATATTTACTTTTTTAACCAAAGAAGAGATTGAAGCTTTGGCTACTGAGCATAAGGAAGCCCCGCATTTAAGGGTGCTTCAAAAAAGATTGGCGGAAGAGATTACGGTTATGGTACATTCCCAAGATGATTTGGACAATGCTATTAAGGCCAGTGATATTTTATTTGGTAAATCTACCTCTGCTGATCTGAAAGGATTAAATGAGAAGACATTTTTGGATGTTTTCGAAGGTGTTCCCCAAGCCGAAGTGGCTCTAAAGGATATAGAAGAAGGATTGGATATGATAGGGGCACTAGCGGCCAAAACAGGATTTTTGGGATCCAATGGGGAGGCAAGGCGTGAATTAAAGCAAAACTCCATTTCGGTGAACAAGGAAAAGGTAAAGGAAGACTATACCATTACTGCGACAGATTTGATCAATGGAAAATACGTGCTTTTACAGCGTGGTAAGAAGAATTATTTTGTGCTGGTAGTCAATTAGAAGCAAGAATTAAAATTTAAAAAACGGGTATTGATAATGGTTCAATGCCCGTTTTTTTATGTTGGTTATTTAAGAAAGGATATCCCTTGACGAGCACAGATCTCCATGACCTTTTCCATATCCGGTGGTCCGGGTGGCAAAGCGCCCAATTCTTCAAACATATTTTCTATCCCAGCAGGAAAGACGCTCAAAATTACCTTGGCATTTTTATCACCTATCACTTTCCAGGAATGAGGGACATTTCTGGGGCCAAAAGCCAGATCACCAGCTTTTAAAACCGTGGTTTTATCGCCTACGGTCAGTTCCAATTCCCCTTCCAATACTTTGAATATTTCATCCTCCTTGGTATGTACGTGCGGAGGGATCATCGTGCCTGGAGTATTGTATTCCTCAATGAGGGTAAAGAGACCGTTGGTATCCTTTCCTGTCAATTTAAAGGTCTGTATGTCTCCAAGGACATTGATGGTCTTTCCTTCATCGTTCCTGATAATTTTAGGATCCAATGGTTCCTCTGAGGTCTTTTTGTTTAAGGGGTTTCCCAAAGCAGGCAGGGTAAAGGCAGTAGCTCCCACCCAAATGCTGTGTTTGATAAAATCTTTTCGTTTCATGATATGGTATTTTAATTGTACAATACAACCATTTCATAAGTGGATAAAGTAGTTTTAATAATTAAACTTAAAGCCTAGGTGTTCCCGTTGATGGATAAGATTTGGAGCGAAGATGAAACCTTATTTTAGGCTTGAAAGGGGTAAAATTATAAAATCAACAGGAAGATAATGCTGATTTTTATATATCTGGAAGTCAATTGTTTATAATTGGTAAGTTGTTGGTGGACTGATAATACGTTAGAGCACCATAAGATTACATCCCCTAATGTCCGAATTGTCAAAACGACCCAAAATTTCAAAACTCCCATCGGGATATGCCTTCCCCAGATCCTGGGTGGCAATAAAGGAACAGGAATGTATGTTGGCAAGATCTATGACATTGACCCCGCCCGTTTTTCCGGGAGACATATAGGCCATGGGGTCCTCTGGATCCCTAATGAGAATTTTCATCCATGGCGGGGCATTAAAGATGCCATCTCCCTTGGAGTACCCTTGGGATAAAAGCTCGGTCATGCCATATTCTGAATGTATATGCTCTACCCCAAATCCCTTTTTTAATATGGCGTGAAGTTCTTCCCGGATCATTTCCTTTCTTCTGCCCTTCATCCCGCCAGTTTCCATTATAATGGTATTCTTTAATTGAAGGGAATGTTTTTCCACCATATCCAAGAGGGCAAAGGAAACACCAATGAGCAAAATTTTGGTGCCTTGAGCATCCAAATCCTGTATTTTTTTCTTGAGCAGATCAATCTCATTCAAATAAAAGCCGCTTTCAGGATGCTTGCTTTTTTTGATTAGGTCATCTACCATATATATTAATGACGATCCTTTCCGCTCCAAATAGGAAGGAAGGAGTGCCAACACACAGTAGTTGGAGATATCACCATAAAAAAGCTCAAATGCTTTGGTGTAGCTGTACTCATAAATTTTAGTATCCAAAACAAAATGCTTGCTGGTGATACTGCCCGTGGTGCCACTACTAGTAAATATGGTTTTTGGGATTTTGGAAGCGGAAACTATTTTTTTGGATTTAAAAAAATCAATCGGCAAGAAGGGGATATCGTTCAAATGGGTTACATTGACCTGGTTCTTCCCCAATAGTGAACAAAATTTACGGTATACCGAATTGTTTTGGTATTGGTAACCAAAAACTTCCAGCGCTTTTGCCTGAAATTCGTCGGAACTTTTTAATTCGAAGATGCTTTGAAAGTCCATGGTCAATGTTAAAAGGACAAAAGTAAGGATACCTTTGATGGTGTAAAATAAAAAAAGCCCCTTTTGTAGGGGCTTCATTGATTAAGTTACATGGGGTAGTTTATTTTACGACCAATTTTCTGGTCATCGTTTTATTGTTTTCCGTGATTTGAAGCACATATACGCCAGGGATCAATCGGGCTATATTTAATGAATTTGTAGCTATCCTGTCCTTTAGGACAACGGCCCCAAATACATCGTATACCACAATATCCTTGGTATCGTTCATTTTAGTTGATACATACACCACATCGTCAAAGGCCGGATTAGGATATAATTTAAATCCAGTAATTTCGGCATTCTTGGGAGTTTTAATATCAACCATTTCTTGCGCTGAGAGCAAAAAGCTAAACGTAAGTAATATGGTAAGGTAAATTCTTTTCATGTAAGCCAATTTGGGATGTTGACTGTAAATGTAGGTAAGTAGAATTCTTTCGAACACTATTTGTTGTGAAACACCGATTTTTGTAGGTGAAAGGGATTTTGTTAACGGTGAGCAGGGATGTAAGATGCTAAAAAACAGATTTATAGCATTTTAAAAAGATAATATAGAGAAAGTAGTCGCTTATTTGACAATCAATTTGCGTGTAGCCACCTTATCTTTTTCAAAGATTCGGATCATATATACCCCTGCATCCAAATTAGCCAGATTCAATTCTGAACCTAAAATGGTGGTTTCCAATAAATTTCCTCCGAAGACATCAAAAATCATGATTTTCTTGGGCGAATTATCCTTGGTTTTAATGAATACTTTACCGTTGGTCACGGGGTTAGGATACACACTTAAACCTTCAATTTCACCTGCACTGGTTTTCTGCTGGCTGAAGGCCATTGTAGAAATGAAAAAAAGAAGAATTAGGTAAAGGTGCTTCATTTATTTGGATATAGAATAAAGGTAGTAATTTTGCCGTCCAGAAGAATACAACGATCGGGAGAAAATTAAATATAATCGATGAAATGCACAAAACGCCCTTTGTAAGGGCGTTTTTATAGAATATATGTTAAGTAATGGGGTTAGTTTTCAGTAGCCCAGGCAAATAGGCTGATGTCCACTAAAGTTCCATTAAAAACATTGTCATTGGCATTTGTCAATGGAGTACCATCTACAATTACATTGGCCAATGGCCCATTGTCCTTCATGTCCACGTTTGTAACGTAACCAGAAATATTCACATTGGTAAATGTTGCTCCAGAGGTCTTTTTAAACTGCAGGGCCATGCCATCAACAGTTGAAACTGCCGTCAAGTTGGTGAATGTTGGGTTGTTGTTTACCCCATCGCCCTCCAATGCTGTAGAGAATCCGGATTTATTGTGCAATATATATGTGTTGGTAATAGAGCCATTCCACCCTTCGGTCCAGTCAACGGCATCATCCTCATTGTTTTCAAAATACATGTTAGTAGCTGTAACGGTTCCTCCAAAGAACTCAACACCGTCATCTGTCCCATTTAATACCGCTACGTTTTCGATTGTGGTACCCGATCCTACGGCATAAAGGGTTAATCCGTTGAACTGTGATTCGGCATTGATCTGCGCGCCGGCATAGTTGATGATCAAATATTTAATAGTTCCAGAGTTGTCATCGTCGTTGGAACCGCCATAAGCGATTTGTCCTACCTCGGCGGTGGCATTTGTGCCTTCGGTTGTAGTTGCATCACCCGCAATCACCAGGCCGCCCCAATCTCCGGGAGTTTCATTGGTTGAGGTCATTACCACTGGTGCAGCTTCAGTTCCCAGAACATCAATTTGGGCGCCTTTTTGAATTAAAATATAAGTACTTGTCTCATTTCCGCTTTCAACATCGGCGATTATTTTTGTACCTGCAGGAATGGTCAATTTCGCACCTGCTTCAATACTTAAGGTTTGATCAAGGAAATACGTGATTTTCGCATTCAAGGTCAAGTCAGAAGTTATACTGCCGGTCAATACGCTCGTTTCCACTGCAGTGTTGGAATTAACCCACGAAAAGGTAGCTATATCAACGGTTGGTGCGGCTATATAATTTTTTGCGGGATCTGCAGCTGCTCCATCGAATTGAACATTGGCTAAGGGGCCATTGTCCTTCATGTCCACACTAATATCGTAACCAGCTAATGAAAGTCCGGTTATAGTAGCGCCTGATTCTTTTTTGAACTGTAAGGCGGTACCGCCAACAGAAGATACAGCTGTAAAGTTTACCAATTTTGGGTTGTTGTTGATCCCGTCCGCTTCAACTGCTGTGGAAAAACCGGCTTTGGAATGAAGGGCATACGCATTGGTAACGGTACCGCTCCAACCTTCTGTCCAGTCAATGGCATCATCCTCATTGTTCTCCAGGTAAAGGTTAGTGATAGAGGCAGTACCTCCAAAGAATTCTACCCCGTCATCTGTACCGTTTAGCAAAGCAACATTGTTAATAGCCGTACCTGAACCAACGGCATATAGGGTAAGACCATTGAACTGTGATTCTGCATTGATCTGAGCTCCGGCGTAATTGATGATCATATAATTTATGGAGCCAGAATTGTCAGCATCGTTTGAACCACCATAGGCGATTTGTCCAATTTCTGCCGTGGCATTTGTGCCTTCCGTCGTTGTAGCATCTCCTGCAATTACCAAGCCGCCCCAATCTCCTGGAGTTTCATTGTTGGAGGTCAATACTACGGGGTTGTTGGCAGTACCCTGCACATTTATTTTTCCACCTTTTTGAACTACAATATATGTGCTGGTTGAATTACCGGATGCCGTGTTGGCCGTAATTTTGGTTCCAGCAGGGATAGTCAAGGTGGCGCCCGCTGAGACACTATAAGTACCGGTAAGGGTATACTGTTTTGTGCCGTCCAAGGTCCTGTCTTCGTTTAGTGTGCCATTCAATTCGGTACCTTCTCCTTGAGGAGGGGTGTATGGTTCGTCTGTAGATGAGGTGTCGGTACTGCAGCTTACGGCCAAAATGGCGAAAGTTGCAATAAATAACATTTTTAAATTCAAATTTTTTGTGGTCATAATAAAGATTTTAATTTCGGTTCGATGTTTTTTTAATTAAAATGTATAATTCACTCCTAGGTTAATGCCAACCCCCGTGGTATAGGACAACACTGTCTGGTCTTGGGCAATGCCCGTACCGCTATTCCTTACAGATTGGGTCTGTTCAATATTTGGGTTCAGAAGATTTTTGCCAACAAGGCGTATGTTCCAATTCTTTCCTAAAGCTTGGCTCATTACAGCATCTAAAGTCACAAAGCCTTTTTCTATTATTGCCGCATCGTAAAAAATATCCCTGTTCGCTTGATCTGTAGGGACGCCCAATGCATAGATTTTGTCCGAGGCGTAATTAGCGGTCAATGATATCGCAAAGGGATTATCGGATGCAGTGGTGAAATTTAGGCTAGAATTGAAAATCCAGTCGGAAGCCCCCTGTAAATCGGTAGTTGTTAAATTGTTATATTGGAAACTACGGACCAGATTGCCGTTATCGTCGAAAATCTCTTTTAGGTCCTGCCTATGAAACATTCTAGTTGCATTGAACACCATGTTAAGGCCATAGCTTGAATTATCGGCACCGTCTTCCATTGGCTTTGGAGTTGCTAAATCCAATTTCGTTTCCATCTCAAGACCAAATACTTCAGCTTTGTCCGCTGAATTAAAATAAGAGAACACGCCCGCAGAACCTCTGTCCCTAACCCTGTTGATAGGGTCTGCAATGTTCTTGTAAAATGCGGTCACAGATACCAGTTGCCCGGCAGTGGGGAAATATTCCCATTTTAGATCATAATTTAGGTTGCGGGAGGCCTCCAGGTCAACATTACCTCTTGTGATCTGTCCTGTTGGAGATACATATTCAAAAGGAGAGACTTCCTTGAATTCGGGCAAGGTAAGTGTTCTGCTCACAGCGAGTCGAAAAGCACTAAGTTCGTTTATACTGTACTTAATGTTTAAACTTGGGTATAGATTGTTGTATTCCTTGATACTTTTTCCTGTTCTAGGGAATAAATTCCCAATATCATAGGTTACATTGATTTGGTCTTGTTGGTAGCGCATACCCACGTTGAAATTCCATTTTTCAAGACCTACGTTGAAATCTGAAAAGAAGGCTTTAGAGTCCAATTCCCCAGTGTAAATGTCTTTTCTTTCTCCCTTGGCATTAGTCCCAAGACGATTGATTTTTAACAATCCATCGTCAAAGTTTGCCTGTTGAAAAATGCCTCCAAGATTATCAATGGATGGGGGGTTGATGGCATTGGTGGAAGTTTCTTCCACGCCAATAAACTCTGAGCTGAAATCCCTTGTCTTATTTCTATAGGAAGCTCCAATTTCGATTTTAAAGGTTTTGTTGTCTTCATCTATAATGCGCAAGATGTCCTTTACATGCCCAGTAAATTCTGAGTCTTCGATCAATTGGCTCGATTTCCTTTGTTGGAAACCTCCATTTCTTCCCAACTGTACAAATGTGCCATCCGGGTCAAAGTTTACCTCGTTTCTAATTCTGTTGGGTTCATCGGCATTTAATAGGTTAAAACCTCCAGCCCATTCCAACGTATTTTTCTCTGTTACTTGGTGAGTGCCCAAAAGTTGGGTGATAAGCAAACGGGTCTGTTTTGTATTCTGGTCCCTTATGAATTGGAAAAGACCTTCAGAGGGAGCGGTTTCTTCAAAAATGGTTGCTTCCCCATTCCTACCTCCTTCAAAAACCTCCTCGTTTAATTTATTCACAAAAAAAGTGCTCGACTTAATCTTGTTCTTATCATTTATATGGTAGGAGACATCCAAAAGGGCCGAATTGACAATATTCTTTTTAAAGGTAGTGGCATCCGTTATCGTATCATCAATGAAGTTAGATCTAAATTGGCGGAAAAGACCCTGTTTGTAGCCGTAAGATTGGGAATGTGAACCGGTTAGAAACACCGCCAGTTTATCGTTGAATCTTTTCCCCGCGGATATGGAATAGGAGTAATCCAAAGGGACATCCTGTTTGTCTGTATTCCAACCCTGTTGCGTAATGCTCTGCAGGGTAGATTGGTTTTTGGTATAGAATCCAAAAGAGGTATTTCTTAAGTTTTGGGATACTCTAAAATTGTCCCAAACCCCGCCCTTGGCCACATTGGTGTTGATCCCGCTTGATGCGCCAACGGAAAGTTCTTCTGAGCCACTCAACTCCCGTGAGGTAATATCAATAACCCCTGAAGCCTGATCGGCAGAAGACTCAACGGTGTATGTTTTACTGATGCTTACATTCTGAATAACCCTTGTTGGAAAAAGGGATAGGTCAATATTCTTTTTTTCAACATCATCTGAAGGAATGGTCAATCCATTTAATGTAGTGGAAAGATATCTGTCTCCTAAACCCCTTACAAATACATCCCCAGAGGTTTGGCTGCTTGTTACCCCTGAAATCTTTGTAGTGGCCGCCGCAACATCTGAAACTCCTATTTTTCCCAATTCAACCGCCCCGATGCTTTCCTTTATTTCAACGGCTCTTTTTTGATCTAGGATCAGTGCGGTCTCGGAGTCCTTCCTCGCAGAAACGGTTATCACAACCTCGTCCAGGGTTACCCCTTGGTTGGCGCTCATCGGGATATTCAGGGTGGTAACCTTTCCTGGGGTTACTTGAACTTCAGGTATTTCTACCGTCTCATAGCCCAAATAGCTAAAGGCTATGGTATAGGTGCCCGAAGTTAAGTCGCTGATTTCATAGAGCCCATCATAATCTGAAGTAGCCCCTTTTGTGGAACCTTTAATCAATACATTGGCAAAAGGTAGTGGCTCGTCGTTCAATTCTTTGTCGATCAATTTTCCTACAATCCTTCCTGTGTTTTCTTGTGCCTTGGTCTGCAGTACAAATACCAAGCAAAAACTCAACAATAACAATCTCATTATATTCATTTCTAAAAGTTGCAGCAAAGAAACTTACATGTTGTAATCTTGACGTTACCCCCGTGTTAAAGGTTTATTTTGTTAGTGTTACCTTAAGGTTACCATATTAAATCATCGTTAAGCGGACATTTCGTAATGGTATTATCTTTACTTTTGAACGAATAAACCAAGAGCATGACCAATGAACAATAATGAGATTAGGATACTTTTAGTAGATGACGAACCGGATATTTTGGAGATTGTCGGTTACAATCTATCTGCAGAGGGCTATGAGGTTTTTACGGCAAAGAATGGGGTGGAGGCAGTGGCAAAAGCTAAAAAAAAGCAGCCGCACCTTATCATTATGGATGTGATGATGCCGGAAATGGATGGTATTGAAGCTTGTGGGATCATCAGGAATACCAAAGGCCTGGAAAATATTATTATTACCTTTTTGACGGCTAGGGGAGAGGACTATTCCCAGGTTGCCGGTTTTGATGCAGGTGCCGACGATTATATCACCAAGCCTATAAAACCAAAGGTGTTGGTCAGCAAGGTAAAGGCTTTGTTGCGCAGGCTTAAAGATGAAGCTGACGGCTCGGAAGAAATTACCAAAGTTGGTTCCATTGTTATTAACCGTGAAGAATATAAGATAGTCAACAAAGGACAGGAGATCATTTTGCCTAAAAAGGAATTTGAATTGTTGGCCTTATTGGCATCCAAGCCCAGCAAGGTGTTCAAAAGGGAGGTGATCTTGGACAAGGTATGGGGCAATGAGGTGGTCGTTGGAGGCCGTACCATTGATGTGCATATTAGAAAATTACGTGAAAAAATTGGTGACGAGCATTTTAAGACCGTAAAAGGTGTTGGGTATAAGTTTGTTCTATAATGGCAATAACGCTAAGAAAATCATACAAATTTGCCTTTAGGTCGGCCCTGTTAATCGCAGGTGTCTTAAGCGTTTGTATGGGGTTCTTTATGCAAATTAAGGCCTCCATAGATTGGTCCTTACTCAGTATTTTTGCTTTCCTTTCCTTCTTAATATCCTTTTTTGTCATTCAGGTCCGGGTAGAAAAATTTATTTATAAAAGGGCCAAAAAAATATATGACGATATCTCGTTGTTGGAATCTTCCTCCTTGTCATCTAGAACCATTACTACAGATATGGCGACCTTGACCCAAGAAATAGAGAAATTCGCCAAGGATAAAAAAGTAGAGATCGATACTCTAAAGATTAGGGAAGAATACCGCAAGGATTTTTTGGGAAATGTGTCCCACGAATTAAAGACGCCATTATTTACCGTCCAAGGGTATATACTTACCCTGCTAGATGGGGCCATGAAAGACAAAAATGTCAGGAAAAAGTATTTGCAAAGGGCCAATAAAGGGGTAGAGCGACTCATCTATATCGTAAAGGATCTGGATATGATCACCAAATTGGAGGTGGGGGACCTACATTTGGAAATGTCGGATTTTGACATCATAGAATTGATCCAAAGTGTGTTCGACTTATTGGAAATGAAGGCACTCAAAAGAAATATCACCTTGGCTTTTGATATGGAATATATACATCCGATCATAGTTCGTGCGGATAGGGAAAGAATACAACAAGTGGTCACCAATCTCATTGTCAATTCTATAAAATACGGGAATGAGAACGGAACCACGGAGGTGAGTGTTGAGAACTTGATCAAGAATAAGGTCATCGTTAGGGTAACCGATAATGGCGAAGGCATTGCCAGACAACATATCCCTCGACTTTTCGAGCGCTTCTATAGGGTAGATAAGAGCGGAAGCAGAACAGAGGGAGGGTCAGGCCTGGGACTTTCCATAGTAAAGCACATTATTGAGGCTCACGACGAAAAGATTTATGTAGAGAGTGTACTAGGTGTCGGTTCCGAGTTTTCATTCACCCTAGAGAAGGCTAAAAATAAAGTAGTATAGTTCAGTTATTGGTTATTCTGGGCTTCAGTTCAGGGAAGCGACCAAAATACTTTTAGTCAATTCCAATTTGCAAAAGAACACAATTCAAAACATTGCAAGATTTCCTTAGCTTTGCCAAATCAATAAAATTTTGATTTCCGTGGGAAGTAAAAACAAGCTAAAGCGATTTAAGGAGAACGAATCATTTAAAAATGTGGTTCAACCCAGTAGGGAAGAAATTGAGGATGGCACTTTTGAGCTAAAGGGCAAATGGGCCTCATTTTTTGGCAACGACAATCCTATTATTTTGGAATTGGGCTGTGGCAAGGGAGAGTATACCATTGGTTTGGCAAAACAAGATCCTGACAAAAACTATATAGGCGTAGATATTAAAGGGGCCCGTTTTTGGAGAGGTGCCAAGACTGCTATACAGGAAGGGTTGAACAATGTAGCCTTCGTTAGGACTCAAATTGAGTTGATTGACCAGATCTTTGGAAAAAATGAGGTATCTGAAATTTGGATCACCTTCCCAGACCCCCAAATTAAATACAAGCGTACCAAACACCGCTTGACCAATCAGGCGTTTTTAGAAAAGTATAAGGTTATTCTTAAAGAAGACGGGGTTGTTAACCTAAAGACCGACAGCGAATTTATGCACGGATACACCCTTGGCTTATTGCACGGCTTGGGATTGGAAGTGGTTTATGCCAATCACGATGTGTATAAAAATGAAGGAAGTCCGAAAGAAGTGTTGGAAATACAGACTTTTTACGAAAAACAGTATCTTGGCAAAGGAAAACCAATCACCTATACCAAGTTTAGGGTTTCGTAACCTATGACACATCTTATAATTCTTTTTTTTGCCACTTTTTCTGCGGCCTTTATGGCCACCGTACCGCCGGGACTTCTCAATATGAATGCGGCCAAGACCAGTGTAGAAAAAGGTAAGCTGAACGGAATAATTTTCAGCCTTGGGGTTTCTTCCATGATCATGGTACAGGCATTTATTGCCGTGTACATTTCTAAATTCCTCCATAACAATCCCCAGGTTATAGATATACTGCTTCAAATTGCCCTCTTGGTATTTGCTTTTTTTACTATTTACTTTTTTGTGGTAGGCAAAAAGAACAAGAAAAAGATCGTTAAAGTTGTTAAGGTCAGTAAAAAGAACAGCTTTTTCAAGGGGGTATTATTGGCAGCCTTAAACTTACTGACGATCCCTTATTACAGTGGGGTTAATGCGATGTGGAATGCTTCCGGATGGATCAAATTCCAAGCACAGGACATTTTCATCTTTATTTTCGCGGCAGGATCTGGAACCTTTGCGGTCTTATATTTGTATACCGTGTATTTTTATAAGTTGGACGCCAGTTCCAGCGGGTTTTCAAAGAATTCCAATTATATTTTGAGTGCCTTGATGCTAATATTGTTTGTAATAACCGTTATCCGGATTTTATATAATTGATATGGCTGAGGAGAACCAAAATTTCTTTCAAAAAGTCTATGAAGTTGCTCGTTTGATCCCTTATGGGAGGGTGACTTCCTATGGGGCCATAGCCAAATATCTGGGCGCCGCCAGAAGTGCACGCATGGTAGGGTGGGCCATGAACGCATCACATAATATGGAAGACATACCGGCTCATAGGGTAGTCAATAGAAAGGGACTGTTAACGGGCAAACACCATTTTGATGGTACCAATCTAATGCAGCAATTATTGGAAAATGAAGGCGTGCAGGTCCATGGGCTTCAAATCGTAGATTTTGAAAAGCGCTTTTGGGATCCAAATAAAGAGCTAGGGGAATACTATCAGTAACATGGTTTTAATGCCCTTTTAGTGGGTTTGTTTTGCGATAGATAAACATTATCGCCCTATTTTACTTTTAAGTTGTTGCCCTTTCTTAATCTCATGCCTATACCGTATCTTTGTAATTTAGAATCAATTTAATTAATGCTGAAAAGCAAATCTTTATAATGAAATTTAATAAGAAAGATATACTTGCGGCTCTTGAAGAGATCACAGTCCCTGGAGAGGGCAAGAACATGGTGGAAAGCGGTGCGGTGACCAATGTCATGGTATTTGGCGATGAGGTAGAGGTAGACATCACTATCAGCAATCCAACCCTTCAGGCACGTAAGAAAACAGAGGTAGAAATTCTAAAGATCATTCACGCCAAGGTCTATGAAAAGGCCAAGATCAAAATCAACATTAAGGTGGATGCCCCGGCAAAACCCAAAGTCAATGAGATAAAAGGTAAGGCTATCCCAGGTATACAAAATATCATTGCCGTTGCTTCGGGAAAGGGCGGCGTAGGAAAATCTACCGTAACAGCTAATTTGGCGGTAACCCTGGCCAAGATGGGCTTTAAGGTAGGGCTGCTGGATGCCGATATTTATGGGCCCTCGGCTCCCATCATGTTCGATGTTGTCAATGAAAAACCATTGGCGGTCAATATTGACGGTAAATCCAAGATGAAGCCCGTAGAAAGCTATGGGGTAAAGATATTATCCATCGGGTTTTTCACCCAGCCCAATCAAGCTGTGATTTGGAGGGGACCAATGGCTGCAAAGGCTTTGAACCAAATGATTTTTGATGCCCATTGGGGAGAGTTGGATTTTATGTTGTTAGACCTTCCTCCGGGAACCGGTGATATACATCTAAGCATCATGCAATCCCTTCCTGTAACGGGAGCTGTTGTGGTAAGTACCCCTCAGGAAGTTGCATTGGCAGATGCCCGCAAGGGAGTTGCCATGTTCCAACAGGAAGCCATCAATGTACCGGTTTTGGGAATCGTGGAAAACATGGCCTACTTTACCCCAGAAGAATTGCCAAATAATAAATACTATATATTTGGGAAGGAAGGTGCCAAACATTTGGCTGAAGATTTGGATGTGCCATTTTTGGGAGAAATTCCATTGGTACAGAGCATCAGGGAGGCTGGAGATATTGGGAGGCCGGCAGCATTGCAAACCGCAACCCCAATTGAGGAGGCTTTTGAAGAATTAACTAAGAATGTTGTTAGGGAAGTGGTTAGCAGAAACAAGAGCATACCACCAACAGAAGCAATCAAAATAACTACAATGGCAGGTTGTTCGGCCGTAAAAAAGAAATAGCTATGACGTCAGAAGAAATTAAGATCAATGTAGAGAAAGCACTTGAAGAAATACGTCCATTTTTACAAAGTGATGGAGGAGATATCTCCCTGATCTCTATAGATAATGACACTTCTGTAAAAGTAAAATTGGAAGGTGCTTGTGTGGGGTGCAGTGTGAATCAAATGACCCTGAAAAGCGGGGTGGAAATGACCATTAAAAAGTATGCCCCACAAATTGAGGAAGTAGTGAATGTGGTTCAATAACTGATGGATGTCATAAACCGTCCGGGAGCCCTATCCTAGTTTTACCTATTTTAAGAATACGAATACATGATCAAAACAGACATATTAATAATCGGTGCGGGACCTACGGGTCTTTTTGCCGTTTTTGAAGCAGGATTACTTCAGTTAAAATGCCACTTGATAGATGCTTTGCCTCAGGCAGGAGGACAATGCTCTGAAATTTATCCCAAAAAACCCATTTACGACATCCCTGGGTTTCCTGAAGTTTTGGCCGGAGATTTAGTGTCCAATCTTATGGAGCAGATCAAGCCCTTTCAACCAGGATTTACCTTAGGGGAACGCGCACAGACCATAGAAAAACAATCCGATGGTTCCTTTATTGTAACCACAAACAAAGGTACTAAGCATCAGGCGCCAATTGTTGCTATTGCAGGAGGGCTGGGTAGTTTTGAGCCGAGAAAACCCTTGTTGGAAAACCTTTCCAAATATGAGGATAACGGAGTAGCCTATATGATCAAAGATCCCGAGGTGTACCGCAATAAGAAGGTGATCATTGCCGGAGGTGGCGATTCTGCCCTGGATTGGAGTATTTTCCTTGCAGACGTAGCATCGGAGGTAACCTTGGTACATAGAAGAAATGAATTCAGGGGAGCTCTGGATTCCGTTGAAAAGGTACGGCACCTTAAAAATCAGGGAAAAATCAATTTGATAACCCCAGCGGAAATAATTGGGTTGCAGGGAAAAGATACCTTGGAAGCTGTTGTTATCCAGAAAACTGGAGGGGAAGAGATTGTTTTGAGCGTAGATGATTATATCCCATTATTTGGACTATCGCCAAAATTAGGACCTATTGGAGACTGGGGACTGGAAATAGAAAAGAATGCCATTAAGGTTGATAATACGTTGGACTACCAAACGAATATTCCAGGCATCTATGCCATTGGGGATGTGAATACCTATCCCGGGAAACTAAAGCTCATCCTTTGTGGGTTCCATGAGGCCACCTTAATGTGCCAGAGTGCCTATCAACGCATATTCCCTGAGAAACGCTATGTGATGAAGTACACTACCGTTGGTGGTGTAACGGGCTTTGATGGAACCAAAAAAGAAGCTGAAAAATCTGTGGTCAAATCCATCGAGTAATATCACAAAATCTTCAAAGTTGTTAAAAGGGTTTAGGTTAGCATCATAACTTTAAAGAAACCTATTAAATTTGCCAAGAATTTGAATTGTTGAACCAACGGCCCATGAGCGATATTAAAATAAAGATTAAGGATAGGGAAGGCGTACTACATGAAGTGGATGCCCCAACTGATATGAACATGAACCTTATGGAAATTGTTCGGTCCTATGAATTGGCACCTGAGGGTACCATAGGGATTTGCGGCGGCATGGCCATGTGTGCCTCATGTCAGTGCTATGTGAATTCTGGTCATGAGCTTCCTGAAATGTCGGATGATGAAGATGCAATGTTGGCCGAAGCTTTTTACGTAAAGGACAATAGCCGTTTGGGCTGTCAGATCCATATGACCGAAGATTTAAACGGCTTGGAAGTGGAGTTGGCTCCGGAGAGTTAAATTATTTTTTCTTCCATTTATTACTACATAAACCAAAAGACCTGCCTCCTAAAAAGCAGGTCTTTTGGTTTTTTATATTCTCGCCTGATAGGTGAAGAGATTGTAGTATCTGCCTTCTTTGGCAATAAGTTCGTCATGGGTCCCTTGCTCGGCAATACGGCCATTTTCAATGACCAAAATCTGATTAGCTTTCCTAATGGTGCTCAATCTATGGGCGATTACGAAAGTTGTACGCCCTTCCGTCAGGGCTGCCAAACTCTTTTGAATCAAGGCTTCGCTTTCGGTATCCAAATTGGAGGTGGCTTCATCCAAGATCAAGACCCTTGGGTTTGCCAAGATGGCCCTTGCAATGGCAATACGCTGGCGTTGTCCGCCTGAAAGTTTAACCCCACGCTCCCCAATCAAGGTATCTAATCCTTTTTCAAACCGGTCTGTAAATTCATTTACATAAGCAGATTTTACAGCTGCCAGCAATTCTTTTTCAGAGGCGTTGGGTCTTGGAAAAAGGATATTCTCCCTTATGGTTCCCTCAAAAAGAAATTCATCCTGGAGCACCACTCCTAGGTGTTGTCTATAACTTCCCAAGTTAGCGGTGGCCAAATCTATCCCATCAACCGTAATACTTCCAGATTGTGGGTTTAGAAAGGAGGCTGCCAAACCGGCAATAGTGGATTTACCACTACCTGAACTTCCCACGAGGGCGAGTACGGAGCCCGACTTCACTTCAAAACTAATATTGTGCAATACTTCCTTGTCTTCCTCATAGGCAAAGGATACGTCATTAAAAGCGATATCGCCTTTTACGTTCTCTAAAATAGTGGTCCTGTCCTCCTCGTTCATTTCTTCAGTCATGTTCATCAGTTCCTCTGTACGGTCAAGACCTGCCAAGGCTTCTGTTAATTGACTTCCAATATTGCTCATTTGAACAATGGGGGCCACCATCAATCCCAATAAAAAGGTAAAAGTCAAAAACTCCCCAACAGTGAGTTCATCCATCATAATTTTATATCCACCAATCCCCATGATTCCTGTTGTTGCCAAGCCTAGGAGAAAGGTAGAGGAACTGGTCATAAAGGCAGTTGCGGTAAGGCTCTTTTTTACGTTCTGGAACAGTCGCTCCACCCCATCTTCAAAAACCTTGTGTTCCTGAGCCTCTGCATTGAATCCTTTGATAACCCTTATGCCTCCCAAAGTTTCCGTTAGCCTTCCGGTTACCTCGGCATTGATTTTGCCGCGATTTCTAAAGATAGGGCGGATAACCTTAAACGCTTTTAGGGCAATCAACGCAAAGATGGCCAGTGGTACCAAGGTAAAAACGGTCATGGACGGACTGATACGTATCAACAGTACCAGAGATACCACCGCTGTAATGGTGCCACCTACCAATTGCACCAAACCTGTCCCAATAAGGTTTCGTACCCCTTCCACATCGCTCATGATACGGGAAACCAGGGCTCCCGATTTTGCATTGTCGAAAAATCGGATAGGGAGGGACAATACTTTTCGCTGAACCTGGGCCCTTAGTTCTGAAATGAGATACTGAGCCTGAACGCTCAATATTTTCGTGAGCAGAAAGGAGGTCACCGCCTGTACTAAAATTGAAAACCCAACGGCCAGGACCAGGATTTTCAACAGCTCCATGTTTTTGTTGGGAATAATGTCGTCCATTAAATATTTGAGGGACATCGGGGCCACAAAACTGGCAGCCTTACTGATCACAATGAGCAAAAGCCCAACAAATACAATATTGCGTCTAGGCCAGATTATTGTTTTAAAGGCAGTGAGGATATTAACTTTTTTATCGGACATTTTATGAATGAAATTTTATTAGGGATAGTCGAAATTTAAGCCCGCAATTTACCTAAAATTAAGGGAACAGAGGGGGAAGTGATTCTGGATACGAAATTTTTAAGTTTAAATTAGTATTTCAATGGTAGGTCGATTATTTTCATGCCATCAAGTTGAACATCCATACCGTTATAAATTTAGGAGTATTCCATTTTCAAATAAAATTGAAATAATTAATCTTACTACCCATGAAACTATTATACACCTGTATTTTAATGGCCCTTGTAGCCTGTAATACCAATACCACCCAAACCGAAGAGGAACGTTGGCAGACTTATGCCGATAATACCACCATTATTCGCGATGATTTTGGAGTGCCCCATATTTACGGAAAGACCGATGCCGATGCCGTATTTGGGCTTTTGTACGCCCAATGTGAGGACGATTTTTATAGGGTAGAACAAAATTACATATGGGCCACTGGTCGTTTGGCAGAAGTAGAAGGGGAGGGAGCTATATATAGTGACCTCAGAGCAAAACTTTTTATGACCGAGGAGGAGGCGAAAGCCAACTATGAAAAGAGTCCTGAATGGTTGAAAAAGTTGTGCGACGCCTTCGCCGATGGGGTTAATTATTACTTGCATACCCACCCAGAGGTTAAGCCCAGGCTATTAACCCATTTTGAACCATGGATGCCGATGTGTTTTAGTGAGGGATCCATTGGAGGGGATTTAGAACAGATATCCACCGAGAAGATTCAGGCCTTTTACGAAGGGGACATGTCCGTACCGGAGTTTAGTGAATTGGAGGCCGAGAAAAAAGAGGCCGAACTGGAGCCACAAGGATCCAATGGGATTGCCATTTCGGGGAAATTGACCCAGTCGGGCAATGCTATGTTGTTGATCAACCCCCACACCTCTTTTTATTTTAGGGGGGAAGTCCACGTTGTCAGTGAAGAAGGCCTCAATGCCTATGGCGCCGTGACTTGGGGCCAGTTTTTTGTTTATCAGGGATTCAATGAGAAAACGGGGTGGATGCATACCTCTACCTATACCGATATCATGGACGAATTCAAGGAAAATGTCATGGAAATGGATGGGAAATTGATGTATAGTTATGGGGAGGAGTTACGTAAGGTAGAGACCTCCAATATCGTTTTAAAATATAAAGTAGGGGATTCCTTAAAGGAAAAATCTTTTCCAGCCTATCGCACCCATCACGGCCCCATTACCCATATGGCGGAAAACCAATGGGTGGCTACGGCCATGATGTGGGATCCGGTCAAGGCCTTGGAACAATCGTATGTGCGTACCAAAAAGGATGGCTATAAGGGCTTTAGGGAAATGATGGATATACGTACCAATTCCTCCAACAACACTGTTTATGCCGATGCAGAGGGCAATATTGCTTACTTCCACGGTAATTTTGTGCCCAAAAGGGATACTATATTTGATTATTCAAAGCCTGTAGATGGTAGTAATCCTAAAACGGATTGGCAGGGATTGCATACGGTAGATGAGAATATTTTAGTGCTAAATCCTGCCAATGGTTGGATTCAGAATTGCAATTCAACCCCCTATACCTCGGCATTGGAATACAGTCCGAAGAAGAAGGATTATCCCAATTATATGTCAAGGGACCAGGAAAATTTCAGAGGGGTCCATGCCATTGAACTGTTGAAAAATAGAAAGGGGTATACTTTGGATAGTCTCATTAAATTGGCGCATGACCCATATTTACCGGCCTTTGAAAAATTGATTCCCGGGCTGGTGGATGCCTATGATAAAACCAGTCCTAAAAATCCAAAATTAAAGGAGCCAATTGAGGTTTTGAGGCAGTGGGATCTTAGGACCTCCAAAGAAGCGGTAGGGATGTCATTGGCCCATTATTACGGAACCCTTTATGGGAGGATTGGTGATAGTCCGGAAGGGTTGAGCGATATGGAATTGATGAACTATCTGGGCACGGAATCCCCGTATGCCGAACGTTTGGAAGTGTTCCTAGAGGTGGTTGAGCAAATGGATGAAGATTTTGGAACTTGGAATACCCCATGGGGTGAAATAAACAGGTACCAGCGATTAAATGGGGATATCCTACAACCTTTTAGCGACAGCCTTCCCAGTATTGCCATCGGGTTTGCTTCTGGACGCTGGGGGGCATTGGCCGCCTACGGTGCCCGTTATGCCAACAATACGAAAAAGATTTATGGTACTAGGGGCAACAGCTTTGTTGCCGTGGTAGAATTTGGAGAAAAAGTAAAGGCCAAAAGCATGCTTGCAGGTGGGCAGAGCGGGGATCCCAAATCCCCTCATTTTAATGATCAGGCACAGCGCTATGCTGATATGGAGTTTAAAGACGTGCCATTTTATAAAGAGGACGTTTTAAAACGAGCAAAAAAAACCTATCATCCAGGGGAGAAATAAGACGTGGTATACGTTCCGACTAATTGAATAGCGGAAAAATCAACGGGTAGATCCGTTTGGCAAATTGTTTGTAGGCTTTCCCGGATGGATGCAGGCCATCATTGGCCACCAAGGAAGGATCTTCAAGGCCTTTTCTAGTGATGTCAGTGATATTTACAAAGGGTACACCATTGTCCCTGGCAACTGTGGCGGCAAATTCGTTATAGGCATCAATTTCACGGGAAATTTTTTCCCCGTCCCTATTCTGCCCAAAGGGGGTAAAGGCATAGTCAGGAATGGAAACCACCAGCACGTTTTTAGGACTTCCGTTGGCCAAGGTAATGGCATGCTCAAGCAGCTCTGGAAACTCCTTCTCGTATTGCTCAAAAGGTCTGTTCTGAAATTGGTTGTTCACCCCTATCAATAAAGTAACAAGGTCATATGATGCTCTTTTAGTGCCGGAATTTACGGCAGTCTGCAAATTGTCCGTGCGCCAACCGGTAACGGCTATTATTTCCAATGCTATGCTTGTATTCAAGGATGTTTGTAGGCTGTCCTTTAGTTCGGCGGGAAAACTTTGATCATTGGGCACACTTTCCCCAACCGTATAACTATCCCCCAGGGCCAAGTAGTGAAAGGCAGCTGCGGATTCTATAGGGGGCTTGGGATTGTTGCTGTTGGAAAAGGCGTCTTCCCCGGTAGAGCAACTAAGGAGGATAAAACCAAAAGCCAAAGACAACAATGTACGCATGTAAATAGTGAATTTCTTACGTGTTTTTTTTAATCTTTTACAATGATCAAACTGGCCTTTGAGCCTGTGGATAAATTCCACCTGTTGGAATAAATGAGTTTTCCTTTGTCATCATATACGTCCACCTGGGCGGTATTGGGACCGGAGGATCCCTGGTTCAAGGCTTCAAAATCCAAACGGTTGAATCCTTTGTTCAGATCCAAATTAATTCCCTTAAAAGAGGCCGTTAGAAACAGATTGGGTTCCACAACCTGGTCATTGGCTGTTATTTTTACCCTATCGCCGTCTACAAATTCGTGGTCCCTACACACGATACCAACAAATTTGGAAGTGGTTTTTACATCACCCAAATACATGTCACCATAGTGGGCCTTGGAGGCGGTGCTTTCTTTTTCCCTGACTTTGGGATCAATCTTAAGGTCGTACCCTGCCTGTTTTAGCTCCGTGTCCGGAAGCATTTTAACATTTCTCGCCATCAAGGAGTCCTTCAGATTGTAATCTGGTTTTTTGTCCAGAACGGAAGGGAATTTTAAGGCCGTACCTTGATTGCTGGGCTTAATATCCAGGTTCTTGTCGCTATTTTCAATCTTTATAGATTTTATGGTGCCATCTAGCTGTCCAAAACTTTGGAGAGAAAAAAGCAATAAAAAAGCAAAAATCAAACTGAATTTCATAGTGATCCTTAAATACCAATATTGGGGTAAAAATAGCAAATACCCTGCCATGGGTGTTTAATTTGCTGTTAAATTCGATATCAGAAGCTAAGGATCTGCCATTAAATGGCATATTGACCTTAAGTTTTTTCGATTTGAAATAAACAATTCAATTATATCGAGTAAAATCTAAATGTTAAAGAAGCCAAATGAGGAACACAGGATTTGGCAGGTTGGGTCAGGGTGTGCTGTTGGTGTAAATTTTATTAAACAACTGCAGGTCAGCACTAAAAAAGATTTAAAAAGCGTGGTAAGGTGTGTTAAATACAGCGTTAATTACACGTGATCGGCATTGATTTGGCGATAATTTTCGTAAATTTAATAGGGAGCGGTTAAAATATCTTGACAGTTTTTTAATGAAACTTTATGGTAATTGAATTTGGTCAGATATTCAACTAATTTTTTAAGACCTATAAAGGGATTATGGGTATTGAATCTCTAAATGAAAAAGTATGAATCCACCTATTCTGTTTGCGTTGATTCTTGGATTGTTTTTACTTGCTGGAATTCGAGTTGTCTTTGAATATAAGAGGGCATTAAAATTCAGGTTCGGTAAATACATCAAAACGCTACAGCCCGGCTTTAGATGGATTATACCTTTTGTAGAGACCATACAAATGGTGGACATAAGGGTAATTACCTTTAATGTGGTGTCACAAGAAGTGATGACCGAGGATAATGTGCCCTGTAGTATAGATGGCGTAGTCTTTTTTAAGATCATTGATCCGGAAAAGGCCGTGTTGGAAGTGGAAGAATATAAATTTGCAATTACCCAATTATCACAGGCGGCACTTAGGGATGTTTGTGGGAAGGTAGAGTTGGATACCATTTTATCCAAGCGTGAAGAAATGGGCAAGAACATAAAATCCATTGTTGAGTTGGAAACAAAAGAGTGGGGTATAGAGATTATCGATGTTAAAATCAAGGATATTCAATTACCCGAAAATATGAAGAGGATGATGGCCAACCAAGCTGAGGCAGAACGGTCCAGAAGGGCAAGAATCATCCTGGCACTGGCCGAAGAACAAGCGGCAAGAAAATTACTGGAAGCGGGGAAGTTAATAGACCAATCCCCCTCGGCCATTAAATTACGCTTGTACCAGACATTATCACATATAGCAGCGGAAAAGAATTCTACCATTCTCTTCCCATTCCCTGAGGAGGTTTTACCAAGAAAAGCGAGAAAACAAAGGAAATCCGACCCAAAGGAATAAAGTAAACAAATAGCCACCGACCATTTTTTGAAAACCAGTTTGAACTGGGAAATTTGAACGTATGAGGGCTAACTTCCAAAAGTAAACAAGGCCCTTCCTCAAAGGCCCTCACCGCAAGTATCATAACCAATACAGGCGGTATTTGATTATTCTGCGAACACACTAAAACGGAATGTCATGAAACTCAAAAAATATCCAAAGGCGGACTTAAATCGCAACAGTGGGCTCTATTTTGTAATTGGGCTGGCTTTGGTGCTCTTTTTAACGTGGAGAGCTTTGGAATTTAAGACCTATAAAAAAGACGTGCAGGAGCGGAGAATTGTAGAAATCTTGGAAGCACCTAAAGAGGATGTGCCCATTGTTGAAGCCTTTAAAATACCACCCCCTCCAGCTCCTCCCGCTGCACCGGCAATCATTCAAGTTGTGGAGGATGTTGTGGAAATAGAGGAAACGGTCATCCAAAGCACCGAATCCAGTCAGGAAGCCATAATTGAAAAACCAATTATTAGGGTCGAAGAAATTGAAGTGGTGGAGGAAGAGGAAATCTTGGAGGTTCCTTTTGCCATAATCGAAAATGTCCCAATATATCCCGGATGTGATAAAAACATTAGCAATGAGGAACAAAAGGTATGTTTTCAGGCCAAAGTAATGGAACATGTGCGAAAAAACTTCACCTACCCGGAAGCGGCCGTAGATTTAGGAATTCAAGGTAGGGTGTACGTACAATTTGTTATTGATACTAAAGGAAACATAACCAATATTGCAACCAGGGGGCCCCACGCTTACCTGGAAAAGGAAGCTTACCGCATCATTTCTTCACTTCCTCCAATGACTCCTGGGAAACAAAGGGGAAGAGCGGTTAAAGTGCCTTATAATATGCCCATTACCTTTAGGTTGGAAGATGGTTAATCTAAGCAAAGGACAAGCACTGGCCTCAACATGACCTTGATCATTTTGGGACTGGTGGCACAAGAGTACTTTTGTGGGGTTACTTGATTATAAACCAAAAAGAAAGTCATGGGAATTTATCAAAAAATCTTACTATTAGGGGGTGTTCTACTCGTATTTGGTTGTGGAAAAGAGAAGGTGAATACAGCTAAAGCTCTTCAAAGTGAGGAGGATAGGGTAGAAATCATGGAGACCATTATCAATGATGACAAAATGATAAGTCAGTTTATGGATAAAATGATCGCTCATGAGGAAGCGAAACACCTTATGGGCGAAAAGCGCGACATGATGCATATGAAGGAAATGATGGGGGAAATAAGCAAAGATTCCACCAAGGCAGGTATGATGATGGATCATATGATGGCTATGATGGAAAAGGATTCGGCCCAATGTAGGATGATGTGCCGAAGAATGGCCAATAACCCACATATGAAAGGCATGATGATGCTAGACTCTACAAAAGTCTGTCCCATGCATGATTAGATAGCACTAGGTTTATAGTAAATTACTGGGTTTTGATTCTAATATGCTGGTTCCACATGGATGAGGACATCCGATATTTCTGGAAACTCAACCTGCAGTACATTTTTCAACCTATGGGCAATATCATGCCCTTCCCGCACACTGATATCCCCTTTTACTATAAGATGCAGGTCCACGTGAAAGGTTAGCCCGGCCTTACGTACAAAACATTTTTCAGTGCCAATGACACCTTCCACTTTTTTGGAGGTTGCCCTTATGTCGGAAATAAAATCATCGTACATATGTTCATCCATGATTTCTCCCAGCGCAGGTCTAAAAATCTTAAAGGCGTTGTACATGATAAAGCCAGAACCCAAAAGTGCCGCCCAGTCATCAGCAGTCTCATAACCCTTTCCCATATAAATGGCTATGGAAATTCCGATAAAGGCCATTAAGGAAGTGACAGCATCGCTTCGGTGATGCCAAGCATCGGCCTGTAAAGCGCCACTTTTGGTCTCCTTTCCTTTTTTTGAGACAAACCGATAGAATATCTCCTTAATGATCACAATAATACCCAATACCACGAGCGTGAATTTTTCAGGTACCTTATGCGGGGTTAGGATATGCTGTATGCTTTCATAGGCGATGACGGTGGCGGAAACCACTAAAAAGCCAACCACTACAAAGGTGAGCAGGGGCTCTGCCTTACCATGTCCGTAAGGATGGTTCTCATCTGCTGGTTTGGTGGCATATTTTAACCCAAAAAGCACTAGGATGGAGGAAAACACATCTGTTGTAGATTCAATAGCATCTGCAATGAGGGCATATGAATTTCCAAAAACACCAGTGATACCCTTCGCAACAGCCAACGCCAGATTCCCAAAAATACTGAGATAGGTGGTCCTAATGGCCTTTTCTTTATTGGTAAAATTACTCACGTTATGAATCACATTTTAGGAACTGCAAACTTATGGAAAATTAGCGCCAGCTGTGACGCCTTTCCAAGGTATATATGTTGCTGTTATAGTTTATAGGTTTTTGGCTTTTTTGAAGGCCAATAACTTTTGGGGTCCTTCCAATAGTACCCTTACAATCTGGAGTGTCCCATCGGTTTTGGTGGCTATTTGCCATTTTATAAGGGAGATGGCCCCATTTTCTATTTCGAGGCCTGTAATGCTCCTTGGGTGCACACAACTCCCATCATTGAAAAACGGAATTTCCCCTGGGGAAGGGAATCGGGGGCGGTGGGTATGCCCAGATATGGTCAATTGCTCATCATTTTCGAGAATCCATTTTTTTATCCTTCTCTCCACTTTGATCAATTCCTTGTAATTTTTTGCGGGACTGGTAGGGTCCGCGATGCCCCATACCTGTAAGGGCTTCCAAAGGACCCGTACCAAAAATCTACCCCAGCGCCAAAAGGTATAGTTCCACCAATCGGCCTGATGGCCATGGGTTAAAAAAAGTTCTTGCCCCGTCTCACTATGTTTTAGGACCACTGCCTCATGATAGGTGATCCCCTCAAATAGTTCCTTATTGCAATTGTCTATAGGCTCAAAATAACTGGAGAGATGTTCCTTCACATAATTTGGATCCTTATAGACCATATCGTGGTTTCCCCAGATCATATGCAGGCGCTTTTCCAGATGAAAATCCCTTAGTAATTGATAAATATTTTTATGGGCCTCAAAAATGGGTTCAAAGGACAGATGCTCCCAAAGTTCGTCTCCGTCTCCCAGTTCGCAGTATTGAAAACCCCTGTTGAAATATGTTTTTAAGGCATGGAAATAGATGTTTCTATTATTGGCAAAGTCGTCTGCAAAACTATTATCGCCCCTGTGACAGTCACTGAAAAGTATAAATTTGGAGGTGTCATCAAAGGAAACCACCTTGGCATTGGTATAGGCTCTAGTTAAGCGTGATTTGGAAGACATTTATTAAATTTATATAAATATCCAAAAAAGTGATGGATCAGAAGGAATTTAGGCTCAGAAATATATGCGCTTTATTTTGTAATTTTGGGTGTTATTGTTAGACAAATATAAAATGGAAAAGGTAAAAAGAGGAGAGACGCCATTGGTGCAGCTCATAAGTTTCAATACATTATTGAAACAGTATGAAGCTATGGCCAATAGTGAGGATAAGTTTCTCGCCACAAAGGCCAAACTTATCTTAGAGGCTGCGGCACCATTTCCAGAATTAAGAGAGGGTTTTTCGGATGTTTCTATTTTGGAGAAGCACAAGGATTTGATCAAGTATATCCTCCAGGACACCTTTCCGGTAATATTAGGGTCCAATGAGATCAAAACTGCCTCATTGCCCTTTGAAAATGTAATCTTTAATTCCTCACCTCGATTTAAGAAAATATTGGCGGATGCTGGGGACGACTTTAACTTGGAAATTCGGGACAATCCGGAGAAGTTAAATTATATCTTGAGCTGTACGGTCATCTTGAATTTCCACTATGGCTTTCATTTAGATTTTAAAAGGCCGCTTTTTTATGATATCCCTGATGCCAATGGGGTAATGCGAAATTACCGCATCTTATACAATGCAGATTTTGTTGAGATCATTCCCACCGAATTGGCGAAAGATTTGACGCAAGATGATGTAGACGAGTTGTTGGAACGTTTTGATGATCTGGAGTTGTGGAAGGAAAAAATCCCTCCCAATAGTTTCCTTTCAAAAGGCTTTGTAATCTCCAATATGTTCGATGTAACAGCCGAACAATCCATTTCCGAGATCAAATCGAGCTTAATTGCATCAAATAAAAGAGGGACAGAAAATTTTGTACAAAACTTACAGAACACCTTTAAATCCCTTTTCAATATCCCGGATATAAGGGTAGGGTTTGTCAATTATAATCCTAAAAAGAACCAGTTTGAAAAGGTCTTTGGGCTCCATATAGAAAGCTATATCCTCAACGGAGAGGAAATGGAAAGATGTGACGAGGCATTATGTCAAGCATCTTTTGAGAAATTAATTAGTCAAAATACCTTCTTCTCCATTGCAGACGTAGAAAAGTATTTTAAGCTTTCAAAGAAAAATAGACTTTATAGCGCCTTGAAAGAACAGGGTGTAAAAAGTGCAATCTTGGCCCCAATTGCCGATAATGGAAATTTATTGGGTGTACTGGAGCTTGTTTCGGAAAACCGAAATGCCCTAAACAGTGTAAATGCCACGAAGTTAACAGACGTGATGCCATACATCGTTTCTTCGGTATTGCGATCAAAAATAGAAGAGTCCAATTTGGTGGATGTGGTTATTCAGCACGAATGTACCTCTGTTCACTCTTCCGTTTATTGGCGTTTTAAAGAAGAGGCCAAGCGTTTTATTGCCGATGATGTTCAAGGCCTGCAACCCGTATTTAGGGAAATAGCGTTTAAGGACGTCTATCCCTTATATGGTCAGATAGATATAAAGGATTCTTCACATGCGAGGAATTCCGCAATTCAGCGCGACCTGCTCATCCAATTGTCCGAGATCAATACTATTTTGGCTGAGGCTTGGGAAAGTAAAAAGCTACCGATTTATGAAGAACTCATGTTCAGGGTAGACAACCATATCAATGAAATTAAAGAAGTACTCGACACCACAAGTGAGCAAGTGATCTTTGACTTTGTGGTTAATGAGATCAACCCCGTATTCAACCATCTTAAAAAGAAGGATAAGGAACTTTATAAATCCATCATGACCTATGAGACCCATATAGATGGGGCTACCCATTCCTACTACGACCACCGTAGGAATTATGACGAAAGCGTCATGCTGATCAATAAAAAGTTGGCGGCCGTAATAGATAAGAAACAGGAAGAAGCGCAAAAAATGTTTCCCCACTTTTTTGAACGGTACAAGACAGATGGCGTAGAGCACAATATGTATATTGGGGATTCTATTGTTGGGGATAGGGATTTTGATCCCATTTACCTCAATAATCTTCGCTTATGGCAATTGCAGGTTATGTGCGAAATGGAAAACAGTTATTACAACTTAAAGCCAAAATTACCGGTACAGTTGGATGTTGCTTCTATGATCTTGGTGTACAATACCTCTTTGTCCATCCGATTTAGAATGGATGAGAAACGCTTTGATGTGGATGGCACTTATAACGCAAGGTATGAGGTAATAAAAAAGAGAATAGACAAATCCTATATCAAAGGCACGGATGAGCGCCTGACCCAAAAAGGGAAGCTCAGTATCGTCTATTCACAAAAGAAGGATGAATTGGAATACCTCAGGTATATTAAATTTTTAAAGTCCAAAGGCTACTTCACAAATAATATAGAGATCGTGGAACTGGAAGGTCTTCAGGGGGTCTCTGGTTTAAAGGCCATACGGGTAGAATTCCTCTATACCAAAGGCAAAGAAACTGAACGTACTTTCACCTACGATGATCTTATTCATGAGATAGAGTCTTAGGAGTTTATAACTATAAGTAAAAAACCATCAATGCTGCTAAAGGCAAATTGATGGTTTTATTGTTTCATGCCCTTGGATTCCAAGAGGGCCAAGAGATTTCTATTGTACTATTGGTAATGCCCTATCTGGACCAAAATATTTAAAGAAAAATGCAAAGGCTATTACAGATAAGATCATGCCGATCATAAAGATGGTATAGGTCCATCTCAATAACTTGTATTTTCTGTTGAGGACCAATCCCAAGAAGTAAAGATCCTTGGTCAGGGAGGAATAAATGTAATCCCTATCCTTTATCAATTCATTGATGGCCCACTCATATTCCTTTAATCCCATTTGATGGAAATTTCCAAAAAAGAGCAGGTTTACCCTCTTTTGGTCGACATCTTCTTTGGTGAATTCTCCCCTAGTCACATTTGGGCGTGTGGCCATAACAGCAAGTACCATGGAGACCACACTGAACAATACAAAAATAATTGTTGGGTAAATTAAATAGTCATTGGAAGGGTTGTCCAACTTTGGAATTAGATTGGATAAGGCCAGGGAAATGATGATTGCATTTACCGAGAGCAGGATGTTGGCCTTGGTATCGGCAATATCACTTAAGGTCAGATGGTTTCTCAGGGTAACCCTGAAAAGGGTCTGTATGCCCCGATCTGGACTTTCATTTTTGAGTTTTGCTTTTAAGGACTCTTTTTTGATCAGCTTTTTTTCCGATTTTTTGCCCTTGACCAGTTTTTTCAGGTTCTTATCTTTTCGTTTTTGCCAGTTTTTCTTGGCATAATCCGTGTAAAACCGGTGCTCCGTACGGAACATTTTGATGTTTTCGTTCCTCCAGTCTTTCGTGGAATAATGGGCAATATCTAATTTTGAAAGCTCTTCGCGCAATAATTCGGAGGTGGCTATATAGGATTTGCTGGACAGATGTGAGGAGTCGGCATCCTTAAGGATCTCCTCGGATAGATCTTGAGGGGTATAAAAGCGTTTGGTGGCCATGATCAGACGACAAATCTCTTTTATTCCTGCTGTATCATACTTTTTCCCTTCAAGATATTTTTTGGCTATCACACAGCTTTTTTCTTCGTGATCCAAGGATCCTTCAGTATAACCTGTATCATGAAACCAAGCTGCCAATTCAATTGCTTCATTTTCTTTATCATTCAAGTCATAAGCGTCCAACAATTCTTTAGTATTTTTAACAACTCTTTGGGTATGCCTTAGGTTGTGGTATAAATAATTGGAGGACAACTGTTGGTTCAATAAATTGGTAACAAAATCTTCGGCTTCCTTAATAATATTTGACATACATCATTTTTACGGTTCCTAAATTACAAAATTAAATTTTCTAACTTTATTGGTATGCATAAACATTTTACCCTTATTGCGATTCTTCTCTTGTTTGTTAATTGTGCTACATATGAGGCAAAATATCTCAATGAGGAAAATGCCGAGGATAAGACTACCACTAAGGAGATTTCCCATACTTTTTATCTGATAGGTGATGCCGGGCTATCGCCCAAGGGAGGGATGAATCCTGCATTGAAAATTTTTCAAGAGAAATTAAAAAAAGCCGATACCAATAGTACAGCGGTATTCCTAGGGGATAACATCTATCCTGCTGGCCTTCCCAATCCAAAGGATTCCACGGTGGCTTATTTCAATGCCAAAAACCATTTGGATGCCCAACTGAACACGGTTAAGGATTATCGTGGACGGGTCATTTTTATACCTGGCAATCACGATTGGTATACGGAAGGTTTAAAAGGGTTAAAAAGACAGGAAGAATATGTAGAGATGACCTTGGATAGAAAAGATTCCTTCTTGCCAGAAAATGGATGTCCCTTGGAAAAGGTGGACATCAATGAGGAGGTGGTGATGATCGTTATGGATACGGAATGGTACTTGACCAATTGGAATAAAAGACCGTCCATGAACGAGGACTGTGAAATAAATAGCCGTGAGAAATTTTTTGCCGAGTTGGAGGATGAAATCAAGAAAAATGCTGGAAAAACAATCCTACTGGCCATGCACCATCCCATGTTCAGTTATGGGCCACATGGGGGGCAATATACCCTGTACCAACAATTTTATCCAAAGAGCAAGGTGGGACCACTTCCTATCTTAGGTACGTTGGTGAATTTATTTCGGAAAACTGCGGGTGCCTCAATAGAAGATATGCAGAATAAAAGGTATCAGGAGTTGATCAATCGCATAGTAACCTTGGCCAATTATTCTGAAAAAGTTATAGTGACTTCAGGGCACGAACATTCCCTTCAATATATTGTAGAGCGAAATGTACCACAGATAGTCAGTGGGTCTGGCGCAAAAAAGGGAGCGACAAATTTATTGAATGGCAGTAAGTTTTCCACGGGGCGCATGGGATATGCCATACTTGAGGTCTATAAGGATGGTTCCTCTAGGGTGCGTTACTATGGAGTGGACGCCAATGATATTGAAAAAGAGGAATTTCTTTTCACTTCTGGAATATATACAAGGGATACCACAGTAAATGAGAACAAGTATCCCTCTAAGTTTCCAAAAGAAGTACAAACCTCCATTTATACAGAAGAGGAAGTAGACAAGAGTGCCTTTTTTAGAGCTATCTGGGGAGAGCGGTACAGGAAATATTATGGGACAAAAGTTACGGTTCCTACGGTCGAATTGGATACGTTATATGGGGGACTAACCCCTATTCGTAAAGGAGGCGGACATCAATCCAAGTCGCTGCGCCTCCAACATAAAAGCGGGAAGGAATATGTAATGCGCGCCCTAAAAAAAGAGGCGGAACGCTATTTACAGGCGATGGCCTTTAAGGATCAGTACATTATTGGAGATTTTGAAGAAACGTACACCGAGGGCCTATTGGAAGATTTTTACACCGGTGCACATCCCTATGCCCCCTTTACCATGGGCATCCTTTCCGATGCTGCCCAGATATACCACACCAATCCCAAATTGTTTTATGTTCCCAAGCAACCGGCATTGGAAGATTTTAATACAGGTTTTGGAGATGAGCTCTATATGATAGAAGAGCATGTATCCGAAGGACATGATGATTTAAATAGCTTCGGGAATGCCAAGGATATTGAAAGCACCTATGATTTATTGGAAAAATTAAGGTCAGACGAAAAGTATATCGTTGATACGGATATGTATATAAGGGCAAGGCTCTTTGATATGGTCATTGGGGATTGGGATCGTCATATGGACCAGTGGCGATGGGCAGAGTTTAAGGACGAAATACCGGACAAGGTGTTATACCGACCTATTCCAAGGGATAGGGACCAAGTTTTTTCCATTATGGGTGACGGTTTATTAATGAATATCTCCACCAGGCTTATCCCTGCTTTGAAGCTTATGGAAGGGTTCAATGAGAACATCCGTAATGTCAAAACCTTTAATTCCAATCCGTTTTCATTGGATATGACCTTGCTTAATGGCACCAAAAAAGAGCAATGGGAGAAACAAGTTTTGCTATTGCAAAATAGCATTACAGAAGGGGTAATAGATGAATCCTTGGCAATGTTTCCTAAGGAGGTACAAGATGAAACCCTAGGAAAGATTAAAAGGATAATGTTGTCCCGATTGGAGGCGCTACCCAAAATTGCAGACGATTATTACAAGGCATTAAGCCGACTTACGGTAGTGACCGGGACCGATAAGGACGATTGGTTCGATATTAATATACTTGCCAATGGAGATGTGGATATAAAGGCATATAGAATAATTAAAGGGGAAAAGGAAAAGCTATTTTTTGATAAGGTCTTTGATAGAGGGACAACAAAAGAAATTTGGATCTACGGCCTCAATGATGGGGATCATTTTGAAACCATGGGAGAAGGTAATTCATCCATTATCATAAAATTAATTGGGGGTAATGGAACCGATACCTATAAAATTGGAAACGGTGCCAATATTGCCATTTACGATTACAAATCCAAGGACAACAAAATTGAACAAACAGGAGGCGCTAAAGTTAAATTGACAGATGAGTATGAAACGAATACCTATCAGCCTTTAAAATTGATCAAAAAACAGAATCAATTGGTACCAACGGTAGGCTTTAACCCCGATGACGGTTTAAAATTGGGAATCAGCAATACGTTCACTGTTTATAAACTAAGACAAAATCCGTTTACTACCCAACACACTTTTAATGCCGGTTATTATTTTGGCACAAGTGGGTTTGACCTTAATTATTCGGGGGAATTTGCCCATGTTTTTGAAAATTGGAACCTGATGGTCAATGGTAGGTTCACCAGTCCTAATTTCAGTATCAATTTCTTTGGCTTTGGGAATGAGACGGAAAATCCAGATGATGAATTGGAGCTCGATTATAACAGGGTTCGGTTAAAGACGTTGAGCTTTGCCCCATCTATTATATGGAGGGGTGAGTTGGGTGCCAGCTTTAGAACAGGGATATCCTATGAGCATATAGAAGTTGAAGAAACTTCAGATCGTTTTATCAACACCTTCTATGTTGCCAATGGGGAAGAAAATAGCAAGCAGTTTGTTGGAATAGATGCCGTATACGACTATTCAAATGTTGATAATGCCGCATTTCCTACGTTGGGGATGGGATCTTCCTTGGAAGTAGGGTATAAAACAAATGTAGATGGGGAAGCGGAAAGCTTTGGGTATATTATCCCCACACTTTCGTTGGACCATAAACTTATACCCAGTGGCAAACTTGTATTGGCCACCAAATGGAAGGCCCATTTTAATATTGGAAATGGATACGAGTTTTACCAAGGTGCCAGCATAGGGGCTACTGACGGTCCTCGGGGCTATAGGAATCAAAGGTTTGTTGGGAAGACTTCCTATTATCAGAATACTGATTTAAGGCTGAGGTTGCGCAAAATGAGAACTGGGATCTTGCCCGTATCCCTGGGGATGTACGGAGGTTTTGATTATGGAAGGGTTTGGCAGCCAGGCCAGGCTTCCAATGAATGGCATACATCTTATGGGGGAGGTTTATTCCTAAACGCCGCAGACCTGATGTCTTTTAAAGTGGCGCTATTTTATAGTGAAGAAGGTCCACGATTGTCCTTTGGTCTAGGCTTTGGCTTCTAATCTAATGGCTAATACTTGGGCAGTACTTTAATGCTTCAATTCGTAGGAATACAAATTTTGTCCTGTATCGCCTCTTTCCTCATCTGTTAGGAGCAAAGAGGTGTTGGAATTTACTTTAAAGGCAACGGCTTCCAATTGTGTGGTGGCCCCTAAATCTATGGTCTCCATGTTGCCCTTGGTGAAATTATCCCAGGTAAAATCCGTAAAGACCCATAATTTTCCATACCCCAAGAGGACTATTCTTTTGCCGTCAGGGGATATGTCCGCCGATGTTATTATGCAGGTATTGGGCTCATCACAGGTATTGAAGGAGCCTATAAATTCAGCCTTGTAATTTCCTTTTTCTGCGGGAACCTTATAGATTCTGGCCTCTCCATTAAAAGGCCTTCTTCTGTTTTTGGTGATGAGGTACAGGAACTTGTTGTGATAGAAGATCGCCTCGCAGTCATATACCTTTTCCTCTTTTTTAGGGGTGAAATCTTTTTGGTCAGAAAAGTAAAATTCAATTTTTTCCGCATCTATCTTGTCCCCGGGTTCAATTTCCGGATTAGGAACTTTATAGATTACCAGATCTTTGCGATCACTGTTGTTGTTGCCGGTGTCCGCTATATAAACATTGCCTTGGTCATCTTTGGCAAGGTCTTCCCAATCCTCATTTTTTCCGTTCTTGACCTTTAGTTCCTTGAGCAGATTCCCTTCAAAATCCACCTGGTACAATTCATCCTCATTCCCATGATCCTCAATGGTCCAAATGGTAGCATTGTCCATCTGCACCAACCCGGAACTTTCACTGATTTTATGGGGCAGTTTGGTGACAAAGGTCAGCTGACCATAGTTGGAACAACTTGTAAACAAAACAATTAGGAAAAGGGTAGCAAATCTTGTCATATTATCAAAGCTAGGATTATTTTAGGAGGCTTCAAGGGAAATTGTCGGAAAGGGGTAAGATTTAACTCCATTTTATAAAAAATAGGATTTCTTTTATGGTTAATTTCTAGAATACAATTAGAAATAGCGTTTTATAAGGGTCAGACGCTAAAATGTTATTATTCTGGATACTTTCTGAGGAAACCATCATATGTGTAAAAAATCCAATATATTTATGCGGAATAATCAAACCACTTTAATTAACTCATACTTATGATTGGAATATTATCTTTTGTTGGCTTCACTGCATTGGTAGGTATAATCTCCTATTATGCCACAAGGAAAACAGATGAAGGTTCATCTGATGGTTATTTTTTAGGAGGCAGAAGTCTAACGGCCGGTGTTATAGCAGGTTCTCTTTTACTTACAAACCTATCTACAGAACAAATTGTCGGATTAAACGGAAGTGCCTATACGGACGGATTATCCGTGATGGCGTGGGAAACCTTAGCGGCGATTGCCATGGTAATAACTGCGGTATTTTTATTGCCACGATACCTGAAGGGTGGCTTGACCACCGTACCCCAGTTTTTGGCGAAAAGGTTTGATGTTAGCACCAAAACAATTACTTCGGGATTATTTTTAACGGGATATGTGGTGGTGTTATTGCCAGTAATTCTTTACTCTGGTTCGGTTGCCATTAGCGGTATGTTCGATGTGCCCACTTTATTGGGTGTATCAGATTCAACAGCCTTGGTGATCTGTATTTGGGGTATTGGGATCATAGGTTCCATTTATGCCGTATTTGGTGGCTTGAAGGCGGTAGCGGTTTCAGATTCCATCAATGCGATCGGGCTGCTTACCGGCGGTTTTTTAATTCCAATTTTTGGATTGATGGCCATAGGGGACGGCAGTGTTTTGGATGGGTTGAATTTATTGATGACTACAGAGCCTGAAAGATTCGATTCTACGGGAAATACTGGACAAGAGGTGCCATTTTCTACCATTTTTACGGGGATGATGTTGGTGCAGTTGTTTTATTGGGGAACCAATCAGCAGATCATACAACGTGCTTTGGGTGCCAAAAACTTGGCCGAAGGTCAAAAAGGATTGTTATTGGCTGCCTTTTTAAAGATTTTGGGGCCGTTAATTTTGGTGTTGCCGGGAATGATCGCCTATCATTATTTTGAAGGTGGACTAGCTTCCAGTGATCTTGCTTATCCAGAATTGGTGAGGGCAGTATTGCCAAAACCTATGGTCGGATTTTTCGCCGCAGTTCTCTTTGGCGCCATCTTGAGTTCCTTTAATAGTGTGCTCAACAGTTCGGTGACCTTATTTGGGATTGATATCTATAAACAACATATTAATAAAGAGGCTCCCGAAAGAACCGTGGTTAAGTACGGTAAAATATTTGGGGTTATCTTGGCACTAGCGGCTATGTTCATCGCCCCGTTGATTGCCAATGCGGGAAGTTTATTCAATTATTTACAGGAAATTAATGGAATCTATAGTATTCCAATTTTCACCATAATTGTAGTGGGGTACTTAACTAAGAGGGTACCTGCCATTGCAGCAAAAATTGGTATTTTTTCGGGTTCCCTTTTGTATATAATCAGTCAGTTTTGGCTTGGTCCCAATATGAAGGAAAGCGCTCTTGCAGCTGCAAAAGCAGCTGGGGTTACAGATCCTGCGGCCCTAAAATTGGTGGAAGCGGATGCCTACCCACATTATTTACATGTAATGGCTATCTTATTTTTGTCCAACGTGGTAATCATGTTGATCATTGGCTATTTCAAACCAAGGGCAACTCCCTTTGAGTTGGAGTACACCAAACAAGTGGATATAGTTCCCTATAAACATATTAAGATCGTTGGTATAGCCATCTGTACCATTGTGATTGGTATTTATATCTACTTTGCGAAGTAAGGATTACCACAAGAGTAGCATCATTTAAGATGGTGTAGAAGTTATATAAAAGCCATCAGGATAACCCTGATGGCTTTTATTTTGGATAGGAATCAATTCAGTAAACTAAGGTTTTGTCTTGTGCAAATGACCATTCGCCTATAGAGAGGATTGTTCATAAGTCTAAATATCCATTACGAGTTTATAGCCTACGCCACGGATATTTACGATTTTCACTTTTGAATCAAATTCTAGTTTCTTCCTCAATTTTGAAATAAAAACATCTAGGGTTCTTCCCACATAATCCCCTTCATCTCCCCAGACCATATTTAGAATAACCTCTCGTTCCACGGTTTTGTTGGCAGCGTTATAAAGTAAAAGAAGAAGATCTGCCTCCTTACTGGTCAAGACTATTTTTTGATGTTCAATTATAAGCTCTGTATTGCGTTTATCAAAATGATATGCCCCCAAAGAGATTAAATTTGGGTCGTTCTTAGGTGTCTTCCTTCTCTTCCATAGAAAAAATAGAACCGAAGCAATTAGCATGAAGAGTACAGCAGCAACAACCCATAAATAATTCGACTGACTTGTGTCTGGTACTGGCTTGTTGGGTTTTATTAAAGTAAATAAAAGGCTGTAACAGGATTTAGGTTGTATTCTTTCTTTGCACGGGATGATGTCCGATTTTGTGATCTCGTCCACCATAAAACTATAGATCACCTCCTTAGTTGCACAATCATCCATCTCCACGATATAGCTATTTGCCAATCCTGTTTCATTAACAATGCTATCAATAGTGGAAACCAGTTCTTCTGGATTGAACTGAAACTCATTTTCAAATCGGATTCTGTAGGAACCATTTTCTTTTAATATGGGCAGTACACGAGAGGTACTATCTTTTGATTTGAGTAGGATTTGATGTCCTATCATTCTCAAAGACACTACAATCTGTTTATCATCAGGGGTGTCTTGGGCATTAGAACTGGTGATGAACAGCAAGAGCAAGACAAAACTGAAGCCTAAGATTTTAAAAAGTCTTGGGTGCATTTTACAAAACTATTCGATTAACTGACAATGTAGAATGTTTTACATAAAATTTACATTAATTTACAAAAGATGGGGATGTTGAAGGCTCATTTCATCATAGTTTTGGTACATATAAATCCTGAAATTCATAGTTATGAAAAAGAACATTCTTGTCTTATGTGCCTCAATACTAATCCTGGGTTTAATGGCTTTTGGATTTGTGAACAGATCTACTTCAGAATCAAATAAAATAAACATCCCAGACAATTTAAATTTAGCCAGCAATCAGGGTCCATCGCAGAATATGGACTTTAGATACTTTGCAGATTATATTTACGATGTGGGGACAAGGTTCGGTCCCATTAAAAAGGAAGATTTGAATAAGGTCACGTCTTTTGCCGATTTTATGGAAGACGATGATGCCAAAAAGATTGTGACATACAAATTTGTGGAGGTTATTGTTATCGAAAATGACAAGGAATCTAATATTCGCGAATCTGGTAACAGTGGTGAATTAACTTCCGCTCAGTTAAAACTCCTTAGGACTTCCGATTATTCCATCAGCCTTAAGATAATAGCTGATGTTACGCAGAAAAATTATAAAACCGGAGAGCTAGAAGAAAGCTACTGGACGCCCCACCTAACGATTGTTCCGGAAAAGCAAGCAGTATATCTTAAAGGGAAAGATGTCCTAATGGAATTTCTCAGAGAAAACAGCAAAGAAAGTTGGGTTAATGTAGTAGAGGATAAATTGCAACCTGCAAAGCTTTATTTTACGGTAACAAAAAATGGAACTATAGAAAATGTAGCCCTGGATAGTTCATCAAATTTCCCTGAAGTTGATCAAAGGATGATAGAACTAATCAAGCAGACGCCTGGAAAATGGCAACCAGCTGAAAATTCAAAAGGAGAAAAAGTAGATCAAGAATTGGTGCTTTCTTTTGGATTGATGGGATGTTAATTAAACGACCACTTGTTCTTAATGTCACTTTATGGTCGTAGTTTGGATTCTCACAATACCAGCATCAATTAAGGTGTTGTAGAAGTTATAGAAAAGCCATCAGGATAACCCTGATGGCTTTTTTTTGATAGAAATAATAATGTCTTCTAATGTGTTGTCCTACGTAAATGACCGTTTGCCTATAGTAAAAGGCCACTCAACATAAGTTGAAACTTTTAGTTTTCCTAGCTCAGTATTTTTGGGTATAACTTAAAATAAGTCACCCATGAAAACAAGTAAGAAAAACAAAAGATACACTGGTTATTTGGAAGTGAACGGTCCAATAAGAAAAAGGTACCGCATATGCGATGTATTCCTTACCAATGAAGCTCTTGTCCTAAGCACGGTAACCCCAATAGCCTAGTTCTATAATAGCTAGGACTTATATAAGCGGTACGTTAAAATTAAACTGATCTAAAGATTTTTTATCTGCAGTTGATGAAAGGCATCTGCTTGGAGCTTCAGGAGTTCCTCTGCTTTTTGCTTTTTGTACCTATAAATTTCCTCTTCCTTGGTAAGATCGTCATAGACCTGTTTGTTGAGGGCAGTATCAGTGGAGAAAAGCAGTTCACGTTGGGCGACTTTTTGGCTGGCCCATGTTCTAACGGCACTTTCCTCATCCTCCAATTTATAATCGTAAGGTCCTCTTGGAGAAAGGAGTTTTACAATAATGGGGGAGGTCTCAATGGCCAGAAACAATAGAAATATAAAAAACGAAGGAAACCAGGGGAGTTTGTCCAGGGCACTGATACGTGCCATGAGTCCGTCGAAGCCATCTATGATAGGCTGTGACCCGTTTACCTGTTCCTTATAGTCGACTTCAAGACCGCTAATTTGGTTTTCCAGGTCGCTTATTTTTTGGGCGTTATCTCCTTTTAACTGCTGCAATTCCGCTAGGGCGGCATCGTGCTTCTCCCTCTTCTCTTTATATACGGGGCCTTTTCCCAAAAGTTTGGTGCCCGCAGTACCTTCCGCCTCTGAAATATAGGTATCGTAAAGGGCGTTGGTTTCTGTTTCCTTTAGGGCGACTTCATTTTTTAGGCCGACAATATTTTGTTGTAGCTCGGCTATTTTGGGATTGTACTGAAGCGCTATCTGGTCTTTATTGGAAAGGGTCAGTTCATTTTTTTGTTCCAAGAGCACCTGGTTGATCTCCTTTTCGAAGATTTTCATTTCCAAGGGTTTGGAGATGACCACAGCAATGATAATGGCCAATAGTATTCTTGGGGTAGCCTGCAAGAATTCGTTTTTCAGACTGCCGGTCTTTTTAATGGTGGAGACAATGAAGCGGTCCAGGTTAAAGATGAGCAAACCCCAGATGAGTCCAAAGCCGATGGACATATAAATATTGTCAAAAACGGTATATAGGGCATAACTACTGGCTACAAAGGCCATAACGGCGGTAAAGAATACCGTGGCGCCTATACCTGCATATTTGTTTTGTTCCCCAGGGGAGCACGTTTTTAGAATAGAGGCATCGGCCCCCGAACAGAGAATAAAGAATGATTGTAACATAGTGTTCTGATTTGATTGATGTTCATATAGGTGGTTAGAACGTAATTATTGTTGATTTGTTACAAAAAAAGCCTTCAAAATGAAGGCTTTAACGTTTGTTATGGTTTTTTGTTGCCCCTCGGGTGGTGTTGAGAGGTTTTTGATCATTGTTGATTTAGGTTTCGACTGTCCTCAACCCGACGGTTGTCCCCTCGAGCGGAGTCGAGAGGTTTTGATACAACTTAGTTCTTCTTTGTCTTGGTAGTGATCTTGACCATTGGCGGCTCAGAATCTAACCCTTCAATATTGATATTAATATCCTTGTTCTTCTCAGCTATTTTAAGAGCCTCCTCGGAAGAAATAGGGTTTCCGTTCAGATAGAATTTTGCACCTTCTTCGGCCAATTTGGCTAAGTGTTTGGATGGAGGCATAGGGGGTGGAGGCGGTGCTACATTATTTTCGTCTGTAATCACAACAACCTCTACCATTTCCCCATCTTCGTTTTTGTGCTCATAAACTAGTCCGGGATTTCCTTTTTTATAATTTTTCACGGCCTTTTCATACGCCATCCTGTCTGCTTCAGGGGCATTTTCCGGAAGAGGTGGTGGCGGTGGCAACTCTGAATTTTTGATAACCTTTGGAGCCGCTGCTGGCGGTGGCGGTGGCGGAAAGTTCGGATAAGGTTCTGCCGATGCCTTTTGTTCCAAGGTCATGCGATCGTAAAGCTGCTTTATGCGTGTCATGTCCTTTGTTTTGATGACGTACTTTCCTTTTGCTTGGGAATTGTACTTACTGGCCAAGGCATTGTATTCTTTGATCTCTGCCTTAGTAGCGCCTTTTTCTTGGACGAGGGCTTCGTTCCCCAAAATATTTATGGTTGCCACCCCATAGTCCGTTAATATAGCTTCCACTTGTTTAATAACTTCTTTTGGGGTGTCCTTATCTATGGTGATAAAAGATCGGATGGTTTGTGACCGTTGTTCCTTGGAAAGGTCTTGGTTGTATTTCATTAAATAGGAACTTAAGTCCTCCATTTTTACAAAATAGGAATTGACCGATAGCTGTCCATTTTTGTTGATGAGAATCTCAATGTCCTGCCCGTTGATGGTTTGGCTTACCGTGCCTACTTGTGCTAGTGTGGTTGTTTCTGAACTTTTGGTATTCCGCTCAATTTCCACAATTTGTTTATCGCTAAAACTATAGAGGAGTAGTGCCAATAGCGGCAGCAACAATAGACTTTTGAGCCAAAGGGCTTTTTTGGAGGTGTGTGTTTTCATGATGATGATTCGTTTTTTGATTGATGAATAATTGATTGAATTTGATAAAATTGGTTCTGGAATATCTGGAGAAGAAAATGCCAGTAATATTTTTTGATAGGTAGAGGTGGTTACACCTTTGTTCAAGACAGCCTCGTCTGCCAAGAATTCGTGGTTCAATTTTATATAATGCTTGGCAATATAGATCAGGGGATGGAACCATAGTACAATTTGCAGGAGTTCTAATAGTAGAATATCCAGACTGTGTTTTTGTTTGGCGTGGGTCTCTTCATGCCAGAAAACTTCTTGTGGAATCTGGTGCGATATGTATTTTTTCTTGTTGAAAAAGACATAGCTGAAAAAGGTATGTGGTGCTATTGGATCTTGCAGCAAAACATGTTGGCAGGGACCGGACTTTTCTTTCGGATTATTATTGATCCTTTTGATGACCCCTGATAGGTTGATTAAAAATTTGATGGCGAACAAGGCTGCCCCAAGTCCGTAGAGACCCCATAGGATATAGGGAAAATAAGTAATGGGTTCATTTATAAGGGTGTGATTTTGCCCTAAACTTGAGGCTTGTACAAAATCTGTGCTGAAGGTTTGCGGTTCCACCAAAACATATTCGGTGAAGGTAATGGCCGGAATGCTCATGGCAACAAGGAAAGCCCCCAATAAGTAGAATCGTTTGAATTGGTGCATGGTGGCCTGTTCCAAAAAGACCTTGTAGAACACCAAGAAAATGGCCAGGAGTGCGCTAAATTTTAAGAGATAGATCCACATAATTATTTCTTTTTAAGTTCTACATCAATGATGGCTTTTAGATCTTCCAACTCTTCTTTTGTGAGGTCCGTTTCCTTGGTAAAAAAGGATGCGAACTGGGAAGCGCTGTCATTGAAAAAGTTTTTGATAAGGCCATTGACATGCTTGGAGAAGTAGTCTTTCTTTTTCACCAAGGGGTAATATTCCCTGGAGTTGCCGAACAAATTATAGGCTACAAATCCTTTGTCATTCATGCGCTTTAGAAGAGTGGCCACGGTGGTGGTGGCTGGTTTAGGTTCCGGATAGGCCTCCAAAAGGTCTTTCATAAAGGCCTTTTCCAGTTTCCATAGGTGGTTCATTAATTCTTCTTCGGTTTTTGAGAGCTGCATGGTCTACAATATTAGAGTGTACTCTACAAACATAGAACAATTATTTCAATTCTACAAGTGTAGAGTAATAATTAATTGAAAAGCGTTAGCTATTGCAGCGGCATCCTTTTAATGAGGGATGGTTCGGATTTACGCTATTTGGTAAGCCTATTATTAAAAGATATAGCGGAAAGAGCAACCCGCAGGGGAACGCCCAAGAAGGAATGTAGCGTAGTTGTCATTTGTCCCCTCGAGCGGAGTCGGAAGGTTAATTACGCCCGACTCCGCCCTTTGGAACAATGTGCTTTATTTGGAAAGCTCCGTAAAATGTTTGTAGAAATGAGGGATGGTCTCAATTCCCTTTAGGTAGTTCCACACCCCAAAATGCTCATTAGGGGAATGTATGGCATCACTATCCAGGCCAAATCCCATAAGGATGGTCTTGCTGTCCAATTCTTTTTCAAAGAGGGAAACAATGGGGATACTCCCGCCACTACGTTGTGGAATGGGCGTTTTCCCAAAGGTAGCCTCATAGGCCTTGGATGCTGCTTTGTAACCGATATGGTCAATGGGTGTTACATAGCCCTGCCCACCATGGTGGGGCGTAACCTTTACCGTAACTCCGGCAGGGGCGATGCTTTCAAAATGGTTCTTGAAAAGTTGGGTGATCTCCTTCCAATCCTGGTTTGGGACCAAGCGCATGGAGATTTTGGCAAAGGCCTTGCTGGCAATCACGGTTTTGGCACCGGCGCCAATATAGCCGCCCCAAATTCCATTGACATCCAGGGTTGGACGAATGGAGTTGCGTTCGTTGGTAGTATATCCTTTTTCCCCGTAAACGGAGGCAATTTGTAGGGCATTCTGGTATTTCTCCAAGCTAAAGGGGGCCTTGGCCATTTCGGCACGCTCGGCTGTGGAGAGTTCCTCTACTTTGTCGTAAAACCCGGGAATGGTAATATGGTTGTTTTCATCGTGAAGGGAGGAGATCATCTTGGTCAAAACGTTGATCGGATTCGCCACCGCGCCTCCATAAAGTCCAGAATGCAGGTCCCTATTGGGGCCGGTTACTTCCACTTCCACATAGCTGAGGCCTCTAAGTCCCGTGGTAATGGAAGGGACGTCCTTGGCGATCATTCCGGTATCGGAAATAAGGATAATATCATTGGCGAGCTTCTCCTTGTTATTGGCCACAAATTCTGAGAGGTTTTCACTACCTACTTCTTCTTCCCCTTCTATCATGAATTTCACATTGCACGGAAGCTGGTTGTGTTTTACCATATATTCCAATGCTTTTACGTGCATATACATTTGTCCCTTATCGTCGCAGGCACCTCTAGCGAAGATGGCTCCTTCGGGATGCAGCTCCGTATTTTTTATGACGGGCTCAAAAGGAGGGGAGTCCCATAGTTCAACCGGATCTGGGGGTTGTACATCGTAATGTCCGTATACCAGGACGGTGGGCAGGGTTGGGTCAATTATTTTTTCTCCGTACACAATGGGGTATCCCTTGGTCTCACAGACTTCCACGGTGTCGCAGCCCGCCTCTAAAAGGGAGGTTTTTACGGAAGCCGAGGCATCCATAACATCCTGGGAATAAGCAGGATCGGCACTGACGGATGGAATTTTTAGGAGTTGGACTAGCTCATTGATGAAGCGTTCTTTATTTTGGGCAACGTAAGCTGATATGTCTTGCATAGAATGTTTTAATGAGGCATAAAAATACAAAAAAGAACTTTTTATTGACTAAGTATTTCATAATACAAAATTTGCTTTATATTTGCAGTCCTTTTAAAGGTGAGGTTGTCCCAATAGCTATTGGAATAAACCAAATTGGATGTTAAAATCCGACTTTTTAAGGAGGTATTGAAATGCAGGCGTGGTGGTCCCGATAGCTATCGGGAGGTAGCCAACTAGAGTTAGATCTAGTGCCTCATTATTACTTATTGAAATGCAGGCGTGGTGGAATTGGTAGACACGCTAGACTTAGGATCTAGTGCCGTGAGGTGTGAGAGTTCGAGTCTCTCCGCCTGTACTTAGTTAAAAAAGCTTCTCTTTTTAGAGAGGCTTTTTTTATGGACCACCATTAACTTTTTCCCCACCATCATTTGCGAACGCAGTGAAGCAATCTTTTTTTTCTACCGTCATTGCGAGGCGTTTTGGCCGAAGCAATCTGTCCCTTACTGGTTCTTTAATGAGATTGCCGCGCTCCACTACGTTCCGCTCGCAATGACCTTTTGAATCCGTCCTTGCGAACGCAGTGAAGCAATCTGCCCTTTTCGTATCCCATTCATGAGATTGCCGCGCTCCCCTGCGGTCCGCTCGCAATGACAGTTTTTTCTGCCTTAAGTTTTTCCCTGCCGTCATTGCGAGGCCATTGGCCGAAGCAATCTGACTCATTCGTGTTCCATTAATGAGATTGCCGCGCTACACTCCGTTCCGCTCGCAATGACCTTTTGAATCCGTCATTGCGAACACAGTGAAGCAATCTGTTCTTTTCGTGTCCCTTTTATGAGATTGCCGCGCTCCCCTGCGGTCCGCTCGCAATGACAGTTTTTTTCTTCCTTTCGTTTCCCCACCGTCATTGCGAACGCAGTGAAGCAATCTGCCCTTTTCGTGTCCCATTCATGAGATTGCCGTGCTCCACTTCGTTCCGCTCGCAATGACAGTTTTTTTCTACCGTCATTGCGACACAACCGTCAAAGTCAATCCCACAGTCATTGCGAGGCGTTTTAGCCGAAGCAATCTGTCCCTTCCGGGTTCCATTAATGAGATTGCCGCGCTAACCTCGCAATGACTTTATTCCAATGGGACCTATACTGGGAAAATTTATCTAGATTTCAATTGTACAAAAGTTTACTGTAGGGATCGATCTTGATAATCATTTCTTGAGTTGGCCTCGGCATGTTTTGGGTTATCTCCATATTCGTTGGTGCCAGGTTTACTATCCGCAAATAGAAGCCAAAACACATAAAATGGAATTAATTGATACCAGCCATTATTACCGAGATCGTGACATCTTTTGGCCCCTTGTGCCCACATAAACCATAATAATGGTATAAGGCAAATAAAGAAAATCATTGCAGCATAATCCCCTCCCAATTGCAGTATGGTCAATGCAGTGAAATAGATAAACATGTAAATCAAATAGCTCAAGCCATATTCAGTTCTTCTAATACGACCTTCAAAGGAAAAAGGGTTTTTAAACATAAGGTTTGGTTTGTTGGTTATTATTTAGTCTATGTGATAGTTAAATGATCAAAATGACCTTTTGATTATTGCGTATATGGAATACGTCTGGTTACCTTACGCATTAGGGTGTTGATCATGTCATCGGCATTGGTACCCAATCCACCTTTTACTTTCTTATTGTAATTGACTACCAACTCATCGTCTGAAGCGTTTACAATGTCCATGTTGATAATTCCTTGACTAGAAGCACCAAAACCACCAAATAATACTCCAATGGCGATATTTGCCGCATCAGACATAGGCTTGGAAGTTTCCATGGAACCTTTGATAATGGCATCTACACCTAGAATTGTAGCCAATTCACTTACCAAATAAGCATCCAATTCAGTAAGGTCTACCCCTGCTTTTTTTAGGAGCGCATTAGTTTTGGAAGGTGACTGTACATTGATATTCATTGACCCTCTTTTTTTACGCTTCAAAAACCATGAATGCATGGCTCTTTGCACATCAAGCCCCTCCTTACGTTCCATTTCCGTGATTTGCTCAGAGGTAAAATCCTTTAGTTGTTTTGGTCGTAATTTAACTTGTACATCAAATGGGATGATCGCCATGGATTCGGTTTTGGCGACATAGGCATCCGCATCATTGTGCACATACAAATGGGTCTGGGCAAAGGATAAGCTTACAGTAAAGAAAAATAATAGGTAAAGTGAAAATTTCATGCTTTTTGTTTTAAAGTTTTATATGTTGGTTTAACGCTAACATATAGATTATATTCTTTAAACAAAAGTAATTTTTAAGATTAAATTCTATTGTATTGATTTCTAAAGAGTTGTCAATAGATAATTTCAGTGCAGTTTTGGTCAATCACATTTTCGATATTTAATTTATATATATGCATCACCATCACTCAAACCTTGGCTTTTTTGAGTAAATACATTCCATAATAGAAAATAATGTATTATCTTTTCTACACCTCCGAAGGCTTATTTTTTGGCCAATGAAACTCAACATCCTTCTAAATTAATACAATATGAAACTTTCACATTATTTTTTTCTGTTACTAATACTGATGGCCTGCGGAGAAGAAAAGCAAGAGCAAAAAAAAGACGCCTTTGAATCTGATATCCCTGTAGCGGTGGCCAACAGGGTTGCCCTCGCTGGATCTAACGAACCGGATATTGTACGATTCCTGAATGTACAGGATGCTTATGCTCCTTCTATTTCGCCTGAGGGATTACATGTGGCGTACCGTACAGATCTTACAGGGGAGCCTCAGGTTTGGATTACGGAAACTTTTCAGTTGTCAGCCCCATTGCAACTTACTTATGGCAATTCGGTAACCTTTCACCAATGGCGCCCCGCTCATGAGGAAATCCTATACGCTACAGATAAAGAGGGAAATGAGCGCATGGGATATTACCTAGTTTCTGCAGATGGCCTGAAGGAAAAAGAATTGTTGCCTCCTTCAGATGCCTTCAGGGAATTTGGGGATTTCAAAAAGGACGGCTCCCAATTTGTGTATGCTACTACGGAGCGCAATGGTACTGATTATGATATTCACGTTTTTGATATTGGTACAAATACAGATAAAAAAGTTTACGAGGGAAAAATGGGATATTACCCTATTTCCTTTTCCCCTGATGGCAATATGGTGGTAATTGTGGAGAGTATAGCGGAAGACGCGAATAACCTATTTTTATTGAACATTCCAGATGCTACCCTTAGTCCAATAACTAGTGAAGGGGACAGGTCCCAATTTTCTGATATCCATTGGAAGCAAGATGGGAGCTCTTTCTTTCTTCGAACAAATAACGATGCGGAGTATCTGGGTATAGCCCGTTTTGATATTAAAACCGGTAACATGGAGTATATACTTCAGGAAGATTTTGATATTGACCAAATACTATACGACGACAAACAAAATATAATTCACTGGGTAGCTAATGACAACGGGTTTAGCAAACACCATATCATGGACCTGAATGACCGATCAGAAATTACACCTCCCGAGTGGCCCAATGGAGTTTATGTACTGCGAAAGGCTGAAAACGGTAAAACACTATTAGCTAATGTTTTTGGCCCTAACATACCTGGAGATCTATGGGCAGGCACCGCAGGAAGTAAGGAAGTGCGGCGCGTGACCCGTTCCAATAATGCCGGTTTGGATTTCGATAAGATGGTACATCCCGTGGCACATAGTTTCCAATCCCGTGACAGTCTCACGATTCATGGGCTTCTATATCCAATAAAGGAAATGAACAAGGAAACCCCTTTGGTGCTTCTTGTCCATGGAGGGCCTACAGCTCAAGCAAGGCCAACTTTTAGTGCTGTAACCCAATACTTGGTAGCTCAAGGATTCGCGGTATTCGATCTTAATTTTAGGGGATCTACGGGTTATGGGAAAACCTATGCCCGCGAGAACGATAGGCGTAAAAGGGAAAGTGAACTGTACGATCTTGAAGACGCTGTAAACTACCTTTCCCGAGAAGGGATAATAGATAAGAATAAGGTGGCAGTCATGGGTGGTTCTTACGGAGGCTACCTTACAATGGCAGCCATGACCCGTTTACCCGATGTCTTCAGTTGTGGCGTTGCCTTCGTAGGGGTTTCCGACTGGATCACAGCCTTGGAAGGGGCAGCACCTTATCTCAAAGCTAGTGACCGATTGGAGTACGGGGACATCGATGACCCAGAAGACCGCAAATTCTTCGAGTCCATCTCCCCTATAAAATATATAGATCAGGTTAAATCACCTGTAATGGTACTCCATGGGGCCAATGACCCACGGGATCCGATTACAGAATCGGACCGGTTTGTTCAAGGTATCCGAGATAATGGTGGCATTGCGGAATACTTGAGATTCCCTGATGAGGGCCATGGCATTCGTAAGATGGACAACCGTATTACTGCCTACGTACGAGTGGTAGAATTTTTGGAAAAGCATTTAGAATAAATCAGGGTCTGAAGTCATGAATTAATGTCATATCGGTTTCATTGATGGGATTGCCGCGCTCGACTCCGTTCCGCTCGCAATGACAGTTTAATTCCGTCATTGCGAACGTAGTGAAGCAATCTGTTTGTCCCTGCCGTCATTGCGAGGCCTTTTGGCCGAAGCAATCTGCCCTTTCCGGTTTACATTGATGAGATTGCCGCGCTCCACTTCGTTCCGCTCGCAATGACCTTTTGTTCTGTTTTTCGTTTCCCCAACGTCATTGCGAACGCAGTGAAGCAATCTGTTCCTTCCCGGTTCCGACGGTTGTAAATTGACAGTCAGGTTTTTAGAAATCTGACGAAGAAAAGCGATTAAATTTTTTGGATATTTTTCGTTAAAATACGCGGTGAAAGGGCAATATGAGCCATAATTGACCGTTTTCAATTGGCAACGGCATCAAAGCTTCCCAAAAAGTTTTGAGCCGAATAAACTTAACCTAGAAGGCTCCCAAAAGGAGCTGGACAATAAACATGCTAACCCCCGAATCTCACATGGAGAAAAATTTAAAAGTAAACGGTTTCTACTACAAGAAGAACGACAAGCCTATTTCTCATACCGAACGTGAACTGTTGGTCAAGGACCTGATGAAAGTGTTGAAGAAGCACGACTTTGATTTTTTTGGGTATTACAATTTTGTGTCCGATGAGGATGTGAACCTGTTGGATATTAATCTGAAAGCACCAAAAGAGGCCAGTCCCCAAAATACATTGCGAGTGTCGTAAAGCAATCTGTTTTTTTCCTGCCGTCATTGCGAGGCGTTTTAGCCAAAGCAATCTGCTTTTCCCTGCCGTCATTGCGAGGCGTTTTAGCCGAAGCAATCTGCCCATTACTGGTTCCATTGATGAGATTGCCGCGCTCCACTTCGTTCCGCTCGCAATGACAGTTTAATTCCGTCATTGCGAACGCAGTGAAGCAATCTGTTTGTCCCTGCCGTCATTGCGAGGCGTTTTAGCCGAAGCAATCTGTCTCTTATGGGTTCCATTGGTAAGATTGCCGCGCTCCATTTCATTCCGCTCGCAATGACCGTTGGCTTCCGTCATTGCGAACGCAGTGAAGCAATCTGTTTTTCGCTGCCGTCATTGCGAGGCGTTTTAGCCAAAGCAATCTGTACAATTCGGGTTCCATTGATGAGATTGCCGCGCTCCATTTCATTTCGCTCGCAATGACAGTTTAATTCCGTCATTGCGAACACAGTGAAGCAATCTGTTTTTCCCTACCGTCATTGCGAGGCCTTTTGGCCGAAGCAATCTGATCCTTTCGTGTTCCATTAATGAGATTGCCGCGCTCCATTTCATTTCGCTCGCAATGACAGTTTAATTCCGTCATTGCGAACGCAGTGAAGCAATCTGTTTGTCCCCTGCCGTCATTACCCTAAAGGGTATAGGAAGGAAAGATGGAATGGACAATATTTCTGGTGATGGGCTTGTCAAAAAAGCCAGCTATATACGAATTGTTTTTGGCCTTATTTCTGTCCTTGGAGCTTGTAAAAGCCGATAATATGTAGATTTTGGTATTTTTTGTCAGCCCGGGCATTTTTTGAAATCGCTCAATAAATTCCCAACCTCCCATACCAGGCATTACAAGGTCCAGGAAGATTACGTCCGGAAAATCCTCACCGTTTGATATGAACTGCGACAGTTGTAGTAGGGCATCCTCTCCATTATCGCTCATGTAGACCAAGGCGTCTTGCTCACATTGTTTTACCACATATTTTGTAGAAAATTGCGATACCATATCATCATCAATAATCAATACAACTGGTCTCAAATTTTAGTATTTAATATAATTTTAAATGCTACCTGCATTATCGTTCTTGGCAATACCAAGAGGCTAACTTAAAAATATTATTGCAAAAATGGGAACGTTATCCATAATTTATGTGTCCTAACCAATAGAAATGCTACACTTCCGTCATTGCAAATCTTCCGTCATTGCGAACGCAGTGAAGCAATCTGTTCTTCTCTGCCGTCATTGCGAGGCGTTTTAGCCGAAGCAATCTGTCCTTTGCAGGTTCCAATTAAAAGATTGCCGCGCTCCACTGCGTTCCGCTCGCAATGACCCTTGAAACTACCGTCATTGCGAACGCAGTGAAGCAATCTGTTTGTTGTTTGCCCTAACCTTCATTTAAATCCTTCCACTCAGGATTCTCACGTTCTATTAATTTTATTTTGTCAGCCCTGCTACCGCTTTTTAGTTGTTTCTCCCTGGCTATGGCATCACCCATGTTTTGAAACGTTTCGTAATACACCAACTTACTTAGGTTGTATCTGGCCGTAAACGAATTTTTGTCCTTCTTCTCTTTGTGTTCTTGTATGCGCAGTATTAAATTGGAAGTAACCCCAACGTAAAGAGTTGTGTTGTTTCTGTTAGTGAGTATGTATACAAAGCCTTCTTTCATTTTTGCTTTTTAGTTCCATTAATGAGATTGCCGCGCTCCACTCCGTTCTGCTCGCAATGACAGTTAGTTTCCGTCATTGCGAACGCAGTGAAGCAATCTGCTTGTCCCTGCCGTCATTGCGAGGCCTTTTGGCCGAAGCAATCTGTCCTTTTTGTGTTCCATTCATGAGATTGCCGCGCTCCACAACGTTCCGCTCGCAATGACAGTTTTTTCTGCCTTTCCTTTTCCCTACCGTCATTGCGAGGCCTTTTAGCCGAAGCAATCTGCCCTTTTCGTGTCCCATTCATAAAGATTGCCGCGCTCCCCTGCGGTCCGCTCGCAATGACATTTAGCTTCCGTCATTGCGAACGCAGTGAAGCAATCTGTCCCTTCCGGGTTCCAATCATGAGATTGCCGCGCTCCTCTCCGTTCCGCTCGCAATGACAGTTCGTTTGCGTCATTGCGAGGCCTTTTGGCCGAAGCAATCTGTCCCTTCCAGGTTCCATTCATAAAGATTGCCGCGCTCCCCTGCGGTCCGCTCGCAATGACAGTTGTTTTCCGTCATTGCGAACGCAGTGAAGCAATCTGCTTGTCCCTGCCGTCATTGCGAGGCCTTTTGGCCGAAGCAATCTGCCCTTTTCGTGTTCCATTCATGAGATTGCCGCGCTCCACTCCGTTACGCTCGCAATGACCATTATTTCTTAAAGTCATTCACATCCTCGCTCAAATCAAAGACCGTAACCCCATCCAATTCGGATTCCAGAATACTACTCCCGGCAGCACTGCGGTACCCACCGGCACAATGCACCACAACAGGCTTGTTGGTCGGAATGTTCTTTGCCGATTCCCGTAGCTCATTGAGGGGATGTTCCAAGGCCTTTTCAAAAAACTTGCCCTCGTTGATCTCGCTCTGGTTGCGGATGTCCACAATGGTATACTTGTCCGGGTTCTTTTTGAAATCCTGCAGATCCAAGGGCTTCATTTTTAGTAAACTTTCCTTGGAAAGGGTCAGGACGCCCTGCAATTGTTTTTCGTACCCAATTTTCGCCACCCGGTGCAACATGGGTTCCAAATCCTCGGGCTTGTCGATGACCAAGCTGAATTTCTCCTCAGGTGCCACGATGGCCCCCAACCAGGTTTCGAACTTCGAATCTTCGGAGGTTGCCTGAATATTGATACTCCCTTTGAGATGGCCTTTTTTAAATTCCGCTTCCTCCCGCACGTCCACGATCAGTCCTTTTGCGGAGGCATCCAATTGAAAGGGCACTCCCGCAATGGCATTTCTAAGCGTTGCTGCCCCCGTTTTGTTCACATCCACGTTATACCCAAAATAGGAGGGAATAAAGGGCTGACTATCGAGCAGGGTGTCTACAAATTCTTCTTGGGTCTGTTTTTTAAACGCCCAATTCCCCATCCGTTCGTTGCCCAGGGTACTGCTATTGGCATCGCTCATGCTCTTCCCACAGAGCGACCCGGCACCATGGGCGGGATATACGATGGCATCATCCGGCAAATGGGTGAATTTTTCCTGTATGGTATTGTACATGGCCTCGGCAAGCTCCTGGCGTTTGGCCTTCATCTTACCGGCTTTTTCACGTAAGTCTGGTCGGCCCACATCACCTATAAAAAGGGTGTCGCCCGTAAAGAGGATGGTTTTGTCTCCTTCTTTGGCAACGATGGTGATACTATCTGGGGAATGGCCAGGGGTGTTGATGGCATTTAGGGTGGCTTTCCCAATTTTTATGCTATCGCCCTCGTCAAAGGAGTGGTGGGGATAATCTGCCCCCAATTTCTCACTGTTGTAAATGGTGGCCCCGGTTTCTTTGTGGATCTGCAGGTGCGAACTCACAAAATCTGCATGCGGATGCGTCTCTATGACTGCTTTTATTTTGGCATTGTTGGCCTTTGCAAAAGCATAGTACTGCATGGGGTTCCGCTCCGGATCTATAATGGCCATTTCCCCATCGCTGATAAGGGCATAGGAATAGTGTGATAAGGGCTTATATTCAAATTGTTCTACTTTCATAATCGTCTTTGTTTTGAAGTATTAAAAATACCAATTCTAAAACAGTTGTGCAGTAACATTGGTTACATGCTTAAAATTATGAAGATGATTGTAGGAAGGCTGACTATATTGTTTTAATCTTTGACTTGTTTGGGATTTGGGTTATTCAAGGATGGGTAAATGTATTGGAATTAATTAAGGGATAATATGACCAATTTTATAAAAAGAGTTCCAAGATAAAATTGACTAAATATCATTAAATGCAGTGATTAAATCCTCTATTCTTCTCTTACCTGAATAATCTGGTTGCCAAGTTTCTCTAACATAAAATGATCTACTCACCTTTTGTTGTCTTAGCTTAATTTGAATTTTCTTGAAAGAATAAGGGCCATGTTCCTCGAGTGTATTTTTGTCCAAATAGTAAAACTTTTTATTTTCTAGTTCTTTATTTTTTACTTCTTGTAATTCATTCAGATATTTAGTAATTAAAAATTTATTTGTGTCTTCAATCGTATTCAGTTCGTGGGTTGAATTCGTTTCATTAACAAAGAATGCGAAGCCATCGTTACCATCTATTTTTAGTGCCATTACGTCTTCATCTAAAAAGCCATGTTTTAGGAGCATTGATTTGTCATTATAATCAATCATCAAAGTTTCAGAATTTATGTATTCATACACGGCCTTGGTAATCAATCCATTTTCAGAGATCAACAACTGCCCATTTTTTCTAAATATATATACAATTTTTTGTTCGTTGATTTCACTTATGGATACCCAATTCTGATGCTGTAATACTGTCAGATCATTTAATTTTTTTGAAAAATGCTGGATTTTTGGTACTATTTCAGATAAGTAGGTTTTCATATCAAGTTGGGTTAAAATTTTATTTTAAATTGTTTGGAAGTGAGAAGGATGTTGCGCATAATGGACATCTTGGGTTGTCATACTTTTTGCCTAAGTCTTTACCAAAAATTCCTCCAAGTATTGCCCCAGGAATAGTACCTGCCATTGCACCCAAAGGCCCCATGGCCAGCCCTACTTTAGCGCCCAACATTGCGCCGGCAGCTGCTCCTCCACTACCACCAGTAATCTTACCGCTAAATTTTTTCTTATGTGTAAAACCATAGCCACAACTAGGGCAATGAACATATACTTTTTCAGGTTTGGAATTTTCAAATAAGTCTTTGTACATAAGGGTTAATTTAGGTTGGTAAAATGGTTGAATTGATATTTTAGAAATTGGAGTTTGTCTGCAATTTTATAGGTCAAGTAAAACGAAAGGATATTCAATACTAATAATATCATGAAGTAAATATCCATGTTTAGGTTATAGTTGTTTAGATAATAATGATAGATAGAGAGTATCAGTAGCGTTATGTTGATCGTCCAAATAAAAATATTTAATATTATAAATGCTCTTATCTTTTTTCTGACTAATTCAGTATTTATCATAAGTTTTTGAAAGGCTTTGACTTATTACTGTCAGTAATTCATCATTAGCTATAGTATATAAACTCAATAATTAAGAATTATTGTATTTGTTATAGTATATTCTCCAAAATAAAAGCTTGACAATGAGATGAAGTCAAGTGAATTAATTTTTGAAAACTATTTAAAGCGATAATTACAAAAAATAATATATGGCAAAACACATACATGTCTCAGAATATAACAAGCAGTCAGAAACGTTACAACTTGCTTGTGAATGTGGTTGGAAAGGTGCTACCAAGGAGGCATTTGGAGAGATACATGAAGCTGTGATGGATTTTGAATGCCCAAAGTGCGATAAGATGCTGTTGATTGTAAATCTAATTGTGGATGCGGAAAAATTTTATGGTAATAAAAATAAAAAATAATTTCACCAAACTGGATTGCACGTTGGGGTATTCTAATTAACGTAATTGATATACGGATTGTATGACTTTAATTTTTTGGTTCTGTTATTAAAAATCTTTACTTTTAGGGGAGTATCAGGAGCGCAATATTGCGTACCAACCGAGCACAAAAGCCACGGTGGTTCAGCATACGGACAGTCCAGTCAAAACAAATGATTATCCACTGTATATTATTCTTTACCTGATGCATTAACCCTAAAAAAGAATGTATTATGAAATACGTATTTGTTTCCCGTAAAGGAGACCAAGAGACATTTAAGACGTTTTACAGGGACCTTATAAACCTGTCTAATAAATCTATACTAGAACAATACAACAGAGAAGTTAACATAGGTATTGTGGGCGTGCATGCACAAGCTTTAAAGCTCTTGGCCTTGCGAAAAATTTTTCTGGAACGCTTTGGAGAGAGCCCCATCAATTTTGAAGATAATATGGTCATTAGCCTTAGTGGTAGGAGAACTTCTTTTCTGACCAAATAACCAATAAAATCTTAAGTTTTATAAATAGATTCTTGTATTTTGCAATAGCTGGTAGGGGATGCATCTACACCTTTAGGTAATAACTCTTGGGCTAAAATACCAACATTTGTACCTTGATCAAAAATAGCTTGCTGCTGAGAAATAACATTCCTTAAATTGTAATTATGATTGTATAAGTACAAAGATTTTTCGCATTATAATCCTCCTATTAGTGTTGCTTTAGAAAGCATGAGTCTTTCCATGTTAGTCTGTATTATACAGGGTTAAAATTTTTTAATTTCAAAAGGTTTAAGTGAATTTATAATTTAAATATCATTGTTTAATTTAGTTATTTGAGGTGTAAGCATTAAAATAGCTTTATGTTTTGTCCAACAAAAACTTTAAAATATCCTCTGTAATCACCAAAATTGAAGCTTTCTCCCAACGGACTATCTAAATCTATTTTATTATCTTTTCTAACCACTTTTAGCTTGCAGAAGCCTAATTGTGTGCTGTAAATTATAGAATTTACGAGGTGTGAACCTAGTGGTACTGATGTCAATTTACCTTCTAACAGCATCATTTTGTATGTCGTGTATTGTTTGAAGATGTCAGAATCCTTAATATCCTTAAGATCCTTTATGTTATTTCCAAGTAGAAGTTCTTCAGCTTTTATTATTTCATACAAGTTTAAAAGAAAGAGGTTTTTATAATATTCAAAATTATATTTCCATTTTATGAGATTTAAAATACGATTGGTAAGCACGAGGAGCTTAATTTTTTGGGTTTCAGTTAAGAGTAGTTCTTTGTTCTTAATAGACCGCAGTATATTAGATACACCATTATTAAGTAAATTATATATCAAATTATCATCCGTATACGATTCTATGTATTTTCCATTAATATAAGGATGATGAAGGGTTATGGGTTCTGATGGTGTGCCAGTTATTTTAAATTCTTCTTGGTTATCAATAAATTGTGAAAGTTTATTAAGTTTGGAATAATCTATAGTATAACTCACTTCGTTTATAGCAGATTCAATTTGAGATTCTAATCGTTTGAGATCAAAATGATTTTCTAATTTATTGAGGTTTTTTAATTTCTTATAACGTATTTTAATTGTACTTATGTCTTCTGTATAAGTTTCCTCCCAAAAATGTAATAGTATATGATATCCTATGAAAAGAGCATTCAAAGAACGAGTCTCTTGTGGAATCCCAATTTGATATCTTGCTAGAATCAAAGAATAGACAGATTTGATTGTTTTTTCAATTTTATGAGTAATACGCTGACCTTCTTTTGTACTAGTGTCTTTTTGAGTGTGTTTTAAGGTGGTGTTTTCATCAATACCATCATCTCCAGCGTTAAGAGCCTTTTCTTCACTATTACTAGAAATTTCTTCTTGGTTTTCTCTTATCTTTAGTACGTCTAGAAACTCTTCCACCAAAGATGTAATATTTTCACTAGTAACTTGTTCATCAAGAGCAAGGCTTGCATTTTTATTGTATTCTCTTTCCGAAATTATTTCCCCCTCGTCTTCTTTAACACCCATTTCTGCTATCGATGGATATTGAGCAGTTGCACTCTCTTTGAATATTCGTTCTTGGTCTAAAAAATCTAATACTAACTCATAGTTTAAAGAATTAAAAATATCTAGATGTTCAAAACTTTGTAAGCGTGCTAATCGTTCATCTGGATTAGATTTTTTAAGTACGTTGGTATTCTGTATTAACCCAAAGGTTGAAATTCTTTCAAGTGTTTCTAAAGCGAATATGCCGACTTTAAACACACCTTCGGTTTTTATTAATGTTGTTTGAATTAAAGTAGATTCTGATGATAATTCAAATTTCTCAATTAATTCATTGGCATTATTGAAAGTTCTTAAGAAGTAGGGTTCTGAAATACTCTTGTCCAATGTGAGTTTTAAGTTTTGATCATTGAGTTCTGCATGTTTTATTCTTATAAGGAATTTTGGAAATTCTAGATCTTGGATCTCAACATTTTTAGCTTGTTGTATATTCAATGTTCCTAATTTTGGAATATTAATACCAAGTTCTTTAAGAAAATCTCTGGGTTTTTCAGATTTGATAGTAATAACCGCTTCATCATTTTTAAAGGATCTATTGCTTATGCCGTAAGCTTCTACAGTTGCGTTGGCACTACCTAGAATAAAAATTGTCTCTTTAGCATATTCTATTTGAATCATTTTTGCGTGTAGACGTTGAATACTTTTTGAGTTTTCATTTTTAATCACGTCACTCCAGTCCGAAAATTCACTTTTACTTGATTTGAAATCTACGGGAAGCAAACCATTTTCTTTGTCAACTACACAATGCATTTCCGTAGGGGACAAATCATCTATTAATGTTTGTAAAAATGCTCCAGAGCGATTAAAATAAGGTGCAATGATTTTAATGCTTTTAGGATTTATAGAGAGCTCACTAATAACATCTTTGTATAATGAATGATCTTTTTGAGTATAGGATAATTTGTAAACAGCGTCTTTTATAGATTTTGTTAGGTTAGAAATATTGTCAAGTTTGTTTAACCATGGAGAGTGCTGATTTATCCACCCAATTTTTGTTCGGTTGATATCAAAACAGTGTAATGACAATGTTTGAATATAATTCCAAGCAGAATTAAAAACAGGTTGGGTATCTGTACGTTCTTTACCCGTGTAAAAAGAGGACCATATTTCATCATTATATAAAAGACCACTTGACGTAATATTACCGCTACCAATAGATAGATATCCTTTGTCTAAACCTGCTAAAAAAAGCATTTTGGGATGAAAAGCTCCTACAATATGTACAGGGGTTATACTATAATTTGCTTTGAACTTTTTAGAACTGCTACTTAAGTGAGAAGCTAAATACTTCTCTAACATAGAAGCATCAACAAATAAATTAATATTTGTTATACCTACGTTTCTTAATCTAGGCAATATAAGCTGTTCAAAAAAAGCTAAATCAATGCTATAACTTGTAATAACACAACTGTGATATTTATTTTTTCCTGTACCTATCAACTCTAGAATATTAGAACGCTCTATTTTCATAGTTCTAGATTGTTTAGTCGTTCGAGACCTTTAGTTGTTAAAGTTGTAGTTTCAGAATCAATTATATTTAGGTCACGCATAAAGTCAAATAAGGTGTGAATTCTTGGTGATGAATAATCATAAAAAAAATGATCTACAAATCTTATCATACCATCTTCTCTATAGAATTTAGCGCTATTTTGTGTTGCGTTTAGCTTTCTCAAAGCAACAAAATGATGCCTATTAATAATGTAAAGAGTTATAAAATATTTAACAAATTCAATTATATTGAAATCACGTTTTGAATCAAAATCGTTATAAGCAACAAGAAAACTACTGGCTGTGTGTATTTTGAAGGTGCTAGATAGGTTTGTAAGTTCACTAACACTATCCTCATTTTCGAGAAATAATTTTTGTATGGCGTAAAGTGTCAGAGATATTTTAATATAAGGATTAGTTTCTTTTTTTGAGAGATAAACTAACTCTTCAACTGATTCCTGCATAAAAGGACTTTTAAAAAACAAACGCTCATGTGCATTAGCCCCTTTCGCTTCAAATAGATTTATGACTTTTGAGACTATATGATTAATTAATTCTATTTCATCTATCCAATTATTACTAGACTCTTCATCTAATATATTAATAAAAGCATCTAGACAGCCTGTACAAGAAACACTCCAAAACTGTTCTAAAATAAAAAAGTACCATAATTTTTCAGTTGTAGAATAATCAGAATCCCATCCAGAACTATAAATAGAAAAAGGAACATTTAATTGGTTGTATTTTTCCTCATTCTGATATTGAGTAATGTTAGAAAGCAGCAATTTGATTGTTTCCTTTCTAAAATAAGTTTCTTGATTCTCTTTAGGTCTATCTACACCAGAAAATAGCTTCCATAATAATTGTTCTTCCATACTGGCACCAGGAATAACTAGCATATTAAAATCTTTGCTCAAATGCGCAAGTTCTCTTTTAGTAATGTAATTGTTTTCAATGGCTTCAGTGAAAATTTGAAGACTTGCTGAGGTATTTTGAATAAAAGCATCTGCCAATTGCTTCCCTGATACTTTAGTTTGATGATCGAAATCTGTACGAATATATAATCCTTCCTTATCACCTTGATCTCCAAGAATCCCCATTTGCTTTATGGAACTTATGTAATACTGACCTAGTACGCCACGAGGATTTTTCCAATATGAGCCTTCACTATTAGAGCCTTCCTGAGTTCCTGCCTTAAGATCAATTGTCTCATCGCTAGATTCGAAAATAGTTAGTGCTTTTGTGATTCCAGGAACACCTCCTTGTTTTCTAAATGCTGCAATAAGTGCAAGTAAAAATTCAGCACGTCTTAAATAATTATTTTGTTTACTCCGGGAAGTGTTTCTTATTGTTGTAGAATACCAATCAAAGAACCAGCAATAAAAAGAATAATAGCGTATGCGCTGTGTTACGTTATTAAGTCCTGGAAGTAATAAATCAAAAATACGTTCGCTAGTCAAGTTTAAGCCTAATTGATCTAGGCCAGATATAGGGTAATGTGGTTTTCCTAGAAATGGTGCTTTTACTTGGTTGGTTTCGAATTGACGTATGCTCATTTATTATTTATATTAAATAAAAACCTAGAATCAAGTGTGAATGTTTGTTTTATCATTATTCTTGAACAGCATTAAAATGCTTTCGAATTGCAAAATCACCAATACTTCTTAAATTATTGAGGTAACTCCTAACTTTATTTTTAGCAAGGTTATCTAAATTTTCTAATAACCTTTCACCAGTATCAATTTCAATTTTTGCAATAATAGATTCATAAAAATCTACTCACCTAAAAATTCATTTAATAAATCTCTAAACTCTCGTGCTTTCTCTTTGGTAAACTGAATGTTTTGTTTAGAACCGCGTTCGCAATCTACATCACCCATTGCATAGGTTCTTAATTGCAAATAGTCCCTGTCTATAATTACGTCACCAACTACGTCTCCTGAACGCAAATTGATATGCTCGTTATTAACTATAATGATTCTTCCTAATACTGCCATCTATTATTATTTTATTTTGTTCAATCAATATTTTCTTTATCACGAATAGAGGAGGGCATAGTGATCAATAGAGGATGTTGTGATATGCTTTATGTTTAAGTTTTCAAGAAAATTATTTATTCTTGTGTCATTCCGAGTACTCAAAAAAACAGTTTTTCTTCGTCTAACTTCAAATTTTCTAAAATACCTTTCGCGTTCAATTAGTAGCCAACGTATAAAAATCTCTTGTGTTTCTAATTTAATACCAACAATTATTAATGGCATATTAAACCATATATGAAGCCATGAATCTTTTCCTGGCCAATATAATTGATCCTTGCCTCTAAATAGAGAATCAGGACCTCTATGAATCCATTTACGAGATCTTTCAACACTACCCATATAATCAGTTAAACCTAATCTAATACTATCTAAATATTTTGTCATGCCGTGAATATGCCATATGCCAAATCCATCTATCGGGGTTTTTAATTGACTTATTCCAGAATATATATCCCAAGGATAATATCTTGTAAAACCTTTTTTGGTTATTCTGAAAGATTCTAAATCTTTAGATGTTTCAAGGGCTAAATCAAAATTAGTTGTAAGTACAGGGCAATCATATTGCACCATAAGTTCAATAAATGAAGAATGTGGAGCTAATCTTGATTTTTTTGGAGATTGAAGTTCCAAGGCTACATTGTTTTTTAATTTCCTGTCATCGTCCTTTTTAAGTTCTATGAAATTGTAGATCTCATTATATGTGAGACCTTCAAATTTAATGTCGTTGCCTCCCAATTTTTTTAGTAATGCCTTCCAATCAATAAACGTATTTTCCAATAAATTTATTCCATTCCCCAAGAGAATAGCGGGTCTGTTCAATTCAATAATAGTTTCTTTAAGTAGCCCCATTATTAGTTTTCAGATAAAATTAATTCTTCTAATTCCTCAAAGCATTTGAAAAAAGTATTCGCATTATTTACAAATTCCTTAAGTTCCTCTATTCTGTATAATGGGCCATGTTCTATTTGAGGCTTATGGGTGAGGTCTTTATTATGAGCTACCCAATTTCTAATACTTGTTATTGATTCTAAATTTTGCCTAAAGCCTTTTGAAACATACTTTCTGGAAGCTACGAAATACAATAAATCATTTAAGAAAAAGGTCTGAAATGGATTACAATTTATTCTTCTTAAATTTTCCTCTATTAGTTTCGATCCTTCTTTTGGGACGCATTGTTCAAGTCTTTTTTTCCAATGATTATTTTTTTCGGCTTTCAAGCTCATCCATTTTAGTAAGCTCTCATTGTTTTCTCCGTTATTTATTAATAATTGGCGCAATAGGTTCTCAAATTGGTAGGTAGCTTTAAAAAATTCATAGTTGATGAAATCTGTGTTATAGTCAACAACGTGGACCACACCCTTTATTTTATCATCTTCAATAACAAACATGACTTCGTCATGATTACCACTTTCGAATTTTCGAAGAGTAGCTTCATTAAATAATCTATCATATGGATAGCAGATGAGATCCTTGGTTAGCTTTGATAAATGGAATTCATTATCAACTAGGCGATAACAAGATTTTCTATCTTGCCCTGGCAAATATGTTATGCCATAAGATCTGCACAGTTTTATTAGTTCATCAGATTTATTATTGTCATAGAAAATCATATTTTTCACGTAGATCTTACTTATGGTAGCGTATTTTATGGTTTCTATCATATCTTATCTTATTTCCAAGATTTTATACTTAACACCTCTAAAAGTGAAGGAATCATCCGCTTTTTTTCTACTTAACACGAATTATGATAAAAACGAGGTTCTTGCAATCTGTCTAAATATGACTTTCAAATTGCCTTGTTTCACTTATTTTAAAATCCTTATTGAACATATTATTAGTTTAGAATTTTTCTGATAGATATAGTCTGTTATTAACTCAATTACTTTGGCAACCTAAGGAACCTGAATTATGATGTGCCTGTTAATTTAAACAATGATGTAACCAATCATAAATGTCATTTTGTTTAAGCAGACCAAAGAGTTTAAAATAGATTTTTATAATGAACATTGACAATTTCGAACCATTCTTTAAATGTTAATTCTCTATCAGAATGACCACCCTTATATTTATCAGCCAATAAACTTACCGCTTGCAATACTTTATGTTCCAACAATAAAGGTTCAATGATTTTTCTTATTTCCTCGACTTCAAGATTGTTGTTGTGATTATCTCTTTCACCTATATAATTCCTATTTGCCTGTGAGATACTAAAATCTTCATAAAATCTTTCAATTTCAATGAAGAATTTATTTAGCTGTTCTCTTTTGAACAGCACTATTTTATCCCCGTTTGATAAATATCCTTCTTTGAATTGATTTACATTCACTTCTGATTGTAAACTTAACCTTGAGTAAAGAGATACATTTCCCTTTGAGTTCAGGCGATCCTTTATCTTGTATGGATTCCATGAGACAAACACTTCGTTCTCTAAATCATATCCTAGAATAATAAACTCTAAATCGCTATCAATCACAACTTTAAATCTGTCGCTAGTTGGTAGTTGTACTCGAGTAATATCTGGATAGTTCTTATAATAAGCTGGTGATATATTCTTTATAAACACGTAATAACTAAAGCCTCCCATTTTAAGAATAAATGGATTGCTATTGGCACATATACCACCTTCTTTTGCGACTTCAGTAATAAACAGATCCTTCAGTTCTTTTTTTGGTAGTTTTCTCATACCTCTTAAAATAATGCGTTTGATAATTTTGAGTTAGTTGATTGTTCATGGATTTCAGAGACTCCAGTTAGATCACAGTCAAATTTAACATTGGTAATTTCCAGAGGTATTAGAGCATTAACAATCGTAGGGACATCTTGAATGTCATAGTATTTAATTGAATTTATGGCTAGTTTATAATCGAAATATGTATCGTAGATGCGTTCAATTTCATTGCCCATAGTTTCTGCAACTACCTTATTTATTTTAAACATTAATGATGAGTCTGTTACCTTTCTACTAATCTCTTGAATCAAGTCATTTGCACTTACTCCTTTTGCTATTTCAATAGTAAATGTAGAACCTATTAAAACTAATGTATTACTTATTACTTGCAATTGACTTAAACTGAATCGATGCACCCTATTTGGCTTACTTGTACTTTTAACTTCTAATTTCTCATAGCCATCATTAAAATCATATCTATCAGATTTGTTTTGATGCCAACAGCCAATTAGATAGTATGGATCTACAGATTGTTCAATAAATAATAACTCTGACCATAAACCTTGTATGGTTTTTTTTGGTGGTTTAGTTAAACTCTGAAATAGGTTAACTAAATTATTTAATTCAGATTTAATCTGGCTAAATGAAGGATCTTCTTCTAATTGTCTTATTAAATAAAATACAGTATTTATGAAGTATTTAACTAATTCTTCAGAGTCAGATTTTAATGATACTATACTGTAAACTCCATTTTTCTTTTCTCCTTGTTCAGAGATTAGTTCACAATTCTTTTGAAATTCAACTTGAATCAGTTTTAATTTGATGTCAAGGGCACTTTCATCACGATCTCGAGTTGCAATAAAAAAAATCGGTAATCCAGCATTAGAAACTCCCATTTTATGACAGTTAATTTCAGGAATAGTGTCAACTAGTATAAAACCATCTTTTGTAGTGCCCTTCTCCTTAAGTTTTAGATATTTTTTAAAAAGATCTACCATGTTTAATTTACAATTCCAATTAGCGTGTGAGACAATTCTTCAGGATAATATAGACCAAGAGTGTAAAGTTTTGTTTGATTCCATTTCGAAGAATTATGTTTTAATTTCACTTTATGTATTTGAATACATAATGAGTCATCCATCTTAATGCCTTTATCACCAGGATAAGTTTCACCTCCATCATTTGATCGACCCATAAAAATATTATTAATAAATAAGTGCTCATTTACATCATTAAGTCTGCGTTCTCGACCTTCTGGTGCATCGTAAGCCATTAAAAATATATAAGCATAATCTATCTTGCTTTTATCTGCCAAATATCTCAAATATTGAATAGTCGAAGACTTTCTAAGGGCATCAGGCACTCCGGCAATTTTAAATTTATTTAAAAATTCAATCACATCGTTAATTGGCAACTTAATAAACTTGTGATTTCTTTGCACAGTTCCATAGTCTTCATAAATCTCGAATGATTGTGAACTAATAAAATTTTCTACATACTCAATATTTTCATTGATATGCTCAAGCGCATTCATTTGCCTCCACCCATTTAGTTTGTGACGTATAACATCATCGGATAAAATATTGTTTCTTGTTGGGTTCAATTGATCACCTAAAACCATCACTTGCTCCAATTCCCTCAAGGTTGATGATTTTAATTGTTTCCTTATAATCTCTTCATGCTCTACATATTCGCAATAGTCTAGAATTGAATCGATTGGCAGGTATACTCTACAAGAATCGAGATATGATTTTTTATAACCAAAGAAGCGACATCTTTGTTGTATGGTGTCTGCATTAGATTTACTTACAGAATTCCTAGGCATATAAGTTATTGCAAGTCCTTCAACTGTAAATCCACGATCTAGTAAATCTGCACCAATTAAAATATGAGAAGAAGCATTATTCCAGTCAATTTTTTCATTACCACTTTTAACTTCAGGATTATTTTTCCCAATAACCAAATGAATATTTGTATCAAGAATTACCTCTAAAACCTCAAACATAATTTTTTCAAAAGAAGGAGTTGAATCTATCCTTCTAACGGCTTCATTATAGTTTTTTTCAAAAGAACTTAATAACTCTAATTTACCTGGGTCTGAATCCGGTAAGGCAAGTTTATCTCCCCAACTAGTTATAATATTACTGACCCATGAAATAAATTTCTTACTAGCATCTGTTTCTCTATCCGCATGAATCATCATAGAAAGGAATTCTTCCTTTTCATAAATATTAACTTGTAGTGCAACACCAATTAAGTATACTTGTAATGCATTTACTAAGCTTTCAGGGCATTCTGTGAGATTATTTTTTTTATGGTGATAAACCTCTTTCGGAGGAATAGCAAGTATTAAATCCGGGTTGTCTACAAAAAACGCCTTACCTCCTGTATATGCTCCGCCAGGGGTCAATACCACATGAAATTCAGGAGATAGTAAATCCATCAAATTAATCAACAAAGGACCTTGTGGGGTTGCGGTATATTGAATGTAAGAATGATTTGGTAAACTTGATTTTAGTTTCAAAATACTAGCATATGTAGAACTGTATTGGTTTTCCTCCCAATCTGCTGACTTACAATTCGACCTAGCATAGCGGTTTAAACTTGCCTGATCTGCCTCATCATCTATAATTAATACGCCATTGTTTCCTAATTCAGTTTTTATTTCATAGCTACTAAAAAGTTTTGCTAATTCAGTGATATATTTCTCCGATTTTAAAATGGTAATTAGAATAGTCGGAGAGTTTCTTTGTTTAAAGGCATTGTGAATATTATTTGTATGGTTGTCATCGCTTAAAGGGTTCTGATAAACTTTATAATTTTTTCTGTTTTTTGATGAAGTTAGTAAGTCCCTCTTTAGTCGGTTAGTAGTTTGCTCAAGTAAGTTGTTTTTTGTTCCAGCAAAATAGATAATTGCTCTAAATCCATTATCAATGGCAAGAGTAGATAATGTTGTAAATGACATTGTTTTTCCACTTTGAACATATCCAACAGCCAATCCAGTAATTTGACCAATGGTATCAATAGGATTGACACAATGTGATAAAATTTCTGCTGATTCTTTGAGTAAAGTCTCTTTTTCCTCCTCATTCAACTTTTCCAATCTTTTGATTAATTCCAGAGTTCTTTCTCCTAATTTGACCTCAAAATTGCCTTCTTCCTTAATTATTTTAATTTTCGAAGTCATTAAATATTGGTTAGAAATTTATTGAAATTTAGTCTAATATTACTTCCATTGGTTGTTCCTTCTTCAGGAGCAATTAGCTCGGAAAGAACCAGAGTTTTTATAATAGTTACAATGGGTTGGTAATCTGAATCCTTTTTAAATTGTTCAAATTGACTAAAAAAAACATGAGCCAAATTTATCTTATAAACCACTTTTATTTTATTGTCTGAATTCTTCTCCATTTCCAAAAAATACAAACTGCTAATTTCTTGATCAGTAATAAACTCTTGCTTAAATTCATAATCTTTACCTTTCAAAGTAAATTTGTCAACATAAGAATCTATAGTTTCAACATTTTGAAGTTTCTTTTTTTGAATAGCTTCATCTTCGGGAGGAGGGACATCCAAAGCAGATGTTTTATCATCAATACTTTTATTTCTGTTTGCTACTTTAAATGCTTTTACAAGTTTTTTAGCAACATCAATATTGTGTTCCTTAGCTTTAGGCTTTACATATTTTTCGGCTTGATTATATAAATCAAAATCTTTATTAGATATTTCGATTTTTAGTGCATTCATTAATGCTTCAAGGTCTTCAACTTCAACAAAACTTCCTTTATTAAAGCTAACTCCAAAACCATTTAATTCCAACTCTCCAAATATTCTCTTGTACCTCGGTGAGCCAATTTGCCCACATAATTCTTTGGGTCTGTATTTTTCATCATGACTTCCAACAATAACTCTTCCTCTTCTAAATAAAGAAATTCCATTCAATTTATTCGTACTCATTGTCTTTAGCACCCCTATAAATCCTTTTGCTGAATATTTGCTAAATGAAAAATCTATTTCCTTCTTCCATAAAATATCTTTACCATCTAAGTCTTTAAAATAAGGAGCCATTAAGATTTCGGGATCAACATAGGTTAATAACTCCCCATTTATATAAAGTTTCAAATCACCCGATCGAATAAAGTTTCGATATATACTTGCTAAATGTCTCTTAATCTTATCAAATTGATGATTAGATGGTGAGTTATTAGATAATTTAGTTAGCGTTAATTCTGTGTAATGTTCCTCCTTGTTCTTAGGTGTTTTAATTAAATTTAAAACTTCCTTCTTTTCATTAATTACTTTTTGTAAATCAAACTCCACAAATCTTTCTTCATCTTCTCCAATTGCCTTTGTTTTTACAGTCCATACATTTGAAAGCCAAATGGCAGCAGTTTTCATACCCATGCCATGCTCATGCAAGCCTGTATTATCAATAGGGATATGAGCAGGTTCAAAAGCTCGATAGTAATTATCCAAACCAATGCCTGCAGCATTATCTTTTATTGTAATAAAGTCATCATCTTTATTGATTGTTATTCTAACCTCCAAAGAATAATTAGCTCCATGAATTTGAGTTAATGTATGCTTATTGTTTTCAAAACTTTGAACAGCGTTATCTACGAACTCGCCCAAAGCATACCAAACCTTATTGTTTAAGTTTCGAAACTGCCCGTAAACCCCAGTTTGTATTTTTATTGAAACGCTGTCTCCTATTTTTAGCATATCTTTTCCTTATCTGATTTGTTCATAGTTTTTATTGCTGTTCCAATTACCGATCTTACAATTTCCTTGATAACTTTTACATTCACTGCATTTCCAAATGATCTATATGCTGAAACATGATTATCCATTATTTCAAAGTTCTCTTTTGGCATACTTTGAAGGTTTGCAGCCTCTCTCTTTGTGATATACCTAAATCCGGCTCCTCCTTTTTTATATTTATCAAATATGATTGGAACTTGAGTTGTAGACAATACTAATGCTGGGAATCTATCTCTGTTCTTTACTCTAATTCCTGAAGGTCTAAATTGAATGATTTTATCTTCTAGAGAATAGTCTACATTAGTGCCACAGTTCCATTCAAATTTTTGATGACTCAATTTCCAATTAACAATATCCTTTTTCCAATCTTCTATCCAATCAGCATGTCTCAAAAAAAATTTTCTATTACTTTCTATATAACTAGTCTTCCATCTAGGGAAAACATCTTGATCAGTCAATGAGTATTTGGGAAGATAGTTTTCTAAGTCCTTTCTTGATTTAGCATTTATGGAAAGACCAAATTTACCTTTGGTTTTGTTTAGGTCTGATAGGGCATATTTGCTCGTTGCTTTAGGCATAAATGGATAGGTAGCACCAAACTCCATTGACCAAACTGGGAAGCGCGGAATATCTTTCCCTTCTTTTTCAGCGATATTCGTAACAAACTTGTCCCAATGAAGAATGTGTTTTAATGTTTCTTCTTTTAAGGGTATGTCTTCGTTAGGGCCCTTTTCTAAATAATCATTAAAATTGATATTTATATTTTCCTCTGGAGACGGGTAAATAATATCTAATTTTTTACCATTAGTTTTTATAGCTACAATATAAATCCTCTTTCTATGCTGAGGCACTCCAAACTGATCTGGAGAGTATATACGTTCATCTACTTTATACCCCTCCTTTTCTAGTGATGTTTTTATTATTTTCCAGGTATTTCCGTCATCATGCCCTCTTAAGTTCGGAACATTCTCTAAAAAAATATAAGAGGGCTTGTGAAAGTTTATAATCTCCACTAGTTTAAGAAAGTGATTTCCATTCACCGGGTCATTCAATCCCATTCTATACCCAGCTTGAGAAAAAGGTTGACAAGGAAATCCAGCGCATAAGATATCAAAAGAAGGAATATCCTCTGTCCTAATATCATTATGGATGTCCCCAATAATGTTCTCTGAAGGAAGATCATGATGATTTATAGCATACATTTTTCTTAAATCTGGTTGTATCTCACTGGCAAGAACACATTTATGCCCTAATTCTTTCAAAGCATAATGAAATCCTCCTATGCCTGCAAAAAGATCAATAAATTTTAGTTTATTACTCATTATCAATTGATAGTTCTTTTACACATACATTTATTATATGTGCAATTTTATGCTGGTTTACAATATTTGTTTGGAGATTATTGAACATAGTGGTTTACCAAATTGCACCTCTTTCCAAGTTATACAGCCAATCAAACTTGCTTTATTCCATTTTGTTCTAAAACCTCTTTAATACGGTTCATAAAATTGAAAATCTAGTTTAGTGGCACAATCTAAATAACATTTTTTTGTGTCTCGCGATATGAGTATAAAAATTATCATTAAGTTATTAATAATACGCTGTTTATTTATTTGTATATGGTTACCAATGGTAGAATTTTGTTTTGGAAATCACTTCTTCGTCCGTGTTTAAATTATATAAACGTTTCGGTCTTCTAGATTTCCAGAGACAGATTGATAAAAATTTAGATTTTTCGAGCCAACCTCTTTTTTTGATTGCTTTACCAATTCGGAATATTTGTTTTTCCAAGTGGTATTGGTCGATGTAATATTCTAAATTTTCAGTAAATGCATACATTTCTCAAATTGGCTACAACGGTTAGTATATGAAAAGTAGGCGATTACGAAGCACAAAACTTCCAGTTGAGCACAAAGTTTGATACGAGCCAAAAGCCTTAAATTTATTGCTAATTCGCCTATTTTTATATGCGTTTTTGTATGCCGTTTTTATTTTAAATTACAGTTATTGTATTTTTTAATGAAGTTATCAAGTAATCTTCAAATTGATTAAAACTTATTCCAAATTCTTCAATTACTTTTTGAGGCACTAATGTTCTATAGTCTCCATCTAGGTGGATTTCATCAAGCTGTTTTGTTTGCTCAAAAACAACTACTAAGTGTTCAACTTTTTCTCCAATATTGTTGACGAACTTTATTTTGTTTAATATTTTGTTGATGTCTGCAATTTCAAATCTGTCTTCTTCATGATAGTCAGTCATGTCTACAGAACAAAGCGCATAAACTTCATGATGCTCGTTAGACCTCAAGGTTTGATTCCTTGACATTCTGATTGAAGTCCGTTTATCCCATCTTGATTTTACCTCTATGTAATATTTGATCTCATCCTTTATTTTGATCACGATATCCTGACCATCTTGCTCACCTAATACTTCACATTTAATATCTTCAGGCTGAAATAACAGTTTTAAGTGTTGTTTCAATTTTTCTTCTATGTGAGTTCCGATTCGATGTTTGAATTGAAAATTCGCTTTATGTTGATTTTCATCCTCAATACTTTCAAGTGCCTTATTCAAAATTTCTTCGAAATTGGATTTTCTTACAAGGTCACCAATGATTTTGATTTTTTCATCATCCAGGGTCACTATTGAAAATATATCTTCTTTCGTTTCTTCTTTAGAAACCACCGAAATCATTATACTAGCCTTTTTATCATTTAACTGAGGAAACAATAGTTGATAATTCTGGTCTGTTAAAAGTGGGATGATTTTGAGTATAGTGCTTTTAAATGGATGATTTTCTATATCACTTATATTACCCTGAAATAAGGTTTCTTCAATAATAGTCGTGAGGTATCTATTATTAATGAAGCTATCTTCTGGCAAAAAGTTGTTAAACCCTGCTATACTTAATATTTCGTTGATGTCTTTTTTTTCAACTGCTGAATAGAACTGTTTGATTTCAGGGGTAATGCCTTTATCTCTCCTTAAATCTTCAGCCAAATGCAGTTCGAATAATTGATTGGGATATATTTTACTTTCCTTATAAATCTCTTTGTAGCTATCGTCATAAAGCGAACACAAGTCACTCATAAAAGTAGTATTCCCTTTTACCCAATCGTTATTGTGCAGTGCAATTAGATTGAGAAATATTTTAATCAATATTTTTCGAGTTGAACGGTACTCAACATTTTCAATGTCTTCACTTAAACTAGGAAGGTGAATTAGGTTTTCATCCCAGTTGTAGTATGTAGAAATCTTTTTTAATAGCTGGTTTGGTTTACTAGTTGAATCTAAACTATTGGTAAGTTTACAGAACTCTAATAACGATTTGAAATAGGGTTCGTCAACTTTATTTTTCGATTCCACTAAATCAAAATGGTAATATTCACTGTTTAGATTTTCAGGATAAAAAATGTAATCACTTATGTTTTTTTCATCTAGGGCGTTTTTAACCTCATCAGAGAAATTCCTGCGATTAAATAAATTTAGAGAAAAGCTGAAATTAAAGGCAGGGTGAATCAATTTTGAAATTGAGGCAGGTATTAAAACTCTCCCTAGTTCAATAAGTGTATCATTGAGGTTGTCGGGTTTCTGTAACACTCCAATTTTGTTGAAATTCCCTTCTATGTTGGGAATTAAGGCTAAATCGTTGAAATAGGCCAGATCAACAAAATCAATAATGTGTTTATAGTATTGTACAAGTATAGTTTCATTAAAATCTTGAAGACTACATTCACTTATTTTATCAAGTAAATCACTATGGGTAATAAAAGTGGTAGATTCATTATCCCAATTAATGGCGTGTTTGCTCCATTTGATAATATCTTCTTTAACAGGGATGTTGTAATAAAACTTTGAGATGAGTTCATAAAAACAATCGAAAAGGCCATCCTCTGTATTTAAAAAATCTTCCGATAGATAACTTACGCTATTTATAGACTTATAGCCATCATTTATTTTAACAAAGGGCAGTTCACTTAATCGAGAATTCCATTTATTATTTAGCTCATTGAAGTACCCGTTCAAAAAAGTATCGTCACTGTTCGTTCTAAAGTAAACATTGGTGTATAGTAATGGGTTTTTAACCTCAATGATGTTGCTTTCTAAAAACGCAAAAATAAGGTTCGAGCATTTATCGACAATAAGCCTATTCGCTTCTTCATCTGCTTTTACTTGGTCTTTGTCGCTTTTCAGGTGAATGGTGTTTCTAGGTTCTGTCGGAAAGAACTTGTTACAGTTAATGATGAAGTTTACACCAAAATCTTCTGATCCAATTAAAGGATAGTAATAAAATAAACGAGCAATGTTCTCATTAAACTCAATAACCTCATTATTCTTGTTAATTGGTAGAATAATTTCAATTTCTTCTTTCTCATCTTTTATACTATATAGATGAATTTCTTCACTGTTCTTAAGAAGAATAGATTGGTGCAAGTCAATCCCTTTGTCGTTTTCTATTTCATGTTTACTTTGAAATCGATAGGTGTCCGTTTTTCCATTTTCTTGACGAATTACAACTTCTTGCAACCTGTTGTTTATGGTAAAAACCAAAGGAATGTAATCATCTAAATATTTTGATGATTCTTTGATGTATTCAAGTTCTTTGTCTGATTGGGGCAAATAGGTGAAAGTGGTTTTTAAGTCAGATACTTCTACTGCACTTTCCCTCTCTAATAAATCATAAACACGCTTTTTCTGATCCGAAATATTGTCGCTTAGGTCTTGCCAATTTTTAGGTGTTCTGTCAATTTCAAAATCTTTAATAGGCAAATAGTATCCACCTGCATCTAGAATGGAATTAAGCTTAAATCGCCTTCCATAAGTATGAGTAGTTAAAAAACCTGTACCATATTTACCTACTTCAGGAATATCTTCATCACCATATTTACCACTTACTTGTTTTACTAAAGATATTAAAGTTTTAGTGGTAAACGCTTTACCGTTATGTGAGAAAGAAAATTGGTTATATCGATAATCAATTTCGATTTTGCATTGCGTGGTTAAATCACAGGCATTTTGAACCAATTCCCAAATGGCTCGGTTGGAAGAGTTTTTATTGAACTTTTCAAAATCACGCAGCATGCCATCTGCATGCTGTTTTAAATCAGAACGTTCGTCTTCCTTACGGGTTTTCTCTATTAATAGGTCTCTATCTTCTTGCATGGTAGCTTGCGACTTGTGTTTTTAATGGTATACAACGTCTCCGTATATGAAACGTTGCGTGTTAAAAGACGCTGTTGTTTCGGATTATATACGAGCCGAATTTTTAAGTTTTTCTTTTTATCTTAATTATTTACAAAAAACCAAATTTGAAAATTTGGCGGTTTTCGCAAATACACAAAAACCTTTGGAAAAGCCCATATTAGCTATTTTTTATATAAATTGTTGGCAGCTGGAATTTATTTTTTAATATAGCCCAATTCCTTTCCTAAAGCTATATATAATTTATTCTGTAAACCTAAACTTCCTGAGCCTGAAAAATCTCCCTCTTTCGAGAAGAAATCATAACCCTTGTCTTTTGCTTTAACTAATTCAGATTTTAATAATATAGTAAGCTCTTCAGCCGATATGGAATTAAAATCTGTGTTTAGCTTTAGTTTTCTATATATAGGATCAATTAGTTTAATTAATGCTCCCATCCCTGTCGTTTTACTTAAAATGTTAGGATATTTTCGTGAGCTATCTTGATCATCTTTTGGCCAATAGGGATTGAAAACTTCTTTGATCGCTTTAAAGTAAGATTTAAAAAATTTAGGCAGTATTTTATAATCGCTTCCATCATTTAAATAATCCATAGGCAAAGATGCCCAAATACCCTTAGGTCTAAAATGATTAAGAATGGCCTCTACAAAAAATGCTTGTGAGAAAAAGCCTTTGCCCGAACCTAACATTTTAATAAAACCTCGAATTACTGAATCTTTATTATTGTTAAGGTGCATAGCAAGCATATGAGACAAGAAAATATCATTTTTATTAGGATCAGGATATGAACCGAAAATATCGTAGTATAAAGACTTGTTTACAGGTTTTTGATTAAAATTAACATCTGCAAACACCTTTCCTTGTTCCCATTTGTCGAAACCTAATAAAAGAGTACAATTAAACTCAAATTGTTTTATATAATCTAAAACATGTTGATTGGTTAAATAGGGATATTCATCATTTAATTTATTTCTGCCTATTTTAATTTCATTATTAGAAGCATCTATAAATAGCTTGATCATTCCCATTATTCTATGTTGGCCATCAACTATTAGGGCAAACTTTCCGTCTGGAATAGTTAATTCAAACTCATTTTCTTCAATTTCCCTATAAAAAGCACCTATATAATCTTCTTGTATGGCAGATTTAATAAATTCCACATATTCTTTTTTTGTGTCGAATTCCTGATTTAAATCAAGTGAAATAATTACTGATGTTGGAAATGAACCTAAAGCATTTGTTTTTGAAGAATGAATATTGGATATTTCCTTTAATAAAAATCTATAAATATTATTAACTCTTTTGTCATTGGTTAGTCTTTGATAATAGGAATTTTTAACGTCATTCTCAATCCGCTCCACACTTTTTGTTGGAACAAAAGGATCATAATTTTGAGGTTCACGAGCGGTGAACTTAACTATATTGCGCAATGTCGGAAAATCAATAGCGCTAATTCCAATAGGTTTAGAGGTTAATTGATTAACCAAAATTCCCTTTATTTCTTTAGTTTTATTGTTCATTATCAAAAGGGTTTTCTGTTTCATTAATACCATTGTCTGTTCCGTTGTCATCTGAATCACTATTAATTGATTCATCCGAGCTTGTTGGTTCTGATTCAGTTGGTTTTTCTTTCGAAGTTTCTAATTTATCAATTCTCTTAGTTAATTTGAAAATAGTATTTTCCAATTCTCCCACTTCCTTTCTTAATACTTCTGAACTTGCTTTTGTAGCTTGTTCAAAGACTTCCCCTCTATATTCTTCGTCAAATATTGTTTTAAATTCTTCTTTTGCAGATTGTTCTGCAATTTCTTTTGCAATTCTAGTAGATTCTATTTTAGCCTCCTCCACTGCTCTTGATCTGATATCATTTGTTGATTTAAACCCAAAGAAGCCTGCAATAGCCAATATTATGGCGACTATTGCTGCATAAAGTTTATTAAAGAAATTATTGTTTTCCTTTTCTTGGATTAAATCAAGCTGTCGATTTTGAATTTTATTAGAAGTTTCTTTTATTTCTTTTAAAAGAGAATCAAACTTAATTATCTCTAACTTATTCTGTTCATTAATCGAATCTGTTTTTATTCCGTGGTATTCAATTAATATTGTTTTGGTTATCGGTTCTTCAACGTTAAGAGACTTTATCGTTATCAGAATTAAACCTATTACAGATAGTCCGATAACTACTGCTGCAATTGTATTTAATAGTAAATTATATCCTTTCATTAATTATTTAGTTTTTTTTTCCTGGCTGCCAACGTTTTGCTAAAATATACCTATTAACTTCAATCCCCTAATATAGTATATAAACGCAACGAAACGAATTTTCTTACATGCTAAATGGGGGAGATGTATGAATGGTTCGGAATAGGGTACTCCTGGATCAAAAGGAGAAGAATGATTTGCATTTCCAACCATTTCATTCTTAGGGGTTCCATTGTTTAATCATCCCAAATACCCTTCCTGGATACACTTTTCAACTAATTTTGATATCTTTAAAATTATTCCAATCTATGACCTCGGACCACAACGATTATCCAAGATATATACAAGCCCTGCAACAATCCTCCTTTTTAAAGGATTCCAAAGCAGAGGCCCTCGACCAGCTTCTTTCCCAGATGACAGCTGAACAATGGCGGGCCAAGACGTTTAGAAACAGCATGGACGTGGCCACCACCTTTCATTTTATTGTTTCTGGCAGGCTAAAAGTCTACAAATCCAATCCCGATACGGGAAGGGAGCACACGGTCTTTGTATTGTCCAAAGGGGATGTCTTTGATGTGCTTTCGCTCCTGGATACCGAACCCAATGATGTGTACTGGGAAGCCCTGGACACTCTGGAGGTCCTAAAAATACCCATGGACCAAATGCGGTTGTGGATCAATGAATATCCCGTAATGCACAAGGCCATCATATCCTACTTAGGGGAACGGATGCAACAGCTGATGAATATTGCCACCGATGTGACCCTGCACAGTACCCTAGTGCGCCTTGCCGCCCTCCTCCTCAAAAACATCAATGGGGAAACCCGTAAACTGGAACTGATCAACAACCTGCCCAATGACGAGATCGCAGGTCTTATTGGCACTACCAGATCTGTGGTGAGCCGGCATATCCAGGAACTCAAACGGGTAGGGGCCATCTCCGTGAGCCGTAGAAAAATAAATGTGAAAAATTTGGAAGTCCTCCTGGCCATCGCCGAAGAAAAGCACCTTCCTTAAGGGGTACATATCTACCAAAAATCCCTTCTTCTTTCCTGCCTATTTTAAACAATTATCCCAAAGTGGTACCTAGGTACCTGTTTATCAAGCTTTAAATCCCTATCTTTAGAACAGACAGGTAGGCCAAGGTGGCCCTATGTGCAAGCAACTTCTACAAAGAGCTATCACTTTTTTTTGGATTTTGGAATTATCTGCTGGAACTACCACGTGTACTCTAGCTAAAATACAACCCTCTTATGGCATTATCACTTTTGCGGATCTTCAGAAATAAAAAGTCCCAGGTGAGCCCTTTTGTATTTGTTGCGTTTAGCTCTCAATTTCCCAGAGCCACAGACCTTGTATGGCATCAAGTTGGTCTTTTAAAATGGCAGGTGAGCTTCACCCTGAATAAGAAAAAATGCACGGCCTTGTTCAACAGAGATGGCCAATGGCTAGAAACGGTAACGGCCATGCCCTTGCAGAATCTTCCAGACCAGTTGCAACTGTCGCTACAGGAAAAATATACCAAGAAAGACCACAAACAAATCTACCACGTGCAAACTCCAAATAGGAGTCATTACGAGATGAGTTCAACAGAAGGTTCCGCTACTATTAAACTGCTCTTTGATCTTACGGGCAACATTGTAGGGAGGCTGCTCATGTAGCTATTCAGCTTTCACAGCTAAAGCTTGCCCCAATACCAAAATACATATATCCGGTTACAACATAGCGTAACCGATCAACTCTAATAAAAAGGAAAATTTCAACATGATAGAAGAATTGACAAAATCCCAGGCCCTCCTAGACCGAAGAAAGAATGCCGTGGCCAATGGTGTGGGTGTATTCAATACCGCTACGGTATCAGAAGCCAAAGGGGCTATAATTATTGATGCCGATGGGCGCGAACTCATAGATTTTGCCGGGGGCATCGGGGTAGTAAATGCCGGACATTGCCCGGAACCCGTTGTTGCCGCCATCCGGGAACAGGCAGGAAAATATTTACATACCAGTTTTAACGTAGTCACCTATGAGCCCTACATTGAACTGTGTGAGGAACTCATCAATATTCTGCCTCACGGCGAGCAGACCAAAGCCATGCTGGTAAGTACGGGTGCAGAAGCTGTGGAGAACGCCATAAAAATTGCAAGACAGGCCACCAAGAGGCCTGCAGTGATCTGCTTTTCAGATGCCTATCACGGGCGTACCATGATGGCGATGACCTTGACGAGCAAGGTGACCTATAAGTACGACTGTGGTCCTTTTGCCCCAGAAGTGTACAGACTGCCCTTTCCTAATGTGTACCGCTATAGTGGGGAACGGGATGAGGCCACCTTTGTAAAGGATGAACTGAAAAGACTGCATGAGAGTGCCCTTAACTTAGTGGATATAAAAAGCGTGGCGGCCATTATTTTGGAACCTATCCAAGGGGAAGGCGGATTTAATCCCGTTCCACAAAAATATTTGGAGGGGCTGCGTGCCTTTTGTGATGAGCATGGCATCCTACTTATTATGGATGAGGTGCAAAGTGGTTTCTGTAGAACAGGCCATTGGGCCAGTTGGCAGCATTACGGGGTGCAACCGGATTTAAGCACATATGCCAAATCTATGGGCTCTGGCCTACCCATTGCAGCCGTTGTGGGCCGTGCCGATATTATGGACGCAGCAGCAGCAGGATCTATCGGGGGTACCTATATAGGGAGTCCTATTTGTAGTGTGGCGGCATTGGCCACCATTAAATACATGAAGGAGATAAACCTCAATGCCAAAGCTTTGGAAGTAGGGGCAACCATCATGACCCGTTTGGAAAATTTAATGAAAGAGTGTCCCGAAATTGGGGATGTGAGGGGAATTGGTGCCATGATCGGCATCGAATTCGTCAAAAACGGCGATCCCAATCAACCCGATGCAGAGATCTGTGCCAAAATTGTAAAGGGCTGTTCGGACAACGGCCTGATCATGCTGAGTGCCGGGACCCATAAAAATATTATCAGAATACTATCGCCCTTGGTCATCACCCCGGAACAATTGGACAAAGGGATGACCATTTTTGAAAACGAAATAAGAAAAGCTAGAAAAAAATAAAATGAAACCATTCGCAATTGCAGGAATACAGATGAAGGTATCGGCGGTCGCTTCCAATGTGGAAATGATGAAGCTGAAACTTGATATTACGATGAACCTTTACCCATGGATAGAAATGGTGATGTTCAGTGAACTATGCGCCTACGGGCCATTGACACATACGGCACAGCCGATCCCCAATAACTTTGAGGCCGAAATGCAGGCCATGGCAAAGAAATATGGGATCTGGTTGCTCCCAGGATCTATTTTCGAAAAAAGTGGGGACGAGATTTACAATACGGCCACGGTAATCAACCCTGAAGGGGAAATCGTGACCCGCTACAGGAAAATGTTTCCGTTTTATCCATACGAGACCGGAGTAACCCCAGGAAAGGATTACTGTGTGTTTGATGTCCCTGAGGTGGGACGTTTTGGCGTATCTATCTGTTACGATATGTGGTTTCCAGAAACCATACGTACGTTGGCGGTGATGGGCGCAGAGGTTATTTTGCACCCTACCATGTCGGGCACCATCGATCGGGAGATTGAACTGTCCATCGTGAGGGCGATGGCCTCCGTGAACCAATGCTATTTGTTTGATGTGAACGGTCTGGATACCGGAGGCTGTGGACGATCAATCGTTTGTGGGCCAGATGGCCGCATCCTGCACCAGTCTGAAGGGACCGAGGAAATCATTCCGCTTGAACTGGATATTGAAAGGGCCAGAAGGAGTCGGGAATTGGGAATTTTACGTCTGGGACAACCCCTAAAGAGTTTTAGGGACCATATCCATACGGGTCAATTTGGTATTTACCAGCCCAACCTGCCCACGCCCTATCTGGATTCTCTGGGGCCGCTGATCAAGCCCACGCGACTCGATACCCTCGCGGAATTGAAAATCAAGGAAAATGAATTGAATCAACAAGCATCGCCCATCCACTACAAAGGGGACGGCATACTATAAATCTAAAAACAAACGAATATGGGTGGAATTCCAACTGGTAAAAAGAAAAAGGAAGCGACAATTAAAAATTATGTGAGTTGGTTCGAAATTCCCGCGATCGATTTTACGCAGGCTGTGAATTTTTACAACCATATTTTCGGGATAGAAATGGCCCAAAACGTAACGGAGGTGAATGCCATGGCTTTTTTTCCTGCGACCAAGGGCATTGGTGGGGCTATCATTGCCGGCCCTGGGTCAGTTCCCAGTGATACGGGCCCGCTGCTCTATTTGAACGGAGGTGATGATCTGGGCGTTGTGCTCAACAAGGTGGAAGAGGCAGGCGGACGCATCGTGATGCCCAAGACCCTGATCAGCGAAGATGCGGGGTACTTTGCCATTTTCATCGATTGCCAAGGAAACAAACTCGCTTTACATTCAAACAACTAGACCGTGACCAAGAACAAAACTAAAAGAGCACCATATTACAACATCGGGCAACTCCGTGTGGATTATTGGAACAAACTGAAAATCGAAACGGCAGAGCTCGGCCGATGCCAGAAGGGGTCCGCCAACGAAAAAAACCATAAGGAAAAGGTCGAGGCATTGCTGACGGACCTGAAAGGGGTGGAGTGCTATTTTGCTTCCCCCGGAAAAGGGCGGATGCGCAAACTCCTAAATGCCTTTAACAGTCAGGAGCACGACTCCTTGAGCCATATGGTGGCAGAAACCACAAAACAATTGGTGGGGGACAGCTATAGAAGTAACCCTGACTTTATAGATTTTGATGAGCAGAGCATGGAATCTGCCGAAGAGCACGATCAACATGTCAGTGTTCGCAAAAACCATTTTGAGGTCTTGTTCGTGGATGATATTTCCGAACAGGAAGAGGGTAAATTAAGGCATAGCCTAAGGGCCCTACGGACCCCCAACGACAAGTTTACCTATGGCGTGGTGGTGCAGCGTTCTTTTCAGGATGTGATGATTGCCCTTCTGTTCAACCACAACATCCAGGCGGTAGTGGTGCGTTATGCGCCGCCCTATCTTTCAAAGAAGATCACGCCAATTATCATGCCCTATATTGAAAAGGTGACCAAGCTCGATTTTTCATCGAAACCGGAAACCGAACTGGGTCCCCTCATGGGAGAACTGATCAAGAAGTACCGCCCAGAGTTGGATACCTATTATGTGACCGATACGGCTTTGGGACATCTCAAGGACAGCACTATTAAGGGGTTTAGACGAATATTTTATCAAACAGAGGACATACAGGAGCTGCATCTTACCATTATGCGCGGAATTGCGGAGCGGTACAACACCCCCTTCTTTTCGGCCTTGGTAGAATATAGCCAGAAACCCACAGGGGTCTTTCATGCCATGCCCATCTCACGTGGGAATTCGGTCTTCAAGTCCAGATGGATCAACGATTTCGGGGATTTTTATGGTCGGAATATGTTTTTGGCGGAAACTTCGGCCACCACAGGGGGGCTGGATTCCCTCTTGCAGCCCACGGGACCTATAAAAAAGGCCCAGGAGATGGCACGTGATGCCTATGGTTCCCAATACACCTATTTTGTGACGAACGGAACATCTACCGCCAATAAAATTGTGATGCAGGCCTTGGTAAAACCACAGGATGTAGTGCTTATCGACAGGGATTGCCATAAGTCGCACCACTACGGTCTGGTTTTGGCAGGCGCTTATCCCGTGTATCTGGATTCCTACCCCATAGAAGAATATTCCATGTACGGGGCGGTGCCCTTGGAGCAGATCAAGACCAAATTGCTACAATTAAAGGATGCGGGAAGGTTGGACAATGTAAAGATGTTGCTACTGACCAATTGTACGTTTGATGGCCTTGTTTATAATGTGGAGCGGGTGATGGAACAAGTGCTCGCTATAAAACCGGATATGGTCTTTTTATGGGATGAAGCCTGGTTTGCCTTTGCAGGGTTCGCCAATAACTATAAGCAACGTACGGGGATGTATACCGCTAAAAAGCTTTGTGATAGATACGGCAGTGAAAAATATAGGGCGAAGTACAAGGAGCATATCAAAGGCTTAAAGGAGGGAGAACAATCTTTATTGCCCGATCCCGATAAGGTGAAGATAAGGGTCTATGCCACCCAGAGTACCCATAAGACCTTGAGCAGTTTTAGACAGGGCTCCATGATCCATATTTTTGATGAGGATTTCCGTCGCAAAACCGAGAATACCTTTCTCGAAGCCTATATGACCCATACCTCTACCTCCCCCAATTACCAGATGTTGGCCTCCTTGGATATCGGGAGACGACAGGTGCAGCTTGAAGGCTTTGAACTGGTGGAAAAGAGTATTGAACTGGCCATGGTATTAAGGGCCAAGATCAATGATAATCCCCAGTTGAGCAAATACTTTGATGTACTGACGGTGCAAGATTTTATTCCGGATAAATACCGACAAACAGGCCTCAAGGAATACTATACCAAAAATGAAGGGTGGAACCGTATGGAAGAGGCATGGGAGAAGGACGAATTTGTGCTGGACCCTACCAAGATTACTCTGTACATAGGAAAAACAGGGGTTGATGGGGATACCTTCAAGAACAAATATTTAATGGATAAATTCAATATCCAGATCAACAAGACCTCCAGGAACACGGTGCTTTTCATGACGAACATAGGGACCACCAGAGGAAGTATCACCTATTTGACCAATGCGCTATTGAAAATTGCGGATGAATTGGACGATGAGGTAAAATCCTTGAGCGACAAGGAAAAGGAAATACGGGACAAACGTATTTATTCCTTGACCCAAGAGGTGCCGCCATTGCCAGATTTCAGTTATTTCCATCACTCCTTTCAGGCTGTCCCTGGTGTCCCTGGAGGTAATTTGAGGGAAGCCTATTTCTTGGCCTATGATGAAGAAAATTATGAATATGTTCCCTTGAACGACGTCTTGTCGATCATGGCAAAAGGCAGAAAACTGGTAGCCTCCACCTTTGTAATTCCTTACCCTCCCGGGTTTCCCGTACTGGTGCCAGGGCAGGTAGTGAGCGAGGAAATCATCAATTTTCTTACGGTGCTCGATGTGAGCGAGATCCACGGATACCGATCCGATTTGGGACTTAGGGTATTTAAGGAAAAGGTGCTGGACAGACATATGATTACGACATCCATCGGCGGAATGGCCATGGGAAAGAAGAAAAAGCAACTAATCTAACTATTAAAATATTTTAAATGACAACTAAGAAAACAACAACAGTAAAGAAAGTCGCCAAGCCCGTTGCCAAAAAAGCAACCCCAGCTAAAAAAGCGGCTGCAACTCCGGTAAAGAAAGTGGCTGCCAAGCCCGTTCTTAAGGGGGTATCCGATATAAGACGATTTTTTCATAAAAATAAGACGCCTCTTTATTTTATAAGTGCCACCAATTTTAATATGCTTGGGGCCGATGAGTGGATCAAGGGTTTTAAGTTTATCTGTCATATTGAATGTTTTGACGGGCAGCACCCCAATGTATTTTCCCCTAAGGAAGAAATACCACATGACGAGTTCACGAGTATAGAAGATATCAATAACTACCTCTTGCAACATCCAGAGGTCCAAGATTATCTGACGACTAGAAAAAAAGGGAAGTCGGCCGGCAAGGCCATGTTTCTTATGTTTGATGAAAAGACGGAGAAACTGGCAAAAAAGTTGGGACTGGAAATTATGTTCCCTAGTGCCAAGATGAGGACCTTCATGGACAACAAGGTGAATACAAACCGAATTGCCGAAAAGGCAGGCGTGGCTTGTGTCCCTTATGTACTTTCCCGTGTAAAGGATTATGCACACCTAAATGAAGTTTCCAAGGTTTTGGGTACTGATCTGGTGATCCAAACCCCATTTGGGGATTCTGGGCATACCACCTTTTTTATCTCCAATGAGGAAGAATTTAAAAAGTACGAAGAGGAAATTGTAAAGGAAAAGGAAGTAAAAATAATGAAGCGGATCAACTGCAAAGGTTCTGCTATTGAAGCCTGTGTGACAAAGCACGGGACCATTGTAGCCCCTTTGATGACCGAGCTTGTAGGGTTTAAAGAAATGACCCCTTACAAAGGCGGATGGTGCGGTAATGAAATTTATCCAAATGCCTTTACGCCAGAAATTCGGGAAAAGGCAACAAAATATACCCAACTCTTTGGGGACCAATTACGAAAAGAAGGGTATAAAGGTTATTTTGAACTGGATTTCCTAATCGATCAAGACAACGGAGAAATCTATCTTGGCGAATTGAACCCTAGGGTAACAGGTGCGAGTTCCATTACCAACCACGCAGTTTTTGCTCTGGCAGATGCGCCACTTTTTGTATTCCATATCCTGGAATGGATGAATGTGGATTATGAATTGGATGTGGAACATTTGAACGAAAGATGGGCCCGTCAGGAGAATATAGATGGATGGAGCCAATTGATCATCAAGCATACCGAGGATACCATTGAATATATATCCGAAGCCCCACCATCGGGAATTTGGAAAATGTTCGATAATGGGCATATACAATTTGACAGGATGGATACCCATAGAAGGGCCGTAGAGTCAGAAAACGAGGCATTTTTCCTGCATATTGCCAAGGAAGGGAATTATTTGTACGAAGGGGCAGATATGGGCATCTTGGTGTCAAGAGGCCGTATGATGACCGATGATTTTCAATTGAACGACCGTGCAAAAGCTTGGATAAAAGCGATCCGTGGAAAATATGTTTCACAAATTACAGAAGATAAGAGAGAACCTTTGGCACTCACCGGAAGTTTGACCAAATAACGTTTAGCATTAATTATTATAAGGGAATGGGTCTATAATAAATCTCAAGTCTTCAAGGCTTTAGGTTAATTTTGTATAGACCTTATTTCTTTGTATTGGAGAATTAATCTATCATAGAATATGCAATTACAATTTAATGCTATTTCAGAACTAGGGGAGCCTGGTGCTAAATTCAAAAATTTATTTGATTCATATTGGCCAGCCTATCATTCCTGGTTGACCTCCAAAGGGGCAGCTTCTGTTCCAGATTTGGCCACTTCACAGGCTGCTTTGAGAAAATATATGCCCGAAATGGTCCCGACATACGAAAGGCTGTGTTACCTGGTCAATGCCGATGTGGTAGCGGCCCGATTTCTTACAGGCTTTCAGCCGCCGGCCTATATTTCGGCATGTTCACAGGCTGTGCTGGTTGAAAATGAAGTGCACTTGGTAAGGAACTATGATTATCATCCGGACCTATTTGAAGGGACCCTTTTGCTGAGCTCCTGGAATGGTAAAAAGGTGATGGCAACCAGCGATTGTCTCATAGGGGCAGTAGATGGGATGAACGAGAGTGGCCTGGCCATTTCACTTACCTTCGGCGGACGAAAGGTAGTGGGGGAAGGTTTTGGCATACCCTTTATTTTGCGTTACGTCCTTGAATTTTGCGATACTGTGGAAGAGGCAGTTGCAGCATTGATCCGTATTCCCTCGCACATGGCCTACAACGTAACCGTAGTAGACCGCAGGGGTATATTTAAGACCGTGCTATTGTCCCCGGATCGCACACCGTTGGTGACTGATGCAGCCTTTGCCACCAATCACCAAATACAGGTAGATTGGCCTGAAAACGCCACTTTCAACAAAACCCTTGAGCGTTCGGCATTTTTAAACGATCTCTTGGCCCAAAAGGGTTTGGATGCAAAAACTTTGGCCGATGCATTCTTGAGAAGACCCCTTTATAATACACTTTTCAGTGAAGGTTTTGGAACGTTGTATACCAGTTCTTATCAACCTGTGGCAGGAACCATGCAACTGCGTTGGCCCAATGAAGTCATGTACCAGTCGTTCGACAATTTTACGGAGGCACACAAATTGATTCAGTTTGGGGAACCCGCGAAAGTTCTAAAGAATAGTGATACCTTGATGAATGCTTCACCGGAAACCTCTGGAGTATGGCCCCAGGAATCTCTGACATATGGTACTTTACATGCCGATTGGCAGGAAACTGTTGCAGCATCCCTTGTGAATACTATGGATCATGCTGCGCCATTCAGGGAAAGAGAAAAATTACAGACCCTGAGTGATCGTTTGGTACATAGAGGTGAGATTTCTTGGGAAATATTAGCGGATTACTGGGCAAAAGTAGGGAGTAGGTATTGGGACCATTGGAAGAATTAAAGAGTCAAGGAAACCCCTTAAGTGAGATTTAACTGAATTGAAAAAATCAGTTTATATACATACAGAACTATCATCAATAATAGGGGTAGAACCCTATAATTAATAACATATGGAATTTAAAAGCATAAACCCTTACAATGGGCAGGAAGTAGGAGCATACACATCTATTACAGAACAAGAACTGGAGGAAAAACTCAATAAAAGCAAGATCGCCCATGAGGCCTGGAAAAAGGTACCCCTTGCAGAGCGCTGTGGATTGCTCAAAAAAGCAGGAGCGGTTTTGCGCGATAATGTGGAGGAATATGCAAAGATGATCAGCTTGGAAATGGGGAAACCCCTTTCGGAAGCTAAGGGGGAAGTCAATAAGTGCGCATGGGTGTGCGATTATTATGCCGATAATGCGTCGGACTTTCTTGCTGACGAAACCATAAGTACCGATGCTGAAAAAAGTTTTGTGCGACATGACTCCATTGGTGCTGTTCTGGCCATTATGCCCTGGAACTTTCCTTTTTGGCAGGTGTTCAGGTATGCTGCACCTACGTTGACCGCGGGCAATACAGGGTTGCTAAAACACGCCCCCAATGTCTTTGGTTGTGCCAAACAAATAGAGGAGGTTTTCACTAGGGCAGGGTATCCAGAATATGTGTTTCAGAACCTGATTGTGCACCATGACCAAACCGAGAAAATCATTGCCCACGATGCCGTAAGAGCGGTAACCCTAACGGGGAGTGAAAGGGCAGGATCGGCCGTGGCAGAATTGGCGGGGCGCTATATAAAGAAAACGGTGCTGGAACTAGGGGGCAACAATGCTTTTATCGTCTGGGACGATGCGGATATTGATCAGAGCGTAAAAATTGCGGTAACGGCACGGATGATGAATTGCGGGCAAAGTTGTATTGCGGCCAAGCGCTTTATTTTAATGGATGGCATTTATGATGAATTCGTACAGAAATTCACCGAGGCGGCAAAGCAGTTGAAAGATGGGGATCCGATGGAAGCCAATACCACCATAGGACCGCTAGCGCGACGAGATCTCGCCGACCAATTGAACGCCCAGGTGAAGGAATCGGTGGCGCAGGGTGCGAAACTGTTATTAGGGGGCAATCAGAACGGATGTTACCACGAACCCACCATTTTGGGGGAGGTAGTGCCGGGAATGGCCGCTTTTGACCAGGAGACCTTTGGACCTTTGGCCGCGATGATAAGGGCCAAGGATATAGACCACGCTTTTGAACTTTCGGAAAATTCGAAATATGGGCTAGGGGTAACGGTTTGTACCAAAAACACCGACCTGGCCTTACAACATGCCCATAAAGTTAGTGATGGGGCGTATTTTGTGAACGAACTGGTGAAATCTGATCCCAGATTGCCCTTTGGAGGCACCAAAAACTCAGGCTACGGACGGGAATTGGCCAAAGATGGGATGATGGAGTTTGTCAATAGAAAAACGGTTTATGTGAAGCATTAAAAGATTGCTGTGGTAATCCGTCATTGCGAATCCCCACCGTCATTGCGAGGCCTTTTGGCCGTGGCAATCTGTCCGTTGTTGGTTCCCACCGTCATTGCGAACGCAGGGAAGCAATCTGTTTTTCCCTGCCGTCATTGCGAGGCCTTTAGGCCGAAGCAATCTGTCTTTTCCGGGTTCCATTATTGAGATTGCCGCACTCCCCTGCGGTTCGCTCGCAATGACAGTTTAATTCCGTCATTGCGAACGCAGTGAAGCAATCTGTTCGTTCCGTGTTCCATTGGTAAGATTGCCGCGCTCCCCTCTGTTTCGCTCGCAATGACCCTTGAATCTACCGTCATTGCGAACGCAGTGAAGCAATCTGTTCTTTGTGTGTTCCATTGTTGAGATTGCCGCGCTCCCCTGCGGTCCGCTTGCAATGACGGTTTGGTCTATTCCGGATCCGCAGCGTCAACCTCTACCACATTTTTCCAATCCCCATTTTCATTCTTTTTCCAAATAGAAACAATCCTACTGGTACTGGTCATGGGATTTCCAAGGGAGTCGTTTACGGTCATTGTATTTTTTTCTATCAGATAGGCCATATCCCCACTTTCAGAGACGGAGGCACTTATGGGTTCCCACTTGATGGTAAAACCAGGAGTGTTGAACATCTCTTCAACCATATCCCTTATACTTTGTTTTCCTGTTAGGGTGGGCTGGCCAGAGATCATAAATATGGCATCATCTGACCAATAACTGACAATCTTATCAATATCATCCGTCGCCGCAACTTTGGACCATTCCCTGCTGAGTTCCATCAGTGCTTGTTCTTCTTTTTCAGTGTCGACCTTTTCTTGTTCTTGGGCGCAAGAAATAATTAGGAGCAAAATGAATACAAGTGAGAATTTTTTCATGATCTATAGTTTTAAGGTTAGAAATATGATTGCAATTTACCATTGATAAACACCCGTAAAGTGTTGATTTTCATACTCTAAGATAATTCATAAATCAGGTCATTCCTCCCTTTTCGTAAGGAACCTATTCTATTTTGTATAATCGGTCGTTATTGCTTTACCACTTGTTATAAAAAGATGACGGATTGTGTAACTAAGGGGTGTAAGTGACAGTAATACAGCGATATAGATTTTGTGGGTTGGGTCTGTAGTTTTAATGAGTCATATTAAACCTGCTCTAAAAAGGATCCGACTTTTTCCCTACCGTCATTACGAGGCGTTTTGGCCGAAGCAATCTGTTTTTCACTGCCGTCATTGCGAGGCGTTTTAGCCGTGGCAATCTGCCCTTCTTGTGTTCCATTGGTAAGATTGCCACGCTCCCCTGCGGTCCGCTCGCAATGACCCTTGGCGACTGTCATTGCGAACGCAGTGAAGCAATCTTCCCCACCGTCATTGCGAACGCAGTGAAGCAATCTGTTCTTTGTGTGTTCCATTGGTGAGATTGCCACGCTCCACTCCGTTCCGCTCGCAATGACAGTTTGTTCTTTCGTGTTCCATTGAAGAGATTGCCACGCTCAACTCCGTTCCGCTCGCAATGACGGTTTGTTCTACCGCGCTTACCTCGCAATGACATCACCCATAACTATCTGGTTTTGTGATATATTAACATAATACTTCCTTAATATTATCTTAAAAAGGTAATACAGCATAGAAAGTGGAAAAGGGAGCGGAGTTTTGAAGGGTTATTCTGTCGGAACTTTGCAGTGTATAATTTTTAAAACTATACAATCATGACGAAAGTAAAATTTTATCCAAGTATATATCAAACGATCCCATATTCATTTGATATGGTTGACCAATGGAATGCAGAAGGAAAGAGAATCAAGGATTTGGTGCTCAAAAATAACATGGCCACAAAGCAAGGAGTTTCTGAAATGACCCTTAACATCATCAAATTGTCTGCTACAGATAAAGCTGGCAAGGAACATTTTATTGAGGATTTCCCATCCTTGGCCAATTTGACCATCAAAGGGTTACATACAGGGCATTTTTTGAGGTCCAAAAGCGCACTGGAGCTGAACCCTGGGGAATACACATCCTTTAGGTTCTATCTGGAGAAGGCAGGAAACAGTTTTGTATACAGCGATCGCAGTTCAAAACCTGTATCCCGTTTTGATAGCCTCGATTTTGAGATCGAAGGCGGACTTCAAATACACGGGGACGAAGCCAAAGAGGTAATCCTGAGGTTCGATTTTGAGCCTTACGCCTTGCCACAGTTCTTGCTGAAAACAAAGCAATTATTCAAAAGCTTCAAATGGTTTGTGACCCAGTTGGTGCACAGTATGGAGCACAAACGCATTAAAATTTAAGGACGAGAAGTCGCTCATTTTGGCGGCCTAGGGTGTAAGATATGTTCCTCTACACCAGTACAATACAAAAAGCCTTCCGGAAACGGAAGGCTTTTTTTGTGTTATCTAAGGGTTAGGTGGTACAGCATGCGTTGCCATATAAAAACCCGGCAGTCAAGCCAGGTTTTTATATATATCATATTCTCCAGGATTAATCTTCCAATAGGTCGATGATGTCCTTCATCTTATTGCGTATGATCTGTGCAAGATCGTTGTTGCCGTCTTCATCACGGGGAGAAATCTCTATAATGCCATCGTTGTTGCCATCCGTGGCCCCACTGAGGTCGATCCCGCTAACGGAATTGAACAAAAGGGATAGGTTAAAGTCGATCACCAAGTTTTCGGTGTTATTGGAAATTGTAACATCCACTGTAGGATCCTCAAAATCGATCTCTATTTCATCCATGAAATCATGCCAGAAAATAAAAGGAACATCGTTTACGAAGCCTTTGATCAGTACCGATTTATCAAAAATCTCACTGTTGACATCCTTGCTTTTGTTGATCTTGAACTCCAATTCCTCATAACGGCCATTAGGAACGGTAACATTCAGAAAGCTGATCTGTCCCGCCATTAGGTCTAGGGTGAAGGGGCCTTCCAATTCAATTTCATCTTCGAAATCAAAGTAACCATCGTCATCCCAATCTTCGTTCTGATCATCTTCCATTTCCAGCTCTTCCACGTCTATTTCCAGTTCAAATTCCACAAGGTTGATGACGAAGTCGGTGATCTCAATACCTTCTGCCACACTTTTGGAGGTGGTCCCTGCTTTGGAGGAGGTTGATGCTGAAGTTGTGCTTTTTGCGCTCAACGCCAGTTTCCCAGAACCCGATCCGGATTCTTCTTTAGAACAGGAAATTAAGGTGAATACACTAAGTAGTGCAAGTCCGAGCCATTGATTTAATTGTTTCATAGTAGTAATTTTTAAATATTTGGGTTTACATTATAGTAAAACAACTGAGTTTGGTTTTACCCTACTTTTTTTCGTTGAACTACATCAATTACGTAAGAAAGTATAACGGTTAAGAAGGGTATCTAGTATATATCCCAGGGTGTGGGCCACATAAGGGGAAACCCAATCATTTATTAGGAATGATCAAAATAAACGGTAGGGGGCCAAAGCCAAGAGCGATTGCAAATTGGGTAATTCATGACAATGGTCAGTAAATTCTCTGTGGGAGTTATATATTTTTGAACATGAAACAAAGGAAGGTTTTAAAGTTAGTTATGGTTTGCCTTATTTGTGTGGGGTTGATCACCGCCTTTGTGTTAGGACTAAAATATGTAATCAACTAAATTATAGAACATGAAAAAAAATATGGGCGGCACAGACCGCATGATTCGATTTGTTATTGCCGCTGTGATCGGTGTCTTGTATTGGCAGAAAATCATAGATGGTACACTGGCCTATGTACTCCTGACGTTAGCGGGGATATTTGTATTGACCAGTTTTGTTAGCATTTGTCCGCTTTACAGTATTGTAGGTCTTAATACCTGTAAGACAAAAAAGTAGAAATGGAATTGTTTGATAAGGGGTATTGACATGGGCATGGTCAATACCCTTTGTTGTGTTCTGTAATTTATATCTGTTAAGGATACCCTTTGTAACTATTGTTGCTGTACCAGTGAAATTTAGGGTCTACCTTTAAGTACAACTAAACAAAATACCTAGAATGGGATCACATCATCAAGTACTGATTATTGGAGGGGGAACGGCCGGCATTATGGTAGCTTCACAACTTATGAGACAGAAAAAAGTAAAGGATATTGCTATTATCGAGCCATCTGATACACATTATTACCAGCCGGCTTGGACCTTGGTGGCAGCCGGTACGTACGACTTTGACAAAACAGCGAAACCCATGGCATCCATCATACCTAAGGGCGCTACCTGGATAAAGGATAAGGCCACTGGTTTTGATCCGGATAATAACCGGGTTCATACGGAAAGCAAAGGGGATGTTACCTATGATTATTTGGTGGTTGCTCCCGGAATGGCCTACGATTTTAGTTTGGTGCCGGGATTGGGGGACGCCATAGATAAAGGGGTGGTATGCAGTACCTATACCGATTCCAAACACGCTTGGGACGTCATTAAAAATTTCAAGGGAGGGACGGCTTTGTTCACACAGCCAACCACGCCCATAAAATGTGGTGGCGCACCACAGAAAATCATGTATTTGGCTGAAAGCTATTTTAGAAAAGCCGGGGTTAGAAAAAATATGGAGGTGGTCTTTGCAACCTCAGGGACAAAAATATTTGGGATCAAAAGGATCGCCGATACGTTATTGAAGGTGGTAGATAGGAAGGATATCAATCTTAGGTTTTATCACAAACTCGTGGAGGTAGATGGCGAAAAGCAGATTGCCTGGTATGAACTGGGCAAAGATATTGCGCCTGGAACCTGTGTTGTAAAGTCAGGGGATGATGCGAAACCATTGGATGAAACTTTTCAGTATAATTACAAAGATGTAAAAGTGACTATTGAAGGAATCCGTTATGGTATTCATTATGATATGTTGCATACGGCACCGCCATCGGTTGCTCCGAAGTTTGTAAGGGAATCTTCCTTGGTGAACGAGGCAGGATGGGTGGATGTGGACAAACAAACCATGCAGCATACCAAATACCCAAATATTTTTAGTTTGGGAGATGTGTCCTCCCTGCCTACTGCAAAAACAGGGGCGGCTGTAAGAAAACAAGCCCCCGTTGTGGTGGAAAATATAGACCTGTTGATCAAACAAAACAAAATCGGGACAAAAGCCTATAATGGGTATTCCTCCTGTCCTTTAGTGACTGATTATGGAAAAATGGTGTTGGCAGAGTTTGATTATGAAAATAACTTTACCCCTGATCCCAAATTAAAGCAGATGCTTGTTTTTGATAGTGCCAAAGAGCATTGGAGACTGTGGATGCTGAAGAAATATGGGCTGCCATATCTCTACTGGAACAAAATGATGAAAGGCAAGAACGTATAATTAAATTTCCCCCATTCATGGTAAGAAGATGAAACATAACAAGTTTCATCTTCTTTTTTTTACGACAAATTTTTAAAATATGACCTTATTGGTCTGTAGTATTTTATCACTTGGGATGCTGGGCTATTAATGTAGGACCAAGTACGCCAAAAAGGAAAATACTATTTCAATAATTCTTGGGTAGATTTTATGATTCTGGATTGGATTGTTGCGGTTGCTCAAGGCGCTCTTTCGTTTTGTGCCTATTATCCGTCATAGTATGGACAATCATTCGGAAATAAAACCTAATTTTGCCCTACAAATCTTGGATATTTTATAATAATTTTCTTACTTATGTGTTATAGACACCTTGTAAGGATAGTGCCATTTCATAAGGCTTTGATTTTATGACAACTGGCATTTGTGATTAACAAAAAGGTGTAGTATTTACATAGTGATAGGTGATAATGAACAGGACTATTTTTTTTAATTCCAAGAAAACCATCCCCAAGCGTGGAAAGTAATCAGCTGGAAAAAATACTGCCGTTACTGGATCTGGCCAAATATATTGGTAGGGCATCTACTGTGGTCCTCTCAAGAACTGGGGATCAAAGGGAGAGCTACCATGCTTCAGGGGAAAGCCTATCCCTTAAAGATAAAGGTCTTTTGGAGCCACTTCTGGTCCAAACGTTAAACTCCCCAAGCCACATCACCATCATACCCAATGTGCAAAAGCTAGATAGCCCCGATCCGGGAAAATGGGGTAAGGGGGATGTTGCTATTACAGGTTTTATAGGTTGCCCCTTGTCCTCCTTGGAAGGAAAATTTTTGGGGGTGTTGAGTTTAATCTTCGATGCTCCCTTTGAGTTCACTTCCGATCAAGAAAAAGCCTTGCTCACGGTGGTTTCACAGGTATCCGATGAATTGAAAGAGGAGCCGGCCTTGGAGGTATTCAATTTTGTGCAAAAGGAACTTGAACTGCAAAAAGAGATCAATAAAAATATTGTTGAGAACTCTAAACTGAGCCTTTGGACGTGTAATCTAGAGGAGGATATTTTATATGTTGATGCCAAATGGGCTGCATTCCTGGGTTATGAAGAGGAAGAGTTACATACTTTGACCTTGCTAAAATGGGAGTCCATGATTCACCAGGAAGATCTGGAGGTGCTCAAAGGGAGATGGAAAGATTATTTGGACGGTACTATTGGCAATTACAAGGTAAGTTATAGAATACGGCATAAAGACGGCACTTGGAAATGGTTCCTGGAGTCGGGCAATACTGTAAAACGCGATAATAAAGGGGTTCCCTTGCAATTGGTGGGTACTATTGAGGATGTCACACAAATGCAAACGGACTATAAACATCTGGAAGGGGCGCTACAGCGTTTAACCTACCTGTCCAAGGCTACTTCAGATGCTATTTGGGATCTGGATCTGGAGAATGAAACTTTGCACTGGAACGATAATTTTTTCGAAAATTATGGACATGAACCGGAAGAGTATGCGGTTGCAGGCTTGACCCTGTGGATAGAAAACATCCATCCGGAAGATAGGGTGCGGGTAGAGACCAGCTTTGATAACTCCCTATTGGGGGACAATGAAAACTGGGAGGAGGAATACCGATTTAGAAAAGCAAACGGAGAATATCTTACTGTCAATGATAAGGCCTTTATCATCAGGGATGCCCACGGGAAGGCCGTTCGTATGATCGGGGCCCTTTGTGATATAACAGAAAAAAACAACTACCTGCTCAAGGCAAAAATTGCCAATGAACGTTTTCAGCGAATTATTGACCTTACCAAGGAAGTAATTTACGATTGGGACATCATCAATGAAGATGTGTACTGGGGTTCTGGGTATGTGAAGCAGTTTGGGCATGAACTTCCGGAGGAGAAAGTCACGCTTCAGACCAGGATCAATCACATGCACCCCGATGATGTGCATAGGGTATTGAACGAATTAAAAGAGTTGCTCAAAAATCCGGATCAGAATTATTTTGAGGTGAAATACCGTTTTCTAAAGGGCGATGGCACCTATATAGATATCCACGAAAAAGCCAGTATCCTAAGAAATGATAATGGGGGTCCTTTCCGTATGGTGGGTTCTATGAGGGATGTTTCTGAGGCCAATAGATACTTGGAGAAGCTGAAGGAATCCGAAAAAAAATACAACGACCTATTTCATCTTTCGCCCCAACCGTCCTGGGTCTATGATATTGAAACCCTGCGATTTTTAGATGTGAATTCCGCGGCCATAGATTGTTATGGGTATAGCCTAGGGGAGTTTATGAAGCTCACCCTTGCCGATATTAGGCCAGAGGGCGAGATTAAGCCATTGATGATGGAGATTGAGAATGTGCGTTCAAATTCCGAACGGATTTATAAAGGGGTATTTAGGCACTGTAAGAGCAACGGGGAAGAATTTGATGTCCGTATCTACAGCAATCCCATTAATTTTAAAGGACGTGTCTGTAGACAGGTAGTGGCCTTTGATATCTCTGAACTGACCAAGCATATCAAGACCATTGAATCCCAAAATTCTAAATTCAATAAGATTGCCTGGATGCAGAGCCATGTACTTAGGGCGCCCTTGGTACGGATGATGGGCCTTACCAATTTATTGTTGGATCCGGAGGAAAATATGGAGGGGGAGAATAAATTTTTGTTGGAGGAGATTCGTAAGTCCTCCAATGAAATAGATCAGATAACAAGGGATATTGCGCAGATCACCAATGAATTGAAAACCAAACAACTGAATAATGACCAATAAGATTGTTCTTGTGGATGATGATCCGATCATACAATATGTGCATCTTCGGATCTTAAAAAAATATTCCTCCCAATTAATTACGCAATTCGATAATGGTTCCGATGCCCTTGAGTATTTTAAAGGGAACGGGAAAGAAGGTACGCCCTATTTGGTCTTGTTGGATATCAACATGCCTATAATGGATGGATGGGAATTTTTGGATGCGGTGTACGAGCAGGGCTTGGAAAGTAACATGAAGGTTATTGTATTGACCTCTTCCGTGGATATCTTGGATATGGAAAAGGCTAAAAAGTATGACAATATTATCAGTTTTGAACAAAAACCCTTGACCGTAGATAAGGTTGGTGCTATTCCTGTTCTCCTGGAATATTTGGAACAGGGGTAATTTTGGGTCGCCCTCCAAAACGTAAATATGAGGTACGCAAATCAGCCGTTAGCGTATAGATACGGGTGCTAAATAAAAATTAATTTGGTTAAGTAGTACAGTGTTAAAGCCGAGGGAACAAGCCTAGTGGTTTAAAAGAAACCAAAGGCGGCCAATATCAAGCAAAAAATAACGGCTATCAATATCACTATCAATACCGCAACCATAATCCTGAGAAATCCGTTCAGGATTTTTATGCCGATGGTCAATTCGTTTTCCATTTCCATTTGATGAACCTTTGTTCTAAATTTACATAATAAATTGCGAATCTTCAATTGAATCCTTGAAAATATCGTCCAAATACGGTGAATACACCACAAATCCCACAGTTCCCTTTGTTTTTTAAGGTCGCTGCCGATCCCTCTGTTATACGCTTTTGTCCCTGGTAAATTGCTTCTCCAGATCCTCTAAGGAAATCCCCTTTGTCTCCGGCATCATAAAGATCACGAAAAACAATTGTAGGACCATCATAAAGGCAAAGAATATAAAAATAGGCCAAGGATTGTCCTTAAAAACGCCATCCGTGCTGTCCAAAAATATAGGGGTGATCAGGGTGATGACCGCTGCAAAAACCCAATGTACCCCTGTTCCCCAAGACTGCCCATAGGCCCGTACCTTATTGGGAAAGATCTCGGAAATAAACACCCAGATCACAGCTCCCTGTCCAATGGCATGGGAGGCGATAAAAGCACAGATGAAAATTAAAAGAAGGGTAGAGCTCGCCCCGGTATAGAAACACCAGCCCACCATGGACAAACTGATAATATAGCCCAAGGAGCCTATTTTCATCAATTGTTTTCTCCCCAATCTATCGATCAGTTGAATACCGATGAGGGTAAAGATGAGGTTGATAATTCCGATGGATATGGAATTGAAAAGGGATTCCTTTCCCCCCAATCCAGCTCTCTCTAATATTTCTGGGGCATAGTACAGCACAAAATTGATGCCCGACAACTGGTTGAAAAAAGCAATCAGGAAGGCCAGTATCAAGGGCTTTTTGTATTTCCCTTCAAAGAGTCCGGCTTTGGCGGTTTTTACACCGATGGAATTTTTTATTTCTTCGAGTTTCACCAATGCCTGCGCCTTATCGGAGATATAGGTAAGCATTTTGAGGGCTCCCACTTCGTCTTTTTTGTTAAGGACAAGCCATCTTGGACTGTTTGGTACTTGTAGGACCATGACCGAATAGATCACCGCTGGGATGGCCTCGACCCCCAGCATCCAACGCCAATCATTGGCACCATCAAATCCCTTCAAGAGGTAATTGGAAATAAAGGCAATGAAAATACCAAAAACGATATTGAACTGGTATAAGGCTCCAAGTTTTCCGCGATTCTGAGCGGTAGAAATTTCCGAGATATAAATGGGCGCGGCTACTGATGATGCACCTACTCCCAAGCCACCTATAAACCTAAAGAAGGAAAATATATAGGGATCAGTGGCCACAGCAGATCCTAAAGCGGAAATGGTGTACAGGATCCCGATCCAAAACAAGGTTTTCTTTCTTCCCAGACGGTCGCAGGGGATACCGCCAAAAAGCGATCCCAAAACAGTACCCCATAGGGCCATGGACATGATAAAGGTGCCATGAAACCAGGGGGAGGTCTGCCATAGTTCTTTGATGGGTAAATTGGCGCCGCTGATAACGACTGTGTCAAAGCCAAATAAAAATCCCGCTAAGGCCGCGGTGAGGGAAATTCTTAAGATACGTTTGTTCATGGTGGTTGGTCAAAGTATGTAAACATACTAAAAAAACAATCGAGATATAAAAAAAAGTCCGCTTTTTGGATTGTGTTCCAAACCTTTAAAAGTACCTGCCGGAATAGCTAATCACCCGTTATAACAGCGTTTTTATATGGTGAAGTATTTTAACACTGGCCCCCTTGTTTTGGGTGATATAGTTGGCGTTGCGTGTTCCCGTTTCTTTTCTAAAACCAGGATTTTGTACCAGTCCATCCAAAGTCTTTTGCAATTCCACCTTATCGGAAACAGGGAGCACCCCTTTTAGTTGGACCAGGTCCTCCGCTTCTTTAAAACCTTTGAATTCTGGCCCGATGATCACCGGAATTCCGAAAACGGCAGGCTCCAGGGTGTTGTGGAGTCCGGTGGCGAACCCACCACCCACATAGGCGATATCGGCATAGCTGTATATTTTGGTAAGGAGTCCGACCGTATCAATGATCAGCACCTCGGCATCGGCAAACTCGGTTTTGTCCAGCTCTGAGAACAGCACGGTTTTTTTGGTGATGGCCCCTTTGAGCTTTTGAATATGGGCCTCTTTGATATTATGGGGCGCTATCACATATTTTATTTGTTCGTCGGCCTTATTGATAGCATCCAAGAGAATGGCCTCGTCTTCTGGCCAGGTGCTGCCGGCCACCATGCAAAGGTCCCCTTTTTTGAAGGTCGCCATAAAATCCAGGGAATTGTCCCGCTCCAAAATCTCCGACACCCGGTCCAATCTGGTGTCCCCAGCTACGGTGCTTTTGTTGATATCGATAGAATTGAGCAGATCCTGGGAATTTTTGTCCTGCACAAAAATATGGGAGAAGGTATGCAGGCTCTTTCTCATAAAATCGCCGTAACCCTTAAAGAAAACCTGTCTCTTTAGGAAAATCGCCGAAATTAAAAGGGTGGGGACTTGCTGTTGCTTGAGTTCCTGTAAATAGTTGGGCCAGATTTCATACTTCACAAAAATGGCAAGCTTTGGCCTGGCCAATTCAATAAATTTCCTTGCATTTTTTTTCGTGTCCAAGGGCAGGTAGAGGACCAGATCGGCAACAGATGTATTTTTTTTGACCTCATAGCCCGAAGGCGAGAAAAAGGTCACAAGGATCTTATAGTTTGGATAGGCGATTTTTAGCTTTTCTATGATCGGAAGGCCTTGTTCGAACTCCCCAAGGGAGGCCGTATGTACCCAGATAACCTTGTCTTGTTCGGAGATTTCCTGTTGTAGTTGGGAAAAGACATTTTTTCTACCATCTACAAACAATTTTAGTTTGGGACTAAAATTGGCGACCAATTTTAGGACGAAGGACGCTACTAGTACTGCTAAATTATATAGAAATAACACTCGGTAATCGTTTCGTGCTAAATTACGTTTCTTTACAACAATACCTTGGCTTCAGTTCCTTATTTTTGTATTATTGTTATATAAATATTGAAGATGAAGAAAATACAAATGGTAGACCTTAACGGGCAATACCAGTCGATTAAAGAACAGATCAATTCATCCATATCCCAAATTCTAGAAACCACAGCTTTTATAAACGGACCAGAGGTTCATGCCTTTCAAAAGGAGCTTGAGACCTATTTGGGCGTAAAGCATGTTATTCCCTGTGCCAATGGTACGGATGCCCTGCAGATTGCCATGATGGGCTTGGGGCTGGAACAAGGGGATGAAGTGATCACCGCAGATTTCACCTTTGCCGCCACGGTAGAGGTTATTGCCCTATTAAAACTTACCCCTGTTTTGGTGGATGTTGATCCAGACACCTTCAATATAGATCCGGTAGCCCTGGAAAAGGCGATCACCCCAAAAACAAAAGCCATTGTCCCGGTACATCTTTTTGGCCAGTGTGCCAATATGGATGTGATTATGGCAATCGCCAAAAAACACAACTTATTTGTTATTGAAGATAATGCCCAAGCGATTGGGGCCACCCATACATCGGCAGATGGCACCAAAGTGATGGCGGGAACTATCGGACATGTTGCGGCAACCTCGTTCTTCCCATCTAAGAATTTGGGCTGTTACGGGGATGGCGGGGCCATTTTTACCAATGACGATGACCTGGCACATACCTTAAGGGGGATCGTGAACCACGGGATGTATGAGCGTTACCACCACGATGTGGTAGGGGTCAATTCCAGATTGGATTCCATTCAAGCGGCAGTACTAAGGGCAAAGTTGCCGAAACTGGATGCCTATAATAATAAGAGACGTGATGCCGCTAGGAGCTATTCCAAAGCTTTTCAGGGGCAGAAAAATATTAGGGTCCCTAAAACTGTAAATGGCTGTGAGGGCATTTGTGATACCTGTGACTGCCATGTTTTCCATCAATATACCTTGCGGATCATGAACGGGCAAAGGGACGCCCTGGTGCAACATTTAGGTTTAAAGGGAATTCCTTGTGGAGTCTATTACCCCATTCCGTTGCACCGTCAAAAGGCGTATTTGGATGAGCGGTACAAGGAGGCAGATTTTCCGGTGACCAACCAATTGGTGAAGGAAGTCATTTCCCTGCCCATGCACACCGAGCTCGATGAGGAGCAGATCGAATTTATCACACAGACAATTATTGAGTTCATAAACGATTAAATAAAATGAAGATACTCGTTACGGGTGGACTTGGATTTATAGGTTCGCATACAGTTGTAGAATTACAAAATAAAGGTTTTGAGGTCGTCATCATTGACGACCTTTCCAATTCGTCCCAAGAGGTATTGGGGCGCATTACCTCCATTACCGGCAAAGAGCCCGTTTTTGAAAAAATGGATCTTAGGGAAAAAGGAAAAGTGACCGATTTTTTTAAAAGACACCAGGATGTTCAGGGGGTGATCCATTTCGCAGCCTCAAAAGCGGTGGGCGAAAGTGTGGACATGCCTTTGCACTATTACGAGAACAATATCAACACCTTGGTATATATCCTTCAAGAGCTGACCCAAAAGGAGAAAGTTGGATTTATTTTTAGCTCTTCCTGCACGGTTTACGGACAGGCAGACACCATGCCCATCACGGAAGACGCGCCGGTAAAACCGGCTGAATCCCCTTATGGGAATACCAAACAAATAGGAGAGGAGATTATCAGGGATACCTGTAAGGTGACCTCTGGTCTTAATGCCATTTCGTTGCGGTATTTTAATCCTATGGGCGCCCACCCTTCTGCCGCCATTGGGGAATTGCCTATTGGAGTGCCACAAAATTTGGTGCCCTTTATCACCCAGACCGGGGTAGGATTGCGAGAGCAGTTATCGGTCTTTGGGGATGATTACCCAACCTCTGATGGTACCTGTATAAGGGATTATATCCATGTGGTGGATCTTGCCAAGGCACATGTAGTGGCATTGGAAAGGCTTCTAGAAGGAAAAAACAAGGAGAACTATGAGGTCTTTAATGTGGGGACCGGAACGGGAAGTACCGTTTTGGAGGTCATCAAAAGTTTTGAAAAAGTATCCGGGAAAAAGTTGAACTACAAAATTGTTGACCGTAGGGCCGGTGATATTACCACAGCCTATGCGGATACCACCAGAGCCAATAACATACTTGGATGGAAAGCTGAATCCACATTGGATGAAGCCATGAAATCTGCCTGGGATTGGGAATTGAAAGTTAGAAATAAATAGTATTATATTATGAAAAAGATACTCCTATCCGTTTTGGCATTATTGCCTTTTTTGGTCACCGCCCAGGACACCTATTTGCACTGTGGTAAAGTGGTGGACGTGAAATCGGGCAAGGTCTTGACCGAAAAAACCATCATAGTTTCCGGAGATAAGATCAAGGAAATTAAAAACGGTTATGTATCCGGAGGGGAAAAGGATAAGAGTATCGACCTAAAAAATAAAACGGTCCTCCCTGGATTGATCGATATGCACGTGCATATTGAAAGCGAATCCAACCCCAAGACATACATCAATAGGTATGTGCAAAATGAGGCTGATATCGCCTTTGAATCAACTGTATATGCCAAGAATACCCTAATGGCAGGTTTTACCACTGTTAGGGATTTAGGGGGCAGTGGGGTAAACATATCCCTGCGAAATGCCATCAATAAAGGATTGGTGGATGGCCCACGAATATTTACGGCCGGGAAATCTATTGCCACCACAGGGGGTCATGCAGATCCTACCAACGGCATGAAAAGTGACCTTATGGGAGATCCAGGACCAAAAGAAGGGGTTGTGAATTCTCCTGAAGATGGTAAAAAAGCCGTAAGACAGCGCTATAAGGATGGTGCCGACGTTATTAAGATTACCGCAACGGGAGGCGTACTGAGTGTCGCAAAAAGCGGGAGTAACCCACAGTTTACCGTAGAAGAGATAAAGGCCATTACCGAAACCGCCAAAGATTATGGAATGCTTACCGCAGCCCACGCCCATGGAGACGAGGGGATGCAAAGAGCTATCTTGGGAGGCGTAAAAACCATTGAACATGGGACCTTTATGAGTGATGCTACCATGGACATGATGGTAAAATACAACAGCTATCTGGTGCCTACCATTATAGCCGGGAAACAGGTAGTGGAGAAAGCGGCAATCCCAGGTTATTTTCCAGAAGTGGTGGCCCAAAAGGCAAGAGAAGTAGGACCCTTGGTGGCGGACATGTTCAAAAGGGCCTATAAAAAAGGTGTGCCTATTGCATTTGGTACGGACGCCGGAGTATTTACACATGGCCTTAATGCCAGGGAGTTTGGGTATATGGTAGAAGGAGGAATGCCAGTTATGGAAGCCTTGGCGTCTGCTACCGTGACCAATGCCGATCTATTGGGGATGGGCGAGAGTCTTGGACAGTTAAAAGCAGGGTATTTGGCAGATATCGTGGCGGTTGATGAGGATCCCGTGGATAATGTGGCAACCTTGGAAAAAGTGACCTTTGTTATGAAAAATGGCACTGTTTATAAAAACGAGTAAACCAAAACTTGGGATTATCCGTAGATAGCATATGGTAGTAAATTTTCCCAATAGCGCAAAATTGCTGGAGACAGCAGAGGCAGAAAACCTATATGGCAAATTGGTGGCCCAATTGATCAAAGACTTCGGCTTGGCCAATATATTCATAGAACTAGAGGAGGGTATTGCCCCTGAAGATCTAAAAAAGGTCATCCACGAAAAAATCTACGTGCTTATCATGGAGAAATTCGCGGACTACCTCAATCTGCTTTATATTATTGACGTGCCCGAAAATACGGTGAAGGCCATCACCGCGGTAGATGTGGTTGAAGTTGCCGATGAGGTCACTTTCCTTATCCTAAAAAGGGAATGGCAAAAAGTCTGGTTCAAGGCAAAATACAATTAGAAATAGACTCTCACAAAGGGCATAAACGGGTCCGCATAAATACTCTTTTCATCATCGTAAAGCAGGTCGTATCTTATTCCAAAGGTCACGTTGCGGTTGCTGTAGCCTACGCCTATAAATAGGGCAGGAGACCAGTAGTTATCCTCAATATTGGCGCCTTCAAATTCATAATCCCTGTTCACCCGTAACTGTTCCAGTTCTGCCGATAATTGAATGGGCCGTATAGGATTGAAAAGTGTAAGAAGACTGCCACCATAAGCCATGAGTCTGGATTCCTGGAACTTAGAGTAATTAAAATTGAGCCCTAACCCGAAGGCAATCTGTTCATTGGCCTGGTATATGGCACTTGGTGAAAGAGCGGCGTTAAAGGTGTCCCTGCCAAAACCGAGACCGATGCCACCTCCGTAGCGTACGTTGTTCCAAAAATCCCCTGAATTTCCATAGTCCTGAGCTGTAGCTAAAAAACTGCTGAGCGTGAAAAATAACATCAAAACAATTTTTTTTGGGAGGAAATGCTGCCTTTTCATAATAATCGTTAATTTTTACAATATTCACCCCTAAGGTAAGCTTGGAAATGTTAATTGTTGTATTTTTGATTAAATTTTGTTCAAAAGACAGAGATAACCGTTCATGGATAAATATTCTTTTTTAAATGCTGCGCATACTTCCTTTTTCGCAGAACTATATGACAAGTATTTAACGAATCCCGATAGCGTTGAGCCAAGTTGGCGTGCGTTTTTCCAAGGTTTTGACTTTGGGCAGGAGAGTGCGTGGGATGAAATGGATCTGCCAGCTTCAACTGCTGGTGCGACCATGCCCCAGGGGCAGCAAGTGGAAATTCCGCAAACTCTTCAGAAGGAATTCCAGGTCGTAAAACTTATTGATGGGTACCGCAGTAGAGGGCACCTGTTTACAAAAACCAATCCCGTTAGGGAAAGGCGTAAGTATACCCCCACCCTGGACATAGAAAACTTTGGCCTGGAACAAGGGGATATGGATACCGTTTTTACAGCGGGACAAATCATTGGGATAGGCACTAGCACCTTAAGGGAGATCATTAACCACTTACAGAGCATCTATTGTGACGCCATAGGGGTAGAGTACATGTACATCAGAACCCCTGAACGTATTGAATGGATTCAAAATAGGTTGAACATAAACGACAACCATCCCAATTACAGTAACGACCGTAAAAAGCATCTTCTAAAAAAATTAAATGAGGCTGTTTCTTTTGAAAGCTTCCTGCATACCAAATATGTGGGGCAGAAAAGATTTTCTTTGGAAGGGAACGAGTCTTTGATCCCAGCTTTGGACGCCGTTGTGGAAAGGGCCGCCGAAATGGGTGTGGAGCAGTTCGTGATGGGAATGGCCCATAGGGGTAGGTTGAGCGTGCTTACCAATATTTTCGGAAAATCCCCTAAGGATATTTTTGGGGAATTTGATGGGAAGGATTATGAGCAGGATATTTTTGATGGAGACGTAAAGTACCATTTGGGATGGACCTCCGATAGGATGTCCGACAATGGAAATAAAATAAAAATGAACATAGCACCCAACCCGTCCCACCTGGAAACGGTAGGTGCGGTTGTGGAAGGAATCACAAGGGCCAAGCAAGATGAGTATTACCCTGACGATTTTTCTAAAGTATTGCCGATTATTGTCCATGGTGATGCAGCCATAGCCGGTCAAGGCTTGGTGTACGAAGTGGTGCAAATGGCAGATTTGGACGGGTACAAAACAAATGGTACCATCCATATTGTAGTGAACAACCAAATAGGATTTACTACCAATTATCTGGATGCCAGAACCTCTACCTATTGTACCGATGTGGCAAAGGTGACGTTGAGTCCGGTATTGCACGTCAATGCAGATGATCCAGAGGCAGTGGTACACGCTTCCCTGTTTGCCCTGGAATATAGGATGACCTTTAAAAGGGATGTCTTCTTGGACTTATTGGGATATAGAAAGTACGGGCATAATGAAGGTGATGAGCCTAGATTTACCCAGCCTAAACTGTACAAGGCTATTGCCAGTCATCAGAATGCGAGAGATCTTTACGCGGCGAAATTAATTGCAGAAGGCGTTATCGACGAAAATTTTGTACCTAAATTGGAAGAGGAATACAAGGCTTCCTTGGAAGAGGATCTGGAAGATTCCAGAAAATTGGATAAAACCATCATTACGCCATTTATGGCAGATGAATGGAGTGGTTTTGAAGCGGTGCAGGAAGAGGAGATGATGAAGCCGGTGGACACCACTTTCGATAAAAAGAAATTGACAGAGATTGCCAAGATCATCACAGAATTGCCCAAGGGGAAAAAGTTCTTGCGCAAGGTGGTGAAGTTGATCGAGGACCGAAGGAAAATGTTCTTTGAAACGGACACTTTGGATTGGGCCATGGGAGAACTTTTGGCCTATGGCACATTGTTGCATGAAGGTTACGGAGTGCGTATGTCCGGTCAGGATGTAGAGCGCGGAACGTTTTCACACCGTCATGCCGTAGTAAAAGTAGAAGAAAGTGAAGAGGAGATCATGCAATTGAACATGCTTTCCGAAGATCAGGGAAGATTTCAAATCTACAATTCCCTATTATCAGAATACGGGGTAGTGGGCTTTGATTATGGTTATGCCATGGCCAGTCCCAATACCTTGACGATCTGGGAGGCACAATTTGGGGATTTCAGTAATGGGGCCCAAATCATGATCGATCAATATATTTCTGCAGCTGAGGATAAATGGAAGCTTCAAAACGGTTTGGTGATGTTGTTGCCACACGGTTATGAAGGACAAGGAGCAGAGCATTCATCGGCAAGGATGGAAAGATACCTGCAATTGTGTGCCAAGGATAATATGTACATTGCAGATTGTACCACCCCTGCAAACATGTTCCATTTGTTGCGAAGACAGATGAAATCCAATTTTAGAAAACCTTTGATCGTGTTTACCCCGAAAAGTCTATTGCGTCATCCAAAAGCAGTTTCCACTGCAGATGAGATGGCCAATGGTAAATTCCAGGAGGTGATAGACGATGTAACGGCAGATGTTAAAAAGATAAAAAGTTTGGTATTTTGTACCGGGAAGTTCTATTATGATCTGTTGGCGGTAAAAGAGGAAAACAATAGGGATGATGTTGCCCTGGTAAGGGTAGAGCAATTGTTCCCATTACCTGCGGCCCAAATGAAGGATATCATTGCAAAATATAAAAATGCGGATGACATCGTATGGGCACAGGAAGAGCCACGTAACATGGGCGCTTGGAGCCACTTGTTGATGCACTTCAGTGATGTAAGCAAATTCAGGGTAGCCTCAAGAAGATTCTATGCTTCCCCAGCTGCCGGTAGCGCTGTACGTTCCAAAAGACGTCACCAAGAAGTCATTACCTATGTTTTTGATAAGACAAAGGACAACATGGTAAGAGAAAATATAAAATAATAACGCATCTATTAAAATTATAAAATAATGATTTTAGAAATGAAAGTTCCCTCTCCTGGGGAATCTATTACCGAGGTAGAAATAGCAGAATGGTTGGTAAAGGATGGTGATTATGTGGAAAAGGACCAGGCCATTGCCGAGGTTGATTCCGATAAGGCCACATTGGAACTGCCTGCGGAAGATAGTGGAATTATAACTTTAAAGGCTGAGGTCGGTGATGCGGTTGCAGTAGGAGAAGTAGTTTGCTTGATCGATACAAGTGCCAAAAAACCGGCCGGTGGAGATAAGGAAGCTAGTGCCAAAGCTGAAAAGGAAGAGGTAAAGGAAGAGCCTAAAAAGGCTGAAAAACCGGCAGAACCTGCAAAAGCAAAAGAGACGTACGCATCAGGGACAGCTTCCCCGGCAGCTAAGAAAATATTAGAGGAAAAGAATATGGATGCCTCTTCCATCAAAGGCACCGGTAGGGATGGTAGGATCACCAAGGATGATGCAGTCAATGCAGTTCCATCCATGGGTACCCCTAAAGGCGGTAAGAGAGGTGAGACAAGAACAAAATTATCCATGTTGCGCCGTAAGGTAGCGGAACGTTTGGTGATGGTGAAAAACGAAACGGCCATGTTGACCACTTTTAACGAAGTGGATATGTCGCCTATTTTTGAACTTCGCAACCAGTACAAAGATCAGTTTAAGGACAAGCACGGAGTAGGTCTAGGTTTTATGTCGTTCTTCACTAAAGCAGTGATCAGGGCATTAGAAATGTACCCTTCTGTAAATTCCATGATAGATGGAAAAGAAATGATCTCCTTTGATTTTTGTGATATCAGTATCGCGGTTTCCGGGCCCAAAGGGTTAATGGTACCTGTTATCAGAAATGCAGAGAACCTATCTTTTAGAGGGGTAGAGGCCGAAGTAAAAAGATTGGCATTAAGAGCTCGTGAGGGTGAGATTACCGTGGATGAGATGACGGGGGGAACCTTTACCATTACCAATGGTGGGGTTTTTGGTTCTATGTTGTCCACTCCAATTATCAATCCACCACAAAGTGCTATTTTGGGTATGCATAATATAGTGGAAAGACCAATTGCCAAAGATGGTAAGGTGGTTATAGCTCCTATTATGTATGTGGCCCTATCCTATGACCATAGAATAATTGACGGGAAGGAATCTGTAGGGTTCTTGGTAGCGGTTAAAGAGGCATTGGAGAGTCCGGTAGAATTGTTGATGGATAATGATGTAAATAAAGGTTTGGAGCTATAAACCTCAAATTAGATATAAAAAAAGCCCGAAGTCTACTTCGGGCTTTTTTGTTTTAGATAGATGCACTTTTTGTCGTAATCTATAATGGCTTTCCCCTTCTTTAGGACGTCGGCCCCAACCACCCCATCAACAGGTTGTGCATTGTGGGATATCAAAGCTTCGTTCACGTGGACCAAATCAAAAAGGACGAGCTTCACCTTCTCTTGGGACCATTGCCCAATTTCAATAGTGTTCTTGGTGGAAATTTGGGTCTCCATATTGGTGGCTCCAGCCCCTGCGGCCTTAATTTTGGAGTTCTTGGAAACCAGTTCAAAATATTCAATTTTATCAAGTCCGACGCAAGTATTGGAAGCGCCTGTATCCAAAATAAATCTACCGGTGATGCCATTGATCTTGGCAATGATCTCAAAGTGGTCTGTTGCAGTTAGATCTAACGGCACCTGAATATAGTTTTTGCCTTTTAAAAACTTTTTGAGGCTTTTCATTTATTTTTTTGGCAAAGATAAGGCTATTTTTGCGGCATGATACTTACAGATACACATACACATTTATATAGTGAGGCTTTTGATGAGGATAGGGAGAAGGTCATAAAAAATGCCATGGATCTAGGGGTAAAACGATTTTTTATCCCGGCCATAGATTCTTCATATACGGCCTCCATGTTGGCGTTGGAAAAAGCGTATCCGGACAATATCTATCTTATGACGGGCCTACATCCCACCCATGTAAAGGAAAACTTTAATGAAGAATTGGAGCATGTGGAGGAGATGTTGTCCACCCACAAGTTTTATGCGGTAGGGGAAATCGGAATCGACCTTTATTGGGATAAAACCTTTTTGAAGGAGCAACAGGAAGCCTTTAAATTTCAGATCCAACTGGCAAAAAAACACAAATTGCCCATTGTCATCCACTGTAGGGATGCCTTTGATGAGATTTTTGAGGTGTTGGAAGGCGAGAGAGGGGATGATCTTTTTGGTATCTTCCACTGTTTTGCCGGCGATTACCAACAGGCGCAAAGAGCTATTGGATTTAATATGAAATTGGGAATTGGGGGCGTGGTGACCTTTAAAAATGGGAAAATAGACATCTTCTTGGACCAGATAGACCCCAAACACATTGTTTTGGAGACGGACTCACCTTATTTGGCGCCCGTTCCCTATCGTGGGAAAAGAAATGAGAGTGCGTACCTTATCAACGTAGTGGAAAAGCTTTCGGGAATCTATAAAAGAAGTGAAGAAGAAATTGCCGAAATTACAACGGCCAACTCCAAAGCTATTTTTGGGATATAATAAGAAGTAAGGAAATGGAAGATAAAACCAAGATCATGTTGATCTACACCGGAGGTACCATTGGTATGGTCAAAGACTATAGCACTGGCGCCCTGAAGGCCTTCAATTTTAAAAAATTGGAAAAGCATATCCCGGAATTGAGTCAGTTGGATTGTAGCATTGATAGCGTCTCCTTTGACACCCCGATAGATTCATCAAACATGAATATCACACATTGGGTTTCCATAGCAACAATTATAGAAGAGCATTATGCAAATTATGACGGCTTTGTAGTTTTACATGGAAGTGACACTATGAGCTACACCTCCTCGGCACTTAGCTATATGTTGGAGCATTTGGCCAAGCCTGTGATTTTCACCGGATCCCAATTGCCCATTGGGGATTTGCGGACAGATGCCAAAGAGAATTTGATCACCTCCATTCAAATTGCGGCCTTGCAAAATGGTTCTGGACCCGTGATCAAAGAAGTTTGTCTTTATTTTGAATATAAGTTATACAGGGCCAATAGGACCACCAAGTTCAATGCGGAGCATTTTGAGGCATTTGGATCCTTGAATTATCCCGAACTGGCGGAATCTGGAGTGCATTTAAAGGTTCACTATGACCATTTATGGGTGGGAAATAGAAATAAAAAGTTCATTGTCCATAAAAAAATGGACGATAATGTGGCTATCTTAAAACTTTTTCCAGGGTTAAACAGATCCGTTTTGCAAAGTATTTTGAAAATTCCAGGGCTAAAAGCATTGGTTTTGGAAACATATGGAGCAGGAAATGCCCCAACAGATGAGTGGTTGCTGCAAGATTTAAAGGATGCAATTGATGGCGGTCTGCATATTGTAAACGTTACCCAATGCTCGGGAGGAAGTGTAATTATGGGTCAATATGAAACCAGTGAACATTTGCAAAAACTGCAACTTATTAATGGTAAGGATATTACAACGGAGGCGGCCATTACCAAACTGATGTATCTCCTGGGGAGCAATGTTTCCGCTAAGTTGTTCAAAACCATATTTGAAACTTCGCTGAGAGGGGAAATGCAATAAATTAACTGATTTAATTTCTTTTACTAATTATTTTTTTGTTATTTGGCCTCCCTAAAACAAAGGAATAGAGAGGTGGCCGAGTGGTCGAAGGCGCACGCCTGGAAAGTGTGTATACCCCAAAAGGGTATCGAGGGTTCGAATCCCTTCCTCTCTGCTTTTAAGTTTTAATTTTTTAATCACAAATTTTTTTTATCTTTAACCCTATTAACTAACTAATTTTAAGTTTCAAAGAAATGAAAAGATTATTCTCTATCCTGGCCATGGCCGGGTTGTTTGTACTAAGCACAAATACCGTAAATGCAAAAGCTGGAGCAACAGCGTTGGTTTCAAACCTATCGTCAATTGCTACAACAGCAGTAATGTTACAAGATGAAGCTCCTGCAGAAGTAGAAAAAGGCTTTACTCAAGTATTGAAAGAACAGTTTATTCAAGGTGGTGCCGGATTTATGGGTATCGTTCTTTTATGTTTGATTTTAGGTTTGGCAGTAGCTATTGAAAGAATTATTTTCTTAAATCTTGCTAGCACCAACACAACAAAACTTAAGCAAAGCGTAGAAGATGCTTTAGCTTCCGGTGGTGTTGAAGCTGCTAAGGAAGTTTGTAGAAATACCAAAGGACCGGTTGCTTCTATATTCTACCAAGGATTGGACAGAGCTGGAGAGGGTGTAGAGTCTGCTGAAAAAGCTGTAGTTGCTTACGGTGGTGTTCAAATGGGCCAATTAGAGAAAAACGTTTCTTGGTTGTCTTTATTTATCGCTGTTGCACCGATGCTTGGTTTCATGGGAACTGTAATTGGTATGATTCAGGCCTTCCAAAAGATTGCTGCAGTAGGTAACTTAAGTGCTTCCCTTATTGCTGGTGATATTCAGGTGGCGTTATTGACAACGGTATTTGGTTTGATCACTGCGATCATCCTTCAAATCTTCTATAACTACATCATCGCTAAGATCGATGGTATTGTTAATGATATGGAAGATTCATCAATCGCTTTGATTGATATGTTGGTAGATCACAAAAAATAAGTCGCACCCCTAATACAGAAAGCGTTATGCACAAAATATTAAAATATATATTGGTTGCCCTAAGCTTAATTGGTGCCTTGTTATGGTTCCAGTTGCCTAGTGCAGATATGCCGGCTTCAGAGGCGGTAAATAGTACGCCTATGAACTTGATGTTCATAATTACTTACATCCTATTGGGGATAGCAATTGTTTTTAGTGTTGTTTTTGCACTTAAAAACTTGTTGACTACTCCTGATAATATGAAGAAAGCGTTGTTCGCCCTAGGTGGTTTATTATTGGTAGTTGCTGTTTCTTACGGATTGGCAACAGGTACCGATGTAGATCTTACCGAAATGGCCAACAAAGGTATTCCAACAACGGAAGGTACAGTTAGAACAATAGGTATGGGATTGAATGTGTTTTTCATCCTGACCGCTGTAGCTGTTCTCTTGATGATCGTTCCTGGAATCAAAAAAATGTTTAGTAAATAAAATTATATAGTTATGCCAAGAAGAGGAGCACCACCAGAGGTTAATGCCGGTTCTATGGCAGACATTGCGTTCTTGTTACTTATCTTTTTCCTAGTGACTACCACTATTGAAACAGATGCAGGTTTGGATCGTATGTTGCCACCGATAGAGCCGCCTACAGAAGAACCGCCGATTATTAAGGAAAGGAATATCTTTACGGTTAACATCAACAGAAATGGCCAGTTATTGGTTGAGAATGAATTGACCAATATTAAGGACCTTAGAAAGAAAGCCGTAGCTTTCTTGGATAACGGAGGCGCTGCTTCTGGTACACCTGAATACTGTAGCTACTGTAAAGGGAAAAGAGATGCCGCTTCTTCTGATAATCCTACTAAGGCTATTATTTCTTTAAAGAATGATAGGGAAACCAAGTACGGAACGTACATTACTGTACAGAACGAATTGGTAGGAGCATATAATGACTTGCGTAATAGAGAAGCGCAGAGATTGTATAAGAGGGATTTCACAGAAATGGAAGCCTTGTATCTAAACCCAGAGACACCATCCGCTGTGCGTGATGAGTTAAAGGAGAGGGTAGCAAAAATCCAGGATCTGTTTCCACAGAAATTATCTGAGGCGGAAACTGCGACGTCTAACTAAAGAGAACTAAAACAATATAAAATGTCAAAATTCAATAAGAAAAAGGATGCTGCTTTACCAGCAGTGAACACAGCTTCACTTCCGGATATTGTTTTCATGTTGTTGTTCTTCTTTATGACGGTGACCGTTATGAAAGATAGTACATTGAAAGTGGAGAATACATTGCCAAATGCTTCTGAGATCAAGAAATTGGAGAAGAAGGATAGGGTAATCTATATCTATGTTGGGAAACCAACCCGTGAGTACGAAAAAGTTTATGGGAAAGAATCAAAGATTCAATTGAACGATAAATTTGCCAGTGCTTCGGAAGTTGGGGATTATATTTTAGCTGAAAGGGCCAAAAAGCCTCAAGAATTGCAAAATGTACTTACCACTGCACTTAAAGTGGACAAAAATGCCAATATGGGTATCATATCCGATATCAAATTAGAATTAAGAAAAGTGAATGCCCTGAAAGTGAACTACACCACATTTGAGGGTGATGCTTTCAGAAATTTACAGTAAGCTTAAAAATTATTAGTTTATAGATCAAAGCGCTCCAAAGTAAATTTGGAGCGTTTTTTTTATATCTTATCTTACTTTTACAAGGTTCATATGATGAAGTATGTAATGTTATTTCTGATGGGTACTATCGCGGTCCAGGGTTGGTCCCAAGAGCCTCCTGCGAGCGCTCCGGTGGACGAAAATTACCTGGAGGATCAGTTTTATCTGGGTGTTACGTACAATTTGTTGCTCAATAAGCCAACGGACATAACACAAAGGAATCTTTCCTATGGGATCATGGGAGGGATTATCAAAGATATTCCCTTGAATGACGACCGAAACTTTGGTCTTGGAATTGGAGTGGGCTATGCCCTCAATTCATATTATACCAATCTTTTTGCAGCAGAGGTCAATGGAGAAATATCATATTCTGGCCTTACTTCCAGTGATGATTTTAAACGGAGCAAGTTAGAGACCCACGTTATCGAATTTCCACTTGAAATAAGATGGAGAAACTCCAATGCAACAGATTATAAATTTTGGCGTGTTTACGCCGGGGGGAAACTGGGATATATATTTGAAGGCAGGTCTAAGTTTGTTGACGATACGGGGAAGACCGGATTTTCCAATCCCGACATCAAAAAGCTGCAATATGGCCTAATGTTCAATGTTGGCTATAACACATGGAACATACATATTTATTATGCCCTCAGTAGACTATTGGAAGATGGTGTTGTTCTGGATACCATGGAGCCTATAGAGGTGAAACCTCTTCGGATAGGAATCATTTTTTATATTTTATAACCAGAATTTCAAGGTCATTAATTGGGTAATAGTCCCGATTAAAAATCCGACAAATAATTCTGACCGGCTATGCGCCCTTAAGTACAGTCTTGAGGTGGCCACTAGTCCCGTCGCCAAAGTCAAGGCGCTTATGGCTATCACCACGTTTATCTCAAAATGAATGCTAAGGCTTATGAGGTACATCAATAAGCTGCCCATTCCCATTAGGTGCACACTGCTCTTAAATTTGAAGAACAATAGCAAAAGGCAGGACAAGGCTGCCGTTATAAGCCCAAAAAAGAAGTAAAAGAGCTCACTGGAGTAATTATTGGGGATTACCTTGTATACTATCATCAAAAGCAAGGATATGCTTATATAGAGCGTGTATTTGCGTTCCTGGATGGTGGGCATAAAAACGGAGGTGACCATTCCTAGATTCCTCAAAATGAAATAGCAAATGATGGGGATGATTACCGTAAGAATAAAAATGGGAAGGATATTCCCACTCTGCATTTCCAAGGGGGTGTATTTGGGGGTGATAATGAAGTACATCAATGTGCCTCCAATAGGAATAAATAAAGGATGGAACAAATACGAGATTAGCTGATAAAAGGCCCTCATTATATTTCCTTTCTCATCCTTGCTACCGGGATGCCCAATTGTTCCCTGTATTTGGCTACGGTCCTCCTGGCGATAGGGTACCCCTTATCCTTTAGAATGGCCGCTAATTTGTCATCGGTCAAAGGTTTCCTCTTTGTTTCCTCCCCAATAACGGTTTCCAAGATTTTTTTGATTTCCTTGGTAGAGACATCTTCCCCTTGTTCATTTTTCATGGATTCTGAAAAATAATCCTTGATCAACCTAGTTCCATATGGGGTGTCCACATACTTGCTATTGGCAACCCTGGAGACTGTTGAGACATCCATTCCTATCTCATCGGCAATATCTTTAAGGATCATTGGGCGCAACTTGCGTTCGTCTCCTGTAAGGAAAAATTCCTTTTGATAGTTCATGATGGAATTCATCGTCACATAAAGTGTTTGCTGCCTTTGTTTAATAGCATCTATAAACCATTTGGCGGCATCCAACTTCTGTTTGATGAACATGACAGTATCCTTTTGTGACTTGGATTTGTCCTTGGCGTTCTTGTAGCCTTCGAGCATATTATTGTATTCCCTGGACACGTGTAGTTCGGGGGCGTTCCTGCCATTTAGGGTAAGTTCCAGTTCGCCATCTACTATTCTTATGGAAAAATCGGGAACAATATGTTCTATCATTCTGGTATTTCCAGAATAGGAACCGCCCGGTTTTGGATTTAAGCGTTCAATTTCTGTAATGGCTTCCTTTAAGGTCTCTTCAGAGACATTGTGCTTTTGTATAAGTTTGGCGTAGTGCTTTTTGGTGAACTGCTCAAAAGATTTTTCCAAAATGGCAATGGCCAGTTCTGTATTGGGAGTAGGATCTTTTCTTTTTAATTGAATGATAAGGCACTCCTCCAAACTGGTGGCTCCAACTCCTGGAGGATCCAATTCTTGCACGATCCTCAATATTTTTTCTACCGTTTTTTCGTCGGTATATATGTTTTGTGTAAAGGCAAGGTCGTCCGTAATATCTGAAATGCTCCTGCGGATATACCCGCTTTCATCTACACTTCCTACCAGGAATTCTGCAATGGCCCACTCGTCATCACTTAGGTAAACCGTGTTCAGCTGATTTATGAGGTACTGGGTAAAGGAAATGCCAGCAGCATAGGGAATGGTGCGTTCCTCATCATCTGAGCTGTAGTTGTTTGCCTGCGTCCGATAATCGGGCACTTCGTCATCACTCAAATACTCATCAATATTAATATCCTCAGCAGCTATGTTTTCACTGTCGGACTCATCCTCATAGATGTCATCATATTCATCCTCCTGATTTTCAATTTCCTCCTTTCCCGTTTCCAAGGCCGGATTTTCCTCCAGCTCCTGTTTCAAACGTTGTTCAAAGGCAAGCGTAGGGAGTTGAATTAACTTCATCAGCTGAATTTGCTGTGGAGATAATTTTTGTGATAACTTAAACTGTAAGTGTTGCTTTAGCATATTTGGGTTGCAGGCTTTCTTATAAAGTTACAGAATTCCAATTAGAATTCCGCATTCTGTGGTGTTCTAGGAAACGGAATTACATCCCTAATATTACCCATCCCGGTTGTAAATAGCACCAAACGCTCAAAACCAAGTCCAAAACCACTGTGAACTGCCGTTCCAAACTTTCTTAGGTCTAAATACCACCATAGTTCTTTTTCATCTATGCCCAACTCACTGATTTTTTGTTTTAGGACATCCAAGCGTTCCTCTCTTTGGGAGCCACCTACGATTTCACCAATCCCAGGGAAAAGTATATCCATGGCCCTAACCGTCTTCCCATCTTCGTTCAAACGCATATAGAAGGCCTTAATTTTAGCTGGGTAATCAAAAAGGATTACTGGACACTGAAAATGTTTTTCCACCAAATAACGTTCGTGCTCACTTTGCAGATCTGCACCCCATTCATCGATGATATATTTGAATTTTTTCTTTTTGTTCGGCTTGCAATTCTTAAGGATATCTATGGCCTCTGTATAGGTAACTCTTTTGAAGTTGTTCTCCGCGACAAACTTTAATTTTTCAATTAGAGCCATTTCACTGCGTTCGGCTTGTGGTTTGGATTTTTCCTCATCCAACAAGCGTTGTTCCAAAAACTGCAGGTCCTCTTGGCAATGCTCCAGCACATATTTGATCACATTTTTAATGAAATCTTCCGATAGGTCCATGTTGGCGTCCAGATCATTAAAGGCCACTTCAGGTTCCACCATCCAAAATTCTGCCAAATGTCGTGAGGTGTTCGAATTTTCTGCCCTGAAGGTTGGACCAAAGGTATAGACCTTGCCCAATGCCATAGCATAGGCTTCGGCCTCCAATTGTCCGGATACGGTAAGATTAGTTTCCTTGCCAAAGAAATCTTCTTTATAATCCACTTCCCCTGTTTCTGTCAAAGGAGGATTTTTGGCATCCAAGGTACTTACTCGGAACATTTCACCTGCACCTTCTGCATCGGATCCCGTTACAATAGGAGTGTGTACATAATAAAACCCGTTCTCCCTAAAATATTGGTGAATGGCAAAGGATAGGGCAGAACGTACGCGCATTACGGCACTAAACGTATTGGTCCTAATCCTAAGATGGGCCTTTTCCCTTAGGAATTCCAAGGAATGTTTTTTGGGTTGTATCGGATAAGTCTCTGGGTCTGCCGATCCTAAAACTTCAACATTTTTGACCTGAATCTCTACAGACTGGCCTTTACCCTGACTTTCCACTAGTGTTCCGGTGACTTTTAGGGCGGCACCAGTGGATATTTGTTTTAGAAGTTCATCTTCAAAATCTTCAAAATTGACAACACATTGAATGTTGTTGAGTGTTGAGCCATCGTTTAATGCAATGAACCTGTTACTTCTAAAAGTTTTTACCCACCCAAAAACGGTGACTTCCTGTAATACATTTTTGCCGCTCAAGAGCTCTTGGATACTTTGTGATTTCATTTGAAAATACTTCTAATTTAATATTGTAAAGATAGTTTTTTGGTAAATAGTGACCGCATTGACAACTTCATAATGCTGCTTTTGACGGTATAAATATTTTATTTTTCTGTGCTATTGAGTTCCTCTTTTGGAAGAATATCAATCTGTGGTTCTTTAAGAACTGTTTTATTGGCTATGCTTCGCTCCAAGGAAAGCAATAAACTCGGCAGTAAAATAAGATTGGCCAACATGGCGAACAATAATGTTGCCGACACCAAGGCCCCTAATGCTACTGTGCCCCCAAAGCTGGAGATCATAAATACCGAAAAGCCGAAGAACAGAACGATAGAGGTATAGAACATACTTACTCCGGTCTCCCTCAATGCGGCATAAACGGATTTTTTGATCCTCCATTGGTTTGCGATCAGTTCTTGCCGGTATTTGGCAAGGAAATGTATGGTATCATCCACCGAAATCCCAAACGCTATACTAAATACCAAAATAGTAGATGGTTTTATGGGTACGCCGGCAAAGCCCATGACCCCTGCCGTTATGACCAGTGGCAAAAGGTTGGGGATCAAAGAAATTACTATCATTCTGAAGGAACGGAACAAATAGGCCATAAAAAGTCCGATCAGACCAATGGCCAGGGCCAGGGACATAACGAGGTTCTTTACCAGGTATTTGGTTCCCTTTAGAAATAACAGGGCCTTTCCAGTGAGATAAACATTGTATCTGTCCTCAGGAAAAATTTTGTCTATGTTCTCCTGGAGCTTGCCTTGGATTTCTTCCATACGCTCCGTTTTCACGTCCCTCATATAGGTGGTGATCCGTGCAGTTTGGCCTGTGCTGTCCACAAAGCTCTTCAACAGGTTGCCATCATTTGATGACTTCCTTGCCACATCCATGATAAATGTGCTTTCTTGGGTGGTGGGCAACTGATAGTATTTTGGAAGGCCATTGTAAAAGGCCTGTTTGGAATATTTGACCATATTGACCACGGAAATGGGCTTGGATAATTCCGGAATTTCTTGGATGACCTCTCCAATTTGGTCCATTTTCCGTAAGTTGGCAGATTTTAGAACCCCTTTTTTGCGCTCGGTGTCCACGACAATTTCTACCGGCATAATGCCATCAAATTCCTCCTCAAAGAATCGGATATCCTTAAAGAACTCTGCATTCTTTGGCATGTCCTCAATGGGGCTCCCTGAAATTTTTATTTGGTACATCCCAATGATGCTGACCACGAGAAGGGCAATAGAGACAACATAAACGGAAATTCTTCTTTCCCTGACTATTCGTTCCATCCAGGTGACGAATGTCTCTATCCATTTAGTGTTCAAATGCTTTAAATGCTTTGTCTTGGGAAGGGACATAAAACTGTAAACGATAGGAATGATCAAAAGTGACAGGATAAATATCCCAATGATATTCATAGATGCCACAATACCAAATTCCTTTAAGAGTTTGCTATCCGTAATGATGAAGGTAGCAAAACCAGATGCCGTGGTGATATTTGTCATGAGGGTGGCATTCCCAATCTTGGAAATAACACGTTGTAAGGAAAGGGCTTGGTTCCCGTGTTTCTTAACTTCCTGTTGGTACTTGTTGATCAGGAAAATACAATTGGGGATCCCGATCACAATGATAAGGGGCGGTATCAAGGCTGTTAATACCGTTATTTCATATCGCAACAGGCCGAGGATTCCAAATGCCCACATTACACCTATGATCACCACGAACATGGAAATAAAGGTGGCCCTGAAGCTTCTAAAGAAAAAGAAGAAGATCAAGGAGGTAACTCCTAAGGCGGCCAGGATAAATTTCCCGATCTCGTCTATGATATTCTGGGAATTCATGGTCCGTACATAGGGCATCCCTGAAATACGGACATCCATGCCAGTTTCCTTTTCAAAATTGGCAATCAGTTTGTTGAAATCTTGAAGAATAAAGTCTTTTCGCACCGATGTGTTCACTATATCCTTGTCCAAATAGATCAACGTCCTTACCGTTTTGCTCTCTTTATTGAAGATGACATCGTCATAGAAAGGCAGGTCGTTGAACAGGTGGTTGGTGAGGCTATCGATTTCTTTTTTTGTGGTAGGCGTTTTTTTGATGAAGGGCCTTAAGGTAAACTCTTGTTTTTCATTGTCCTTTTCCAGTTCCTGCAAATTGTCCGTTGACAATACAAAATCTACTTCAGGAAAGGCATCCATTTGCTTACTGAGCTTGTTCCATCGGTTGAACTTCTCAGGAGTGAACAAGGAACTATCGCGTACGGCAATGACCACCACATTTCCTTCTTCGCCAAATTGTTCCAGAAAAGAAAGATATTCCAAGTTGATGGGATGATCGTCCGGCAACAGATTTGCTTCTGAATTGGAAAATCGCATATTCTGCCACTGAAGTGCAAGGAAAACAGTAATTGCAGCAATGAGTATTAAGATCAAGATTCTATTGCGGAGGATCAGCCTGGCCGTTTTTGCCCAGAACCCTTGTGTTAGCTTAGCTACCATTGAGATTTTTTATAGTTGTCAAAGGTAGAAAATCATTGCTAACGTACCTAAAAACCAGAACCGAAATAATAGGTGAATTTAAAGGAGATATTATCATCGAAAGTTGGGAGATGATAGGCTCCATGTCTGTAAAAGAAGCTTAGCCCAAATCCTGCCAAAATCCTGTTCAATTCAACGCCGCTTTCAAAATATCCTTTATTAAGCGACCCAAAATTTAGGCCTACATGATTTTCAATATTTGAAATATCGCCAATAACACTTCTAGTGATCAGGGCTAATTGAGGTCTAATGCGACCACTGATTTTGAAGGGTCTCAAGGTGTGCCTTATTTGCCCCATGATAAAGCGGTCCGAGAAGAATTCATCAAAGAACATAGTTTCGAAACTTTCCCTACCAGTGACCGAAAATCGGTCCATGATAACACTTCCGTCAGGTTGGTTTGGAGAGATGTGGTACAGGTGGGTAAGCGGGATATCCCCGAAGGCAAAGCCACTATTGAGCAAAATTTCCGTCCTGGTTTTGTTGAGGGATCTTTTGACATAAAAGGCCTTGAAGTTGAATTTTGTAAAATTAAAATCGCCATCCATAACGTTGGGGAGACTTTGTGAAACTTGCAGGGTGAACTGGGGAAAGCCATCCTTTAGGGTCCTCTTTTCCTCTTGGGCCTGCATGTATTCAGAAAACGGGTTCCACTGAAAACTTAAGGTGGCCTCGGTTAAATCATACGTATTATAATTCTGCCCATCCAACACATAGGTGTAATTGTAAGTGGGGTCATTGAAGCTTTTGGAGAATTGTAGCCTACTGTTCAATTTGGGGGTGAAATCATGGTCCAGGTACACCGAAGTGTTCTTGGTGGCATAAAAAGAAGAAATATTGAACAACCGCGGCTCAAACAAATAGAAAGTTCGCTTGTCCGTAATATATTTTGAGCTCCCAGATTCCACTAGGTCATCGGTGTAATTGATGCCCAGCCAGGTATTGTATTCCTTGCTCAGCCTGGTCGTTGCCCCATAGCTATATTTGAACTTTTGGTCCAAGGTGCCGTAGACGGCATATCCGTTGAGGAAAAGTTTGTTGGAAAAATTATTGTTGGTGATAGCGCCAAGACCTAGCCTAAAGGCTTCGTAGTTATTGTATTTAAGGATATACCTCAAATCAAAATCAAAGTACTTGGTAGGGTAATATCCCTGCAATAGCTTTCTTGTGCGGTTCAATCTGGGTTCCACATTTTTTTGATCCACCAAACTGTCCATATAAACATAGGTTTCTTTCCCAAGGGGGGTGATGGTATCTGTTCTAAACGTGTTCCAAAAGACCTCGTCCCTTTGGTAGGCGTCGTCTTCAATCTTAATGGCCAGGCCTTTTCTTTTAATTTTTATGGGCGGGTTGAGGGCAACATCAAAATTATGCTCTTCAGAGATAAGATATACGAGATCTTCGGCATTCTGGGGATTGGAATGTACCAAGGTAGAGTCTTGTTGACCTTTTCTAATTTCAAATCTATTTCCTAAAAAGGATAGGCTTTTAGGCGTGTCACCTTTTTTTATTTTTATTTCTTTACTGTGAGGGAACCAGATATTTTCTTCGGGATGATACTTAAAGGTCTGGGTAGCCTTTACATCAAAAACTTCCTTAGTCTGGGCAATGGCTTTTTGAAGGGCATAGGTGCTTGTATTGATGTAAAGCACACCTTCTAAGCCTTGGGTTTGACTTTGATCTTTTGGGGAATAGTAAATCATAAATGCAGATGACGCCCCGTCTTTGGTCACCTCCAATATTTTATAGTTATATTTTTTTAGGCCTAGTGCAGAAAGTGGATTGATATATTCATTTTCCAGAAGGATGTAATCGGAGTCATAAAAGGAAAAGGATTGGAATTGAAGTCCCAAAACTTCATAGATAGGCTCCTTAAAACCCGCCATGCGGATTGCATTAATGGTCTTTTGCCTGCCATTGTCCTTGGTGTATTTATAGGAGGAGGCCTCTTCCCCTATATACAGGTGCGATCTGGTAAGTTGTTTTTTTAAATTAAAATTGGTGGAATCCAATTCTTTTAAGCGCAATTCGCCATTGTCCCGTACGTAGATGGAATCAATGGCCGGATTAATGGAATCTACCGGAGCAGTGACCAAAAGCTTATGGTAGGCCTTAAAGGAATAACTGTCCAGAATTTTTTCTGGTTTGTTCGTTTTTTTATAGGCGATGGCTTTTTTAATGATCTCCTCGGTAGATTTTACATAGGAATTTAGGACCACTTCATCCAGGACTACCATGGATTGGTCCATTAGGATGGTGTAAAAAGATTTATTGGGAGTAATGGTAATTTCCAGTGGGGCATAACCAATATAGCCCACTTGGATCAGGGTAATGTCATTGGCGTTTTCCAAGACAAATTGGCCGTCAAAATCTGTGATGGTGCCAGAACCGTTGTTGGGTTCAATAGAGGCGAAGGGCAAGGGTTTGTTGGTTTTCCTGTCCTTGACTATGCCAGATATTGTCTGGGACCAAGTCAGTGTTGTGAAAAATAATACGAAATAGAGTAAGGCGCTTTTCACAAGTATATTGTAGTTAAGGATATTTAAAAAAACAAAGAGCGACTCATATGGCGCTCTTTGTTCAATTAGCTAATCATGCGATTAGACTTTCATTATTTCAATTTCTTTAATGCCTAAAACGGAGTCAATTTTTTTAATGTATGTATTGGTAAGCTCTTGGATATCTGCCTCAGCATTTTTTTGTAAATCTTCGGAGATATCTGCGTTTCTTATTTCTTTGTTGGCTTCCTGTCTCGCATTACGAATTCCAATTTTGGCATCTTCCGCTTCTGCCTTGGCTTGTTTTACCAAGTCTTTTCTGCGCTCTTCGGTAAGGGGCGGCACATTGATGATGATGTTGTCACCATTGTTCATGGGGTTGAATCCCAAGTTGGCGTTCATGATCGCTTTTTCAATTTCATGAAGCATGTTTTTCTCCCATGGCTGAACAGATATTGTTCTTGCATCCGGAGTATTTACGTTGGCAATTTGTCCTAATGGAGTTTGAGAGCCATAATATTCAACCATTACACTGGAGAGCATAATTGGGCTCGCTTTTCCGGCCCTAATTTTTACAAACGCCTTTTCCAAATGTTTCATGGCAGCATCCATAGATTCCTTGGCCGTATCAATAATAAAACTTATCTCTTCGTTCATATATGCTAAAATTTAAAAACTAATCTATCTAAAAGTAACAAAAATTAAATGTTTACCATGGTACCAACATTCTCTCCGGAAACAATTTTAAGTAGATTTCCTTTTTTGTTCATGTCAAAAACCACAATTGGGAGCTCATTTTCTTGGCTCAAAGTGAACGCTGTGGTGTCCATAACCTTCAACCCTTTGTTCAGCACATCCGTAAAGGAAATGGTGTTGAACTTGGTGGCATTTTTGTCTTTTTCTGGATCTGAGCTATAAATTCCGTCTACTCTTGTTCCCTTAAGGATTACATCGGCTTCAATTTCAATAGCTCTTAGGACAGCGGCAGAATCTGTGGTGAAATATGGATTACCGGTTCCTCCTCCAAAGATCACAACCCTTCCCTTTTCCAAATGTCTGATTGCTCTCCTTCTGATAAATGGTTCGGCAACTTCGTTGATTTTTATGGCTGATTGTAAGCGGGTAGGGATACCTTTTACCTCTAGGGCACTTTGTAGTGCAAGGCCATTGATGACCGTTGCCAACATCCCCATATGATCTCCTTGAACCCTGTCTATCCCATTGTTCTCTCCAGATAAACCTCTAAAAATATTTCCACCACCTATAACTATGGCAACTTCTACTCCTTTATCGACAATAATTTTTATTTCCTCGGCATACTCGGAAAGGCGTTTGGGGTCAATTCCATATTGTCTTTCCCCCATTAATGCTTCTCCGCTAAGTTTTAGAAGTATTCTTTTATACTGCATGGTGTTTTATTGATTTAATCGAAGCAAAAATAATCAAAATAATTTACGGAAGCCTTCGTATGTCTTTAATGTAGTCTTAATTATTTGTAAAGAGAGATGATTGTCTGTATATTATTTTATAATCTTGTAGGAATTATCGGGATTGTACTTTGCGGCCCGAGACAAACTTCTTAAAATTTTAAAATGAAAAAAACTGTATTGATTATCCTTGCCGGATTATCTCTAATGGGTTGCGGTGCGTCCAAGAACTTGGTACCTGCCTCCAATAGGCCTATTATGACTTCTATAGATTTAGTGAATGTTGTGGATGATCGGGTCAAGGTGAGTGTAGATCCAGGCGCCTTTACCACGGATAATGTTACGTTTTTTATCCCAAAAACTGTTCCCGGGACATACAGTGAGGATAATTATGGAAAATATATCCAAAATTTTAAGGCTTATGATTATAAAGGGAAAGAATTGTCTTTTTCAAAATCGGATGATAATACCTGGAATATAAGCAATGGGAAAGTCCTGGATAAGGTAACCTATGAGGTAAATGATACCTATGATACGGAAGGGGAGGTGCAGGAAGCAGTTTTTTCGCCAGCAGGTACCAATATTCTAAAAGGGGAGAACTTCATGCTAAATCTGCATGGTTTTGTAGGGTATTTTGACGGATTAAAAGAGGTACCTTATGAGATTGCCATAAGCGCTCCTTCTAATCTTTCATCAACCACTTCCTTGACCAAAAAGAGTGGGACCAATGGGATGGATACTTTTGTGGCCGGTAGGTATTTTGAGGTGATAGACAATCCTATCATGTACGCAAAAGCTACCGCTGAATCATTTGAAATAAGTGGGATCACCGTTAACTTGGTGCTTTATTCCCCTAACCAGATGTACACGGCTTCAGATCTTAAGGAAAGAATGCAAACCATGATGGGCGCTCAAAAATCATTTTTGGGAGAAGTCAATAGTACCAAACAATACAATATTATTTTATACCTCTCCACGTTAGGGGAGGAAGATGCGTCAGGTTTTGGGGCCTTGGAACATCATACGTCCACCGTGGTGGTATTGCCTGAGCAAATGCCCTTGGATCGTTTGGAACAGGCCATGGTTGATGTTGTATCCCATGAATTTTTCCATATCGTTACGCCCTTGAGTGTACATTCCAAGGAAATTCAATTTTTTGATTTTAACGATCCAAAAATGTCCGAGCATCTGTGGATGTACGAGGGTACTACCGAATATTTTGCCAATCTATTCCAAATTCAACAGGGACTCATTGATGAGACAGAATTCTACAAGAGAATTATGGACAAGATCAATAATGCCAAAAGTTATGATGATAACATGTCCTTTACGGAAATGAGCAAAAACATCTTAGTGGCTCCATATAAGGAGAATTATGCCAATGTATATGAAAAGGGAACCTTGATCAATATGGCTTTGGACATTACCTTACGGGATCTGAGTAAAGGTGAAAAAGGGGTCTTATGGCTGTTAAAGGAGCTTTCAAAGAAATACGGAGATCAAGTTCCTTTTGAGGACAGTGAGCTAATTGGTGAAATTACCGCAATGACCTATCCGGAAGTGGGAGAATTTTTTGAAACCCATGTGATTGGAAATTCCCCTATTGATTACCCTGCCTATTTATCTAAAGTAGGTTTAACGATCACAGACGTAACCCAGGAGAGTGGTTATTTTTTGAATGGGGATATTCCATATATCGACGTTGATGAAAACAACGACAATGCTATTTTTATAAGGGAAGGGATCACTTTGAACAGCTTTTTTATTGATTTGGGAGCCAAGGGGGGTGACGTAATAAAGAATATAGATGGAGTGAACATATCTTTGGAGACCATAAGACCCATTATTGGAGCGAGTTTTGGTTGGACTGCTGATAAGGAGATACAAATGGTTGTGGCGCGCGATGGTGAAGAAATTACCTTATCGGGTACAGTGGGAACTCCTATGGTAGAGCTAGAAACTATTGTCCCTATTGAAAACGCAACTTCAGAACAAGTGGCTTTAAGGAACGTTTGGATGAAAGGCTAAGAGCGATATAAAAAACTATAATAAAGGGGTGCTATTCGTAAGAGTAGCACCCCTTTATTTTGAATACTTGTGGAGGGATAGATGCTCTGGTTTGTTGATATAACAACCAGAACAATTAATTGGTAGGTGTGCCGGAAAAGTCTTTGGTATCAAAATGGATATCGTATGTAATAGTGTTTCAAAAAAACGGTTGAGGGCAAATGGAATACTATGCAAGTTTTAATTCTTGGGTACAAAAAAACCGCTTCTTATGGAAGCGGTTTTTTAATTTATATAAGGAAGAGCTTACCCTAGGGCAACTCTTTTAAATCCTGTAATTTCAAGGTTTGAATCTACAGATTTTACATATTGTGCAACGCTTTGTTTGCTGTCTTTAATGAAATCTTGGTTTACCAAGGTGTTATCTTTAAAGAAACGGTTCAATTTACCTTTAGCGATATTGTCCAACATAGCTTCTGGCTTGCCTTCTTGACGCAATTGGTCTTTAGCGATCTCTATTTCTTTGTCTATGATAGATTGGTCTACACCAGCTTCGTTCAAAGCAACAGGATTCATTGCAGCAGCTTGCATAGCAACATCTTTAGCAGCAACATCTGCACCATCAACAGAAGCAGAAAGTCCAACCAATGTAGCTATTTTGTTTCCTGCGTGGATGTAAGATCCAACAAAAGGAGCACTCAATCTCTCGAAACCACCGATTTCAAGTTTTTCTCCGATAACTCCAGTTTGCTCAATAAGTTTGTCCTGTACAGTGATACCTTTGAAATCTGCAGCAAGAAAATCTTCTTTTTTGTCAAAATTCAAAGCAAGATCAGCAAGTTCGTTGGCCAAAGTAACGAAAGATTCGTTTTTAGCTACGAAGTCGGTCTCACAGTTCAAAGAGATAACAACACCAGAGGTATTGTCAGCACTAACTTTTGCAATAGCTGCACCTTCTGAAGATTCTCTATCAGCTCTATTGGCAGCTACTTTTTGACCTTTTTTACGTAGAATTTCAATTGCAGTTTCGAAATTACCTTCAGCTTCCACCAAGGCTTTTTTGCAATCCATCATTCCAGCACCTGTGGTCTGTCTTAATTTATTTACTTCTGCAGCGGTAATCTTTACCATTTTGTGTATGTTTTAATATTGCCCTAAAGTAATTACGTGGTACGCAATTTGGTTTAGGGCAATGTTAAATTAATATTTAGTTTATAGTATGGAAAAAGGGGTTTATTCTACACCACCTTTTACAGTTTCTTGCCATTCTTTAAGCTCTGCCCATTTACCTTCAGCAGCCATTTTTGCTTGCTTGGCCCATGAAGCTGGGTTGTTGGAAGCAAAAGTAGAACCAGCTTCAACCAAGATTTCTTTTAAGTCATCTTCAGTTTTGGAAGCAAGATCAGCAAAAGTCATAATGCCTTGCTCGTTGAAAACTTCGGCAATTTTTGGACCGATACCTTCAATTTTAGTCAAGTCATCTGGTTTTGCAGCTTTTTTAGGAGCAGCAGCCTTAGGCTCTTCTTTCTCTGTTTTCTCCGACTTACGTTCTGCCAATCCTTCGATAATAGCATTTGAAACGTGTGACAAGATAGCATCGATAGATTTAGAAGCATCATCATTGGATGGGATCAAATAATCGATAGGTCTTGGATCGGAATTGGTATCTACCATAGCAAAAATTGGAATGTTCAATTTTAATGCTTCTTTAACGGCGATGTGCTCGCGCATGGTATCTACAATGAACAAAGCAGCAGGTAGACGTGTCATTTCAGAAATAGAACCTAAGTTCTTCTCCAATTTTGCACGTAAACGCTCAACTTGCAAACGCTCTTTCTTAGAAAGGGTGTTGAAAGTACCATCTTTCTTCATTCTATCGATAGAGGCCATTTTTTTAACGGCTTTACGGATAGTTACAAAGTTGGTCAACATTCCACCAGGCCATCTTTCAGTGATGTAAGGCATGTTTGCATTTCCAGCTTTTTCAGCTACGATGTCTTTTGCTTGTTTCTTGGTAGCAACGAAAAGAATTTTTCTACCAGATGCTGCAATTTTTTTAAGGGCTTCATTAGCCTCTTCTAATTTTGCAACAGTTTTGTATAAGTTGATAACGTGAATCCCGTTACGCTCCATATAGATATAGGGAGCCATGTTTGGATTCCATTTTCTTGTAAGGTGACCAAAATGTACACCTGCCTCTAGAAGGTCTTTTACTTCAATATTGTTTGCCATTTTTTTGTACTAGTTTACGTTCTGTTGAATTAGCAATACTAAAGTGGTACATCATTATAATGTAGCCTTCAGCATTTAGATGCTAAACTATGCTCCAAAGTGTCTTACGTGTTCCTTTGGGACAACGACAACATGGTTTAAATTTATCCTAAACTGGTTAGGATATATCAATGAACTTTAATGAATGGCTAAGGTTGCCCTCAGCTTTTTTTGGATCAATATGTTGGGGATTGATCCCACCCACCGCAATACTTTAAACAATAAAGTATTAACGTTTCGAGAACTGAAATTTCTTACGAGCTTTCTTCTGACCGAATTTCTTACGTTCAACCATTCTTGGATCTCTAGTAAGAAGGCCTTCTGGCTTCAAAACAAGTCTGTGCTCAGCATCCATTTCACATAGAGCTCTAGATAAAGCTAAGCGGATCGCTTCTGCTTGTCCAGTGATACCACCACCATAAACATTGACTTTTACGTCAAAATTATCGTCGTTGCTTGTCAATGCGAAAGGCTGTTTTACTTTGTACTGCAAAGTAGCAGTAGGAAAGTATACATTCAAGTCTTTTTTGTTGATTGTGATGTTTCCTTTACCTTCTGAAACATAAACACGAGCAACAGCGGTTTTCCTTCTACCGATTTTGTGAATTACTTCCATTACTTAAATTCGTTTAAGTTAATTGCTGTTGGTTTTTGCGCTTCTTGGTTGTGCTCAGATCCTACATACACTTTTAGATTTCTGAAAAGTTCAGCACCTAACTTGTTCTTAGGCAACATCCCTTTCACAGCTTTCTCTATAACTTGCGCAGGATTTTTTTCCATCAACTCACTAGCAGTCTGTGACCTCTGTCCTCCAGGATACCCTGTGTGGCGTATGTAGGTCTTCGACTCTAATTTGTTTCCAGAAAGTTGGATTTTTTCTGAATTGATAACGATTACGTTATCTCCACAATCAACGTGCGGTGTAAAATTAGGCTTGTACTTTCCTCGTAGCATTTTAGCCACTTTGGAAGCCAATCTTCCTAATGTTTCCCCTTCAGCATCAACCAATAACCATTCCTTCTGAACGGTAGCTTTATTGGCCGAAATTGTCTTATAGCTTAATGTGTCCACACTAATTTATTTATTTATTAAACACTTCAATCCCGTTAAACGGGCTGCAAATGTACAACTATTAACTTGAAATACAAATGGTTGTTTGGTATTATTTTTTCAAAGATTTAAGCCAGTGCATTTTAGGTCGAATATTACATTGCAAATTTGAGAACTTCATTTTTTTTAAATGTTAAAAATATATTAAATAGAAATTATACTGTAACAATACCGTGGTTTTGTAAGTCCTTAGAGGAGCAATCCTAATCAACCTAAATTAAATGCAAAGGCATAACCTATTCGCCCTTTTTCTTCTTGCGACCACCGTGCTTTCGGCCCAAACGACCAAATCAACCATTGCAAAGCGTTCATACACCACACATGTGGTATCTGAACAGGAAGCCCCGGAAGTAGATGGTTTGCTGGACGATGCCGCATGGAATGAAACGGAATGGGCCGGAGATTTTGTGGAATGGAGACCAGATGAGAATACCCCTCCAACTTTTAGCACACGATTCAAAATTGTCTATGACGCCAAGAATTTATACATCGGGATACAAGCTTTTGATAAGGCGCCGGACAGCATCGAAAAACGATTGTCGAGAAGGGATGGGTTTCAAGGGGATATTGTAGAGGTCAATATAGATAGTTATTTGGATAAGCGGACCGGTTTTTCATTTTCTGTTTCGGCAGCAGGGGTAAAAGGGGACGAATTTATTTCCGAAAATGGTAATAATTGGGATGCCAGTTGGAATCCTATTTGGTATACCAAGACCAATTTAGATGGGGAGGGTTGGACCGCAGAACTGAAAATTCCTTTTAGCCAACTTCGGTTTGGAAAGAGCCAAGAGCAAGTTTGGGGTCTACAGGTGCAACGGATCCTTTTTAGGAAGGATGAGCGTTCTGTTTGGCAGCGCGTGCCGCGTGATGCTCCAGGATGGGTAAGTGAATTTGGGGAACTTAGGGGATTGATAGACATTGAGCCACAAAGGCAATTGGAGATCCAACCTTTTACCGTAGTTAAGCTGGACACCTATCCTAAGGAGGAAGGGAATCCGTTTAGGGATGGGTCCGATACCAAATTGAACGGAGGGGTGGATGCGAAGATCGGAATCACCAACAACCTTACGCTCGACCTTACCATTAATCCCGATTTTGGACAGGTAGAGGCCGATCCTGGTGCCATTGCCCTTGATGGCTTTCAGATATTTTTCCAAGAACAACGGCCATTTTTTGTGGAGAACAAAAATATATTCGACTACAGGTTCGCCAACAATCAAGACAATGTATTTTACTCCAGACGTATAGGCCGGAGTCCGCAAGGGAGTGCTACTGTCACTAATGGCGATTTTGTGAATCAGCCTCAAAACTCTACCATTTTAGGGGCGGCCAAGTTTTCTGGAAAAACTAAAAATGGATGGTCCTTGGGGGTTTTGGAGAGTGTAACGGGTAGAATGTTCGCCCAGATAAATAATAATGGACAGGAAAGGGAGGAATTGGTAGAGCCTCTGACGAATTATTTAGTGGCCAGGGCACAAAAAGATTTTAATGAACGGAACTCTTATGTTGGGGGTATTTTTACGGCAACGAACAGGGATTTGGAACCAAGTCTAGATTTTCTTAGGCAAGCGGCATATTCAGGGGGAGTAGATTTTAAACATAGTTGGAAGGATCGTAAATATTTTATCGAAGGAAATATAGTCGCCAGTCATGTGATTGGCAGTGAAGAGTCTATTAGGGCAACCCAAGAATCCATCACTCATTTGTTCCAAAGGGTAGATGCCGGGCATGTAGAGGTAGATGGCGATAGGACATCCTTAACGGGAACCGGTGGTAAGCTAGAAGGTGGTAAGGCAGGGGGAGGCCATTGGTTGTACAATACAGGGATGAGCTGGAAGTCTCCTGAATTGGAGCTTAATGATATTGGGTTTCTCAGGCAAGCCGATGAAATTAGACAATATTCCAGTGTGAGCTGGCGAACAATTAAGCCCTTGGAGAATTTTAGGAATATATATATAGGAGTAGGCCAACTGACTACCTATGATTTTGATGGTAATTTTAACAGGACACAGTACGACCTGAACAGTGAATTTATTTTCAGGAATAATTGGTGGGCAGAATTTGGGGCAGCGCACAAACCTAGAATATTTATCAATACCTTTTTAAGAGGCGGACCGAGGTGGCGTTTTTCTGAAGAGAATTTTGCGTACTTATTTTTTGGATCGGACAGGCGAAAGAAATTGAGTTTTGTGATGGGTCATGTAAATAGCCAGGCTAAACAGGATAACTTTTCTCTTGTTAGATTTGTGGGCAGGCTAAACTACCAGCCTTTTAATGCCCTGAGCATCAACTTGCAGACGGAGTATGAGAAAAATCCAAACAAAACCCAATATGTGACTGAAACGTCATTTGATGGAGTACCCCGTTATATTACCGCCAATATTCGTCAGGATACTTGGGCGACCACGTTGAGGGTCAATTATACCATCAATCCCAACTTGTCCATACAGTATTATGGTCAGCCGTTCATTTCGAGGGGTAGGTACACTGATTTTAATTACGTGAACAATCCAATTGCCAAAGACTTGAATGAACGTATTACGCTCTTTGATCAGAATCAAATATCCATGGACAATGGCGTTTACAATGTGGACGAGGACAGTAATGGGTCCGTTGATTATAGTATTGGTGATCCCGACTTTTCATTTGTACAGTTTAGGTCAAATCTGGTCTTGCGATGGGAGTATATTCCGGGGAGTGAAATTTTCTTGGTTTGGGCACAAGGGGTTACTGGCTTAGGGGATCCAAGGGATACCTTAGGGCGAAGTTTGGATCGTCAAATATTGAATGAGAAATTAAACAACACCTTTCTTTTAAAAGCTACCTACAGATTTGCGAAATAGAAATATAGGGCTGTGATTAGGAAATAAATAACTATTTTCGTCGTTTAGTCCTAAAATTAAAACCCTCGACATGATCACACGTAGTTTTTTAAGTCTAGTAATTGTTGCCTTATTGGGATTTTCATGTTCATCGGATAAAGAAAACCCGATGGGAACTGCTTCCATAGAGGGTACTTGGGATGTGGCAGAATTAAAGGTCGATGATTCAAGCAATCAAGATCTTTTATTTGCTAAGGGAATCTTTGATGTCTTGATTGCACAGGATTGTGAGTTATTGGCACTTACCTTTAAGGCCGATGGCACGTTGATCACCAGAAGTGGTGTCAGTGATATTACGATCGATTTCAATGCAACATCCATCCCTTGTCCCACAAGTTTCGAGGAAGAAGATGCAACATGGAGCTTGGAAGGTGACCAGCTGACCATTACCGATGCTACTGGGATGGCGGAGACGGCAACCATACAGCTTAATAGTAGTAGTTTAATTGTTGCTGGGGAAGATATCGAAGCAGAAAGCTTAACAGGAACAGAAATCGTCTTCAAGAAAAGATAATATCTAAAACATATCATATAATAAAAGCCCTTTTGGATCTCCAAAAGGGCTTTTTGTTTAATGTTGGATCCTTATTAATGAGCCTGCAACCAGTTGTCCCCAACCCCCAATTCCACATCCAATGGTACGGATAGCGTATAGGCATTTTCCATTTCGGTTTTAATCATGGTCTTTAGTTCTTCCAATTCAGGTTTGTATACATCAAAGACCAATTCATCATGTACCTGCAGCAACATCTTGCTCTTGAAATTGCCCTCCTCCAATTTCCTATGGATATTGATCATGGCTATTTTTATGATATCCGCAGCACTTCCCTGTATGGGCGCATTCACAGCATTTCGTTCCGCAGCACCTCTGACAATTGCATTGCTCCCATTTATATCCTTTAAATATCTTCTCCTGCCCAAAACGGTCTGTACATAACCGTGTTCCCTGGCAAAATCTATCTGTTCGCTGATATAGTTGCGCAATTTCGGATAGGTTTTGTAATACGTATCTATCAGGTCCTTGGCCTCTCCTCTGGAAAGGTCGGTCTGATTGCTCAGTCCAAATGCCGATACCCCATAGATAATTCCAAAGTTGACGGTCTTGGCATTGCTACGCTGTTCTCTGGTCACTTCGTCTAATGGGATATTAAAAACCTTAGAGGCAGTTGAGGCATGGATATCCTCTCCATTTTTAAAGGCCTCTATCATCGTGGTTTCTTGACTCAGTGCCGCAATGATGCGAAGTTCTATCTGGGAATAATCCGCGGCCAATAAAATATAATCCTCATTTCTTGGAACAAAAGCTTTGCGAACCTGTCTTCCTCTTTCGGTTCGTATTGGGATGTTCTGGAGGTTAGGGTTGTTGCTGCTCAGTCTTCCTGTAGCCGCAACGGTCTGCATATAATCTGTATGTACTCTACCCGTAGTTGGTTCCACTTGTCCCGGTAGGGCATCTATATAGGTGCTCTTTAGTTTGGAAAGTCCCCTATAATCAAGAACATGTTGGATGATAGGGTGGTCCTTGGCAAGATAGGAAAGTACGTCTTCCGCGGTGGAATATTGCCCGGTTTTGGTTTTCTTGGGCTTATCTACCAGTTTCATTTTGTCAAAAAGAATTTCTCCCAATTGCTTTGGGGAGCCAATATTAAACTCTTCCCCAGCGTCTTCGTAAATTTTTGTTTCCAGGTTTTTGATATCGTTGTCCAGGTCTTTGGATAAGGAATTTAAAAATTCGGTATCCAATTTAATTCCTTCCAACTCCATATCTGCCAGGACGTGCAAAAGTGGGATTTCTATATCATTGAAAAGATCTTCTGTTTTTGCCTCGGCAAGTTCTGGTCTAAATTTTTGTGCCAATTGAAACGTAATATCCGCATCTTCCACGGCGTATTCTGTTTGCTTGTCCAGAGGCACTTCCCTCATAGACATCTGGTTTTTTCCTTTCTTCCCAATTAATTCGGTAATGGATATGGGTGTATAGTTCAAATAGGTCTCGGCCAATACGTCCATGTTGTGCCGCATATCTGGATTGATAAGGTAATGCGCAAGCATGGTATCAAAACATTTGCCTTTTACCTTTATCTTGTACTTATCCAGAACCTTGATGTCATATTTAAGATTCTGTCCTATTTTTTCAATATTTTCGGATTCAAAAAAGGGCCTTAATTGTTCTATGATTTCCTGGGCCTCCTCCTTTTCTTCTGGAAATGGGATATAAAAGCCTTTGCCAGGTTCCCAACTGAAGGCGATCCCTACCAGTTGTGCTTCCAAAGGATTTAATGAGGTTGTTTCCGTATCAAAACAAACCGAGGTCTGCTTTAGCAAATTCTGAATAAACAATTTCATCGCCATTCCCGGTGCTACACTTTGGTAAACATGGGGAACCTCCTTTATGGATTTTCTGCTCGATACCGATTCCAGTGTTCCTGAAGGTTGGTTGACATCCCCTCCAAATAATGAAAACTGACCGCCTCCGGCCTCTTGCGCCTGTTTTTTGGCAGTTGGGGTGCTGCTTACTTGGGTGGTTGTTGTTTCTTCCTCGGTAGAGAATAACTTCAAGAACTGGTCTTTAAGTCTTCTAAATTCCAATTCTTCAAAGAGTTCTTGGACTTTTTCGCTGTCGGGCATGGACAATTCATAGTCCTTGGCATCAAAAGTTACATCACAAGTGACGCAAATGGTTGCCAACTTCTTGGATAGGATCCCCAATTCCTTGTTTTCCTGGATTTTCTCCTTCATTTTGCCTTTAAGCTTATCCGTATTCGCCAAAAGGTTTTCCATAGAACCGAACTCCGCAATGAATTTTTTTGCCGTTTTGTCCCCAACGCCTGGGAGTCCAGGGATATTATCACTGGCATCGCCCATCATTCCCAAATAGTCTATGACCTGTTCGGGACGCTCCACTCCAAAGCGTTCTTTTACCTCTGGAATCCCCCAAATTTCTATCCCATTGCCCATTCTGGCGGGTCTGTACATAAAAATGTTTTCTGAAACCAGTTGCCCAAAATCCTTATCCGGGGTCACCATGAATACCTTATAATCCTCTTTTTCTGCCTGTTTGGCCAAGGTGCCAATAATATCATCCGCTTCCAATCCGTAAAGCTCCACGACAGGGATGTGCATTGCTTTCAGAATATCCTGGATATAGGGCACTGCCTGCCTGATGGCATCCGGAGTTTCATCCCTATTGGCCTTGTAGTCTGCGAACATTTCTGTACGTTCGGTGCTTCCTCCCTTATCAAAACAAACCGCCAAATGATCCGGTTTTTCTCTTTTGATAACATCAAAAAGGGAATTTACAAAGCCCATCACGGCAGAGGTATCCATCCCCTTGGAATTTATTCTTGGATTCTTGATCAAGGCATAGTAGCCTCGGAAAATCAATGCATAAGCATCAAGTAAAAAAAGTCTTTTTTGTTCTGCCATTTCGGGTGGTCTAATTTATTTTCAAAGCTACAAAGATTATGATCTTTTTGGAAGCACTTAAGGTTTAATATAGGATTCTGAAGGCTGGTTCACCTGCCCTTGATCTGAAATCATATTATAGGAAAATCCCGGATGCACGCAATAAGATCCTGTTTCCCCTTTTTTATTGATAGCAATAAAGCCAATTTGAAAATCCTTTCTGTCTTTATTTTTGGCCATGATTCTTCGGACGCCCTCCTCGCAGGCCTGCTGTGGTGATTTTCCCTGTCGCATGAGTTCCACAATTAAAAAACTCCCGACGGTGCGTACCACTTCTTCTCCAACTCCAGTGGCCGTAGCCCCACCTACCTCGTTGTCTACAAATAATCCAGCACCAATTATAGGCGAGTCACCTATACGTCCACCGTATTTATAGGCCATCCCGCTGGTGGTACAAGCCCCGGAAATGTCCCCATTTTTGTCAATGGCGAGCATCCCTATGGTGTCGTGGTTTTCAATATTGATGATAGGCTTGTATTGGCTAGTTTTTTTCCATTCCAGCCATTCCTTTTTGGATTTTTCGGTAAGGAGGTCCTCCTTTGCAAAACCATTTGCGTATGCAAACTGTTCTGCCCCTTTCCCGGCCAACATCACATGCGGAGTTTTCTCCATCACTTTACGGGCTACGGAAACGGCATGGGTAATGTTTTGAAGGTAAACTACAGCTCCACAATTACCATTCTTATCCATAATACAGGCATCCAGGGTAACATTTCCATCCCTGTCCGGCCTACCTCCCTTGCCCACGGTTTGGTTGTCCACATCGGCCTCCTCAATCATAACACCTTGTTCCACGGCATCAAGTGAATTTCCTCCGGCGTTGAGCACTTCCCAGGCTTTGGCTGTGGCATTGGCGAAGTTCCAGGTACAGATTACAATAGGAAACGGTTTTATGAGGCTTTGTGCATCCGTTAAGGGATTGGACCGGTCTTTATCTAAGGAAGCGAGTATGGGTGTAGAAATTAATCCAGCCGTGCCCATCGTGGAATTTTTAAGGAAATTTCTGCGTTTCATCTGTCTGGGTTGCTTATTTTTAAGGACCTAAATATAGGGAATATGATCATAGAAGTATGTGCCAATTCTTTGGAATCTGCCTTGAACGCCCAAAACGGAGGAGCAGATAGGATAGAGCTTTGTGTGGAACTTGGAGTTGGTGGAATTACCCCATCCCCAGGGCTGATGAAAAGTGTAAAAGAGCATATTTCCATCCCCGTTCATGTACTGGTCAGACCCAGAAGTGGGGATTTTACCTATTCAAAATCCGATTTTGAAACAATCAAAAATGATATTCTTTTTTGCAGGGACATGGGGTTTGAGGGTGTTGTCTCTGGCGTGCTTTATAAAGATTTTAAAATTGATGTAAAACGCACCAAAGAATTGGTAGACGTGGCCAAGGGAATGGAATTTACTTTTCACAGGGCCTTTGATTGGGTGTTGGATCCTATAGAAGCCTTGGAGCAACTTGAAGGGCTGGGGGTAGCCAATATTTTGACTTCTGGTCAAGAGACTACTGCCGTAAAAGGGATGCAGTCATTGGAAAGATTGCAGGAAAAGGCTTCTGCCTGTACGATAATGCCTGGAGGAGGTGTTAAACCAGAAAATGTATTGGAGTTTAAGAAAAGGGAATTTAAAGCGGTACATTTATCTGGAACAAAATTTTATAAAACCCTGGATGCCCTTCCCCGTATATCTATGAACAGCCCAGCCTTTTTTAGGGAGGAAGCTGTTGCCCTGACGGATGAAAGTATGATAAGAGCAATTAAGGGATTGGTTAAATGAAATATAAAATAGGCAGGTCGTCCTAATTATAAAATATCTTTGTAAAAAAGTAGTCTATGCTTCGTTGGATCATATTTATTGCCATCTATCTTGCCTTGGGTTTGTATACCCTTCAAGCCTTAAAAACGGTTTCCAGATATCCCTGGGTGTATTATGCCTTTATTCTGTTGTCACTTTTGGTCTTGGGGAATTTTGTATATCAGTTTACCGTTGGGGATGATACAGGTAGGGTCTTAAATAGGCCCAAAAGTTATGCATTTGGACTCTTGTTGACAATGCTGACCTTTAAGTTGATCACGATCCTTTTTCTGTTTTCAGAAGATATCTTTCGAATGATGAGTGGGGGATACCAGAAATTGTTCGGTACGGCAAAAGAATTTACTTTCCCGGAAAGAAGACGTTTTTTAAGTATCCTGGCCATGGGGATTGCAGCTGTTCCCTTTAGTGCCCTATTGTATGGGATGTACAAGGGAAAATACAATTTTAAGGTGCTTAAGTACAATTTGGAGTTTGATGATCTACCGGAAGCCTTTCACAATTACCAGATCACCCAGATTTCAGATGTGCACAGTGGCAGTTTCGATGATCGGAAGAAGATTGAGTATGCCATTGATCTTATAAATCGTCAGAAAAGTGATGTGCTCTTGTTTACAGGGGATATGGTAAACAACAAAGCTGACGAGATGCATCCATGGACAGAATTGTTTTCTACCCTGGAGGCGAAAGATGGAAAGTTTTCCGTTTTGGGGAACCATGATTATGGGGATTATATAGATTGGGCTACCCCAGAAGAGAAAATGAAGAATCTCGAGGATTTAAAAATCCTTCAAAGGAACATTGGGTTTGACCTTTTATTGAATGAAAGCAGGTATCTGGAAAAGGACGGTGCCAAAATTGCCTTGATAGGTGTTGAGAACTGGGGAAGAGGGGGCTTCAAAAAAGCTGGAGACCTTAATATGGCCAAATCCAATATAGCTAAGGACGATTTCAAAATTTTAATGAGTCATGATCCATCCCATTGGGAGGACAAGGTGATCCATGATGATTATCATTATCACTTAACGTTGAGCGGACATACGCATGGGATGCAGTTTGGGATAGAGATTCCAGGATGGGTGAAGTGGAGTCCGGTAAAATGGAGGTATAAATATTGGGCAGGGGTCTATGAGGAATTGGGACAATATATAAATGTGAACCGTGGTTTTGGCTTTTTAGGCTATCCTGGAAGGGTGGGCATTTGGCCTGAGATAACGGTAATTACTTTGAAAAAGAAACCAATGGTGTAGTTTTAACGCACTAAAATTCTACAAAAACACAGCTATCGTTAGTATTTTAACATTTTTTCTTACTTTTGATTGATAACCGAAATGTTTCTATATGTCCAAGTTTGGTGAACTAATTGATTTAGACGTACCTGTTCTGTTAGATTTTTATGCAGAGTGGAATGAACAATCCACGGCCATGCATCCCGTATTGAGGGATGTTGCAGCAGCCTTGGGCGATAAAGGAAAGGTGATTAAGATCGATGTTGAAAAGAACAAAGAGCTGTCACAGGCATTAAGGGTGAAAGGCTTGCCAACCCTTATGATCTATAAAAAAGGTGAAATGGTTTGGCGCCAAAGTGGCGAACAGGATGCCAATACCTTGATTGGGATTTTAAACGAATATATTTAAACAAAAAAGCGGGATGATCATCATCCCGCTTTTTTATTGCTCTATTCTTCAATGACTGAAGGGACCGTGTCCATTGGCATCGTGCCACCATCAATTTCCATACTGTCCATCATTTCCAGCTCTTCTTCCATAGGGAGGTCGTCTTCCAACATATCGTCCTTGTAAAAGTGGCTGAACTTATCTATGTATTCATTAAAGATCAGGGTTTCCTTTTCCGCAAGGTCCTTATCCCTGTTGCCAATTAGAATATCAATATTCCTTCGGTACCCCTCCATATCGGCTATGATATCATTGATGTTTTCATATTGCTGATTCAATGGGATATTCTCATAATATTCCAATCGCTCCTGATATTTCTTCTTCAATCTTTGGAACAGGTCCCTGGCCTTTTGGGTTTCCCCAACTTTGTAATACCCGTCCAAGAACGGTTCAACAAAGGCGTAGTATCCAAAATAGTCCAGCGGCATATTTTCCATGGCTATATTGATGATCTCCTTGGCCTTGTCAATCTTCCTTTCCGCAATGAGCGTTTCTGTTAGTCGAGCTAAATTACCCCTAAAGGAAAGACCTTGGGACCTAGTCTGTGGGTCGTGGTAGATATCTGGGCTTCCCGCATTGCCCCATTCCCATTTTTTTACAATATCGTACATCAGGTCAGAATCGATGCGTCCCATTTCGTACGGACTTAATCGCTCTGTCTTGATTGGTATAAGTTTATAGACAAGACCGTCCAATTGCAGGTAGTCCTTCATCCAAATGTACTCCCCGTCATCAAAACTACCTCCAGAAAAGTAGATGGGACGTTTCCAATCGTTGTTGGCGATCACATCCAACATCATGATCCTATTTTTGGGCAGTGCCCCTTTAGGAAGGTCTATATCTATATAATCAACGATAAGGGCAGAATCTTTTGGTTTTACCAAGCCACTTTCCAAGACATTCTTTTTGTTCACGGGAATCCTGATCTTATTGGTAGGGTAGTAAACTATGTCCTGGTTGCTTTCGGAATAATCGCTGAGGTCCGCACCTTGTTTTTGTAAAATATGTTTAAACTTAGTCTGTGGTTTGTTACTTCCCACCCAATTCATGAAGTCTTTAATATTCCAACGACTTTCCGTCACCCCTTGGTAGTAAATGGCGTCCCTTGAACCGTATTTATAATCGTCATGGGTGAGTTGTGAAGGAATTGGGGCGCTTTCATAGGCTTGTCTTTTCATCTGGTCGATATACCAATCTGTAGCAAAAAGACTTGTATTGATAACACGGACATCCGTTCTGTAACCTTCTATTTCTTGTACATACCACAATGGGAAGGTATCGTTGTCCCCAATGGTAAACAACATGGACCCAGCGTTCTTTTGGGTTGATTCCAGATATGCCTTTGCCGTTGATTCTGCTGTAAACCTATTGGATCTGTCATGGTCGTCCCAATTTTGGTAAGCCATCACCCCTGGAACGGCCAAAAGGCATATGATTGTCAATGCAGGCGCCAATATTTTTGGGGCGATCAATTTTTTAAATTCATCAAACAATCCATACACCCCAATTCCGATCCATATGGCAAATACGTAAAATGAGCCTACCAATGAATAATCCCTTTCCCTTGGTTGAAAAATAGAGGGGTTCGTGTAAAATTGAATGGCGAGCCCTGTAAATAGGAAAAATACCAGTAAAACCCAGAATTGTTTTGGGTTTTTAGTTATTTGGAAAATAAGGCCAATGATCCCCAAGAGTAGTGGCAAGAAGAAATAGGTGTTCCTACCTTTGTTGTTCAGGACATCACTGGGTAGATTATCCTGGCTCCCCCTAAAAAGATTATCGATAAAATTAATACCGCTCAGCCAGTTGCCATGATTGTCGTACCTGCCTTGAATGTCATCTTGTTTACCTGTGAAGTTCCACATAAAATAACGCCAATACATATATCCGAATTGGAAGTCGATCATATATTTGACGTTCTCCCAAACAGTCGGCGGTATAACTTCTATGTATTCACTAAATTCCTTTAGGAAGCGTATGTATTGTTCTTCTTGGATCTCACCGGTGGTGAGTCCGTTCCTAAATTGGTTTACGGCATCACGGAGTTCTCCGTTGGACCTGTATTCTGGTTTTATCTTGAAATCCAAAGGTCCAAAATACTTCATATAATTCTCCGCATTTTGTTCACTCCACATCCTTGGAAGTAGCCCTACATGGTCTTTATTGGGACCTGGTACAGATTCCTTGTAATGGTTGACAATAACATATTTGCCCAGCTTTTCATCTTTTTCGTATTTAGGCTTATCATCCACCTCTGTGCCTGAGGTAGCAAACAAATTGGAATAGTAAGTACCGTAAATAGGACTATCTACCCCTGGGTATTGTTCTCTGTTGTAATAGGCCAATAAGGAACGTGCATCCGAAGGGTTGTTTTCATTGATGACCGTATTGGCATTGGCCCTAATGGGGAGCATCAGCCATGAAGAAAACCCTAGGAAAAGGAACATGGCACATAGAACAAGGGTGTTTGCTTTCCTAAAATCGTTTTTTCGGGTATAGCTCAAGCCAAAATAAAAGACACTTATGAAAATAAGTCCCATGATGATGGTCCCTGAATTAAAGGGAAGTCCAATGGTATTGACAAAGAATATCTCACTCCAGCCAAATGCAACCAAGACATAGGTCAGGGAAAATTTATAGACCAGCATCAAAAGTGCCACGACCAAAATATTGGCCAACAGGAAATTTTTAACGGTAGTGGTCTTGTATTTTTTAAAGTAGTACAATAGGCCAATGGAAGGAATGGTCAAAAAGCCCATAAACTGTATTCCAAAAGTTAGACCCACCACAAAGGACATAAGGATCAGCCATCTGTTGCCTCTTGGATCGTCCAGGTCATCTGTCCATCTCAATCCCAACCAAAGTAGTAGGGACATGATTAAACTTGCCATGGCGTAAACCTCTGTTTCGACAGCGTTGAACCAAAAACTATCAGAATAAGTGAACGCCAAGGCGCCGATTAAACCACTTCCCAATATGGCGATTGCCTTACTGTTTGTAATTGGTTCATCTTTGCCTATCAATTTTTTTACGAGGTTGGTCGTGGTCCAGAATAGAAATAAAATGGTAAAGGCGCTGGAAATTCCCGAAAGGTAATTGACCATTTTGGCAACCTGTCCCGGCTCCAGGGCGAACATGGAGATAAAAGCCCCCAACATTTGGAGTAGCGGTGCTCCCGGAGGGTGACCTACTTGAAGTTTTGCCGAGGTGGCAATATATTCACCAGCATCCCAATAACTGCCCGTGGGCTCAACGGTTATACCATATGTGATTAGGGCTATAAAAAAAACGACCCATCCAAGGATGGTGTCCCATTTCTCAAAATCTTTCGAAAACATGTATGCCAAATTTACCAGTTGGGGCGAATTTACTAATTAAAATAGATATGCGATGAAATTTTTCGCAAACCTTTAACAGGGTTTTTTTTCATTTTTTTAATATTGTTGCCCAAAATATTTGCGCATATTAAACTTTGTTTTAAATTTGCACGCTCTTAAGCAATGCTGGCCTATGGTGTAATTGGCAACACAGCTGGTTTTGGTCCAGTCGTTCTAGGTTCGAGTCCTAGTAGGCCAACATCCAAAATGGAAGTCCCGATACTGAAAAGTATCGGGATTTTTTTTTGCTAATTATTTAATTCTGTGGGAACTAAGAAATTCTTAATAAGAACTGCACAATTGTCCGCTTGGATCATACAGCGAAAATTGGAATTATACTTATAGGTGGGAAGGGGAATATCCCGAGATTGGATACGCCAGAACACATTTGATGTAGAAAAGTGGTTTGCCGGGTAAAAGAAGAATTAAAAATCTTCCGAGCTTTCAAATTGGGTTATCGGCAATTAATATGAAACCTTATTAGATCTCAGATCCCGTGATCAGTTTGTTGATGGTGAGGTAACCTGAAATCAGGGGTAGCATATGGATGATTTCCCCAACCTGTGGGAAAAGAAAGAATATAATGATCCATGCAAAAAATAATGCTGCTATAAATTTCCAAGAGATGACTTTCATGTGTTTGTTTATTTGGGTTGTAATATGTGGCTAAGGTAATTGGCTTCTTAAGATGGGATGTGCGTTTTTCTAGTTTAAATTAACTCAATTGATTTACCCCAGTGTTGGCGCAGTGTGCCAAGGGGCTTACGCCTTCAGTTGGATTGCGTTATTATTTTTAGCAATAAGGTCTTCTTGTTGACGACCGGCAGAATACCTTTATATCAAGTAAAATCAGAAGTGGTCAGATTAGACCGGGAAGAGCTTTTGGAGGTGCTTTAACATGGAGACTTAATTGTAGGTAAACTAATGGGAAAACTAATAAAACAGGCTGAAGATTTTGTGCTGGATATACTTCAGGTCAAGTTGGGTAATGAGTGTGTGTTTCATAATCCAGAAAGGACCCGGGAAGTTGTGGGTGCAGTGGAAGAGTTATCAAAGGAAGAGGAATTAAATGAAGCGGACAAAGAGGTTGTTCTTTTGGCAGCATGGTTTCTCTATACTGGTTTTTCGGGCAAAGTGGAGGATGTGGCAGCGGACAGTGTGGCCATAGCCAGGAAATTTTTGGAATCAAATGAATACCCTAAGGAAGGTATTGATCGTGTGGAGGGGCTTATCATGGAATTGCATTCGAAAGAAGGACCCCAAACCCCAGAAGGGGAGTTGCTGCATGATGCCGTTTCTTACTACTACAGTACTGACGGTCTGCCTGAAAAAATAGAATTACATCGCAAAGAGCAAACCCAATTAAATCAAAAGGAATTTCCGCTTAGAAAATGGAGAAAAAAATATATTAAGCTATTATCTGGAAAACATACTTATTACACTTCTTATGCTAAAAATGAATGGAGCAAAGGGAAGGATGATAACCTAAAGAGTTTGATCAAGGCCAAAAAGAAGGACAAAAAGGAATTTAGGAAGGCGGAGATAAAAGTGAAGATGAAGGATCAGAGTCCGCAACGTGGAGTGCAGACCCTCTATCGTGTTACGTTGAGAAACCATATGAAGCTTAGTGATATTGCGGATACCAAAGCCAACATATTGCTTTCGGTCAATGCGATTATCATCTCTCTTTTACTGGCCAATTTAGTGCCAATTTTGGACGACCCTTCCAATACCTATCTTTTGATACCTACATCCATCTTTATTCTCTTCAGTATAGCCTCAATGGTATTGTCAGTGCTGGCAACTAGGCCCAATGTTACCAAATCGGAAATTGATGTGGACAATTTAGAGAATGAGAAGATCAACCTGCTCTTTTTTGGAAATTTTGAGCAGATACCCATCGACAATTTTATTAAGGCTATAAAAAGAACAGTAGAGACGAAGGATGCGATATATGAGATGTTGACGATGGACCTGTATTACTTGGGGTCTGTCCTTAGTCGCAAGTATAGGATTCTTCGTTGGACATATTCGATTTTTATGATAGGAATCATCCTCTCGGTAATATCCTTTGGGGTGGCATTAAAATTTTATGGGTCCGAAAAAGTAATGGAAGCGGTTAAGCCCTTGACTGAATTACCAAAAGAGGAAGCGAATAAAACAGTAAATTAAAAATTAAGTATCATGAGAAAAACAGTATTTGGATTAGTAATGGTCGCCTCCCTAGTTTTCGGAATTAGTGGTTGCAGGGAGGAAAAGAAGGAAGTGGAAGATAGGGATACCATTGAAAGGGCAAGTGAAGAGGCCGGGGATGGTGTTGATCGTGCCGCGGAAGAGGTGAAAGGAGCTTATAAAGATGTAAAAGAAGAGGTAGATGGACAAACAGATGATAATTAAAATGAAGAAGAGCACTATGGGGTCTGTTTTCCAAGGCATGGGCAAATCACTTGTAATGATTGCCGGTCTGGTAATGGTGTTGACCGCCTGCCAAACCAAAGCCCAGGGCCAAGTTCCAGATGAGGTAAAGGCCTCTTTTGAAAGCAAATATCCAGGGGAGAACGATCCGGATTGGAAAAAGGACAGCAATGGGAACTACGAATCCAAATTTAAAAAGGACGGGAAACATTACCGCGCCGATTTTTCACCTAATGGGGATTGGATTGAAACGGAACAAAGTATAGATAAGGACGACTTGCCAAAAATAGTAAGGGATCTGATCAAGGAACAATTTGATGATTATGAAATCGTAGAAATTGAAAAGGTGGATCATCATTCAAAAGGTGTTTTTTATGATGTGGAATTCAAACGTGACGGTGAAAAAAAAGATATAGAGTTTACGGCTGATGGAAGGCGACTGAACTAAATGATATCTTTTTGAGTTTCTCTTAAAGCCCTGATCAAAAATTGATTGGGAAGTGAAATAAAAAATCGTATATTTGCACCGCTGAAAGAATATAAAGTATTCATGAGGGGACTATTAGTCCCCTCTTTTATTACTTAAATTTATGTTGAAGGACAAAGTAACAGAACTTTTAAATCAGGCCCTAGAGGAGAATCAATCACTGTTTTTGATCGATTTTAAGATGTCATCCGATAATAAGATCAAGGTGACGTTAGATGGTGATAACGGGGTAACGTTGAAAGACTGCATGGCGGTAAGTAGGACCATTGAGCACAATTTGGACAGGGAAGAGCATGATTTTGCCTTAGAAGTTGAATCTGCGGGAGCTACCACGCCTTTGGTTATGCCAAGACAGTATAAAAAGAATATAGGAAGAATATTGGAAGTAAGGAGTCAAGATAGTAATTTTGAAGGAAAACTTACGGCTGCAACGGAAGATAGCATCACTTTAGAGTGGAAGGCACGTGAACCCAAACCTGTGGGCAAGGGTAAAGTAACAGTTCAGAAAAAGCAAGAGATTGCAATTTCTGATATTCAAGAAGCAAAAGTTGTATTAAAATTTTAATTAGTAGTTCAGAATGGAAAATATTGCGCTGATAGAATCTTTCTCCGAGTTTAAGGATGATAAATTCATTGACAGGGTTACGCTGATGGCGATTTTGGAAGATGTGTTTAGAAACGCTCTTAAGAAAAAGTTTGGCTCAGATGACAACTTTGATATCATTATAAACCCTGATAAAGGAGATTTAGAGATATGGAGAAACAGGGTTGTTGTAGAGGATGGTGAGGTTGAGGATCCCAATGAGGAGATCTCACTTACTGCAGCGCGCAAGATTGAGCCCGATTTTGAAGTGGGTGAAGATGTTTCTGAAGAAGTGAAATTGATAGATTTGGGAAGAAGGGCAATTTTGGCTTTGCGTCAAAACCTTATTTCTAAAATCCACGAACACGACAATACAACCATTTATAAGCAGTTTAAGGATCTGGAAGGTGAAATTTACACTGCAGAGGTTCACCATATTAGACATAAGGCCATTATTTTATTGGATGACGAAGGCAATGAAATCATCATGCCAAAGGACAAGCAGATTCCTGCAGACTTCTTTAGGAAGGGTGATAACGTTCGCGGAATAATTGAAAGTGTGGAGCTGAAAGGCAACAAGCCTGTCATTATTATGTCCAGAACTTCTCCATTGTTTTTGGAGCAGTTGTTCTTCCAAGAGATTCCGGAAGTTTTTGATGGTTTGATCACTATTAAAAAGGCGGTACGTATTCCTGGAGAAAAAGCAAAAGTAGCTGTGGATTCCTATGATGATAGGATAGATCCAGTTGGTGCCTGTGTGGGGATGAAAGGTTCCCGTATCCATGGTATCGTTAGGGAATTGGGGAATGAAAATATTGATGTTATCAATTGGACCAGTAATGCACAATTATTGGTGACCAGGGCATTGAGTCCAGCTCGTGTTTCCTCGGTAAAATTGGATGATGAAAAGATGACAGCCCAAGTATACCTTAGGCCAGAGGAGGTTTCCAAGGCTATTGGTAGGGGAGGTCACAATATAAGACTGGCCGGACAATTGACCGGTTATGAAATTGATGTTTTCCGCGAAGGTGTGGAAGAAGATGTTGAATTGACTGAATTTTCTGATGAAATTGAAGGCTGGGTTATTGACGAGCTTAAGAAAATTGGGTTGGATACAGCAAGGAGCGTCCTCGAGCAGGATGTGAATGATTTGGTTAAACGTACTGATTTAGAAGAGGAGACAATTTTAGAAGTTGTGCGTGTGCTAAAAGAAGAATTAGAAGATTAAGCTATATATTAGCGGGAAAATATAAGAATACGAATATCTATTTATGGCAGATAATGCAACTATAAGGCTTAATAAAGTTCTACGGGAACTTAATATTTCACTGGACAGGGCGGTAGATTTCCTTGGGGCCAAAGGTCACGATGTGGAAGCTAGGCCTACAACAAAAATTTCCAATGAGGTGTATCAGGTTCTTTTGGACGAGTTCCAGACGGATATGAGCAAGAAAGTTGCATCCAAGGAAGTTGGTGAGGAGAAGAGGAAGGAGAAGGAGGCACTGCGTCAACAATTGGAGCAAGAGCAAGAGGAGAAGAGACTGGCGAGGGAGAAAAAAGCTGCTTCAGAGCAGGTAGTGAAGGCGAAAGCGGAGCTATCTGGGCCAAAAACAGTAGGTAAGATAGATCTTTCCCCTAAAAAGAAGGCGCAAGAGCCAGAGGCAGTCGAGGAAACTCCTGCAAAAGCTGCAGAGCCGGTAAAAGAGGAGAAGAAGAAAGAAGAAGTAGTAGCGGAGAAGCCCGAGGTGAAAGCTGAGGTGCCCGTGAAAAAAGCAGAGGTTGAAAAACCTGTAGCGACAGAAAAGCCTGCTGAAAAGAAGGTGGCCGAGAAAGCAGAAAAAGTAGAGGAGAAAAAAGCTCCTGCTGAAGAAGCTGAAAAGACCCCTGAGAATGAAACGCTCACAACGCAATACCAGAAACTTAGTGGTCCAAAAATCACTGGGGACAAAATAGATTTATCAAAATTTGCGAAACCTAAGAAGAAGAAAGAGGTTTCCAAAGCTGGTGACAGTGCTGATAAAAAGAAGAGAAGAAAACGTATTGTTAGTACTCCGGGTCAAAAAACAGGTCCGAGACAATCTGGAACAGGTCCAAGGGGTAAAAATGCACCAGGCGGTCCAAGAAAGCCACCTGGACAACGTTTTAGCCAAGGCCCTAAAGTAGAGCCTACCGAGGAAGATGTTCAAAAACAAGTACGTGAGACCCTAGAGAAATTGCAAGGGAAATCCAAAAAAGGTAAGGGAGCAAAATATAGAAGGGACAAGAGAGATCAGCACCGTCAACAAACGGAGAAGGATCTTGAGCAGCAAGAATTGCAGAGCAAAATCCTTAAAGTTACCGAATTTGTTACGGCAAGCGAGGTAGCGGTGATGATGGATGTTCCTACTACAAAAATTATATCTGCTTGTATGTCCTTGGGGATCATGGTAACCATGAACCAAAGATTGGATGCGGAAACACTATCTATCGTAGCCGATGAGTTTGGGTATGAGGTAGAATTCGTTTCAGCAGATATCGAGGAGACTATCGAGGTTGCTGAAGATGCACCCGAAGATTTGAAGCCTAGAGCTCCAATTGTTACAGTAATGGGTCACGTGGATCACGGGAAGACCTCTTTGCTGGATTATATTAGAAAGGAAAATGTTATTGCAGGTGAAAGTGGGGGTATTACCCAGCACATCGGAGCATATGGTGTGACTCTTGAAGGCGGTCAGAAGATTGCATTCTTAGATACTCCTGGTCACGAGGCGTTTACCGCAATGAGGGCTCGTGGAGCACAGGTCACCGATATAGCCATTATTGTAGTGGCTGCGGATGACGCGATCATGCCACAGACAAAAGAGGCTATTAGCCACGCACAAGCGGCTGGTGTACCTATTGTCTTTGCCATCAACAAAATTGATAAGCCAACATCAAACCCTGATAAGATCAAGGAAGGTTTGGCTCAAATGAACCTACTGGTAGAAGATTGGGGAGGTAAGATACAGTCCCATGATATCTCTGCAAAAGTTGGAACAGGAGTTAAGGAGCTTCTGGAAAAAGTATTGTTGGAAGCCGAAATATTGGAATTGCAGGCTAACCCAGATCGCTTGGCAACGGGAACCGTAGTTGAAGCATTTTTGGATAAGGGAAGAGGATATGTTTCCACTGTCCTTGTACAATCTGGAACGCTTAAGATTGGAGATTATGTCTTGGCGGGAACTTGCAGTGGTAAGATTAAGGCCATGCAGGATGAACGAGGTAATATCGTTAAAGAAGCAGGACCTTCTACACCTATTTCCATTTTAGGATTGGATGGAGCACCACAAGCTGGTGATAAATTCAATGTTCTGGAAGATGAGAGGGAAGCTAAGCAGATAGCTGCCAAAAGAGCCCAGTTGATGAGAGAGCAGTCTGTAAGGACACAGCGTCACATTACCTTGGATGAGATTGGAAGACGAATTGCATTAGGTGAGTTTAAAGAGTTGAATATTATCCTGAAAGGGGATGTGGATGGTTCTGTGGAAGCATTGACGGATTCCTTCCAGAAATTAACGACCGATGAGATCCAGGTGAATATTATTCACAAAGCGGTTGGTCCAATAACAGAATCAGATGTATTGTTGGCTTCGGCTTCAGATGCGGTAATCATTGGATTTAACGTAAGGCCAATGGGTAATGCCAGGGCCATGGCTGAAAAAGAAGAAATAGATATCAGAATGTACTCCATTATCTATGACGCGATCAATGATCTAAAAGATGCCATGGAAGGTATGCTTTCTCCAGAAATGAAGGAAGAGATCTCAGGTACGGCAGAAATTAGGGAGACCTTTAAAATATCTAAAGTTGGAACCATTGCAGGTTGTATGGTTACCAGTGGGAAGATCTTTAGAAACTCCAATATTCGTTTGATCCGTGATGGTGTTGTTATTTACACCGGTGAATTGTCCTCTTTGAAACGATTCAAGGACGATGTCAAGGAAGTAGCCAAAGGATACGATTGTGGTCTTCAGGTTAAGAACTACAATGATATCAGGGAATTGGATATCGTAGAAGCTTTCCAAGAAGTAGCAGTTAAGAAGAAGCTTAAGTAAGCTAAATACTTAGAATATTACATAAAAAAAACCTGTCGGAAGACAGGTTTTTTTGTTTTAAAAAGGTAAGAATATTAAGACTGTTTTTTCTCTGGCTGTATAAGCATCGCGCTTGGATATTTCTTACGAACATCCATAAGATTGCGCTCTGCATCGAGCTTTGTTTTAAACTGGCCTATCCTCACCCTGTAGCTTGGTGAGATAAAATCTATCTTGGAATACCAATCTGGATAATCCCCTTCCGCCTGCATTTTAATGTCCTTTGCATCATTGAGGGATCCAAAATATATCTGTATTCTATACACGGACGCTATGTCGGGGCTCGACTTATAAATCTGGACCAGGGCGTCAATTTTTGGATCTTGCTCTATTGAAATTGTTCCCTGTTGGGCAAAACTTACCGTAGAAAAAAATAGCAATATCAGGGCGTTGAAAACTGTTCTCATAGTGTATCTAGCTTAGTATTAAAGACTTTTGCAAAAGTAATTTTTTATCCTTCAAACAAGTATAATATTTTTCTATTTAGAATGGCTATAAATTATAAATTATCAATCCATTAACATTTCCAAAATAAAGTCTATGTCGTATTTTTGTCAGCAATTTAAACGGCGATAAGTATAGCTTGTACAATATCAAGTAAATATCGTGCCAAGATTTCGATAGAAATATTTTTAATATGAAAAAGGTTCCATACCGTAATCAAATTTCTAAGTTTTTAGGTATCAGTTTGGTAGTGTTTCTACTGTCTTCAACATCTCTTTTTTCTCAAGAGGAGGCTGTTGCAGCGGATACGGAGGTTGCTGCAGAGGCTACTGCGTCTGCGGGTGACCCAGCAAAAGGAAAGCAATTGTTTAATCAAAATTGTGCTGCTTGTCACGCTTTGGATAGAAAAATGACCGGCCCTGCTTTGGCTGGCGTTACTGAAAGGCATGATAGGGAGTGGTTGTACACTTGGATCAAGAACAGTGCAGGAATGGTTAAATCAGGCGATCCTGCTGCTGTGAAAATCTACAATGAGTACAATCAGGCGGCAATGACGGCTTTTCCGACATTGAGCAATGCTGATATTGATAATATCCTTGCTTATACCGATGCTCCTCCAGTTGCGGCTGTAGTTCCTCCCGTTCCAGGGGCAGTTCCTGGGCAGGCACCTGCTGCATCCGGAATCTCAAATGAGCTTATTTTGGGTGCCTTGGTTTTGGTATTCGGTTTATTGGTGGTAATGCTTGTCTTGGTCAACCAGACCTTGAGGCGTATTGCTGAGGCCAATGGGGTTGTAGTAGAAAAGGATAAGGCGCAGAAAAGAACGCCAATCTGGAAAGCTTTCGCCCAAAATCAATTTTTAGTTTTGGTTACCGTGATCTTTCTTCTTTTGGGAAGTGCCTATTATGTATATGGTTACTTTATGCAAGTTGGGATCGATCAAGGGTACGCACCGGTGCAACCAATTCACTATTCGCACAAGATCCATGCGGGTGACAATGAAATAGAATGTAAGTACTGTCATTCCTCTGCAAGAGTTTCCAAACATTCTGGAATTCCTGCATTGAATGTGTGTATGAACTGTCATAAATCCATCTACGAATACAAAGGTAACCCAGAAGGGCCAAGTCCAGAAGATTTGGCAAACGGGTACACCAATGATTTTTATACAGGGGAAATTAAAAAACTTTACAAAGCTGTCGGTTGGGATGAGGAGAACCAGAAGTATACTGGTGATTCACAACCTGTAGAATGGGTAAGAATCCACAACCTTCCTGATTTTGCTTACTTTAACCACTCCCAACACGTTTCTGTGGCCGGGGTTGAATGTCAGACATGTCACGGTCCTGTGGAGGAAATGGAAATAATGTACCAATATTCACCATTGACAATGGGATGGTGTATCAGCTGTCATAGGGAGACCAATGTAAAAGTTGAGGGTAACGAGTACTACGATAAGATACATGAGGAACTTTCCAAAAAGTACGGTGTAGAAACACTGACTGCTGCTCAGATGGGTGGATTGGAATGTGGTAAATGTCACTATTAATATTAAGGTTAACAAGAAGATAATTTTCAGATATATCATATGTCATCAAACAAAAAATATTGGAAGAGCGAGGCGGAGTTAAATCCTAACGATTCCATTGTTGAGACGCTAAGACAGAATGAATTTGTCCAGGATATCCCAGTAGATGAGTTTTTGGGGAATAAGGACAATTTGGCATCCACTTCAACAAACAGAAGGGACTTTCTTAAGTACGTTGGTTTTAGTACAGCTGCAGCTTCTTTGGCGGCTTGTGAGGGACCTGTAATTAAGTCTATACCTTATGTGGTTCAACCAGAACGCATAATTCCAGGTGTGGCTAACTATTACGCTACAACTATAGCCAACGGTTTTGATTTTGCAAGTATCTTGATCAAAACACGTGAGGGCAGACCTATCAAGGTTGAGAATAATACTGATGCCAAAGTGAACGGAGGTGCAAATGCACGAGTTCAGGCTTCTGTATTGTCCTTGTATGATAGTACAAGATTGCAAGGGCCAATGTTCAATGGGGAGCCTGTTGAATGGAGTACTCTTGACAATGCTGTTAAAGCTAAATTGGGTTCTTTGAAGAATTCAGGAAAGCAGATCGCGATCTTGACACAAACCTATGCTAGTCCGTCTACATCAAGATTGGTTGGGGATTTTAAAGAGGCTTTTGGCAATGTGAACCATGTGGTATACGATGCTGTTTCTGAAGATGCTGCTTTAAGTGCCTTTGCTGCCAAATATGGCGAAAGGGCTTTGGCTGATTATGATTTTGAAAAAGCTGGACTTATTGTATCCTTTGGTGCTGATTTCTTGGGAGATTGGCAAGGTGGAGGATATGATAGTGGATATTCCAAAGGTCGTATACCGAAGAATGGAAAAATGTCCAGACATATACAATTTGAATCCAATATGTCTTTGGCTGGTGCCAATGCTGATAAGCGTACCGCGTTAACACCATCACAACAAAAAGTGGCTTTGGCCAAGTTGTACGGTCAGTTGAACGGAACGTCTGTTGGTGGGGAGCTGCCGGAAAAAATAGCCAAGGCTGTCGAAGCTGCCGCAAAAGAGATCCAAAAAGCTGGATCTGATGCCGTAGTGGTAACAGGATTGGACGATGTCAATGCACAGTCTGTGGTATTGGCAATTAATGAGATGTTGCAGAGCAAGGCTTTCGATGCCAAGGCTCCTAAATATGTAAGGCAAGGTAATGTAGCGGCGGTTAATAAGTTGATTGCCGATATGAATGCGGGAACTGTTGGTGCTTTGATCATTGATGGTGTAAACCCAATGTATTCATTGCCAAACAGCGCTGATTTTGCAGAGGGACTTAAAAAAGTTGATTTATCTGTAGCCTTTGCTTTGAATAACACTGAGACTGCTGCTGTGGCGCAGTATGTTGGTGCTTCTTCCCACTTTTTGGAATCGTGGGGCGATACAGAAATGAAAAAAGGTCATTATAGCTTAATGCAGCCTACGATAAAGGAATTGTTTGATACGCGTCAGCTTCAGACTGCCCTTTTAAAGTGGATGGATAGCGATAAGACGTATTATGAATATATCAAGGAAACTTGGGGAGCTGGTATTTTAGGTTCCGGAGAGTGGAACCAAGCATTGCACGATGGTGTTTTTGCCGCATCGGCCGCTCCGGCAGTTGATGCTGAAACTGTTGCTCCTGTGGCTGATGCCATGGAAAGTACAGCGGTACCATTAGCTTCAGCTATAAGCAGTTTGGCTTCAGCGACATCCACAACAGGGATGGAGTTGTCCTTGTATTCCAAAATTGGAATGGGAGATGGGCAGCAAGCCAATAACCCTTGGTTGCAAGAGTTTCCAGATCCTATTACAAGGGTTTCTTGGGACAACTATGTGACTGTTTCCAAGGCCGATGCTGAAAAGCTTGGCTTGATCAATGAAAATGTAGCCAACGGCGGTTTAAATGGTAGTTATGCCAAATTGACCGTAAATGGTGTAAGTGTAGATAATGTTCCTGTTATCATACAGCCAGGACAGGCAAACGGTTCAGTAGGTCTTTCTTTTGGATACGGAAGAAAAGCAGGAATGAAAGACGAGATGCAGACAGGTGTTAACGCCTATGTGTTGTATCAAGGTTTTGCCGGTGAGCAAGCGGTAAGCATTGAGAAGTCTGCCGGAATGCATGAGTTTGCATGTGTTCAATTACAGAAAACATTAATGGGTAGAGGGGATATCATCAAAGAAACTACTTTGGAGGTGTTCAATACTAAAGATGCCCATATATGGAATGAAGTGCCAAAGGTGTCTTTGGATCACCAAGAGGTAGATGCTACTTCTGTTGATTTATGGGACAGCTTTGATAGATCCATAGGACATCACTTCAATCTATCTATAGATTTAAATGCCTGTACAGGATGTGGGGCATGTGTTATAGCCTGTCATGCAGAAAATAACGTTCCCGTAGTTGGTAAGGAAGAAGTGAGAAAATCTAGGGATATGCATTGGTTGCGTATCGATAGGTACTACTCTTCAGAAGATACCTTTGCACAGGATGATCAGAAAAAAGATGATTTTGCCGGATTATCGGGTGATCAAGGTTCTTTAGGAGGATTTGGAGAGTTGGAAGATCCAGCGACCAATCCACAGGTAGCCTTCCAGCCAGTAATGTGTCAGCACTGTAACCATGCTCCTTGTGAGACTGTTTGTCCTGTTGCTGCTACATCGCATAGCCGTCAAGGTCAGAACCACATGGCATACAACAGATGTGTGGGTACGAGATATTGTGCCAACAACTGTCCTTATAAAGTGCGTCGTTTCAACTGGTTCTTATACAACAACAACGATGAATTTGATTACCATATGAACAATGATTTGGGTAAAATGGTAATCAACCCTGATGTCAATGTACGTTCCCGTGGGGTAATGGAAAAATGTTCTATGTGTATTCAAATGACACAAAAGAGTATTTTGGATGCCAAACGAGAGGGCCGTACGGTTAAGGATGATGAATTCCAGACCGCTTGTTCCGCTGCATGTAGCAATGGAGCTATGAAGTTCGGGGATATCAATGATTCAGAAAGTGAGATTGCTGAGTTGAAAAAGAGTGACCGTATGTATCACTTGTTGGAGCATGTAGGTACAAAACCTAATGTGTTCTATCATGTAAAAGTGAGAAATACAAACGAAGCATAATAAAAAAGTAAAGTAACTATATTATAAATTATGGCGTCGCATTACGAAGCACCTATTCGAAAACCCCTAGTAATTGGAGACAAAGGTTACCACGATGTAACCGTTGATATTGCAGCTCCGGTAGAAGGGAAAGCCAACAAACACTGGTGGATTGTTTTTTCCATATCACTATTGGCATTCCTTTGGGGAATCGGTTGTATTATTTATACTATTTCTACAGGTATTGGTACTTGGGGATTGAACAAAACTGTGGGCTGGGCCTGGGATATTACCAACTTTGTTTGGTGGGTAGGTATCGGTCACGCAGGAACGTTGATTTCCGCTGTACTTCTATTGTTCAGACAGAAATGGAGAATGGCCATTAACCGTTCCGCGGAGGCTATGACCATCTTTTCTGTAATTCAGGCAGGATTGTTCCCAATCATCCACATGGGTAGACCATGGTTGGCGTATTGGGTATTGCCAATCCCAAACCAGTTTGGATCGCTATGGGTGAACTTTAACTCCCCATTGCTTTGGGACGTGTTCGCAATCTCAACCTACCTTTCGGTATCATTGGTGTTCTGGTGGACAGGATTATTGCCAGATTTTGCGATGATCCGTGACAGGGCTGTGAAGCCTTTCCAGAAGAAGATATACAGTTTGCTAAGTTTTGGTTGGACAGGTCGTGCAAAAGACTGGCAACGTTTTGAGGAAGTTTCTTTGGTATTGGCCGGTTTGGCTACCCCACTGGTACTTTCTGTACATACCATTGTATCTTTTGACTTTGCTACCTCGGTAATCCCAGGATGGCATACCACTATCTTCCCACCGTACTTTGTTGCTGGTGCAGTTTTCTCTGGTTTCGCAATGGTGAACACCTTGTTGATCATTATGAGAAAGGTGAGTAACTTGGAAGCATATATTACTATACAGCATATTGAATTGATGAACATTGTAATTATGATTACAGGTTCTATCGTTGGATGTGCATATATTACGGAGTTGTTCATGGCATGGTATTCCGGTGTGGAATACGAGCAGTATGCGTTCTTGAACAGGGCAACTGGACCATACGCTTGGGCGTACTGGGCAATGATGACCTGTAACGTGTTCTCTCCACAGTTTATGTGGTCCAAAAAGTTAAGAACAAGTATCATGTTCTCTTTCTTTATCTCCATTGTGGTGAACATAGGAATGTGGTTTGAGCGTTTTGTAATTATCGTTACCTCCTTGCACAGGGATTACCTTCCATCTTCATGGACCATGTTCTCCCCAACTTTTGTGGATATTGGGATATTTATAGGAACAATTGGTTTCTTCTTTGTACTTTTCTTATTGTACGCAAGAACCTTCCCTGTAATTGCGCAGGCAGAAGTTAAGTCGATCTTAAAATCTTCTGGTGAGAAATACAAGACCTTAAGAGATGCAGGTAAGCCATTATATGAAATTAATAGGATAGCTGACATAAAGGAAAAGATTGTAGAGAAAAAGTCTCTTCCTGAACCAGATGCTAAAGAGAAAGTATCTGCCTTGTTAACATCAATTGGTGTTTTTGACAGTGCAGTTGATACTCCGGATGATCTGAAGCAGATAAAAGGTATTGGTCCTCAAATGGAGGCTACCTTAAATCAAATTGGAGTATATACTTTTGCTCAGGTAAGTAGAATGACCCAAAAAGAATATGACTTGTTGGACTCAATAACTGGATCGTTTCCAGGAAGGGCACAGAGGGATGATTGGGCAGGACAGGCTAAGATTTTAAATAACAAGAAGTAATTATGTCATCTAAAGTTATACATGCATTTTATAATGACGACGACGTGTTAATGCACGCGGTCAAAAAAGTAAAGGCTGCCAAATACCATATCGAAGAGGTGTATTGTCCTTTTCCTGTGCACGGTTTGGACAAAGCCATGGGTCTAGCTCCAACAAGACTTGCTATTATGTCCTTTATGTATGGATGTATTGGTTTGGGAGTAGCCATTACAATGATGAATTATATGATGATTCAAGATTGGCCTCAGGATATTGGTGGTAAACCAAGTTTTAGTTATTTGGAGAATATGCCGGCCTTTGTTCCAATTATGTTTGAACTTACGGTATTTTTTGCGGCTCACTTAATGGTGATCACTTTTTATATGAGAAGTAAATTGTGGCCTTTCAAAGAAGCTGAAAATCCAGATGTAAGAACAACAGATGATCATTTCCTGATGGAAATAGAGATTCATGATAATGAAGCTGAATTAAAAGAATTGTTGCTGAGTACAGGGGCAGTGGAAATTAATATTACAGAAAAGTAGTCATAATATTATGAGCAGTTTTAGCAAAATAGTAATTGTTTTAGGATTGGTTTTATCAGTAGCATCTTGTTCTGATAAGAATAGCCGAAACTATCAGTACATGCCTAACATGTATGTTCCTGTTGGTTATGAGACCTATGAAAAGGTAGATTTTCTTCCACGTCAAATGGAGGCTCAGTTACCTGCGGACAATACCATTCCTAGAGGTTGGATGCCCTATGAATTCGAGAATGATCCTGAGGGTAGGGATTTGGCCAAGTTACAGGCTAGTCCACTAGATTCTCTTCAGACGGAGGACAATATGAAGGTGGGAATGGAATTATACAATATTTACTGTGCTATTTGCCACGGTGAAAAAGGTAATGGCGTAGGTACTTTGGTGGAGCGTGAAAAAATATTGGGTGTTCCAAGTTATGACGATGCGGCACGTAACATTAGCGTGGGAGGTACTTATCATACCATCTATTATGGACTAAACTCCATGGGGTCTTACGCAGGCCAACTGAATCATAAGGAACGTTGGCAAGTAGCCGAGTACGTTATGAAACTGAAACAAGACTTAACAAAATAATACATAGATTTAGAAGTATGTACACTTTTTCAAATAGACTAAAAATTGCTTCAATTATTTTAATGGTTGTTGGCGCACTGGGTGTTGGAGTTGGATTCGTTTCAATGCCGTCCAATGTTGAAGAAGCAAAAGCTATGGTTGCCAGCCACGGTGATGAACACGGAAGTGATCATGGAGCGGAAACAATGCACGCTGAAGAAGGTGAGCATGGAGCTGCTACTGTTGCCGAGGCACATGACTCTTCACATGACGAGCATTTGTTGCACCAATTACAGAACAGACCTTGGTCTGCGCTATATGTGGCAGCTTTTTTCTTTATGATGTTGGCATTGGGTACCTTGGCATTTTATGCAATCCAACGTGCTGCACAGGCAGGATGGTCCCCTTTGTTATTTAGGGTAATGGAAGGAATTACGTCTTACATAGTTCCTGGAGGAATTATTGTATTCGTTATTTTAGTACTTTCCACGATGCACTTGAACCATCTATTCGTTTGGATGGATCCCGAAGTAGTTGCAGAGGATAAGTTGTTGCAGGGTAAAGCGGGTTACTTAAATCCAACCTTTTTCTTGATCAGGGCAGCTATCTATTTGGCTATTTGGATCGGATACCGTGAGTATTCAAGAAAATTGTCATTACGTGAAGATGAGTCAAGCGATAACAGTAGCTTTGTAAAGAATTTTAGAGCTTCTGCCGCATTCTTGGTGTTGTTCTTGGTTTCGGAATCCATGATGTCTTGGGATTGGATCATGAGTGTTGACCCACACTGGTTCAGTACGTTATTCGGTTGGTATGTATTTGCCAGTATGTTCGTATCTGGAATTACTGTAATCGCTTTGGTTACCATATATTTAAAATCTAGAGGTTTTCTACCAGAGGTAAATAATAGTCATTTACACGATTTGGCTAAGTTTATGTTCGGTATCAGTATATTTTGGACTTACCTATGGTTCTCTCAATTTATGTTGATATGGTACTCTAACATCCCGGAGGAAGTAACCTATTTCGTAACGCGTATCGCTGATTACAAACTGGCATTTTTCGGCATGGTGGCCATGAACTTTTTATTCCCTGTTCTTATTTTGATGAACAGCGATTTCAAAAGGATGAATTGGTTTATCGTAATGGCAGGTGTTGTTATATTATGTGGACATTACATAGACATATTTAATATGATAATGCCATCTACAGTAGGTGACCAATGGTATATTGGGATTCCTGAAATTGGAGCGGTATTATTATTCGGTGGATTGTTTATATTTTGGATCTTTAGGGCAATGACAAAGGCCCCAATGCAACCAAAACGTAACCCGTTCATTGAAGAGAGTAAGCATTTTCATTATTAGAATTAGTTTTAAAGAATAATATCAAATCATACAATGACTGCATTATTAACAATAGCTGTTTTAGTATTAGTGGCAATTGCAATTTGGCAAATGACCAAAATATTTGAATTGTCTCAGATCAAGACAGATAATTCGCAAATAGCAAACGACAAGGATAACAAGTATAACGGTTACCTCATGTTTGCGTTTTTAATATTCCTATACGGAATAACCATTTTCAGTTTCTGGAAATACACCAAAGTATTACTTCCTGAAGCTGCATCTGAGCATGGTGGGGAATATGATAGTTTGATGATAACATCATTTGTTATTATTTTTATCGTTCAAACGTTAACTCAGGCATTACTTCATTACTTCTCGTACAAGTACAGAGGTGAAAAAGGTAAAAAGGCATTATTCTATGCTGATAACGATCGTTTGGAGTTTATTTGGACCATCATCCCAGTAGTGGTTTTGGCCGGATTGATTCTTTGGGGACTTTACACATGGACCAATATCATGGATATCAATGATGAGGATGATCCGTTGATCGTGGAATTATATGCGCAGCAGTTTAACTGGACAGCGAGATATGGTGGAGAGGACAATGTTCTTGGTGAGGCCAACGTAAGGATGATTGATATCGATAGGGCCAATGTAATGGGATTGGATGAATCCGATCCAAATGCCGGTGATGATATCATTGTTAAGGAATTACACTTACCTGTTGGTAGAAAGGTGAACTTTAAAATGAGGTCTCAGGATGTATTGCATTCTGCATATATGCCTCACTTTAGAGCTCAAATGAACTGTGTTCCAGGGATGATTACACAATTTTCCTATACTCCTACAATTACAACAGAAGAAATGCGTCTAAATCCGGACGTAGTGGATAAGGTGAAAAGAGTTAATGGTATCAGGGCGGAAAAAGCAGCCCAAGGTTTACCTAACTCCGAACCATGGGAATTCGATTATATATTGCTATGTAATAAGATTTGTGGAAAATCACATTATAACATGCAAATGAAGATTATTGTAGAATCTGAAGAGGATTACAACAAATGGATGGCTGAACAGCAGACATTTGCGGCTACAATTGCTTCAATCCAGGAATAAGGCTATAAAAAGAAAATTAATATAAAATAAGAATAGGATTATGTCTGCAACAGCACACGCACACGCACATGTAGAGGATCACGCAGATGATCATGGGCATCATCATAAAGAAACCTTTATAACTAAATACATATTTAGTCAAGATCATAAGATGATTGCAAAGCAGTATTTGATTACTGGTTTGATCATGGGTTTTGTTGGTATCGCTATGTCCTTATTGTTTAGAATGCAATTGGCTTGGCCTGGTGAATCTTTCCCAATCTTTGAAGCTGTATTGGGTAAATGGGCACCTGGAGGAGTAATGGATGCTGATGTCTACTTGGCATTGGTGACCATCCACGGAACCATCATGGTTTTCTTCGTTTTAACGGCGGGATTAAGTGGTACGTTTAGTAACTTATTGATTCCCTTGCAGATTGGTGCAAGAGATATGGCCTCTGGTCTTTTGAATATGATTTCTTATTGGTTGTTCTTCTTGTCTTCTGTGATAATGATGGGCTCCCTATTTTTGGAATCAGGACCGGCAGCTGCAGGATGGACGGTTTATCCTCCGTTGTCTGCATTGCCGATGGCCCAACCAGGTTCTGGATTGGGAATGACAATGTGGTTGTCTTCTATGGCTATTTTCATCGCTTCCTCTTTACTTGGTTCTTTGAACTATATCGTTACGGTAATAAACTTGCGTACCAAAGGGATGTCCATGACAAGATTGCCATTAACAATCTGGGCGTTCTTTGTAACGGCAGTTATCGGTGTAATATCTTTCCCTGTACTATTTTCAGCAGCATTGTTGCTGATCATGGATAGAAGTTTTGGAACTTCATTTTTCCTATCGGACATTTTTATCCAAGGAGAAGTGTTGCACTACCAAGGTGGTTCCCCTGTACTTTACGAACATTTGTTCTGGTTCTTGGGTCACCCTGAGGTATATATTGTTCTTTTGCCTGCTTTGGGTATAACTTCTGAAGTTATGTCTACCAATGCACGTAAGCCTATCTTTGGATATAGGGCGATGGTTGCCTCTATTTTGGCCATTGCATTCCTATCAACTATCGTATGGGGTCACCATATGTTTATTTCTGGTATGAACCCATTCCTTGGATCTGTATTTACATTTACAACCCTATTGATTGCGATACCATCAGCGGTAAAGGCTTTCAACTATATAACTACATTATGGAAGGGTAACCTTCAGCTAAACCCGGCCATGCTATTCTCAATTGGTTTGGTTTCCACATTTATTAGTGGTGGTTTAACAGGAATTATACTTGGGGATAGTACTTTGGATATCAACGTTCACGATACCTATTTCGTAGTAGCCCACTTCCATTTGGTAATGGGTATCTCTGCGCTTTATGGTTTGTTCGCAGGTGTATATCACTGGTTCCCAAAAATGTTTGGAAAAATGATGAACAAAAACTTAGGGTATGTTCATTTCTGGATCACGGCAATCTGTGCCTATGGGGTATTCTTCCCAATGCACTTTGTTGGGATGGCTGGAGTACCAAGACGTTACTATCAAAATACGGCATTCCCAATGTTTGATGATCTTACCGATGTTCAAATATTGATCACTACATTCGCTCTTATCGCAGGTGTGGCTCAGATCGTTTTCTTGTATAACTTTATACACAGTATATTCTACGGAAAGAAAGCAGTTCAAAACCCATGGAAATCCAACACTATGGAATGGACTACTCCTGTAGAGCATATGCATGGAAACTGGCCTGGTAAAATCCCGGAAGTACACCGTTGGGCTTATGATTACAGTAAGACCTATGAAAATGGGGAATACATAATTCCTGGACAGGATTTCGTTCCACAAACGACGCCTTTACAGGAGAATGAAGAAGAAATGCACCACTAAGGTTCTAAGATAAAGTGAAAACCCCCAACTAATTTTAGTTGGGGGTTTTTTTATATCCACGGCTAATGAATGGGTATTATACTATTTTATAATATCTTTAATACTGGTAATAAAAAGCCCAGCTGGGTAAAAATTAAAATGATGAAGAAATTAACTGTACTTCTGTTGCTATTGGTCCATGTGGGTGTAGTGGCACAGAGAAAACCGAAAATTAAGGGTAATAGGACCGTTGCCGAGGTAAAGGAAGAGCTAGCGGCATTTAATGCCATAGAGCTAAAGGACGATTTGGAAATTGAGTTGGTGAGAGCTCCAATGGAAGGCTACAAGGTTGTAGCAGACGATAATCTTCTGGATGTTTTGAAGTTTAAAGTGGAGGATAGTACCCTTTATATTTCTTCTTTCTATAAGATACAATCCAAAAAGAAACTGGATATTACTGTGTATTACACAGATTTGGTGCAGCTTGTTCAACAAGATGGGAAAATGGTGTCCAAAGAATCTATTGCAACTGATATTTTAGATATTCAAGTATTGGGATCTGCAAGAATGGAAATCAACGCAAGCGCTGCATTAGTGCGTGTACGAATGGACGAGAAAAGTTCTGGGGACTTCAACTTCGCAGCAGACTCCCTGCATGTGAATATGAAGGATAGGGCAGATGCCAGAATTTATACAGTTGGAGAATCAAGTTATATAGAATTATCTTCTAACGCTTCGGCTAGTATGGAAGGCACCGTAGGTATGGTTCAAGTTGAAGCCGTTGATAATGCCGACTTCAAAGCAGAACGATATGAGGCAAAGGTAATTAAGGTTAAATTGGAAAATTCAACGAGCGCTTATCTAAGGGCTCTGGAAGATTTGGAATTGACTACTAGCGGGTCCTCCAAGACCTATATCTATGGCAATCCCAAGATTACTATTATGGAGTTTTTGGATACTTCTGAGCTGATCAAAAGAAAGGATTAGGGCTTTAAATTAACGACCCATGCCCTAAAGAAGTAGCGGCATTTTCCATTATCTTTGTAGGTATATGAATGAGAACCTAGATCCAACGGCTGATAATCTTTCCAACGAGGAATTTGATATTGAAAGGGCATTGCGCCCCATTTCCTTTGATGATTTTACGGGTCAGGAACAAGTTCTTGAAAACCTAAAGATTTTTGTTCAGGCCGCCAATTTAAGAGGGGAGGCTCTGGACCATACCTTGTTTCATGGTCCTCCAGGTTTGGGGAAGACTACCTTAGCCCATATTTTGGCCAATGAGCTTGGGGTTGGAATAAAAATGACATCAGGTCCCGTGCTCGACAAACCAGGGGATTTAGCGGGTTTGTTAACCAACTTGGATGAAAGGGATGTTCTCTTTATAGACGAGATACACAGATTAAGTCCAATCGTGGAGGAATATTTATATTCCGCCATGGAGGATTATAAGATAGATATTATGATAGAATCGGGCCCCAATGCCCGATCTGTACAAATCAATTTGAATCCTTTTACCCTTATTGGAGCTACCACCCGTTCTGGATTATTGACCGCTCCCATGCGCGCCCGTTTTGGAATTCAGAGTAGATTACAATATTATTCCACAGAACTGCTGTCTACCATCGTGGAACGCAGTGCGGAAATTTTAAAGACCCCAATCACCCAAGATGCTGCTATCGAAATAGCCGGAAGGAGCAGGGGAACCCCTAGAATTTGCAACGCCCTTTTAAGGAGAGTGCGGGATTTTGCACAAATTAAGGGCAATGGAAAGATAGATATGGAAATTTCTCGCTTTGGTCTAAAGGCATTACATGTAGATGCCCATGGTTTGGATGAAATGGACAATAAAATATTGACGACCATTATAGATAAATTTAAAGGAGGTCCTGTGGGGATCACCACTCTGGCTACAGCAGTTTCAGAAAGTGCTGAAACCATAGAAGAGGTGTATGAGCCTTTCTTGATTCAACAGGGCTTTATCATGCGTACCCCTAGAGGTAGGGAAGTTACAGAATTGGCCTACAAACATTTGGGAAGAATCAAAGGGAGTGTCCAAGGCGGACTTTTTTAAACGCTACCGCACCCAGTAGTCCATATTTGGTATTTATGCTGAAGGTCCCGTAATCAAAAGAACATTTTGAAGTTAATATCCAGGTTTCAAGTCTTAAAGAATGCAAGGAGAATTCTAAAAAATCCCTTGCCCTTTCACCATGAAAATTTTGAGGCCCATGGGGATTCTTTTAAAGTACAGTTGACCACCAAGGAAACGGTTCTTTTTACCAGAAATCCAGGGCTCATTAAGCATATTCTACAAAAGCAGCATAAAAAATTCGAAAAATCACCTTTACAAACGGTGGATCTTGCCAAATATATAGGTCATGGCATCCTTACATCCACTGGAGAACATTGGCGGGTCCATAGGCGGATGGTACAGCCTGCATTTCACAAAAAGAAGCTACAGAATTTAATGGGGGTCATAAGGGAGTCAATACGCTTTGAACTCAAGCGTATAAAACCCAATACAGAAGAGGATATCTTTCCGCTCATGGGGGACCTCGCATTTCAAGTGGTGGCAAAATCCCTATTTAGCAGTACCGACATCAGGGAGAAAATGTCCCAATTGCAACATATTACGGAAGCGAATCAACGGATGCTGATCAAAGAGATGAGACAGCCCTATTTGCGATGGTGGTATCGGTTAAGTGGCAAAATAGACCGACACTTGGCCATGGGCAAGGAAGGCCAAAAGTTGCTCTTGGAAATTATTGAGGAAAGAAGGACTTCTGGCCAGGAAAAAGACGATCTCCTGGATATGCTACTTAAGGCGCGATATGAAGATGGGTCGCCCATGTCCGACGCACAATTGATCGATGAAGTATTGATACTTTTTACCGCGGGCCATGAGACTACAGCAAATGCCCTTAGCTTTACATTGTTTCTATTGGCAAGTCACCCAGAAATCCAGGAACAGGTTTATCAGGAAGTTTCTAAGGTAGATTTTGATGATCCCGAGATGGATCTCATGCAGGGTGCCATGCAGCTTCAATTGGTAAAACAGTGCTTGGAGGAGGCCCTACGTTTGTATCCGCCGGCCTACGTGATAGATAGGATTGCCACAGAAGATGATTCTTTTGAGGGCATATCCCTTCCAAAGGATACCCTTGTATTAATGTCAGTTTACGAACTACACAGATATGCCGATTTTTGGGAGAAACCTTCAGAATTTATTCCTAGTCGATTCAATACTACGGATAAGAAGGATTATAGTGATTACTACTATCCTTTTGGGGCAGGGCCCAGGATGTGCGTTGGCAATAATTTTGCTATGTACGAAATGATCCTGGCGGTAGCGGAAATCACTAAAAAATACAAGATCAAAACTTCTTTGGGAAAAGTGGAAATCAATCCATTGATATCTTTGAAGCCAAAGTGTGTACCTTTATTGTTTGAAGAACGATAATTGATTTGGGCAATATTCAAAAACATACCGATCTAATAAAAGCCGAAGCCAAAAGGCTCGGTTTCCTGTCATGCGGCATATCAAAAGCCGAATTTTTGGAAGAGGAGGCACCGAGACTGGAGCAATGGCTCAGCAAAAATATGCACGGCGAAATGGGGTATATGGAAAACCATTTCGACAAACGTTTAGATCCAAGATTACTGGTCGATGGGGCCAAGTCCGTCATTTCATTACTACTAAATTATTATCCACAGGTAGAACAAAACGACGATAGTTATAAGCTCTCAAAATACGCTTATGGGCAAGATTACCATCATGTCATAAAAACCAAACTAAAGTTGCTCCAGGAATTTATCACCCAGGAAATAGGGGAGGTGAACGGAAGGGCTTTTGTAGATTCCGCACCCGTCTTGGATAAGGCATGGGCGGCGAAGAGCGGGTTGGGATGGATAGGAAAACACAGCAATTTATTGACCCAACAAGTGGGATCCTTCTATTTTATAGCCGAGCTGATCGTCGACTTGGATTTGGAATATGACTCAAGAGTAACGGACCACTGCGGCACATGTACCGCTTGCTTGGATGCATGTCCCACACAAGCCATTGTGGAGCCATACGTGGTGGACGGCAGTAAATGTATCTCCTATCTTACCATAGAATTAAAGAATCAGATACCGTCCGATTTTAGGGGGAAAATGGACGATTGGATGTTTGGCTGTGATGTTTGCCAAGATGTATGCCCCTGGAACAGGTTTTCTAAATCCCACAACGAACCCCTATTTAATCCACATCCCGATCTATTGTCGATGACAAAAAAGGATTGGGAAGAAATTACCGAGGACGTCTTCAAAAAAGTATTCCAAAAATCAGCAGTGAAACGAACAAAATTCTCAGGTTTGTCAAGGAATATTGATTTTCTAAAATAAAACAGCGGTTCACTACATCGTTTTCGTAAAGTATATTTTGATTTTCTTTTTAAGTTTTTTTTAAGAAGGAACTAATTATACTATATTCGGGGACTGTAGGTTTTGTGAATTCCTCAAGAATTGACTGTGAAACTTAACAAATCTAAATAACAGTATAGTTGTTTGTCTGCGAACAAAAAGGCTGAAAACGTAACATATTTTAGAGAACATGAATAAGATTTTGACAATGATAAAAAAGCCGAAATTAAGTTTCTGGCAGATCTTTAATATGAATGTTGGTTTTTTGGGTATACAGTACAGCTTTGGACTGCAACAAACCGCCATTAACCCTATTTTTCTATTCCTGGGCGCATCGGAAGAAATGCTTCCTATTTTGAATATTGCCGGTCCGGTAACCGGATTAATCGTTCAGCCTATTATTGGTGCCATGTCCGACAAGACCTGGTCTCCAAAATGGGGTAGACGTAAGCCTTACTTTTTGATCGGTGCCATTATTGGTAGTTTGTGTTTGTTCGCATTTCCATCTAGTCCGGCCTTATGGTTCGCAGTAGGGCTATTATGGATATTGGATGTTGGTAATAATATGGCCATGGAACCATACCGTGCTTTTGTTGGTGATAAATTACCGGAAAAGCAATTGAGTCTTGGCTATCAAATGCAAAGTCTTTTTGTGGGTGCCGGAATTCTTTTGGCTATGGGATCAATTGTATTGTTCCAATATATCTTCGGGGCCGAAACCGTTGAAACTGCAGGCAAGATTCCTAAATGGATTTATTATTCGTTTTATATAGGAGGCATGCTCTCTATTACGACCATATTATGGTCCGTATTTAAAACCCCGGAAATTCCACCGACTCCGGAAGAACTGGCTGAAATCAATGAAACTAGGGCAAAACCAATAGGCCAGCGCATAGCAAAACCTTTTGCAGAAATTGTAAGCGCTATAAAGGAGATGCCGCTTTTCATGTGGAAACTGGGAGCAGTCTATCTTTTTCAATGGTACGCGTTATTCGTGTACTGGCAGTATATAACTCCTCTCTTCATGCTTACCATGGATTATGGGATTTCTGAAGCTGCTTCGCAATCGGCACAAATGAGTTTAACCTATAACATTGTCACTATGATCGTTGCCTTGGCATTGGTCCCTTTGACTTTGAAATATGGGGGTAAAAACGTGTACTCCATAAGTTTGGTGGGTGTGGCCTTGGCACTATTCTCTATTCCTTTCATTGGTGATCCAAAATTAGTGCTTGTTCCAATGGTATTATTTGGTATCGGATGGGCGGCGATGATGGGTATACCATATACCATGGTCTCCAAAGTAGTTCCACAAGAAAGACGTGGGGTATACATGGGTATTTTGAACATGATGATTGTTATTCCCATGGGAATTGAAACGTTGACATTTGGTCCCATCTATAAATATCTCTTGGGCGGAAATGCTGTTAACGCTATCCTTTTTGCTGGTGTATTTTTTGTTATTGCAGCAGTACTGGCACTAAGATTAAACGTTTCAAAAGCCAAAGAATCCGTTGAGGCTTAATATTTAATTGGACAATACTTTTATGCCCCAGTCTGGGAGGCTCATTTTGTTTGGATAAAACTGGGATCTTTTTACGCTTTTATAAAGATTACCTTTAAATTTGATTTTTTAAATCACATTTATATGAGCAAAGAAAAAAGGAGAAGGGAAGCTTTGGTCTATCACGCCAAGCCACAACCTGGAAAGATAAAGATTGTCCCTACAAAACCTTATGCGACACAGCGGGATTTAGGTCTTGCATATTCCCCTGGTGTGGCGGAACCTTGCTTGGAAATTGCAAAGGATAAGGATAACGTTTATAAATATACAGCCAAAGGCAATATAGTTGCGGTCATTTCCAATGGAACCGCAGTTTTGGGATTGGGAGATATAGGGCCAGAGGCCTCCAAGCCAGTAATGGAAGGTAAATGTCTTCTATTTAAGATTTTCGCGGATATCGATGGTATTGATATTGAAATTGATACCAAGGACGTGGACAAATTTGTAGAGACCGTTAAGATGATCGCCCCAACTTTTGGAGGAATCAATCTTGAGGATATCAAGGCTCCTGAAGCCTTTGAAATTGAAAGAAGGCTAAAGGAGGAACTGGATATTCCTGTAATGCACGATGATCAGCACGGAACGGCAATAATTTCTGCTGCCGCTCTACTGAACGCTCTTGAGATTACCAAAAAGAAAATAGAGGACGTACGTATCGTCATCAGTGGTGCCGGCGCTGCGGCCGTTTCCTGTACCAAATTGTACAAGGCCTTCGGAGCCAGTAGTAAGAATATTGTAATGCTCGATAGCAAAGGGGTAATCCGTAGTGACAGGGACAACCTTACAGGGGAGAAACTGGAATTTGCGACGGACAGAAAGATTGACACTTTAGAGGAAGCGATGGTAGATGCCGATGTTTTTGTAGGTCTTTCCATTGCCAATATCGTAAGTCCAGAGATGTTATTGTCCATGGCCAATAACCCTATCGTTTTTGCAATGGCCAATCCAGATCCTGAGATTGCCTATGAAATAGCGTACAAGACGAGGGAAGATATTATCATGGCCACAGGAAGGTCAGATCATCCTAACCAAGTTAACAATGTGCTTGGATTCCCATTTATTTTTAGAGGGGCGTTAGATGTTAGGGCCACCAAGATCAATGAGGAAATGAAGATGGCGGCGGTTAAGGCATTGGCCGAACTTACCAAGGCCCCTGTTCCAGAACAAGTGAATATTGCCTATGGTGAAACTAGGCTGACCTTCGGGAAGGATTATATTATTCCTAAGCCATTTGACCCAAGACTTATTTCAGAAATCCCACCAGCGGTAGCACGGGCAGCCATGGAAAGTGGTGTTGCCAAATTGCCTATTGAAGATTGGGATAAATATAGGGAAGAGCTCCTGCAACGATCCGGAAATGATAATAAGGTGGTTCGTTTGCTACATAACAGGGCAAAATCCAATCCGAAGAAGATTGTATTTGCCGAGGCAGATCATTTGGATGTATTAAAAGCAGCGCAGATCAGCTATGACGAGGGGATCGCTATTCCTATCTTATTAGGTAGAAAAGAGGTTATCCTTGAGCTTAAAAAGGAGCTCGAATTTGATGCAGACGTACTCATTATAGATCCCAATAGCGACGAATCCAGTGCTACTAAAGATAAATATGCCATTAAATATTGCGAATCAAGGAATAGAAGTGGCGTAAGCTTATACGGAGCTCGCATAAAAATGCGGGAGCGTAATTATTTTGGCGCCATGATGGTAAGGGAAGGGGATGCAGATGGTATGATCTCTGGATACTCTAGGGCCTATCCAACTGTGGTAAAACCTATTTTTGAAGTTATTGGAAAGGCATCGGACGTAAAGAAAGTTGCTACCGTAAATATAATGATCACAGATCGTGGGCCTTTATTCTTAGCGGATACCGCCATTAATATAGATCCTAATGCGGAAGAATTGGCAGAAATAGCCAAGATGACCGCAAACGTTGCAAAAACATTCGGATTTCAGCCTGTGATGGCAATGTTGTCCTATGCCAATTTTGGTTCTTCTGTCCATCCAAACGCCTCAAAAGTTAAGCAGGCGGTCAAGATTTTACACGAATCAAATCCTGATTTGGTCGTAGATGGAGAAGTGCAGATCGATTTTGCCTTAAACAAGGAATTGCACCAAAGCAAGTTCCCATTTTCCAAACTGGCAGGGAAGAACGTCAATGCCTTGGTGTTCCCTAACTTGGAATCGGCGAACATCACCTATAAACTCCTAAAGGAATTGAATAAGGCAGATTCTATAGGTCCAATAATGGTCGGGTTGCGTAAATCTGTCCATATCATGCAATTGGGGGCCAGTGTTGATGAAATTGTCAACATGTCCGCCGTAGCCGTTGTGGATGCGCAAGAAAGAGAAAGAAGAAAGAAAGCAAAATCTGAGGCTAAATAAGCAACATTTATGGTGACCCATCTAAAGGGGAAATTAGTTGAGAAAAATCCTACCCATGTAGTCATTGAGTGCTCAGGGGTAGGATATTTTGTTAATATTTCCTTACATACATTTTCTAAAATTGGAGATTCGGAAAGCATCATGCTTTTTACCCATTTACAGGTGAAGGAAGATTCGCATACCTTGTTTGGATTTGCTGAAAAATCTGAACGTGAAATATTCCGACTTTTATTGTCTGTTTCGGGAATAGGATCCAGTACGGCACGGACCATGTTGTCCTCCTTGTCACCTGGTCAAGTTAGGGACGCAATTGCCCTTGGTGATGTCCCCACAATACAGGGAATAAAAGGGATCGGAGCAAAAACGGCCCAAAGGGTAATCTTGGATTTGAAGGATAAAATTCTTAAAATTTATGATATCGATGAAGTTTCGGCTACTTCAAACAATACAAACAAAGATGAAGCGTTATCAGCATTAGAGGTTCTTGGATTTGTCCGTAAACATGCAGAAAAAGTGGTGGATAAAGTTTTGGGTCAAGATCCCTCACTAAGCGTTGAGAATATTATTAAACTGGCGCTTAAAAATTTGTAAAAAGTTTGAAAACAGGGGCAAAATCATTTCTTACATCTTTTCTATTTAAGCTTTCACTAATTGGTGTCATTTTTATGGCGACCCTACAAACTGCTTCTGCCCAGGAAACGGAAGAACAAGAAGTAGATTCTACAAAAACAGGAGTAGCCCTTGGGAGACTTTTGATGAAAGACCCCAATAGCATCGTCGCAAAGTATACCTATGATCCCAAAATGGACCGTTATATCTATACGGAAAGTGTTGGGAAATACGATATCAGCTATCCGATCATTCTAACTCCGGAACAGTACCAGGATCTGGTAAAAAAGGAGGATATGAAATCCTATTTTAAAGAAAAGAGGGATGCCTATTCCGGAAAGAAAGCTGGAAGTGAGGAAGCTCGCAAAAACTTACTCCCCAATTTTTACGTCAACAATAATTTTTTTGAATCTATCTTTGGTGGCAATACCATTGAGGTGATCCCACAGGGATCGGTTGCCATGGACTTGGGTGTCATTTGGCAAAAGAACGACAATCCTGCACTTTCCCCCCGAAATCGTACCAACCTATCCTTTGATTTTGATCAACGTATAAGCTTAAGCATGTTGGGTAAAATTGGAGAGCGACTTCAAGTTACCGCCAATTATGATACCGAGGCCACTTTCGATTTCCAAAATCTGGTGAAGTTAGATTATACACCCACAGAGGATGATATTATCCAATCCATAGAAGTTGGAAACGTGAATATGCCATTGAACAGCTCTTTGATCACGGGAGCTCAAAGTTTGTTTGGGGTTAAAACGAAGTTGCAATTCGGAAAGACCAGTGTAACTGCTGTTTTTTCGGAACAACGCTCACAAAGTAATACCGTAGTAGCTCAAGGTGGGGGAACATTAAATGATTATTCCCTATCCTCGCTCGACTATGATGAGGACAAGCATTTTTTTATATCACAGTATTTCAGGGACAACTACGATAGGGCCTTGGAAAATTACCCGTACATCAGAAGCCAGGTACAGATTACCAGGCTCGAAGTTTGGGTGACCAACAGAAGCCAGCAGACCTTAAATGTGAGAAATGTTGTGGCCTTACAGGATCTTGGGGAGGCGGTGCCTTCCAAAACAAGAATAGGTAGGCTCAACGGAAACCCACCAGGGTTTTTTAATTCTTCTTCAGCCGGAGATTTGCCAAGGAACAATGCCAATGATTACGATCCGGCCTTGATCGGCAATGGAGGTGCATTAACCCCACAGGTGAGGGATATAGCCACTGTAGATAACGGATTTAATATACCGGGTTATGATGTGAACCAAGGGTTTGATTATGCCATCTTGGAGAATGCACGGAAATTGGAAAATGGACGGGACTACCAGTTCAGTACTCAATTAGGGTATGTTTCCCTGAACCAACGCCTTAGCAATGATGAGGTTTTGGCCGTTGCATATCAATATACCTACAATGGGGAAGTTTACCAAGTGGGTGAATTTGCCAATGGGGGAATAGATGCCACCACCGTTTCTTCGGGAGCCCAGAGTCCGGCAGTCAACAATAATACTCTAGTACTAAAGCTATTAAAGAGCAATATCACCAATGTAATAGATCCTATTTGGGACTTAATGATGAAAAACATCTATTCCACAGGTGCTTTTCAGTTGAGCCAGGATGATTTCAAGTTGAACATTTTATATTCCGATCCTACCCCAAGAAATTACATTACTCCAGTAGATAATTCTCCAGGGGCTGGTTGGCCCAATACACCTAAGCCGTTGGAAGAACGAATTCTTTTGGATGTATTTAATCTTGACCGATTAAATACATACAACGATGTCCAAAGCGGAGGGGATGGTTTTTTTGATTTTGTGCCCGGAATCACCGTGGATACTCAATCGGGAAGAATTATTTTCACCAAGGTAGAACCCTTTGGCGAATATTTATTTGAAACGTTGGGAGGCGGTACCTATGACGTCAATGATGGTCAGGGATACAATGTGAACCAACAGAAGTATGTCTTTAGGAATATGTATGCCCTCACCAAGGCAGCAGCACTTCAGGACGCAGATAAAAACAAGTTTATCCTAAAAGGTCAGTATAAATCGGAGGGGAGTAATGGTATTCCTATCGGAGCCTTTAACGTGCCCCAGGGATCGGTTAGAGTAACTGCTGGAGGTCGCCAATTGCAAGAAGGGATAGATTATACCGTAAACTACCAAGCGGGAACAGTGCAGATTTTAGATCCAAGTTTGGAGGCTTCCAATACCCCTATTAACATCTCCGTGGAGAACAATGCGGTATTCGGCCAACAGAGCAGAAGGTTTACAGGAGTAAATGTGGAGCACCAATTTAATAAGAATTTCCTATTGGGTGCCACCTTGTTGAATCTTAATGAACGTCCCTTGACCCAAAAATCGAACTATGGGGTGGAGCCGGTCAACAATAGTATTTTTGGCGTTAACGGGAATTTTTCTACCGAAGTGCCATTCCTTACAAGATTGGCAAATAAATTGCCCAATATAGATACCGATGTACCTTCCAATGTATCAGTAAGAGGTGAGATAGCTTGGCTGCAGCCCGGATCGCCTAAAAATGCAGATTTTGAAGGGGAAACAACAACGTATGTAGATGATTTTGAAGGGGCCCAGTCCCTTATAGATATCCGCTCTTCCCTAGGTTGGTCTTTGGCCAGTACCCCGGTAGAATTTGCAGATGGAAAGAGCGGATTGGAAACAGGATACCAAAGGGCGAAAATGGCGTGGTATACGATCGATCCTATTTTTTACACCAATCAAAGACCTTCAGGAATTACAGATTCCGATGTTTCTACCAATCCGACAAGAAGGGTATTTATTGATGAGGTTTTTCCTCAGGTAGATATTGCCCAAGGACAAACGACTGTTCAGAGCACATTGGATGTTTCCTATTTCCCAAATGCAAAAGGACCATACAACGATAACCCAAATTTTGCGGGAGAACAACCGAATTCTAAATGGGGAGGAATCATGCGTTCCTTGAGCAGCACCAATTTTGAGCAGTCCAATGTGGAGTTTGTTCAGTTTTGGGTGTTGGATCCTTATGTAGACGGGAACACCACCTCCAGTGGGGAATTGGTCTTCAACTTTGGTAACATATCTGAGGATATTCTAAAAGATGGGAGAAAACAATATGAGAATGGTTTGCCAGGTGTAAATAGCAACGATTTGGTAACTCCTACTGCCTGGGGAAAAGTACCCGCAACCCAATCTTTGGTATATGCTTTTGATACCAATGAAACCAACAGGGGTTTACAGGATTTAGGATTTGATGGTCTTGATGATGCTGCAGAAGGATCAATCTATACCAACAACCCAGGGAATGACCCTGCCTTGGATAACTACCAATATTACCTGAATAGGGATGGGAGCATTTTAAATAGATATTTGGATTTTAACAACCCGCAAGGCAACTCTCCTGTGCAGGTCACCAATACCAATAGGGGTTCCACCACCTTGCCCGATGTAGAAGATATAGACAGGGATCTTACCATGAATACGGTCAACAGTTATTATGAATATCGTATCGCCATTAAGCCCAACACCACTATTAATGACAAGTATGTAACCGATATAAAAGAAGGGGTTACCCCTCAGTTACCCAATGGCACAACTTTGAACCGTCGTTGGATACAATACAAAATTCCACTTAGTGATTTTACGGATGCCGTTGGCGGTATTAGTGATTTTAGGTCCATTAGCTTTATGCGTATGTACCTCACTAATTTCTCCGATAATGTGGTCCTTCGTTTCGCGACCTTGGATCTGGTCCGTGGCGATTGGCGTACCTACACAAATTCCTTGCAGCCAGAGGTAGATAATAACCCTGCTGACGATGGTACCTTTGTGGATGTGAATACGGTGAATATTGAAGAAAACAATGGAAGAACACCTATACCATATGTCCTGCCTCCTGGAGTCATCAGGGAGCAATTGAACAATAACAACACTATAATTCGCCAAAATGAACAATCCCTTTCCTTTGTGGTGGAAAATTTGGAATCTGAGGATTCAAGGGGAGTGTTCAAAAATGTGAATATAGATATTAGACAGTATGAGCGTTTAAAGATGTTCATGCATGCCGAGAAAATTGTGGACAGTGATTATACCAATGACGAAACACCTTTGGTAGGTTTCTTAAGAATTGGAACAGATTTCAGCCAAAACTTTTATCAAATTGAACTTCCATTACAGTTTACGCCATTCGGGTCTTCCTTGGATACTGATATTTGGCCAGAAGTGAATGAGATCGACATTCCTTTAAATGACCTCTCTAAGGTAAAGTCTTTGGGCATATCCAACCAATCCTTGAACACTGTCAACTACTATGAAATTGTGGATGGGGATGTGGTAGCTGTCGAAGAATTTGCTCCGAGAACACCGGGAAGGGCTCGTATTGGAATACGAGGTAACCCATCCTTGGGGAGTTTAAGAAGTGTAATGGTGGGGGTTAAAAACATTGATAATTTACCCGCTCGAGGTGAGGTCTGGTTTAATGAATTGCGACTTGCCGGTCTGGACAATAATGGGGGATGGGCTGCCGTGGCCGCCGTGGATGCCAATATTGCCGATTTCGCAAACTTCTCGGCTACGGGTAGCAAGAGCACTTCAGGCTTCGGGGGCATAGATCAAATGCCGAACGAGAGATCAAGGGAGGACGCTATTTCTTATGACGTGGTGACCAATGTGAACGTAGGTCAATTGCTGCCCAAAAAATGGGGGATTCAATTGCCCTTCAATTATGGGATATCAGAACAACTAATAACTCCCGAATTTGATCCCGTATACGATGATTTAAAATTGGAGGACAGAGTAGCTACTGCTAGTTCTCAGGCTGAAGCCGATGCCATTAAGGAGCAGGCCGAAGATTATACCAAAAGAACAAGTATCAACCTTATTGGGGTTCGAAAAAATCGTGGAGAGGAAGCCGATGCAAATTTTTACGATGTTGAAAACTTCACCTTGAACTATTCCTATAATGAAACGGACCATAGGGATTTTGAAATAGCGGAATTAAGAGATCAAAACGTGGTAACGGGAATGGTCTACAACCATAACTTTAAGCCCGCCTCTGTGGCTCCTTTTGCAAAGCAGGATTCTTTATTCAATGGTAGGTATTTGAAATGGTTGAAAGATGTAAACTTTAACTTACTGCCAACAAGTATTGCCGTCAATTCAAATATCAACCGATCTTTCAACCAACAACGTTTTAGGGATGTATTGGAACCAGGGGTAGAATCATTGGATCTGCCGGTATTACAGCAGCGTAACTATCTCTTTAATTGGCAATATGCATTAAACTATAGCCTGAGCAAGTCTTTGCGATTGAATTTAACAGCTTCCAATAACAATATTGTCCGTAACTATTTTGAAGAGGCGGGCAATGAGGATTCGGGAATAGATCCGGCCCTAGGATTGTGGGATGGTTTTTGGGATATTGGGGAACCCAATAGGCATGCCCAGCAGATGCAATTGAACTATGAGGTGCCTTTTAACAAAATACCCGCGTTGGATTTTATCAATGCCCAATACAGTTACACTAGTAATTTTGACTGGCAAAGGGGCGGAGATGCACTTAATGAAATAGCGAGATTGGAACCAGGACAGGAAAACGTGTCCATCAACACCATCCAAAACGCCAATACCCATACGATTACCGCTTCTTTGGGGATGCAGAAATTGTATGATTATTTAGGGCTGAAGAAAAGAACTGCCAAAGATGTGGTAAGTGTCAATTCCACTAGGAGGGATAAGGCAGGCAACCTTACTAAAAAAGCTGAGGCAGAACAAAAAGCCCAAAAGAAAACCAGTGGCCTATTCAATACTGCTGTGGACATCTTGACCATGGTAAAAAGGGTGAATTTTAATTACAGTGAGAATAATGGAAAGGTACTTCCTGGATATACCAGATCCATCGGGTTTATCGGTACGGCAAAGCCAACTATAGGATTTGTTTTTGGGAGTCAGGCCGATGTGCGTTTTGAAGCTGCCCGGAATGGATGGCTTACCACTTTTACAGAGTTTAACCAACAATTTATAGAACGTACCAATAAGCAATTGAACATCACCGCAACGGCACAACCCATAAAAGATCTTACCATAGATTTGGTGGCTGACAGGCAGTATTCAGAAAGCTATCAGGAAAATTTTAAGGTGAATGAGTTGGGAGACGGCTCTTTTGAGTATGAAAATTTACTGGGGAACAACTATGGGAACTTCAGTATTTCTACGGTCATGATAGGGACCTCCTTTGGAAAAAGCGATGAATTTACTTCAGAGAGCTTTCAAGAGTTTAAAAATAATAGAATCGTCATAGCCAACAGATTGGTGTCCGATAGAGGACAGGGAACAGGTCAGGTGGATGCAGATGGTTATCCGGAACGATATGGCAAGAATCAACAAGAAGTCTTATTGCCGGCCTTCTTTGCAGCCTATACGGGACAAGATGTGAATAGGGTGAACTTGGATGCCTTTAGGGATATTCCAATTCCCAACTGGAATATAAAGTATACCGGCTTGATGCAGAACAAGTGGTTTAAGAGTAAGTTTAAGCGCTTCTCCCTGAGTCATGGGTATAGGGCCGCTTATAGTATCAATTCCTTCCAGACCAATTTAGAGAAACAAAATACTTCCATTGACCCGGAGAACGGCGATTTTCTGCCGGACAATATTATTAATAATGTGGTATTGACGGATCAGTTCAATCCCTTGATGAGGGTCGATTTTGAAATGAAAAATTCCATGAGCGTTGTGGCGGAGGTACGAACAGATAGGGCGTTGTCCCTAAGTTTTGATAACGACCTACTTACGGAGATCAATGGAAAAGAGTATACCGTTGGCTTGGGATACAGATTCAAGGATGTGAAATTGGTGACCAATATCGGGGGTGAGAAACAACGTTTCAAAGGGGATCTGAATTTGAAAGCAGACGCAACCTTAAGGGACAATGTGACCATTATACGAAATTTGGATATTACGAACAATCAAATTACCTCTGGACAAAACCTGCTCTCGGTTAAATTTACGGCAGATTACGCCTTGAGTAAAACCTTGAATGCCCTGTTCTTTTATGATTACTCTTTTTCGCAGTTTGCGGTTTCTACGGCATTTCCACAATCAACAATAAATACTGGGTTTACCATAAGGTATAATTTTGGTAACTAGGAAGTTAAGAATCCACTTTAATGCCTGGGAAAGGTCTTAGTTGTGATTTGTTAATAATGGATTACTTTTTTTGAATAGATTACCAAAATCCCATACATTTGCGGCTCTAACATTTAATTAAAAGACATGAGCGTACCATCCGAATTAAAGTATACCAAAGACCACGAGTGGATTAAGATTGAAGGGGATATTGCAACAGTGGGGATCACAGATTTTGCCCAAGGGGAATTGGGGGATATCGTTTACGTAGAGGTAGAGACCTTGGATGAAACTTTGGATAAGGAAGAAATATTTGGAACGGTAGAAGCTGTCAAAACAGTTTCTGATCTTTTTCTGCCTTTGAGTGGAGAGATTATTGAGTTCAATACAATGTTGGAGGATGAACCTGAAAAAGTGAACACCGATCCTTACGGAGAGGGATGGATGATAAAAATAAAACTAAGTGACCCATCGGAAGTTGACGGTCTTCTTAGTGATGCGGATTACAAAGAATTGATAGGTGCTTAAGAAAAGCATCTTTACAATTGCATTTATAAGCTGGATGGTGTTCATAACACTGCTCAGCTTATTTTCATTTTCAGAAGGCGACTTACCAGATTTTGAACTGCCCTTTATGGACAAGCTGGTTCATTTTATCTTTTATTTTATGGCAGCGGTCTTAGGGGCTTTGTTCCTTAGGGAAAGAACTCAGGGTGAAAATGATATGAAAAAATCAATTCTAACAATTGTTATCGCAGTTATACTTTATGGTATAGTTATTGAGGTAGTACAAAGCGAGTTAACTGTTGATAGAGAGGGAGATGTATTTGATGTAATGGCCAATACTTTAGGGGCTTTAGTAGGGGCTCTGGCAATAAAACTCGCATTTTCTGGGAAAAGGCAGTTAAAATGGAAAAATTAATTGTTTTTTTACTAAATTAATAATTAAATTAGCAAACCTTAAAACTAACTATATGGAACCAAAAAAGAATCCAAAAGCAGATTTGACAAAAAACAGCGGCATGTACTTCGTTATAGGCTTAGCTGTTGTAATGTTGATTATATGGCGTGCTTTGGAATGGAAGACTTACGATGAACAGACTACCTATGACGTTTCTTTGAACGTAGAAGATATGTTGGATGAAGAAGTTCCAATGACAGAGCAAATAAAAACTCCACCACCACCACCACCACCAGCAGCACCGGAGATCATTACCGTTGTTGAAGATGAGGTTGAGGTTGAGGAGACAGTAATAAAATCTACTGAAACTTCCCAAGAGGAGGAAATCATTGAAGTAGATGATATCGCAGTAGAGGATGTAGAAGAGGATATCGACGTTCCTTTCGCGGTTATTGAAGACGTTCCTGTTTTTCCAGGTTGTGAAAACGAGAAGGATAAAAGAGCATGTTTCAATGATATGATGCAACAACACATCCGTAAAAACTTCCGTTACCCTGAAATTGCCCAAGAAATGGGGGTTCAAGGTAGAGTTAGTGTTATGTTCGTGATCCAAAAAGATGGTAGTATCGGAAACGTTAGAATGCGTGGACCTGACCAAAACTTGGAAAAAGAAGCAGAAAGAATTATCAGTAAATTACCAAGGATGACTCCTGGTAAGCAAAGAGGTAGAGCTGTAAGGGTTCCATTTAGTATTCCAATTACCTTTAAGCTACAGTAATAACGAAGTTAAGGACATCCCCTTTTTGGAGGGTTTGTTTAGAAGTAATAAAAAACCCAGGCCTAGGCCTGGGTTTTTCTTTTTCTATACTCCCAGGATTATAATTATACGTGTTAAAAATGGTGGTGAGTGTACAATTATTTTCTCCCATACTAATGGTTTTAAGGAAGGAGAAGGTAATATGTCTTCTAAATAACATAAATACCCGTATTAGGTTGGAAAAAAATCATTTGGGTCTTATCTTTGCACTCCTTTTAAAAATTCTAGATGAAGACTGCGGTTCAAACAGCAAAAAGCACCTTATGGTCTTTGATATTTGCTGATTTTAAAGAAATTACCAAAGCTAGGCTGGCGGTAAGCGTGGTTTTTTCATCTATCGCCGGATACTTTCTTGGTGCGGTGGAGATTAGTTATCTATCACTTTTTTTATTGTCTTTTGGCGGGTATTGCATGGTAGGTGCGTCCAATGCTTTTAACCAAGTTATTGAAAAGGATTTGGATGCCCTGATGAACCGGACCAAAAACAGGCCTATTCCTTCTGGAAGAATGTCGGTTACTACCGCAATGGTCATTGCAGTGGTTTTAACCATTGTCGGCTTGGTATCTTTGTATATTTTGAATCCGAAGACAGCAATGTTCGGTGCCATTTCCATCTTTTTGTATACCAGTGTTTATACGCCTTTAAAGACCAAGACACCCCTCTCTGTTTTTGTAGGGGCTTTTCCTGGGGCCATACCATTTATGTTGGGCTGGGTTGCCGCAACCAATGAGTTTGGAATAGAGCCCGGAACTCTTTTTATGATACAGTTCTTTTGGCAGTTTCCACATTTTTGGGCCTTGGGATGGATGTTGGATGAGGATTATAAAAAAGGAGGTTTTAAAATGTTGCCCACGGGTAAAAAAGACAAAGGCACCGCCCTTCAGATAATCATGTATACTATTTGGATGATGGTAATTTCTATTATTCCGGTTTTCGGAATAACGGGAAGACTTCAATTGTCCATTGTAGCCGCAATTCTAATTTTTGCGATGGGCTTGGGGATGTTGTTTTTTGCGATGCGGCTTTATGAAAGAAAAGATAACAAATCTGCCAAAAATCTTATGTTGGCAAGTGTCACTTATATTACATTGATGCAAGTGGTTTATGTAGTGGATAAATTTATTTAATAATTTATGGATTTAACAACAGGTACTCCGAAGGAGAAGAACGATAGGGCAAAGAAAATGATGCTCTGGTTCGGGATAGTAAGTTTAATTATGGGATTTGCTGGTTGGACCAGTGCCTACATTGTGAGTAGTACCCGGGAAGACTGGCTTTCCGATCTACAATTGCCATCCTCGTTTTTATATAGTACTTTGGTATTGGTACTGAGCAGCATAACCTATATGATGGCTAAATCTGCCGTAAAGGCCGATAATGCCAAGATGTGTACCAGGTGGCTGTTGCTTACCTTGGTCTTGGGAGTAAGCTTTATCTTTTTGCAGTTCAACGGGTTTTCCCAAATGATTGCCCAAGGATATTATTTTACCGGGCCAACGAGCAGCATTACCATGTCCTACATCTTTTTGATTGCGGTGGTGCATATCTTGCACGTGGTTGCCGGGCTAATTTCACTTTTAGTGGTGTTGTACAAACAGATTAAAGGAAAATACTCCTCCAAGGAATATCTAGGATTGGAATTGGGGGCTACCTTTTGGCACTTTTTGGACCTTTTATGGGTCTATCTAATTTTGTTCTTTTATTTCTATTAAAACTAAATAAAGGTAAATCTTGGGGAATAGGGTCTTAAATAGGACCTACTTCCCAAAATACTTGAAATTTTTCCCATATTTTAAAAGGCAAAAATTTTGTGTAGACGAAAAAAATGTAAATTTGTGAAAATTTTATTAATACGATAATTCAAATATGGATACTACGGTAACAACGGGTACAGAAGAAAACGTTTGGGGAGGCGGTAACCAACCTTTAGGAGCAAGTTATGGTAAAATGATGATGTGGTTCTTCATTGTATCTGATGCTTTGACCTTTTCCGGCTTTTTGGCGGCTTACGGATTTTCCAGATTCAAGTTTATAGAAACATGGCCTATTGCCGATGAGGTATTTACCCACGTTCCTTTCTTTCATGGGAATTTCCCAATGTACTATGTGGCGTTTATGACCTTTATCCTGATCATGTCATCCGTAACGATGGTATTGGCTGTGGATGCTGGACATAAAATGAAAAAGAACAGCGTTATCTGGTACATGTTCCTGACAATTATCGGAGGTGCAATCTTCGTTGGTTCCCAAGCATGGGAATGGGCTACCTTTATCAAAGGTGACTATGGCGCTATTGAGACCAAAGGAGGACGTATCCTACAATTTGTAAAGGCAGATAGTGGTGAACGTGCTGCCTTACGTGATTTTACAACCCAATTACCAGAAGAGCGAGTAGCTCATGAAAGAAAAAGCGGACTTTGGTTTGTTGGTGAAGGGACGTTGCCTACCTACTCCGTAAATGAAGTGGTTGAAGGTTTCAAGGCCAACTCTAATATTGTCATTCGTACAGAAATGATAAATGAAGAAGGTGAGAAAACAGTTCTTAGTAGGGATGAATCCTTAAAATCTTTAAATAATGCCAAATACGTGGTGGAAGGAGCAAATTTGATCCATAATGAATATGGGAGTCGTTTGTTTGCAGATTTCTTTTTCTTTATCACAGGTTTTCACGGATTCCACGTTTTCTCTGGGGTAATGATCAACCTTATTATCTTTTTCAATGTTATCTTAGGTACTTACGAGCGCAGGGGACACTATGAAATGGTAGAAAAAGTTGGACTTTACTGGCACTTTGTGGATTTGGTTTGGGTATTCGTATTCACATTCTTTTATCTGGTTTAATCATAATAAAAAATACAACCTTCAAAACAATTTAAACTTTTGAAGGTCCATATAAAACATACAAAATGGCACACACGCATAAATTAGAAATATTTAGAGGTCTTTTGAAATTTAAGTCGAACACCCAAAAAATATGGGGAGTATTGGTTTTTTTAACCTTGGTTACAGCTGTAGAGGTTGCCTTAGGTATAGCCAAGCCCGAAATGTTGACCAAATCTTATGTTTTGGGGATGAAATCGCTTAACTGGATATTCATCATTTTGACCTTGGTCAAGGCATACTATATCGCTTGGGATTTTATGCACTTGCGGGATGAGAAAAGCTCTTTGAGAAGAACCATAGTATGGACTCCAATTTTTCTGGTTGCCTATCTTATGTTTATTTTGTTGTTCGAAGCAGATTATATCTTTCAAGTATACAAGGATGGTTTCATCAAATGGAATTTCTAACGTATTATTAACAGTATTAAAAGACGGTATTTATACCGTCTTTTTTATTTTTGTACCCTACCATACCACATGAAAAAAGTATTCGTTTTAGTCGTTTTATTTATACTTCCCATAGTTGCCTATCTCTTTTTTGCATCAGGTATAAATAATTTTGGAAAACTTCCAATACTTACAGAAAAAGTCTCCGATATTTCCGTGATAGATCCGGCATATACGTTGCAGGATAAAATTACCATACTTGGATTTTTGGGGGAGAATGTAGAGCTTAAAAAAGGGAACGCTTTTAACTTGAACCAAAAGATATATAAACCTTTCTACGAGTTCAACGATTTTCAATTCGTCATGGTCATGCCCAAGGGTACAGAGGCTAAGGTGGAGGAATTAAAAAAAGATTTAGGAAGTCTAGGGGATATTTCCAAATGGAAGTTCATATATGGGGAGCCAGATGAAATAAAGACCATGTTCGCTAGCTTAAAAACCGATCTTACACTAGAGGAAAATCTGAGTACTCCCTTTGTTTTTATTGTGGATAAGGATATAAGCCTTAGGGGAAGAAAGGACGATGAAGGCAATGGCACCAAATACGGTTTTAATACATCCTCAGTGGCAGATCTGAACAATAAGATGGAAGATGATGTAAAGATCATCTTTGCGGAATACCGCATGGCCTTAAAGAAGAACAACGCCGAAAGAAGCAACTAATGAAGAATAAATACACGTATGTTTGGGTTTCATTGATTGTACTGATTTTTGGAATCATATTTATTCCTAGAATTGTGGACCGTATTCAGAGCGGAACAGTTGTGGAGAACGATCGAATGAACGTAAAGGATAACAGCGGAGCTTTGTCTTACATAGAATTTAACGGTGAAAAAAGAAGGGTTCCAACATTCTCATTGGTCAACCAAGACAGCCTGGTCATTACAGAAAAGGATTATAGGGGTAAAGTTTATGTAGTAGAATTTTTCTTCACTACCTGTCCGAGTATCTGTCCCATAATGAACAAGAATTTGGTGGAGATTCAAGAAGAATTTAAAGATTTTCAAAATTTTGGAGTGGCTTCGTTTACCATTAATCCAGAGTACGACACCCCTACGGTTTTAAAGAAGTATGCCGAATCCTATGGGATAACTAATATAGATTGGCATTTGTTGACCGGTAGTCATGAAGAAATCTATGACTTGGCCAATAATGGCTTTAATATTTTTGCGGCCCAAACACCCAATGCCCCTGGAGGCTTTGAACATTCGGGACTATTTGCCTTGATTGATAAAAAAGGATTCATCAGGTCTCGGGTGGATGACTTTGGGAACCCAATTATTTACTACAGGGGGACCATCTCGGAATCTGAGGGTGAGAACGAACAGGGCGAAAAAGAACAGATTGCTATTTTAAAAGAGGATATTAAAAAATTATTGGAAGAATAGGATGGATACCGTTGCTTTAAAAGAGAAGAAATTTAATAAACTGATTACCTTGGTTTCTATAGTGATCCCAGTAGTGGTTGCTATTTTGTTTGGTGTAAAATTGCCGAATGTGGAGCCACTTTCCTTTTTGCCTCCAATTTATGCGGCTACGAACGGACTTACCGCTCTATTGTTGATAGTGGCAGTCTGGGCCATAAAAAATGGGAAGAGAACGTTGCACCAGAACCTAATGACTACATGTATTGCCTTGTCTTTGGCGTTCTTGGTCATGTACGTGGCCTATCATATGACCTCGGATTCCACAACCTTCGGTGGGGAAGGTTGGATCAAATGGGTCTATTATTTTATATTGATCACACACATCATTTTGTCCATTGCTATTATTCCATTGGTATTGAGAACCTATGCTAGAGCCTATTTGAAGAAGTTTGAAGCACATAGGAAATTGGCAAAGATTACCTTTCCAATATGGCTGTATGTAGCTGTGACGGGGGTGGTAGTATATTTGATGATATCCCCTTACTATATTCAATAATTTAAAGTACGCATTTTGAAAAATAAAAGCATCCTTGTTGTTCTAACTCTTTTAGCGGTTTTCCTGCCACAATTAATGGAGGCCCAATGTGCCATGTGTCGGGCGGTCTTGGAGAGCGAGGCTGATACTTCTGCTGCAGAAGGGATCAATAACGGGATAGTTTACCTTATGGCGGTTCCCTATATTCTGGTAGCAGGTTTATTTTATTTTATTTATAGAAAGATGAGAACTTAGGAAGGTTCGCACCTCCTTGGGATGCTGGCATATTCTATGAATACCTTCTACTATCCCTCATCGTTGCCGGCTACATGTGAACTACTTCCATTTCGACTCCTTCACCTTTTACAACTCTTATTTATTAATTGCCTTTCTCCTAGTTATACCTGATTATGCCTATCCCTGGACATGCTAATTAGTGTAACTGAGGTGTTGAAAGTTGCCCTGTTCCATAATCGCTAATATTGTGCGGGTGATTGGTCATTTGGCGGCAGTTTCTTTTAATTTGAAAACCTCAAAAAAATAAAGAAGTAGTCCATTTGAAAATATTTTAGACCAAAAGTTGTAACAAAAAGGAATCTACCTAGTCTTATCAGCGTATTTAAACGCAAATAGCCAATTCAATTTTGTTATGATAGAAATTAAAGATCTTCATAAATCCTATAAGATGGGAAGCAATTCCCTCCATGTTCTAAAAGGTATTAATTTTTCTGTTGAAGAAGGAGAGTTGGTAGCCATCATGGGTTCTTCAGGATCTGGTAAATCAACCTTATTGAATATTCTGGGCATGTTGGACGAATTGGATGAAGGGTCCTATACTTTAGATGGTGTACCCATCATCAATCTAAACGAAACCAAGGCGGCTAATTATCGAAACAAATTTCTGGGCTTTGTATTTCAATCCTTCAACCTAATCAATTATAAAACTGCTCTTGAAAATGTGGCCCTGCCTCTATACTATCAAAAGGTAGGGAGGAAAGAACGACAAGAAAAGGCTTTGAAGTATTTGGAACAGGTAGGTCTAAAGGAATGGGCCGGACACTTGCCCAATGAGCTTTCCGGTGGACAAAAACAGCGTGTGGCCATTGCACGGGCCATGGCGGCAGAACCAAAAGTATTGCTGGCAGATGAGCCAACGGGAGCATTGGACAGTAAAACTTCTTATGAAGTAATGGATCTTATCCAAAAAATTAACGATAAGGGAAACACCATCTTAATTGTTACGCACGAACCTGATATAGCCAATATGTGCAAGCGAATTGTTCATTTGAAGGATGGGATAATTCTGGAAGATAAAAAGGTTGAACAGGTAAGAGCGTCGCAATATGTTTAGTAGGGACAATTGGAAAGAAATCTTCCAGACGATTCAAAAGAATAAACTGAGGACTTTTTTGTCCGGGTTTACCGTTGCATTGGGTATTTTCATCTTCGTGGTACTCTTTGGTTTCGGAAACGGACTGATCAATACCTTTGATGAATTTTTTGGGGACGATGCCACCAACGTATTTTTTGTATTCCCAGGAAGGACCACAAAACCATACAAGGGCTATAAGGCAAATAGGCAAATAGAATTTGAAAACAGCGATTTAGCCGATATAGAAAAGAATTTTCCCATGTTTTTGGAGTATACCACCCCAAGGATTTCTAGAAGTAGCTTGGTAAAATATAAAAATGAATCCAACAACTATTCCAATAGAGCTGTAGGTCCTGCCCATCAGTATGCTGAAAAGACCATAATGATGAAAGGTAGGTACATCAACGAAGCTGATGTTACCAATAGAACTAAATACGCGGTTATCGGAAGATTGGTAGAAAGGGATCTATTTGGCTCGGATAATTCCATTGGCAACTATATTGACATAGGCGGAAGCGCATTTATGGTCATTGGAGTTTTTCAGGACGAGGGTGGGGACAATGAGGAAAGGACCATATATATCCCATACACTACAAGACAGCTTATTGAGAAGAATACAGATAAGATAGATCAAATTATCGTTGGGTTTAGACCAGAAATTGGATATGTCGGGGCGATGGCCTTTGACAGGAGTCTGACCAGGTTCATCAAGGATAAGAAAAATATTAGCCCAGATGATGAGAGCGGAATCTTTATCAGAAATATTGCCGATCAGCTAAAACAAAATCAGCAATTCGCAAGGGTTTTACAGATAATTGTTGCCTTCGTGGCCTTTGGGACCATTATTGCCGGAATTATAGGTATCAGTAATATTATGGTGTTTGTGGTGAAGGAGCGAACCAAGGAACTGGGAATAAGAAAAGCTTTGGGTGCCACACCTAAATCTGTTATCAGCACTATACTATTGGAATCAGTTTTTATAACCACTATATCTGGTTTTATAGGAATGATCTTGGGGATTGCCCTATTGGGGTCTCTTGGAGATACGCTGAAGGATTATTTTATTACCAATCCATTTATCAATTTAACCATGGCCATATCAGCCACTATAGTATTGATTTTATTTGGTGCGCTTGCAGGATATTTACCTGCAAAAAGAGCGGCCGATATTAAACCTATTGTAGCCTTAAGAGACGAATAACATGCGATTTATATTTGACAGAAATACATGGCAGGAAATATACGGTTCTATAAGTAAGAACAAGACCCGTACCATCATTACGGTGATTGGTGTTTTGTGGGGTATTTTTATTTATATCGTATTGTCCGGTGCGGCAAAGGGGTTGGACAATGGTTTTGAAAAACAATTTGAAAATGTGGCCATGAACAGTATGTTCGCTTGGGCACAAAATACCAGTATGCCCTATAAAGGATTTAAAACCGGAAGGCAGTTACAACTAAAATTAAAGGATGTAACCGTACTGGAAAATAGGATTGCTGAGATTCAATATATAGCCCCAAGAAACGTAAAGGGTATTTTTGGCAGCGGTCCAGCCCAGATTATTAGAGGTACTAAGTCTGGAAATTATGCGGTTTATGGGGATTATCCTGTATTGACAAAAATAGCCACTAAGAAGATATATGATGGAGGCAGATTTATCAATGATGAGGATATAGACCAGGCACGAAAGGTCTGTGTCATTGGAGAACGAACCCAAAAAGAGATATTTGAAAAAGGGGAGGATCCTATAGGAGGATTTATTCGGATAGATAATGTGTTCTTTCAAGTAGTAGGGGTGCATAAATTTACACCTGGGGGCGGTTTTGAAAGTGATTCGGATATCTACATTCCTTTCAGCACATTTAGAAAATTGTACAATACGGGTGAAGATGTTTCATGGTTGACCATTGCAGCCTATGACGATGCAGATGTTATTCAGGTGGAAAAAGATGTAAAGACACTCCTTAAATCCATTCACAATGTAAATCCCAAAGATGAGAGGGCTTTTGGTTCCTTTAATCTGGGGGAGATTTTTAATAGAATTGTGGGATTTGCTGAAGGCCTGACATTTTTGTCCCTAGTAGTGGGGATAGCTACTATACTGGCCGGGGTCATAGGAATTGGTAATATTCTATTGATCTCCGTTAAGGAAAGAACCAAAGAATTAGGAGTTAGGCGGGCTTTAGGTGCAACACCAAGAGAGGTACGCGCCCTTATTATCATGGAGTCGGTTCTTTTGACCATGATTGCGGGAGTTATAGGCATCATATTGGGTGCAGGAGTGCTGAGTCTTATCAACAGGTTTACACAGGATTCAGATTTTCCCTATGCCAACCCAACAGTGCCAATCCCTTATGTTCTGGGAGCCTTGGCAATTATGGTCGTCTTAGGAACATTGATCGGGTTGATACCCGCCCAACGTGCCGTAAGCATAAAACCAATTGACGCATTAAGAGAAGAATAAACTAAACTATATCATTAAATAAAGACGATCAAAATGAACAAAATTCTAAAATACGTATTGATAGGTGTCGTAGTGTTGGGAGCATTATGGGCTGCAGCATTTTTCGTAAAAACGAATAGCAAATCTGCCATTACATACGAAACAAAAAATCCTTTTACCGCCAATATAGAAAAGAAAACTGTGGCGACGGGGAAGGTAGTGCCAGAGGATGAGGTGCAGATTAAACCTCAGGTTTCAGGTATTATAGATAAGATATATCTAAAGGAAGGTGCTAAAGTGAAGGCAGGGGATTTGATCGCAAAAATTAAGGTGGTGCCCAATGAGCAATCTTTAAACCAAGCCAAGGGGCGGGTAAGGAATGCCGAAATTGCATTGAATAACACCAAAATTGAATTCGACAGAAATAAAATACTATTTGATAAAGGAGTTGTTTCCAGTCAGGATTTTAATTCACAACAACTTCGGTATGACCAAGCTAAATTGGAATTGCAAAATGCACAATCCGATTATCAGATCATTCGTGTAGGCTCTGCAGGAGGCTCTGCAACCGCTAATACAAATATTAGGGCTCTTGTATCGGGAACTATATTGGAGATCCCTGTAAAGGAAGGGGATCAAGTGATCCAAAGTAACAATTTCAATGATGGAACCACCATTGCCACCATTGCGGATTTAAGTATTATGATCTTTGAAGGAAAGGTAGATGAAGGGGAAGTTGGAAAGTTACAATTGGGGATGCCTTTAAAGATTAGTTTGGGCGCCATCAATGATAAGGAATTTGATGCCAAACTTAGGTTTATTGCACCAAAAGGTGTGGAAGAATCAGGAGCAGTTCAATTTAAGATTGAAGGGGATGTGACGGTTGAGGAAGAGTTTTTAATTCGTGCCGGTTATAGTGCCAATGCCTCCCTTGTTTTGGAGAAAAAAGACAGTGTTATGGTGATTCCGGAGGCTTTGTTGCAATTTGACAAAACAACGGATGAGCCTTATGTGGAAGTCTTAATTGGCGACCAGAAATTTGAGCGTAGGGAGGTTAAAATCGGAATTTCGGACGGAGTCAATGTTGAAATTTTAGAAGGACTTACCAAGGATGACAAAGTGAAGATTTGGAACAAGACAGAGCCTATTAAGAAGGGAACTGAGGAAGACGAAGAAAAAAACTAAACTAGTTCAATCATCAAAAACAGTTACCAATGAAAATTAAGTTTATAATAGTTTTGGTTCTTTTTTCAATAGGATCGGTTACGGCACAAATGAAGAAATGGACATTACAAGAGTGTGTCGATTACGCCTACGAGAATAACTTGAGTATTGAGCAGTTTGAACTGGATTTGGAAAGTATAAAGCTTGATAAATCGGATGCCATTGGAGGTTTTCTTCCAAGTTTAAGTGCCTCTTCCACCTTATCGGGAAATACTGGATTATCCTTTGACCCAACCAACAATCAGCCCGTAACTACAACCATTGTTACGGCGTCTGGTGGATTGTCATCTTCCGCAGTTCTTTTTGACGGCCTAAGAAACATCCATAGATTGAACCGTGCCAAGCTTGCGGCACTGGCCAGTCAGTATAGATTGGAAGATTTAAAGGACGATATTGGATTGGCTGTAGCCAATGGATACTTGCAAATATTATTGAACAAGGAATCCCTTATTGTTTTTAGGGCACAGTATGCCGTTACGGAACAGGATTTAAAACGTACCAAAGAATTGGTAGACTCGGGCGTAGTGCCAAAAGGCGATTTATTGGAGGTAGAAGCCACTGCTGCTACTCAGGAGCAACAAATTGTAAATGCGGAGAACCTTGTGTTTATTTCCCGTATCAATCTGGCCCAATTGCTTCAAATCACGGATTACGATAATTTTGATATAGTAGACCAAGAATTTATGGTGCCCCCATCTAATATATTGGACAATTCGCCCAAGACTATTTTTGATAAGGCTCTTACATTCAGAAACGATATTAAATTATCAGAATCTAATGTAGATGTTGCGGAGAAAGATTTGGACATTGCCAAGGGTGCACTTTATCCCACGTTAAGAGGATTTTTTAATTACAATACCAGATACTCGGATCAGCCGACATTTGATCCCAATACCAATACGTTTATGACCACAAGTTTTGGGGATCAATTATGGATGAACGATGGTATCTCCTATGGTGCCCAGTTAAGCATTCCCATATTCAATGGCTTTAGTGTAAAAAATAATATCAAGAGGTCAGAAATTAATGTTGACAGATCAAGGATTCAGTTAGAGCAGGATAAATTGGCTTTGGAAGCCAACGTGAACCAAGCATATGCCGATGTCAAAAATTCTTACAAGTCCTATGAAGCGGCTCAAAAGAGCTTAGAGGCGAGAAGAACTGCTTATGAGTATACAAGGGAGCGTTTTGAAGTAGGATTGATGAATGCCTTCGATTTTAGCCAGTCACAAGCTAGGGTAGATAATGCCGAGGCTGATTTGATACGTACAAAATATGACTATATTTTTAGATTGAAGGTATTAGAGTTTTATTTTGGTATTCCTATAACCGTAAACTAAAGTATATTTGTAGCCATTATGGCTTTGATATTAAATTTAGAAACCGCTACAACAAATTGTTCGGTATGTTTGGCAAAAGATGGGAAGGTAATTTCCATCAAAGAATATGACAGTGCCAATTATTCGCATGCGGAACAATTACATAATTTTATAATGGAAGTCTTGAAAGAGGCTTCCTTTTCATTGCAAGATATAGATGCCGTAGCTGTAAGCAAAGGTCCTGGGTCTTATACCGGACTGCGTATTGGTGTTTCGGCAGCTAAAGGGCTTTGTTTTTCTTTGGACGTCCCGCTTATTTCCATCCCAACTCTAGAGAGTATGGCCCATCAGCTTGTTGTGCCAGAGGGTCACCTGATCATTCCCGTTCTAGACGCCCGAAGAATGGAGGTTTATTCCGCTGTTTATAGCCGGGATTTGAAGGAGATAAGGGCTACAGAAGCTGAAATCATCAATGAGGACTCATTTAAGGAATATACAGACACCCACACCGTTCATATCATGGGCAGTGGAGCGGAGAAGTGCAAGGGAGTCTTAAATCACCCCAATATTGTATTGGATACAACAGTTGTTCCTTCTGCTCGGGAGATGGCGCAATTGTCCCAAAAAAAATTCGAAGCAAACGACTTTGAAAATGTCGCCTACTTCGAACCGTATTATTTAAAGGATTTTGTTTTGCAGAAGAAAAAGGCCTAGGCCTGGTGTATAACCCTTTGTGGGAATGGAATTTCAATCCCTGCTGCATCAAATCTATATTTGGTTTCTTCCATTACATGAAAGTGCGCCTCCCAGAAATCTGGATTGTTCGCCCAAAAACGGAGTGAAAGGTTTACGGAACTGTCCGCCAAAGCATCTACATAAACCACTGGGGCTGGATCCTTAAGGATCTTTTCATTTTCTGCACAGATTTTAAGCAATATTTCTTTGGCTTCTTTAATATTGGAACCATATCCTATCCCCATGGTGATCTTGTCCCGCCTAGTGTCCTGAGCATTGTAATTGATAATGTTGTTATTGGATAATTGTCCATTGGGAATAATGGCAGTCTGATTTCCAAAGGTGCTCAGTTTTGTGGTGAAAATAGAAATTTCCGTAACCGTACCATCCACACCTTGGGCAGAAATGAAATCTCCTACTTTAAAAGGTTTAAAGATCAGTATCAGTACCCCGCCGGCGAAATTCGCCAAAGAGCCTTGAAGTGCCAAACCAACAGCAAGTCCGGCCGCACCCACAATGGCTACCAAAGAAGATGATTGTACCCCCAATTGTGTGATCACCAATACAAACAATAGGAATTTTAAGGCTATGCTGATAAAGCTTTGTAGGAAGTGCTCCAGGGCCAAATCAAACTCTTGTCTTTCAAAGAACTTGCGGACCAATTTGTTAATCATTTTAACTACCCAGAGTCCTATAAAAAGGATCAGCACTGCAGCTATTATATTAGGTAAGAATTCAATGGCCCATTGGGTCAAATCGCCTACGTATTTTTCAACTTTCTCTATTTCTATCATATACTTTTCTAAAATTTTAACAAAAAAACAAAAAATAGGACCGCCTATCAAGTTTATGGGCTTAAAGTACTGTTAATCCTCGCTAATAGTGCTCACCTGTAACAAAGTTTCTTCAATGGTATTGACTGGTAATTTACAACTCCCATCTTGGCAGATATAAATTGGTGTGGCTTGTTCCACAAATCTATTTTGTAATAATAGGAGGTCGTTTGTTGGTTTATTGCTTCCTGCCACGAGAGTCTGAGGCAAATAATGGGCATTTAATTCTTTTGCTTTTACCCCCGATTCATTGCCTACAATAGCGATTTCATAAAAGTTCTGTTGGTAATAGAGGACCAAATGAAGCCAATTGGCATAGCCCTGGGCATTTTTGGTAAAATTCTCTTGGACGTTTAAGAGCATTTGCTGTGCAAGATCATCATAGCCTTCCTTGGGAAAGAGTTTCCCGATTTTAAACAAACAATGCGCCATAATACTATTAGATGCCGGGATGACGTTGTCAGCAACTTCTAAGGTTCTTCTAATTACAAAGGCATCACTTTTTGCGGTGAAAAAGAAGAGCGCACTTCCTTCATCATAAAAATTAGTGATACAAAAGTCCAAAAGTTCTTTTGCTTTTAAGAGCCAATTCTCATCAAATGTAACCTCATAAAGTGCAAAAAGTGCATCTATTACCGATGCGTAATCTTCGAGGAATCCGTTGATGGAACTTGTTCCATTTTTATGGTTGTGAAATAGCCCGCCTTCCTCAGTGGTTAAATGATTCAGAATGAAATTGGCATTCTTAACTGCCAAATCCAAATAAGCATCGTTTTGAAGATACCTATACGCATCTACCAATCCTTTTAGCATCAGGCCGTTCCATGAGGTCAGGATCTTGTCATCCAATCTGGGTCGGTTTCTTTTATCCCTTTCATTTTTTAAAATAACCTTACATGCTTCAATGGTTGCATTTAATTCCTCAATGGTCAATGAATGCCTGGCCGCAATTTCCAGGTCAGGTACATCCTTAATTAGGACATAGTTGCCATGCTCCCAATGCCCATAGTCGTTTATGTTGTAATAATCCTTAAAGATTTTAAAGTCGTCCCCTAACAAATTCTCTAATTCACTAACCGTCCAAACATAGTAAGCACCTTCCTCCAACTTGTTTTCAGTGTTTAAACTATCGGCATCCAAGGATGAGTAGAATCCATGGTTCGGGGCCATAAGTTCTTCAGTCACGAAGCTTATCGTTTCCTCTACCGTCTTTTTATAGAGGTTGTTTTTTGTAGCTGCAAATGCTTTGGCATATAAACTTACCATTTGCCCGTTGTCATATAACATTTTTTCAAAATGAGGCACATGCCATTTGGTATCCACGGCATATCTGGAAAATCCACCTCCTACATGATCAAAAATTCCACCATTTGCCATGCGTGTCAGAGTTACGTTCACGTAGTCCTTAATGGCCTGGTCATTTCTTATTGTGGCATAATGCAAAAGAAAATCTATGTTACACGGCATCATAAATTTAGGGGCACGTTTATGTCCCCCTAAAAAAGTATCAAAATAGGAGGACCATTGTACTATGGCCTCATCCAATTGTGCCATTGAAAAAACGGGAGCCCCTTCTTTTTTTTCAACCAGGTTGATGGTGCGGATTCCTTCGGCCAAATTCTCGGCATATTCTATGACCTTTTTTTGCTCGTTTTTATACAAGTCAGCAAGTTGCTGCAGCACGGTCATCCAGTCTTGTTTTTTCACATAGGTGGCACCCCAAAAGGGTTTTCCATCTGGAAGGGTGACAACATTTAACGGCCATCCACCACTTCCGGTCATCATTTGCAGGGCATCCATATAAATATGGTCTATATCCGGGCGTTCTTCCCTGTCTATCTTAATGCAAATAAAATGCTCATTCATTACCCCGGCCACAGTTTCATCCTCGAAACATTCGTGTTCCATGACATGGCACCAATGGCATGCGGCATATCCTATACTTACCAATACCAATTTGTTTTCCTTTTTTGCCCGTGCCATGAGTTCTTGGCTCCAGGCTTCCCAATGTACCGGATTGTGGGCATGCTGCAATAAATAGGGGCTGCTCTCGTGAATTAGGTTATTGGTGTGTTTATGGGTCATGCTCTATGTTTCTATAAAATGAGAAAAAAAGGAATTATAATTAAGTTCTATTGTATGAAGGTACAAAAGAGGGCTTTAATGGACATAAAAAAAGCGCCCTTAAGAGGCGCTTTAATTCAATTATTATTGGAAATTTATCCAACTTCAAATGTAATTTTGACGTTAACGCGATAATTATCCATTTTCCCGTCTTTTACTGTAGCACTCTGTTCATTGATATAAACAGAACGGATGTTTTTCACAGATTTTGAGGCTTCACTTACGGCATTCTTTGCTGCATCTTCCCAACTTTTATTGGAATTAGCCAATATTTCGATCACTTTTAAAACTGACATAGTATATAATTTTAGAGTTCTCTTAAAAATAGAAAATTTCCCTTAAAATCACTATGAATTATTCATATAGTGCAACAAATTAACCGTTTAGGGCAACAACTTGGTTGATCTTATCTCCCATCATGTTTTTTAACATGTTCTCTATACCATTCTTTAAAGTAAAGGTAGAGGAAGGGCAGCCGCTACATGCTCCCTGAAGAACAACGTTTACAGTTTTGGTTTTCTCATCATACGATTTGAAAAGGATATTACCACCATCACTGGCTACTGCGGGCTTTACATATTCTTCTAAAATGTCAATTATTTTTTTTGAAGTGTCGTCCAAGCTATCTAAATGTACTTGACTCGACGGCGCTTCTGCCTTTTGCTTGGCAACACTATTGGCAGAGACCACTTCTTTGCCATCGGCAATGAAATTTCTTATATATTCCCTTATTTCCAGGGTGATATCATTCCAATCGGCAACTTCATATTTGGTGACGGATACATAGTTTTCGTCAAAGAAGACTTCTTTGACAAAAGGAAATTTAAATAGTTCTGTTGCCAAAGCTGAATCCCTGGCTTCGTCAATATTTTTAAATTCAAAAGCAGTAGGAACCAACAATTTATTGGCCACAAAGCGCATGGCTGCCGGATTTGGTGTGTTTTCTGCGTAAACCGTGGCGGGTACCTTCTTTTCGTCCTGCTCTTCATGAACAATAGGTGCACCACTGTTAAGATATTCCACAATTTGTTGCGCCACTTCATCCCTGACATCGGACCATTGTACAATATCATATCGTTCCAAAGCAATAAAATTACCGGAGATATAAACAGTTTTTACAAATGGCAGGTAGAAAAGTTGTTGTGCCAATGGTGAATTCTTGGCCTGATCAATATCCTTGAACTCGTAATTGTTGTTCTTGGTTATGAAATGATTAGTCTCAAATTTTAGTATATGTGGATTGGTAGTTTCGTATATGGTGATTGTGTATTCTTTCATGGCAAAAATATTTTATGCAAAAGTACGAAGGAATTCCTATTTAACCCACTTTATACTAATGTAGTATTTCATCCGTTATATTTTATATTTGAACGGTTTTAAATATTTTACCCCATATTCTAGATGAAAAAACTTCTTTTGGCTTTAATGGCTTCATTTGCGCTTAGTACGCCAGCCGTGGCACAGGAAGGTATTCCAGTTTACTTTGATTACCTAGCGGATAATTATTATTTGGTATACCCATCTATGGCGGGTATTAGTGATGGTGGTAAAATAAGGCTAACGGCCAGAAAACAATGGTTCAATGTAGAGGAAGCTCCCAGTCTTCAGACTTTTAATGCCAATTTTAGGGTTGGTGAAAATAGTGGTTTGGGCGGAATTCTTTTTAACGATTCCAATGGCTACCATTCCCAAACAGGTTTTAAAGGAACTTATGCCCATCACCTGAAATTAGGTGGGGATGAGCGTTTTCTAAATCAATTATCCTTTGGAGCAAGTGTAGGTGTAATTCTTAGCAGCCTTGATGAAACTGAATTTAGGTCCATTGTTCCTGATCCGGTGATTACCGGAGTTAAAAATACGGCGGCCTATTTTAATGTGGATTTTGGTTTTTCATATAATTTTTTGGAATTCTATGCGCATACGGCAGTATTGAATGCCTTGGGAAGTGGACGCGATCTGTACACTGCAAACGAGTTTGATAACCTTAGGAGATATTTGTTTTCTGTAGGTTATGTCTTTGGAAAAGGTGAAATACAATTGGAGCCGTCCATGTTATTTCAGATGACAGATTTCACGAAAGAAAAAACAATTGATATCAACGCCAAGGTATATAAAAGCGTTCCTTTTGGTACGATTTGGGGCGGACTCTCCTATAGAAGAAGTTTTGATGGGGCACAATTTCAGACCAACGGTAGCTTTGGAGAACAACGCTTACAATTGGTGACCCCAATAGTGGGCGCCAATATAGGTCAGTTTTTGGTATCCTATAACTATTCCTATCAGATGGGTGATATTAGGTTTGACAATGGTGGTTTCCACCAGATTACCTTGGGGTACGACTTTGGTCAAACTGAAAAAAGGTACGATTGTAAATGTCCTGCCGTCAATTAAAAAAAAACAAGCTTATCGCATAAACACAATAAGCTTGAATTCTATTTTATTCCCAGGTATAATTTTTCTTCAAGGCCTGTTTTTGGATCGCTGATAATAATGCATTTTCCAATTCCCCTTTAGAGCTGTCCTTTTGGTTTTTTGCCAAATAGGCTTCACGCTTACTATTCAGTTCCTGTATCTCTTTTTGGATTTTCTCCCTTTCTTCTTTTTTGGAATTGATAAATTGGGTGATCTCCTTATCAGATTTATTTTTTAATTCCTGTGGCAATTGCTCTTTCTCAACTTTGGAAACGTCAAAGTCTCTTTTTTTAGAGGCATCCACTAAATCCCATTCAGAATTGCTGTATAATCTGGAACTCTTGCTTACTGCCCTCTTTACCATTACCGCCTCCTCCATGGCTTCCGCATTTTGGTCTTGTGTGCTTTGCATCGCCATTTTTGTGGCACCCATGGCACCATAGGAAATGTAGGTCCTATTGAGTCGGACATTCAATTGTAAGATCACATCATCGTAAGGAGTAACTATATGTACTACTTTTCTATTATGGTCTATGGCCATATATTCCCCTCCAGTCAATATGGCGCCATGCTTCCATTTTGTGGAGATCCCCAGCTCATAATTTCCACAGAAGATGGTGTTGACAACAATGTCCTTTTCTTTGGCATTGGCAGCAGCGTCCCAATAATTTAATTTGCCCTGAGAAAATGGTTCATTCCCGGCGATAAAGATCAGTTTTAGGTCGTCCTCATTTTTACCCCAGTCCAATTGTTTCAAAGAAGTCTGTATGACCTGTCCGCAATATTCCTCCCCGCCATCGGTTGTCAAAGAGAAGAGTTTTTCAGAGATCTCATCCAGATCACTGCTGAAACCTATTACCTGTCTTATGTATCCTTCACGAGAAGAAAGGTTGTCATTGCCATACTCATAAATCGCTATTTGTAATTGGGGCCTAGTGTCATTACCGCATTTAACATACCCAAATTTGTTGACTACATCCCATAATTGCGCTTTGGCCTGATTGATTAGACCATCCATACTATTACTGGTGTCCAATAAGAGCGCAATCTTTACAGTAGGCTTGGATTTGAATGCCGATTGTTTTGCTTCTACCTTATAGCCAAAGGGAGCATCACTGTTGTTTCCTTCATTGGTAGCTCCAAAAGCTTCTCCCATACTTAAGATAAGGAAACCTATACTTAGAAATAGTATTAAATTTTTCATACTTCTTGGTTTTAATTAATAATGAATTACCCTTAAATCTAAATCCATCTTTTTATAAATAAAACCGATAATGAGTGAAGCTGCTATTCCAATGAGTGAACTTAAACTTTGATTGTGTGAAGGGGCAAAATTTGGATTGAACATCGAATACATCGTGATTTTCACATTTTTTAATATCATTTAAATCAGTTAAGTTTAACGCATTCAATAGTCCTCATGCCCAGAACAAAATATTTTTTAGTCCTTCTTCTTTTTAGTTTTACCGCGGTCACATCCCAGGTAAAGCAAAGGGAGGGTGCTTTTGAATTAAAGGGGTCTGTAGTAGGTAAGGAAAATAATGCTCCTTTAAGTGGGGTGGGCGTTTCCAATCAAAGAGGGAGCTATACCACTACCAATGGACTTGGCGAATTCAGAATAAATGTGGTTGTTGGGGATCGCTTGCAGATTGAAAGTCCGGATTTCCAGACCGTTTATTATACTATTAAAAATCAAGAGGACGTAAAGGTCTTGGTGGAAGGTTATGAAGTGAATAAAAAGGGGAGTCTTGAGGATAGGGATGATTTGGGATCTAAGATTTCCCATCAGATGTTATTGGATTCTGCACTCCGCTACAAGAAATCGAATATTGAAAAGAGTTTGGATTTTATAACAAAATCCATTTTGCAATTGGGAAATAGGGGTGATAAGGGTCAAATGGCAGCATCCTTGAGTACCCTGGGAGAAATATACCATTACCATAAGCAATATGATTTGGCGATCGCCAACTATCTGGATGCACTGCGGAACAAGAAATCAGTGAAAACAGAAATCTTATTGGGGAAGGCCTATCTCATGAATAAGGAGTACAAAAAGGCCGAAGTCATTTTTAACTCCCTAAGCAAAGACGCAACGACCATCCCTTATCAAAAAGTGGAGATATATGAAAGTTTAGGGGATGCCAATATGGGTCTTGGGAAAAACAAAGAGGCCTTGGCGAATTATAATTTGGGATTGGAGTTGGCCAAAAGGAACTTGATTACACCCAAGATGACCGATCTTAATTCCAAGATTGGGAATGCCTATGCCCGAGATAATAAAATGGAACGGGCTGCAGAGTTTTACGATAGTTCTTTGGAACTGGCCAGTAAACAAGCGCCCCAGCGTGCCGTACAGGAAAAAGAGAAAGTAGCCGATTTTTATAATCAAAAAAGTCAATATTCGGCAGAAATTGAATTGAGGAAAAAAAGCTTGGACGAATTGAACAAGATTCCCAAGTCCAAGCCGACAAAAAATAGGGGTACTACCACTTCAGATACAATAACCACCCAACGCATCAATTATAAGATTGCCAATGCTTACATAGCTCAGGACAAGTTAACAGAGGCCATTCCCTACTTGGAACAAAGTATCAAAGAAGCCGATGCCGAGGATGATTTGGTAGTGCAAAAGGATGCGACGCGGAAATTATCCGAGGTCTACAAGTATAAAGGAGAATATTCCAAAGCCTTGGAAACCTACCAGCAATATGTTTCCGTGGTGGATACGCTCTACGTAAGAAAGGAACAGGAAATTTCAAGAGCGGCACGTTTTAATCGGGAAATAGCGGCCAAGCAGAGCAGAATATCGGGATTGGAGCAGGAGAGGGAGCTATCGCAAAGTAAATATGACCTTGCCCTAACCGAGCAAGAGCTGATTGCAGAAAATAATAAAAGGCAGACTTGGGTCATTTATTCCTTGGTTTTTGGATTGTTATTAATGGGATTGGTGGTGTTTTTCTTTTATAGGAGCAATAAGCAACAAAAACTGGCCAATAATTTATTGGCTTTAAAATCTTTGCGTTCACAAATGAACCCTCATTTTATTTTTAATGCCCTTAATTCTGTCAATAATTATATCGCCAAAAATGATGAACGAGCCGCGAATAGGTTTTTGAGTGATTTTTCAATGTTGATGAGGTCAGTTCTTGAGAATTCAGAGGAAGATTTTATTCCCTTGTCGAAAGAACTCGACTTATTGGAGCTCTATGTAAAATTGGAGCATAGTAGGTTTCCAGATAAATTTGAGTACCATTTATATGTAGATGAAAAAATAGAGATTGATAAATTTCAAATCCCGCCCATGTTGCTTCAGCCCTATATAGAAAATGCCATTTGGCATGGTCTTCGTTATAAGGAGGAGAAGGGATTTTTAAAAATTGAACTACATCAAAAAGAGGAAAATGAGATATTGATCACTATTTCAGATGATGGTATTGGTCGTAAAAAATCTGGGGAGTTAAAAACCTCCAATCAAAAGAAACAGCAATCCAAAGGAATGGGGAATATTAAAAAACGAATCGCCATTTTAAACGATATGTATAAGGATAGGATAACCGTTTCCATAGCTGACCTTTTTGAGGATGAAACTGGTACCAAGGTAGAATTGACATTAAAAAGAGAATAATGGGATTAACAGCATTGATCATAGAAGATGAGGCCAATAGCAGGGAGATCCTGAGGAATTACCTAGCCAAATACTGTAAGAATGTAAGCGTCCTGGGGGAAGCAGCCACCATAAAGGAGGGGTTGGTTTTGTTGAATAAAAATAACCCCGATATGGTGTTCCTGGATGTAGAAATGCCTTATGGAAATGCCTTTGATTTATTGGATCAATTGCCAGATCGGACTTTTGAGACTATTTTTGTAACAGCATATAACCAGTATGCCATGGATGCCCTAAACCATCATGCGGCCTACTATTTGATGAAGCCCATTGATATAGATGAGTTGGTGAAGTCGGTAGCCTATGTAGCTGAGGTGAAAGAGCGGGAAAATGCTTTGGAAGATAAAATCCTTACCCCGGTAATAAATAGGGTTGATGGAAAAATAACCCTTCCCCAACAAGATGGTTTTCAGGTACTCAATGTGTCAGATATATTGTATTGCAAGGCAGATGATAATTACACGGAAATCTATTTGGAAAACCAAAGATTGGTGGTAAGCAAGACCTTAAAATATTTTGAAGAAGCGCTATCGGATTTTGCTTTTGCCCGAATTCATAAGTCCTATCTGGTCAATGTAAACGAGGTAGTCAAATATAAAAAAGGAAAAGGAGGGAGTGTCGTGATATCCAATGGAAAGGAATTATTGGTATCGGCCTCAAGAAAACAGCAGCTTTTATCGTATTTTGAGTAAAGAGTTAAACGTAATTGAACACAAATAAATAGACAATGGTCATTAAAACCGTAAATGGAAAAACACCTGTAATTGGAGAAGATTGTTATATCGCAGATAACGCCACCATCGTTGGGGACGTGACTATGGGCAGTCAATGTAGCATATGGTTCAATGCTGTTTTAAGGGGTGATGTAAACTTCATTAAAATGGGCAACAAGGTCAATGTCCAGGATGGGGCCGTTATTCACTGTACTTATTTAAAAGCTGCCACTACCATTGGGAACAATGTTTCCATTGGGCATAACGCCTTGGTTCATGGGTGTACCATTCATGATAATGTGCTTATTGGTATGGGCAGTATCATTATGGATGATTGTGTGGTTGAAAGCAACAGTATTATTGCTGCAGGAGCAGTCCTTACCAAAGGGACCCATGTGCCTGCTGGAACCATTTTTGCTGGGATGCCGGCAAAAAAAATCAAGGATATCAGTCCGGAACTTAGCTCGGGAGAGGTCGATAGGATCGCCAATGCCTATGTGAAATACTCTAGTTGGTTCAAGGAAGAATAAGCCTTTATAAATTTTACGATGTCAGGACGAGGGCAGTAGAGGACTAATTGCGTGAAAGTGCCAGCTTCAGGATAGTTCATGTCGAGGGCAGTCGAGATATATTATTTTTTTTAGCCATTTAGAGGATCATATCGAGTCCAGCCGTGTTATAATAAGACATGCTCATAGATGGAAAATTACATTTGATTAGGATAACCATGGCGCAAATACGCCTCATTAATTCAAAAATCTTATTTTTGTTTCAACTTAAACTTAAATAGAATGAACGCATATATATTTCCCGGTCAAGGAGCGCAATTTGTTGGAATGGGGTTAGATCTTTATGAAAAATATCCATTGGCGCAGGAGCTCTTTGAAAAGGCCAATGCTATTTTGGGATTTTCCATTACTGATATTATGTTCCAGGGTACGCCTGAGGATCTTAAAGAAACCAAAGTAACCCAGCCGGCAATATTTTTACACTCGGTTATTTTAAGCAAGGTAATGGGTGAAAGCTTTAAACCGGATATGGTAGCTGGACACTCCTTGGGAGAATTCTCTGCCTTGGTGGCCAATGGAGTCTTGACCTTTGAAGACGGATTAAAATTGGTTTCACAAAGAGCTTTAGCCATGCAAAAAGCCTGTGAGTTGCAGCCAAGTACCATGGCGGCCGTTTTAGGTTTGGATGATGCTGTTGTAGAGGAGGTTTGTTCTAAGATACAGGGAATTGTTGTACCGGCAAATTATAACTGTCCGGGACAATTGGTGATCTCCGGAGAGGTAGAAGCCATTAATGAAGCCTGTGAAAAACTAAAGGAAGCTGGAGCTCGGAGAGCGTTGGTATTACCGGTAGGTGGGGCCTTTCATTCTCCTTTGATGGAGCCTGCAAGGGAAGAATTGGCAGCTGCGATTGAAAACACAAAATTCAGTACACCTACATGTCCTATTTATCAAAATGTTCCTACCACGGCAGTAAACAATGCCGACGAAATTAAAAAGAACTTGATTTCTCAATTGACCGCGCCAGTAAAATGGACCCAAAGTGTACAGCATATGGTGCAAGATGGGGCCACTTTGTTTACAGAGGTTGGTCCAGGGAAAGTATTACAAGGTTTGGTCAAAAAAATACACCCGGAAGCAGAAACAAAATCCGCTGAACTGTCCTAATTTACCTACATAATACCATATAATGGATTGAGCTAATTCTTTAATGCATACAGGTTAGCCCAATCCATTTTTTTTGACTTTTTTTGGGTGATTTATATTTAATCAATTTTAATTGCATTAAATGAAGATAATTTACTCATTCTTCCGTAATACGTATCCTGTCGCAGGTAGATCTATAGTAAGATCACTGCTGATTTGCGCCGTGTTTTTACTTTACTCCAATACTTATGGGCAGGCGGGGATAACGATTACTCCAACTTCACTGACAACAATAGAAGGAGGCGATGATGTTGAGTTTACGGTGGTGCTAAATTCCCGTCCCGACGATAATGTCAAGTTGTTTATTGTTTCTGAAGATTTGACGGAAGGAACAGTGTCCAAAAAATCATTGACCTTTAAAAGATCAAATTGGAGCAAAAAGCAGACGGTTAAAGTTGAACCGGTAGATGATGCTATTCCTGATGGCCCAATTACCTATAATATCATCATTGGTATTGATGATACTGATGACGAGGATTATGACGAATTAGAGGATCGTAAGATTCAAGTCACCAATCAGGACAATGAAACTGTGGTGGAATCTAATATTTCCATTGATGATGTGGTGGTGAACGAGAATGGAGGCCCTGCAATTTTTACAGTCACCTTAACGGGTAATTCCATCGGAAGTTTTACATTCGATTTCACTACATCAAACGGCACTGCAATGGCAGGTCAGGATTATACGACCACCAGCGGCACATTGAGTTTTACAGGTGAGAGTGGTCAGCGCAGGACCATATCAGTTCCTATTCTCAACGATATGGTGGTGGAGCAAAAAGAGGAAACTTTCAAGGTGACCTTGAGCAATGTGAGCAGTGTTTTGGTGGGTATTACTGATGATACGGGTATCGGTACCATTGTGGACGATGAGGTGTGTTCCATACAAAACACGACCCCGGAACTGGATCCTACCGTCGCCACAGTATTTTGTGGTAATATAAATCAAGATCTGAACGAGTATGTTAGTGCCATTCCATCAGGGATTTCCCTTGTCTGGAGTAGGGTATCGGATCCCTATAATGTTGCCGGGAGGATTACAAATACAGTTGTTACTACTGCTGCAACCTATTTCGGATTTTTCTATGATGCTACCAATGATTGTTATGGCCCAGGGGCCAGTTTGGAACTGGAGCTTAATGAGGCCCCTGAGATCTCTGGTACGAATCCTGAACCGATCTGTGGGGCAGGCACGGTTGATTTGGTAGCGACCGCAAGTGAGGATGCTACTATCAGGTGGTACGACTCTGATATGAGCACCACAATATTGGCCGAAGGGCCTACCTTTAAGGCCAATGTAAGTGTTACCAGAGTCTTTTATGCACAGGCCTCGGCCAATGACTGTACCTCTGCAAGGGTGCCGGTGACGGTAACGGTGAATCAAGAGCCTAATGCAGGAACAACAAGAAATAGGTCTGTTTGCAGTCAGACTTCTGGAGGGCAGACCACCTTGGATCTGGACAATACCCTTACTGGCGCAGATGCCGGCAAATGGACAGTCACGACAGATCCTTCAAAATCAATTAAAATTGGAGCGGGAAATGTCGTTAATTTTCAAGGAAAAGAAAATGGTAATTATGTATTTACCTATACCACTACAGGGGCGCAGGCCCCATGTGCCAATACCTCGGTGTCAGTTACCATCTCGGTAACGGCTTGTACCGTGGATTCAGATAATGATGGCATTGCTGATGTGAGCGAAAACACCTTGGGCACAGACCCCAATAATCCAGATACGGATGGGGATGGGATAAATGATGGGGTGGAAGTAGGCGATGATCTCAACAATCCCTTGGATGAAGATGGAGACGGGATAATTGATGCTTTGGATTCCAATACCTTGGATTCTGATAACGATGGGGTGGTAGATCAATTGGATCCTGCCAATGAAGATGCCTGTATCCCAAATATTTCAGCAGCATGTATAACGGACCTTGAGCTTGTCAAGGAGGTAAACAATGCCAACCCAATAGTGGGACAGCAAATAACTTTTACCATCACCTTGACCAATCTTGGTCAATTTGCAGTTGCGGATGTGATCATCAATGAACTTATAGACGTGAATTTGGGCTTTCAATATGTGTCACACGTGGCTTCCAACGGATTCTATGATGAAAGAGCCGGTAAATGGGAGTTAATGGCCATTGCGCCAGAAGAGGTAAGTACCCTGACCATAATGGTAACGGTACCAAAGGAGGGATCCTATCAAAATATAGCCTCTCTGGTAAGTTCTTCCCCAACAGATGGGAATGCGGAAAACAATGTGGGTACGGCCACAGTTGTGGTAGGTCCCATCACCAGAGATGAGTCCGGTTTTGTCTTTAATCAGTTTTCACCCAATGGGGATGGGGTCAATGATGTGTTGAAAATCAATGATGTCCAAAACTATCCCAACAATAAGCTGGAAATATTCGACCGAAATGGCAATCAGGTCTTTTCGGTATCCAGATATGATAATACTTGGACAGGCGAGGGTACTAACGGGCAATTGCCAAAAGGCACCTATTTTTACGTAATGAATCTAGGTGATGGCTCGGAAGTAAAAAAGGGGTGGATCCAGATCATGAGATAATTAAGAATAGGATTACAAAATTTAAACCTTCTATGGTATTTGGCCATTTATCTGATATTTGTTTATTTAACCCTGATAGTTAGCCTATAGGCTCCTTTTTTCGTAATATTACAGCCCCTTATTTTTCGATTAATTACAGCTAAACTGTGGTTCGAAATAGGTGGGTTTATAGATTATGAACTATGATTTTGAAAATACTATATAAATTTCTTACCATCGTTGGTTATGAAAAACATTTAAAGACTCTTCTTTTTGTGGGGTCTTTGTTAGTTTTTGGCTTTAGTGGGTATGGGCAGGCTCCGAGTGTTCCGACGAATTTAACGGCAAGTGCGATTACAGCAACAAGTTTCACACTAACTTGGGATGCTTCATCAGATCTTGGAGGAGGACCTATTACCAACTATGAAATCTTCCAGGACGGTATTAGTATAGGAACCACTGGTGGAGCGACAACAACCTTTAATGTGACTGGACTGTCCCCGAACACTACCTATTCATATACGGTGACGGCCACGGACGGAACTAACACCTCTGCTCAGAGTGTGGCCCTTGATGTGACCACTACAGGTGATGTGACACCTCCCAGCGCACCGACGGGACTGGCCGCGA
>NZ_JBEWYP010000004.1:0-261486 GCF_040566555.1 Sediminicola luteus | reverse complement strand
TCGGGACTGGAGGCACCACAAAAAAATCCTTACTTCGGTAGGGATTTTTTGTTTTTAGAAATATCTTCAACAAAAATTAAAGTCCCTGGTTCTCCCGAAACTTCGGGACTGGAGGCACCACAAAAAAATCCTTACTTCGGTAGGGATTTTTTGTTTTCAGAAATATCCTCAATAAAAAATACAGTCCCTGGTTCTCCCGAAGTCTCGGGACAGGAGGCACCACAAAAAATAGGAGATTCGTTTAGGATTTTTTTAGGAAGCTAATGAAACACCGGGTTTCCATGGTTTATAGTCAGTGGAAAAACTCTACCTTCTCCTCCGCTTTTTGTCCAAAATGATCTTCACACTAAAAGATCCCAAGACACCACCTAGGGTTGTGGCCACCATATCTCCGGTATCTGCCTTACCATAGTCATTATGATCTATGATCTCCTTGGTAATCCCCGCCAGGGTACTCAGGCCTATCCCCCATATTACTGCCTTCGTTTTATTCTTGGTAATGCCGTATACCACTCCCGTCGTCCCGGCACCAATGACCGTTCCAACCCCAAAATGCATGAGTTTGTCCTGTTGGATAAGCTGTCCCTTTGCAGTGGTGATTGCAACAAAAAACATCCCTATGACCAATAGTAAAGACAGGCTTTTGTGTGGAATGGCAGTTTGAAATATCAAGTATTTGTACATGTGTATATAAATCCCTGCAATGTCGTGAAAAAGTCACCAAGATGAAAAATTTTTCACGCCTTAATCTACCATATGGATTTCACTTTAGACAATTGAAAATCATTTATTGTCATTTCTTTTTGGTCCATATTCTTAATTTCCAAAGCATTGTAATTTTCATTGGGAAACAACTGGGAGGTCATGGCATACTGTCCGCCGTTCACGAAAATTTCAATGGAGGAGCTGTCCATAATAATCCTGAACCCTACTTCCCCTTCGGGCAAATTAGGCAGTTTCATTTTTTGCAGTGGATCTGCAAAGGATTCGTGAAAATCGGTTTTTCCGGAATTTGCCCTATTTAGCGTCATCGTCATAGTAGTCCTATCCACATTGATCACAACCTGTTCCTCTAGGCTGTTTTTATAGGTGAGTTCAAAAAGAGACTCACCTGTACGGAATTGAAGATCCGATTGGTTATAATTTTCAAATGGAATTTCCGACACGCCTTGGGAGGCAACTGTCAAATTTCTTGCCGGTTCTTTTTCCAATAGGTCATCAAAACCTTTCAACGGATAATTGAAGAGTTCATATGAATCCCCTGTCTTTTGAAGACTCAACTTTCTTGGTAAGGTCATGGCACTTCGCCATTTTTCTGTTGGAGTGTCCCTGGCATAGTCCCAATTGCTCATCCATCCAATAAAAATTCTTTCATTACTGGGCACGTTGTTATAGGTTACTCCGGCATAATTATCCCTGCCCAGATCTATCCAGCGCTCATCTTTTTGATCAGAAGTAAATGTTGTGCCATCAAAATCCCCAATAAAATATTGAGTGCCACTACCACCATTGGGAGCACCCGGATTTATACTGATCAACAACACCCACTTAACTTCATCGGTACCTTCCACTTTAAAGGAAAAAAGGTCGGGACACTCCCACACTCCTCCATGGGCACCTTGATTTCTTCCAAATTCACTTTTATATTGCCAATCGATCAAATTGGGAGACTCCCATATTTGAAGGTGATCTCCTGCCACAAGGAGCATGGTCCATTTATCAACCTTATCGTTCCAAAAAACTTTTGGATCCCGGAAATCCTTAACCCCCTTATTGGGAATGACTGGGTTGCCTTCGTATTTTATCCAGGTATCCCCATTGTCCAAGCTATATGCAATTCCCTGGGTCTGAAAATCATTTTTCCCCGCTTTTTCCCCTTCAATTAAATGATAAGTGTATATCGCCACCAATGCCGGATTGTCTTTACTTCCAAAGCCAGAAGTATTATTCTCATCTACTACGGCACTCCCAGAAAAAATGTAACCATGTTCATCCGGGAATAAGGCAATTGGCTTGTGGTCCCAATGTATCATATCCTTGCTTACGGCATGTCCCCAATGCATTGGCCCCCATACTGTATCGTCTGGATAATATTGATAAAACAGATGGTACACCCCTTTATGGTAAACTAAGCCATTTGGATCGTTCATCCACTTTTCCTCAGGCGTAAAATGAAACTGGGGCCTGTAAGCCTCTTGGTAATATGCTGTTTCAGCCGATTCATCCATTTGAGAAGCTTCTTTAGGTTTATCCTTACATGACAATAGCAATCCAAAACTCATCAATATTATAAATATTTTTCTTAGCCCCATATCAGAAATGTTCTATTAACTACTAAAAATAAACATTTAAACGACACGCAACCACACAACCCTAATGCTTTGTTAAAACCCAATATTTACTTTCCTAAATGGTATCTTTGTATAGCACAATACAATACCTATTTATGAAAAGGAAGTATTTCATATGTCTTCTCATACTCAGTTTTATCAAGGTCCATTCCCAGAACACCATAGACGAAGCGTTACAAAAATATAACACGCACGAGGTGCCCTATTTGAAAGTTGGGGAAGCTATTGACAATAAAGACTATTTGTTCTTGGATGCCAGAAGAAAGGAAGAATATGATGTTAGCCATATTGAGAATGCAAACTTCGTAGGTACCTCTAAATTAAATTCAGAAGAAATGTCAAATTTTGCTCCAGACAAAAATAGCCCTATAATTGTTTATTGCTCCATAGGTGTTCGCTCTGAAAAAACTGCCAAACAACTTTTAGAGGCAGGTTACACTAATGTTTACAACCTATATGGGGGAATTTTCGAGTGGATTAACCAAGGTCATCCCATTGTTGACAATCTAGGGAATAAGACTGATAAAGTACATGCCTTTAGTAAGTATTGGGGTAAGTTTCTGACTAAAGGGAAAAAAGTATATTAAATAGTTTATGACATCAAGTCCCAATTCCCGAAACCAAAAGAACCTTCTTCTTATTTTTACAAGAAATCCAGAATTGGGTAAATGTAAAACTAGATTGGCAGCCAAAGTAGGAGACCATACCGCCCTAGAAATCTACACCTTTTTATTGGAGCATACCCACAACATAACCAAAGAAGTAAGAGCAGCCAAAGAAGTGCATTATTCGGAAAAAATATGGGAAAATGATATCTGGGAAAATACACATTACCACAAAAAAGCACAAAAGGGCAAGGACCTGGGAGAACGAATGCTAAACGCTTTTAAAGAAGGCTTTGAAGCCGGGTACGAAAATATCATCATCATTGGGAGCGACATGTACGATCTCTCATCTGATGACCTAAATACAGCTTTCGAGGAATTGCACATAACCGACTTTGTCGTTGGGCCAGCAGAAGATGGTGGATATTATCTTTTGGGAATGACAAAAATCAAGGCTTCTCTTTTTAAAAATAAGGCTTGGGGCACAAATACTGTTCTAAAATCGACCTTGAATGATTTAAAAAATGAATCGGTCAAGCTATTGAAAATAAAAAATGATGTGGATCTTTACGAGGACATTCAATATATTGAAGCTTTTCAACCATTTTTAAAAAACATATAAATATGACATTAAAACAATTAGAAGAGTCTACAGCCTATTTAAAGCACAAAGGTTTTGATGCCCCTGAACTGGGGATCGTACTTGGAACCGGACTTGGAAAATTAGTGGCGGAAATTGAAAATCCCATTGAAGCACATTACAACCATATCCCATTTTTTCCATTGGCGACCGTTGAGTTCCATACCGGAAAACTGATCTATGGCACTTTAGAAGGAAAAAAGGTAGTGGTCATGCAGGGCCGCTTTCATATGTACGAAGGATATGATTTAATTGATGTCACCTATCCTATCAGAGTAATGCACCAACTGGGGATCAAGAACCTGTTCATCTCCAATGCTGCCGGGGCCGTGAACCTCAACTTTAAAAAAGGGGATATAATGTTGATTGAGGATCACATTAATCTCCAGGGAGGATCGCCTTTAGCTTTTAAAAATGTGGCCGAATTTGGAGACCGATTTGTGGACATGAGTGAACCTTATGATCTAAAAATGCGTAAGAAGGTAGAGGCCATTGCCAAAAGAGAAAACATTTCCCTTCAAAAAGGGGTTTATGCCTCCGTGGTTGGTCCACAACTGGAAACCAAAGCGGAATATAGAATGATAAAACTAATTGGTGCCGATGCCGTAGGGATGAGTACTGTTCCCGAAGTCATAGCCGCCAACCACTTACGATTGCCCGTTATGGCAGTATCCGTCCTCACCGACGAATGTGACCCTGACAATCTGAAGCCGGTAAATATTGCAGAAATTATTGCAATTGCAGGTGAGACAGAACCAAAAATGATTAAATTATTTAAAGAATTAATAAAAGAGATATGAGTTATTTAAACGCCACAAACGACCTATACAAAGAAGCTGCACTAACCCCAGATGTGGGCTTGTGTTGCACTACGAATCCCGTATGGCAATTTCCTGGGCTTTCCATTCCCAAGATCATGCAGGAAATGAATTATGGTTGTGGAAGTACTGTTTCCGCACAAGACTTGGTCAATAACCCCAAAGTACTTTATGTGGGTGTAGGAGGCGGAATGGAGTTGTTGCAATTCTCCTACTTTTCTAGACAAAAAGGTGGGGTTACCGGAGTTGATGTCGTTGATGAGATGTTGGAAGCTTCCAAAAAGAATTTCAAGATAGCAGAAGAAGAAAATACGTGGTTTAAAAGTGAGTTTGTAGACCTCGTGAAAGGCGATGCCCTTAACCTTCCTGTTGCAAGCGAAAGTATCGATGTTGCAGCACAAAACTGTCTGTTCAATATCTTCAAGGCCGAAGATCTTCAAAAGGCAGTATCAGAAATGTACCGTGTTTTAAAACCCCACGGTAGGTTGGTGATGAGCGACCCTATCTGCGAGCAACCTATGAACGATGAATTACGAAATGATGATAGGCTTCGTGCCCTTTGTCTAAGTGGCAGTATCCCTATGAAGGACTATATAAAAGCATTGACCGATGCAGGATTTGGAACAATAGAGATCAGAGCGCGTAAATCTTATCGGGTACTTTCCCCAAACCACTATCCCACAGAGGAACTGGTTTATATAGAGTCTATTGAAATAGCAGCTATTAAAGACCCCATGCCAGCAGATGGACCTTGCGTCTTTACAGGAAAAACTGCCATCTATTATGGTGATGAGCAATATTTTGATGATAAAAATGGACATGTTTTAATGCAAAACCAACCTTTGGCCGTTTGTGATAAGACAGCCGCTGCCCTGGCCAAGGCAAATGATCAAATACATATCAGCGAAAGTACCTGGCACTATAATGGAGGTGGATGTTGCTAGACGTAAAATAAAAATAAAGCTTACCGCACAATAGTAAGGATAGACTGTGATTACATACTAATGAAAGAACTCTAATAGCTTCAAATGCACTTTACCGTAAAACATATTATCATTTTAATGTTGTTGTTCTTTGGAATTGCCTCTGGCCACGCCATATCCACAGTAGCAGATGAGGGACCTTTGGCCCTTCAGAAAGTTGATTACTCGACCTGGGACACCCTTTTGAAAAAATATGTTGACGATGTGGGCAATGTTGATTATAAAAATTTCCGAAAAGAAATTGGATTGCTAAATTCATATTTGGACCAACAGACAAAAAACCCTGTCTCGGAATATGAAACCAAGGAGAGTAAATTAGTGTACTACATCAATTTGTACAATGCGGCTACCGTAAAATTAATCCTGGATAATTATCCATTGGGCAGTATCAAGGATCTCAAAGGACCTTGGAACAGGCAAGTCGTTACCATAAGGAACAAACAGCTCTCCCTTGGGGATATTGAACACAATATATTGCGTAAAATGGACGAACCACGGATCCATTTTGCCATTAATTGCGCTTCTTATTCCTGTCCAAAACTATTGAACGAAGCCTTTACGGTTGAAAAATTGGAAGACCTTTTGGAAAAATCAGCAAGAAACTTTGTGAACGATCCCAAAAGGAATGTCATCACCAAAGAGAAGGCCATGTTATCCCAAATCTTTAAGTGGTACAAAAAAGACTTTACAAATAAGGTCTCATTGACTGACTACATCAATCAATATTCCACAATTAAAATAACTAAGGAGACCAGCATAGAATTTATCAACTACGATTGGAGCCTGAATGCATCTAAATGATTCCCATAAAATAAGTGTCATAATACCAGTTCTCAATGAAGCGGAACATATCGGTCACTTATTGAAATACCTCAAAGACATCTGCAATACAGATCACGTTAAGGAGATCATTATAGTTGATGGGGGCAGCACGGACAACACCCCTACCATTGCAAAGGAATTTGGTGCCACCCTGGTACATTCTGAAAAAGGACGGGCCAAACAGATGAACAAAGGAACCGAAAAGGCAACTGGATCCATATTTTACTTTTTACACGCCGACACCTTTCCTCCTAAAAATTTTGCCACCCATATCATCAATGCGGTGGCCTTAGGGACTCCTTCTGGTTGCTTTCGCATGAAGTTCGACTCTAAAAACTGGCTCCTAAGAGCTTCAGGATGGCTCACTCGTATCAACATAAAAGTGTGTCGTGGTGGCGACCAATCCCTGTTCATCACCAAGGATTTATGGGACAGGTCGGACGGATATAATGAATCCTATATTATTTATGAGGACACCGAGTTTATAGGTCGCTTATATAAATTGGGGGATTTTAAGGTATTGCCCCAAACGGTACTAACTTCAGCAAGAAAATACAAAAAGAATGGCACTATTAGGCTACAGTATCATTTTGGCGTCATCCATTTTATAAAACTAATGGGTGCCGGACCGGATCGTCTATACCGATATTACAGAAAAAACATTGTGGCCTAAGGCACCTTGTTCCTAGTCTGATAATCCAAAAGAACCCCTTCCGAGATCCATTTTGCCAAAGCTTGTCTATTATCCGGATCTAATATCCTCCTTTGGTCCTTGGCACTTTTTATGTTCCCAATTTCGATATATACCATTGCCGGGTGTGTCTTTTTTACGAGGTACAGATTGGTGCGATCTTCAAAAGTTCCCGAATACTCCCTATTGGGTTGATATTTTTGATACTTGTTCTGAAAAGTTGTGTGTATGTTCTCGGCAAATCTCTTACCGTTCTTACTTTTCTCATGGTGATAAAAGAATACATCGATGTTTTGCCCTTTACTGCGACTATCCACATGGGTAACGATAAGTCGCTGATATTTTCCCAAATTTTCTGCGTACAACTTATTTACAGCGTCTACCCTTTGCTTTAGTCTGGCCAATTGATTTAGCGGTATTTCAAGATTGGGATAGGTAACCTCATCCCGATCTATTTCCAAAATACGTTCATCCCTAATTCCGTCATTGGGGTCGCGTATGATGATATAAACCTTAGCTCCTTGTGACATTAATTCTCTCGCCAAACGCAACGTAATATCATAGGCATATTCATCTTCTGCAATAATTTTTCCTTCGTAGTTCTCAATGGCCCCAGGATCTGGACCACCATGACCGGAAATCAAATAATAAACAGCGCCTTCCAAGTCCTTACTCATATTGGGAACTAGGGCGTATTTCTTACCAAAAATGGAGTATTCGGTCTCCTTGCCGATAATCTTTCTTTCGGTTGCCTTTTTCTGAATTGTATCTACTACAACCACCTCAGCCTCAACAAAGGGTGGCAACACATATTTACGCCCCTCATAGAGCTGAATGCTGTCCCGCAGATTATCTTTGTTTAAAGCCACGAAATGGCCATAATGTTTTATGGGGTCCATGCCTTGTTTTCTAAGAATGGAAAAAATACCATCCCCTTTTTCGGCAATTACAGTCTTGACGGAGTTTTGGGCATAAATGGTCAGGGATGATAAGACCAGGATCAATAGTAAGAAGCTACATTTTTTGGGGTACACAATGCTAATTTTGCACAAATATTATCAAAAATAAGGTGTACTTCCAAAAAGGAATGCCTCTATTACACAATTAGATCAATGATTTTTATAAAAGGATCTGATTATCTCCTCCGCAGGCTTATTCTGAGGGGTAAATCTGTTGTCACCTCCCCCTCCTGCAGATTTATGGTCTATGAACCATTTCCAAACAAAGCCTCCTTGGAACCAATCTTCTCCCCAAAAAGATTCAAAAATCGCTTTAGTGGCATTGGCTTGCGCCTCAAGGTTTACGTCATCCTTACTATGATCCACCAACCAAGGGCGTTTGGCCGTATAATCATTGCTTCTATAGCCATATTCCGTAAACACTACAGGCTTCTCTAAATTTCTGGATAAGGTCATAAGTTTCTCCTTATAGGGTTTCCAACCATGCACCAATTGCTCTACCGAAGGGGTCTTCTCATCAGACAACGGGAAATAGGCATCTACCCCAATATAATCCAAATCTCCCCAAAATGGGGTCCGTTCATATTCATCCCAGTTGGCCGCATAGGTAAGCTCACCTTTATACACAGCGCGTATTTTTTTAACTAGGCCGTTCCAATATTCCGGTCTGTTCTCTATGAACTTTTCCAATTCCGTTCCAATACAAAAGAATTCCGTTTTTGTTTCTTGTGCCAATTCAGCGTAAGCCATTATGAATTTCGTGTATGAGGCTTCCAAAGCCACCCAATCTTCTTCTGAATTCATTTTTAAGGTTCCTGTAAAGGTCCCTTTCCATATCCAGATTTGGGGCTTCATCATCACCCTTAATCCGTTTTTATGAAGTAATTCAATGTATTGTTTTGCTCCTTTTTTGGTCTCTCCAAACCATTGTCGTTCCGTGTCAAAAATAATTTCCGGGGAGGCTACATCCCTTATAAATCCAAAGGGCATTACAGCCGCAGATTCTGCATTGATTCGCAAAAGGGCTTCCACATGCTCTTGGGAGGCCTGATCCCTTGAAGCCACAAAACTAACACCGTTAATTTTTTTCTTATCCTGACTTATACAGGACAGTTGCAAGGTTAATAATATGAAGAGGAGCAGTTTTTTCATGTCACTAAAATACACCAAATAAGGATTTGAAATACAATATATCCCCTACATTAACATACCTGTGACCTGAATTTGGGTTTGCCCATATTTAAATTACTTATAAATAAAAGACCGGGAATTAAGTTCTTATATTTAAGCACGACTTAAGCAACAACAACCGATTCTTTATATGGAACATATCGTTATTATTGGTAATGGAATAGCAGGGGTTACCGCTGCCAGACATATTCGAAAGCTTTCTGACAAAAAAATAACCATAGTTTCCGCAGAGACAGACCACTTCTTTGCCCGTACCGCACTGATGTATGTATATATGGGACACATGCAATTTGAACACATTAAACCATATGAAGATTTCTTTTGGGATAAGAACCGGATCAATCTGGTGAATGGTTTTGTTACTAAGGTCGACCATAAATCAAAAAAAATTGAATTAGCCAGTTCTGAATCCATAGGATATGATAAATTGATAATTGCAACCGGCTCCAAGCCCAACAAATTTGGATGGCCAGGACAAGATTTGAAAGGGGTACAGGGATTGTATTCCAAACAAGATCTTGATGCTTTGGAATTGAACGCACCCAACAAAGAGGTGTGCTCCCGAGCTGTAATTGTTGGCGGGGGACTTATAGGAATAGAATTGGCGGAAATGTTGCGAAGTAGAAAGATTCCTGTCACATTTTTGGTTCGAGAAGACAGCTTTTGGAATGGCGTCCTGCCAAAAGGCGAATCAGAAATGATCAATGAACATATTTTAGAGCATCATATAGATTTGCAACTGGGTACTAACCTAAAAGAAATTCTATCCGATGAAAATGGCCATGCAAAAGCTGTTACTACAGATAAAGGAGAGACTATTGAGTGCAACCTAGTAGGACTTACCGCTGGGGTAACCCCCAATATAGATTTTCTTGAAGACTCAGGAATAACCTTGGGCAAGGGGGTTAAAGTTAACCGGATGTTGGAAACCAATATTAAGGACATCTATGCCATTGGGGACTGTGCAGAACAACACGAACCCATTGGAAACAGAAGACCTGTAGAAGCTGTTTGGTATACAGGCCGAATGATGGGTGAAGCAATTGCCCAGACAATATGTGGCAATCCCACACCCTATAATCCTGGACACTGGTTCAATTCTGCCAAATTTTTGGATATTGAATATCAAACTTATGGGTGGGTATTTAGTGAGCGAAATAGAAAACCCTATGAGGAACATTTCCATTGGAGGCATAAAGATGAAAAGGCGTGCGTCACTATTTCTTTTCACAAAGGGACCAAGGAATTTTTAGGGATCAACACCTTTGGTATAAGAATGAGACACGAAATAGTGGACAGATGGTTAACAGATGGCAAATCTATTGATCATGTCATGGCCCACTTAAAGGATGCTAATTTTGATCCTGAATTCTATGACACATATGAAGCTTCTATCGTAGCCAAATACAATGAACAGTTCAACGCGTCCATTGGATTAAAGAAGAAAAGTTTAAAAAGAATATTTTTCAACGCATAACCTATTTCCCTCATGAGTACATACGACAAAAACATGGCCTTGACCGGCACACCTCCAAAAGCCTTGACCCTAGGCCAAAAAATAGCAACATTGATGGGAATGGGCGGACTCACTATTTTGGTACTGGCCATATTCAATGTAAATTTTCCTCATAAAGCATTTTGGCTGACCACATCCTTATTGGCCATTTTTATTGGGGTGGTTTGGTTTTCAGCCGCGGCATATGCCCATACCCAAAAAGGAATAAAAAATGATGGTGTCTGGTTTAAATCCATATCCAGTAGAGGCGTCTGGGCCTGGATGGCCGGTATTGCCCTTACCGCTTTTTATATTATCCTCTACTTCTATCCCCAATATCTAGGATTGCAAAAATCTGGGGACAACACAGGGGTCATCGCCTTTTTTGATCCCTTGAGCAAACTCCTCAGTGGTAATCCTGCCAGTCAATGGTTTGTTTACGGCACCCTTTATACGGTGGCTATTTTGGCTTTTGGCATTAAGTTTATTTGGAAATACAGACACAACAGGTATGAAATGATTCGCACCTCTAGTGTCATGTTTTTTCAAACAGCCTTCGCCTTTCTGATTCCTGAATTTATGTCCAGACTGAACAGTGAATCATTTTCCCTTCCTTATTATGACCTAAAAAACATATGGCCCCTTAACTATTATAATTTTGAGCGTTACCGGGTCAATAGTATGATCGATGCCGGGGATATAGGATTGGCCATGCTCATCTTTGGGATCCTTTCCATTTTTGTCATTACCCCAATTCTCACCTACAAATATGGAAAACGATGGTATTGTTCATGGGTCTGTGGATGTGGAGGCCTTGCCGAAACGGCTGGGGATTCCTTTAGGCATTTAAGCGACAAAACACAAAAAGCCTGGAAAATAGAGAGGTGGGTGGTACACAGTGTGGTTGTATTTGTGACTTTAATGACCACTGCCGTAATTTACTCTTATCTGGGAAATGACAGTAGCAAATATTGGTTGACAAAAAATTCCTTTTTACTTGGGGTGGCGGGTATATTGACCCTTGTCTTTGGGTGGGTGATGCTTTTTAAAAGAAAGGAACTCCAAAAAGATGCACTCTATGGTGCCATTGGCTATTTTACCATTATAGTTGCACTAATTGGATTCCATTACCTTAGTGGGGATGGGAACGTTTTTCTCTTCAAATCTGAAACCTTAAGAACAACATACGGATTTTTGATAGGCAGTATCTTCTCTGGTGTAATTGGCACTGGATTCTACCCAATTTTTGGCAATAGGGTCTGGTGTAGGTTTGGTTGCCCCATGGCAGCAATCCTTGGATTTCAACAACGTCTTTTTTCAAGGTTCAGGATCACCACCAATGGCGGACAATGTATTTCTTGCGGTAACTGCTCTACCTATTGTGAAATGGGAATAGATGTCAGGGCATATGCACAAAAAGGAGAAAACATTGTGAGGTCTAGTTGTGTTGGCTGCGGAATTTGCTCTGCCGTTTGTCCACGAGGGGTATTAAAACTGGAAAATGGACCCGAAAAAGGCCGTATCAATCCTACTGAAATCCTTTTGGGGAACGACGTAAACCTTATGGATTTGGTGAATCAGAAATAATAAAAAACATTATAATTTTTTGTATTGCCATTGCATACAAGTTATCTACTTTTGTCCGCTTTTAAAAAATGAGTAAAGCCATTTGGATTACACAATAGAAGAACCTAAATCAGTAATAGAAGGAAGGACAGCTTAGCGTCCAAAACAAGTATAATGAAAGACATCATAGTAATTATTCCAGCTTTTAATGAAGAAGATTCTATTGCGAAAGTAATTCAAGAAATACCTCAATATATATCGGAAATAATTGTCGTGAACAATAATTCCACTGACCAAACCGCCATAAACGCCGAGAAGGCAGGGGCCACTGTACTACGTGAAAACAGAAGGGGTTATGGGTATGCCTGTCTATGTGGAATGGAATACATAGCGAAAAGATCCAAAACACCTGATATTATCGTATTTATCGACGGTGACTATTCCGATTACCCGGAAGAAATTACCAAAATAGTAGAACCTATTATAGAAAGGGACATAGATTTTGTTATTGGGGCTCGTGTAAAGGAACTGAGGGAGCAAGGTTCTATGACACCGCAACAGATTTTCGGCAATAATCTGGCAACTTTTCTAATGAAAATGCTTTTTAAGGCAAAATATACAGATTTAGGACCCTTCAGAGCCATAAAATATGACCAGTTATTGGCATTGGACATGGAGGACAAGACCTATGGCTGGACTGTAGAAATGCAACTAAAAGCGTTACGTAAGAAACTTACATACACCGAAGTAGCGGTTCGTTACAAAAAAAGAATTGGGGTATCAAAAGTATCAGGTACGGTAAAAGGTAGTATATTTGCAGGCATAAAAATCCTAGGTTGGATTTTTAAATATAGTATTAAATAAAAATCAACTTAATCACACTTTTCTTTATCAACTAAAATGGGACTAACCATCACTTACATTATCATTGCAATCTACAGTATTGCGCTAGTATTAATCTTCTTTTACAGTTTGGCTCAATTGAACCTTCTTGTAAATTATCTTTGGTATAAAAGACAGAACCAAGAAGCCCCGAAATACAATCTTCTTGATCCAAAAGAAATTCCCTTTGTCACCATTCAATTGCCTATTTACAATGAAGAGTATGTTGTAGAGAGATTGTTGGAGAATATTGCAAAAATTGAATACCCATCAAGTAAACTTGAAATTCAGGTACTGGACGATTCTACAGATGATTCTGTAAACGACACTGCCAGAAGAATTGCTGCACTTCAGGAAACTGGATTGGACATCACTCACATTAGAAGAGAAAACAGATCTGGCTATAAGGCCGGAGCACTGAAAGAAGGTCTTAAAATTGCCAAGGGTGAATTTATCGCAATTTTTGATGCCGACTTTTTACCTGATGCAGATTGGTTGAAAAAAACCGTTATATATTTCAAAGACCAAGAAATTGGTGTGGTACAGACCCGTTGGGGACATATCAACAGAGATTACTCTACTTTGACAAAAATCCAAGCCTTTGCATTGGATGCCCACTTTACTTTGGAACAAGTAGGTAGAAACGCAAAAGGACACTTCATCAACTTTAATGGTACAGCAGGTATCTGGCGTAAGGAATGTATCCTTGATGCCGGTAACTGGGAAGGTGATACCTTAACTGAAGATTTGGACTTGAGCTATAGGGCACAATTGAAAAACTGGAAGTTTAAATATTTGGAAGATGTAGAAACTCCTGCAGAACTCCCTGTAGTGATCAGTGCAGCTCGTTCCCAACAATTCCGTTGGAACAAGGGTGGTGCGGAAAACTTTAGAAAAACTGTATTGAGCGTTGTAACCTCTAGGAACATTTCCTTTAAGACCAAATTCCATGGTGTGATGCATTTGTTGAACAGTTCAATGTTCCTATGCGTGTTCATCGTAGCATTTTTGAGTATCCCAATGTTGTATATCAAGAATATGTACGGTCACTTGGGATGGATTTTTGAAGTGACAAGCTTCTTCGTAGTCAGTACCATCATCTTATTTGTCTGCTATTGGTTTACCTATAAGAGCATACAGGGCAGTAGTTTTGATAGCTTTGTGGACTATATAAAAATATTTTTTACCTTCTTCTCGGTAGCTTTAGGTTTTTCTTTGCACAATTCCATGGCAGTCTTGGAAGGGCATATGGGGAAAAGAAGTGAATTTGTAAGAACACCAAAATTCAACATTAACAACCTTACAGATAGTTGGAAAGGAAATAAATACTTGGCTAAAAAATTATCTCCAAACATGATATTGGAAGCATTGCTTATGATATATTTCTTGTTTGGAATGTACAGTGCCATTCCTTTGAACGATTTTGGATTGTTCCCATTCCATTTTATGTTGTTCTTAGGTTTCGGATTTGTATTCTTCAACTCACTTACTGCTAAAGCATAAGTATGTCCTCCTATTGGAAACTTCATAAATTTCCAATCCTTATGGTGCTTATCAGCATCGGATTCTATGGGAGTTTTGCTTATGACCTAGACAGGTCAGATTTTATAAAACTAATAACCCTATCCCTAGGGTTATTTTTTTTGTGTTATAAAATCATACAATTTGAGAAGTGGAATTTTAAATTTCTTATCGTTGCTGGCATTCTATTTCGTTTGGTCTTTTTTGTTGTCTCACCTAATCTCTCCCAGGATTTCTTTCGTTTTATATGGGATGGGGAATTGGTCAGACAGGGCTTCAACCCCTATCTGTTTACACCAAACGAACTAATGGCACAAGGGAATCTCGTCATTGCCAATGCCCAAGAATTACATATGGGAATGGGAGAGCTGAGCGCCAAACATTTTTCCAATTACCCCCCTCTTAACCAAGTGCTTTTTGCCTTAGCAGCTGCATTAGGCGGGAAGTCAATCCTAGGCAGCATCATGGTGATGCGCGCCATAATAATATGCGCTGATCTGGGTATTCTATACTTTGGAATAAAGTTATTGAAGCACCTCAATAGATCGTCCTATCTGATTTTCTGGTATTTTTTAAATCCATTGGTCATTATAGAACTTACGGGCAATCTTCATTTTGAAGGAGTCATGTTATTTTTCTTTATGGTTGCCATTTATTTTACGGCAAAGAAAAAATGGCAGTGGGGAGGTGTATTTTATGCTTTTGCTATTTTAACTAAGCTTGTTCCCCTTATCTTCCTGCCCCTGTTCTTAAAACATTACGGCATCAAAAAAAGTTTGATCTTTTATTTCATCATAGGGGGTGCCGTTCTAGTATTTACGCTTCCATTTTTCACGATGGACTTCATCGCCAACTACTCCGCAACCATAGGGCTTTGGTTTTCAAATTTTGAATTCAACGCAAGTATTTATAACATCATCAAATACGTTGGTTTACAATTTGATGTCCCTGCTTACGAAATGATAAAGGTCTATGGAAAAGTAATACCCTTTATAATTATCACGGTGGTCCTTGTTTTTACTTTTTTACGCAACAATAAAAACACATCCGGTCTGATTGTTTCTATGTTATGGATTTTAAGTTGCTATTATTTTTTGGCCACAACGGTTCATCCGTGGTACATCATCTTCTTGGTCATTTTGGCGATTTTTACTGAATTTAGGTTTCCCCTGGTGTGGTCCTTTACTGTCATCTTGAGCTATTGGGCTTATTCCAATGCGCTGTTTCAAGAGAGCCTTTTAATTCTCAGCATTGAATATATCCTAGTATATGGTTTCTTAATCTATGAATTGATTACCCTAAATAACAAAAACCTGTTATTTTGTAAAAATTAATCATGTTTTACCTCTAATTCATTTTAATTGGTACATTTGTTTTGTAATGAATGTAACTACACATATACTTTTTCATAATCGGGTTTCTTTTCCCGCTTATACATTTACGCCTACACGTCGTCGCCCGTAAGGGTGCGCTTCTATTATGGAAATAGGTGAGTCCATTTCCAACTCTCGAAAAAAATCATTATTTTATTTAATCCTAAAGCAACATTCAATGAAGATTGTTATTGCTAATGAATCATATTTTAAATATTCCCAGATCATCTGTGATACCATAGAGGAGTCTGCCAAAGTACGCGGCACCGGTATTGCAAAACGAACTACGGAGTATATTGAGAAAAGGTTAAAAAATGGCAACGCCATTTTAGCCTTGGACGGGGACAAATTTGCCGGTTTCTGCTATATAGAAGTATGGGGCCATGAAAAATTTGTCGCCAATTCAGGATTAATCGTCCACCCCGATTACAGAGGACAAGGCCTTGCCAAACAAATCAAAAAAGCCGTTTTTGAACTTTCCAGGAAAAAATTTCCGGACGCTAAAATATTTGGTATTACCACTGGGTTGGCCGTAATGAAAATGAATTATGAGCTGGGCTATAAGCCCGTTACCTTTTCGGAACTTACCGATGATCCAGAATTTTGGAAGGGCTGCCAAACCTGCAAGAATTTTGATATTCTTACCAGGACTGAAACAAAAATGTGCTTGTGCACGGGCATGTTATATGATCCGCACGCCAAGAAAAAGGTGGAGGACAGCAATTTGAATACAAAAGCATTTACACGATTAAAAAGCATCAAGGAGCAATTGTTCCTTAAAAAGAAAGAAAAATGAAAAAATTAGTATTAGCCTATAGCGGTGGACTCGACACATCTTATTGTGCAAAATATCTATCCAAGGATAAAGGGTTTGAAGTGCACGCGGTGAGCGTGAATACAGGAGGATTCTCAAAAGAAGAAATAGCCAGTATCCAAGAAAAAGCATTACAATTAGGGGCCTCAACCTACACCTCCATTGATGCGGTACAGACCTTTTATGACAAAGTAGTCAAATACCTAATCTTTGGCAATGTCTTAAAAAATAACACCTATCCCTTATCGGTAAGTGCTGAACGTATTGTACAGGCCATAGAAATAGTGAACCATGCTAAAAAAGTAGGCGCATCTTACATTGCCCATGGTAGTACTGGAGCAGGAAATGATCAGGTAAGATTTGATATGATTTTTCAGATCATTGCCCCAGAAATTGAGATCATCACCCCCATTAGGGACAACAAACTTTCGAGAGAAGCTGAAATAGCCTACCTTAAAGAAAATGGGGTGGATTATTCTTGGGAAAAAGCCAAATATTCCATCAATAGAGGCCTATGGGGTACTTCCGTAGGTGGCGAAGAGACTTTAACGTCACATTCGGCCCTACCTGATACGGCCTATCCAAGTCAGTTACAAGAAACAGAACCCACAGATGTTAAACTCACGTTTAAGAAAGGAGAACTTATAGCCATCAACGGCAAGGAGAACACTCCCGTGAATAATATTATTGCCTTGGACGCCCTGGCCTCTAAGTATGCCATTGGAAGGGATATCCACGTTGGGGATACCATCATAGGGATTAAAGGAAGAGTTGGGTTTGAAGCCCCTGCATCCCTTATCATTATAAAAGCCCACCACTTGTTGGAAAAACACACTTTAAGTAAGTGGCAGCAATTCCAGAAGGAACAACAAGGAAATTTCTATGGAATGCTCCTCCACGAAGGAAATTATTTGGATGAGGTCATGAGAAATATTGAGGTGTTCCTAACCGATACACAGAAGAATGTTTCTGGGGACGTATTTGTTAGCCTTCACCCTTATCGTTTTCAACTCAATGGTATAGACTCCAAGCACGACCTGATGAATGCCTCTTTTGGAAGCTATGGGGAAATGAACAAAGGTTGGACCGCGGACGATGCAAAAGGGTTCATCAAAATACTTTCCAACGCCGGAAAAATATATAACCACGTCAACAATAGTCATGATTAAAGCAGGAATAATTGGAGGTTCAGGATATACGGGGGGTGAACTGATACGAATTCTACTGAACCATTCCAAGGTAAGTATCGATTTTATATACAGTACAACTAGAGCAGGAAAAAAGGCATCAACGGCACATCCCGATCTATTGGGGGTAACGGATATAAAGTTCACTGGAGAGGTTAACTTAACGGTGGATGTAGTCTTTCTTTGTTTGGGCCATGGAAATTCCACTGCCTTTTTAAATGAACATCAATTCTCTGACAATACAAAAATCATTGACCTGAGCAATGATTTTAGACTAAAGGCCGATGCGGTTTTCAATGCCAAGGATTTTGTTTATGGTCTTCCGGAATTGAATAAGGAAGCCATCAAAAAAGCAAATTATATTGCTAATCCAGGATGTTTTGCAACCGCCATTCAATTGGCACTATTGCCTTTGGCAAAAGCTGGCGCGCTTGACAATCCTGTGCACATCAATGCTGTCACTGGAAGTACTGGCGCTGGAGTTAGCCTATCCGCAACTTCACATTTTAGTTGGAGGACCAACAATATTTCCTGGTACAAACCCTTTACCCACCAACATCTGGGAGAAATAAATGAAAGTTTAAATTCCCTCCAATCCAATGCTGGGGAGCTATTCTTTTTGCCCAGTCGTGGTAATTTCACCCGCGGCATCTTTGCTACAGCCTACACCAACTATAACGGGTCTATAGACGATGCCAAAAGCCTATATAAGGATTTTTATGCCGATGCTATGTTTACACAAGTCTCAGACGAGGAAATTTGTCTGAAGCAAATAGTGAACACCAACCATTGCCATATCCATCTACACAAGCACAACGGAGTGTTGTTGGTTACCTCTGCCATAGATAATTTATTAAAAGGTGCATCAGGGCAGGCCGTACAAAACATGAACCTGATGTTTAAGTTTGAGGAACCGGAAGGACTACAATTAAAAGCAGGAGTATTTTAAATTATTGATCGTTACCTTTTGTGAACAACAACGAATAAACCAAACAAAATGAAAATAGCCATAATTGGGGCGGGAAACTTGGGTTTGTCCATAGCCAAAGGATTATTGAATACAAATGACGGAATCGCCTCCATATACCTCACCAAAAGGGATATTAGCCCGATAAAAGCTCTGGAGTCGTATGGCAATGTCACTGTGTCCATGGACAACAAGGAAGCTCTGAAAAATTCGGATATTTTAATCTTTGCCGTGCAACCCGTACATTTTGAAAATATTCTAAAACAGCTAAAAGACTATTTGGCGGACAACCATATTATTATATCCACGATTACTGGATTTAGTATAGAGCGAATTGAAAAGGTTATTGGCAAGAACAACAATATTATTCGTAGCATGCCCAATACGGCAATTTCAGTAGGCCAGTCCATGACCTGTATCTGCGCAAATGAAAAGGGTCAGGAAAAAATTGAGCTGGCCAGGACAATTTTCAATAAAATGGGCCATTCTATGATCATTCCCGAAAATCAAATGCAAGCAGCCACGGTCATTTGCGCCAGTGGGATAGCCTTTTGGATGCGACTTATCAGGGCTACTACCCAAGGTGCCATTCAGCTTGGTTTTGATGCCAAGGAAGCACAGGAACTGGCTATGCATACCTGCAATGGAGCTGCCCAATTACTTATCGCCTCGGGCAACCATCCTGAAGAAGAAATTGATAGGGTGACCACCCCAAGAGGATGTACCATCCAAGGATTGAATGAAATGGAACACCAAGGATTGAGCTCTTCCCTAATTCAGGGCATCGTGGCCTCCTATGAAAAGATCAATCAAATTAAAAAAGAATAACAATGAACCTATTTGATGTATATCCATTATATAACGTAACCCCTGTTTCCGCCAAAGGCATTGTCGTAATTGATGATAAAGGTCAGAAATACCTTGACTTTTATGGAGGACATGCCGTTATATCTATTGGCCACTCCCATCCGCACTATGTTAGGCGTATAAAGGAGCAATTGGACCAAATTGGATTCTATAGTAATGCCATCCAAAATCCGTTGCAATCAGAATTGGCCGAGAAATTAGGTAAACTTTCAAATTGTGAGGATTACAATCTCTTTTTATGCAATTCGGGAGCTGAAGCCAATGAAAATGCTTTAAAATTAGCCTCCTTTCAAACTGGGAAGTCAAGGGTATTGGCATTCCACAACAGCTTCCATGGAAGGACCTCAGCTGCAGTTGCAGCTACGGACGACTTAAAAATCAATGCGCCCATCAACCAACAACAAAAGGTCACTTTTCTTCCTTTTGATGACATAAAGGCCTTTACCAAGGAAATTGAAAAAGGGGACGTATGCGCCGTTATTTTGGAAGCCATTCAAGGTGTAGGGGGATTGGACGAGCCTTCTACAGAATTTTACCAGGAAATCGCCAAACTTTGTAAGGAACACCATGCACTGCTCATTGCAGATGAGGTGCAGTCGGGGTATGGAAGAAGCGGTAAATTCTTCGCCTTCCAACATCACGACATATATCCAGATATTATTACAATCGCAAAAGGCATGGGGAACGGTTTTCCTATTGGTGGTGTTTTGATACACGATAGCATCAAAGCTTCCTATGGCTTGTTGGGCACTACCTTTGGCGGGAATCATTTGGCTTGTGCGGCAGCATTGGCGGTATTGGAAGTTATTGAACAGGAATTCCTCATTGAAAATACCAACAAACTATACGAATATTTCATTTCCAAGGCAGCGAAAATACCTGAAGTAAAGAGGGTAAAGGGAAGAGGCCTTATGATAGGCTTGGAGTTTGGTTTTGATGTTTCCGAACTGCGGAAAAAATTAATTTACAACCAACACTTATTTACGGGAGGAGCAAAGGATAAACATGTTTTGAGAATTCTCCCCGCTTTGAACATTACCAAAAAACATATCGATCTATTTTTTGAAGCCCTTCAAACGGAATTAAAAGAATAGGTTTCCCCTGAACTGCCTTTTTAAACTAGGGCAGCTTTGGAGTACAGTTACAGCACCATGAATAAAAAACGCATCTTACTAAAAATTGGCACCAATACCCTTACCAAGGAAACCGACCAGATTTCCAGAGGAAAAATTGAGGATATTGCCCGTCAGATTGCAACGTTAAAGGATAAATACGAATTTATTATCGTAAGTTCTGGCGCCATTGCCGCTGCAAGACAGTTCGTGAAATTGGAGCATAATGGAGCCGAAATCAATGTAAAGCAGGCATTGGCCGCCATAGGTCAACCTCATTTGATGCGTATTTTTCAGGAAAATTTTAGGGAATTGGGGTTATTGACCTCTCAATGCCTATTGTCATATTCAGATTTTGAAAAGGAGGCCTCCAAGGTAAATATATGCAACACCATTAATGTCCTTGTGAGCAACAACTTCATTCCGATCATTAATGAAAATGATACGGTAGCCACGGACGAAATACAGTTTGGTGATAATGATAAGTTGGCAGCACTAACGGCAGCACTTATAAAAGTGGACCTACTCATTATAGCTACCAATACCGATGGCATTTATACAAAAGAGTCCATAGAAAAAAATAATCCTGAAACGATCAAGACCGTACATAACCTTGAGGAGCTACAACGTGAGGTAAGTGGCACCAAATCCTCTAGAGGAACAGGAGGCATGCAATCAAAGATAGAAGCTGCCACGATCGCCGAAGAGGCTAAAATAGAAACATGGGTCGTCAATGGCCTAAAAGATAATTTCATAATAGATGCTCTGAACAACAAGAGCAACTTTACCAAAATAAAATAAAGACATGTTACATTACCTATCCTTAAAAGATATTGATTCATTGCCCAATTGGGTAGAAGAAGCGAGATCCCTAAAAACAAATCCAAAACATCATAAAGGCTTGGGGAAAGATAAGACCCTAGGGTTATTATTTTTCAACAATAGCCTAAGGACACGTTTGAGCACACAAAAAGCTGCTATGAACTTGGGAATGGAGGTTATTGTCATGAATTTTGGCAGTGAAGGTTGGGCTTTGGAATATGGAGATGGTACAATTATGGACCAAGGCTCCTCGGAACATGTTAAAGAAGCCGCCCAGGTTATTTCCCAATACTGTGATATCATAGGGATAAGAGCCTTTGCCTCCCTAACCAATAAAGAAGAAGATGAAGCGGAACTAGTATTGGAATCATTTAAAAAATATGCCACGGTACCCATTCTAAATATGGAAAGTTCTGTAGGTCATCCGCTACAGGCCCTGGCCGATGCTATAACACTGGTGGAGAACAACACCAAGCCAAAACCAAAAGTTGTTCTTTCTTGGGCGCCTCATCCAAGGGCCTTGCCCCATGCAGTGGCTAATTCCTTTGTAGAAATGATGCAACGCCAAGATGCAGATTTTGTAATTACACATCCAAAGGGGTATGAGCTGAGTGAAAATATTACGAAAGGTTGCACTATTGAATACGATCAGGAGAAAGCCTTGGAAAATGCCGATTTTGTTTACGTAAAAAATTGGAGTAATTATACCAATTATGGGCAGGTAATCAACAAGGACACTAATTGGACCATCACTTTAAAAAAATTGGGACAGGCAAAATTTATGCATTGTCTGCCCGTACGTAGAAATGTGGTGGTTGCAGACGAGGTATTGGACAGTAGCCAATCCTTGGTCATTGAACAGGCAAACAACAGAACCTATGCAGCCCAAATAGCACTAAAGAAAATATTGGAAAGCCTATCTTAAGCCATGTACATGAAACAAAAATTATCCATAGTCAAAATAGGGGGAAACGTTATAGAAGATGAAGATCAGCTAGCCAAGTTCCTCAGCTCTTTTTCTAAAATGGAGGGTCTGAAAATCCTGGTACATGGTGGCGGAAAGCTCGCCACTCAGTTGGCAGAAAAACTCGGAATACAGTCGCAATTGGTAGGTGGAAGGCGAATCACGGACGAAGAAAGCTTAAAGGTAATCACCATGGTATATGGCGGCCTGACCAATAAGAATATTGTGGCCCAATTACAGGCCAACAATTGCAATGCGATAGGACTTAGTGGTGCCGATGGCAATACCATACAAGCCCATAAACGACCGGTTAAAACCATAGATTACGGCTATGCCGGTGATGTTGACGGTATTAACGCGACTACTATCAATGCCCTCCTGATTTCTGGACTGGTGCCTGTTTTTTGTGCCATTACCCATAATGGAAAAGGGCAATTATTGAACACAAATGCAGATACCATCGCTTCGGAAATGGCTATTGGCATGAGTGGGCTCTATGAAACAACATTGTATTACTGTTTTGAAAAAAAGGGGGTCCTGATGGATGTTGCGGAAGAAAATTCTGTTGTCAAACATATAAATAGTCAATCGTACCAAGAGCTTCTAGATCAAAAAATAATTGCAGATGGCATGCTTCCGAAATTGGAGAATTGCTTTCATGCTTTAAACAAGAATGTCTACAAGGTGTGCATAGGGGATATTTCCATGTTACAACCTACAACGGCCTTATATACAACCATTACTTTATGAACTTAGATCAAAAACATCTTACAACAAAGGCAATTGCATTATTAAAACAGTTGATCACCATACAATCCTTCTCTTCGGAAGAGGATAAAACCGCTGATGCCATTGAAGCTTGGTTTGAGTCGTTTGATATTCCTTTTAAAAGGGAAAAGAACAATGTATACGCTTTCAATAAATATTATGACGAAAGTAAGCCTACATTATTGCTCAACTCCCATCACGATACGGTAAAGCCAAATTCGGCCTATACCAAAGATCCCTTTCACCCTCATATTGAGGACGGAAAATTATATGGTTTGGGAAGCAATGATGCAGGAGGTTGTTTGGTATCCTTGATAGCTACCTTTACCCGTTTTTATGACACAAAAGACCTCAGCCACAACATTATTATAGTTGCATCAGCAGAAGAAGAGAGTTCTGGCCCTAATGGCCTTAACAGCATGCTCCTGATCTTACCGCATATAGATGTTGCCATTGTAGGGGAACCAACCTTGATGAACCTTGCCATTGCCGAAAAAGGATTGGTAGTTTTTGATGCCGAAGTGAAAGGAACACCTTCCCATGCGGCACACCCGAACAATGATAATTCAATTTACAATACCATAGATGTACTAAAGTGGTTTCAAACCTATTCCTTTGAAAAGGTTTCCGAAGCCCTGGGCGAGGTAAAACTGACTGTTACCCAGATTAATGCTGGCAGCCAACACAATGTAGTTCCCGCCAAGGTAGACCTGGTTGTGGATGTACGGGTAAATGACCGCTACAGCAATAAAGAGATTGCCGACATCTTGGCCAAGGAAGCCCCTTGCCAAATGAAGCCACGATCTTTAAGGCTTAATTCATCTTCCATTGACAAAAATCATCCCTTGGTGCAATCGGGGATCAAATTAGGAAGGAGCACTTATGGTTCCCCTACCCTTTCGGACCAGGCGGCATTGAGCTGTCAATCCTTAAAATTAGGACCGGGGGACAGTACAAGATCCCATTCTGCAGATGAATTTATCTATGTAAGGGAAATTGAGGAAGGCATAGATTTATATATTAAGATTTTAGACGGATTCCTGCACTCATAGTGCAGCACCAATAATAACAGCTGGTTTAAGATTAATTAGAACTAGAAAATTAAAGCATATGAAACTCTGGGACAAAGGATTTAGCACGGATAAAAAAATTGATCATTTCACGGTAGGGAATGATAGGGAACTAGATTTGGTATTGGCTAAATACGATGTCATCGCATCTAAGGCACATGCCAAAATGCTGGGCAAAATTGGGTTGTTGACCAAGGAGGAAACCCAGGCCTTATGTGACGAATTGGATCAAATTACCAAATCCATAGAAGAGGGCAATTTTATCATAGAGGACTCCTTTGAGGATATGCATTCCAAAATAGAATATGTGCTTACCGAAAAGCTCGGGGATACAGGCAAAAAGATCCACACGGCAAGATCTAGAAATGATCAGGTCTTAGTGGCCATGCACCTTTACTTAAAAAATGAGCTTTCTGAAATAAAGGAAATGACACAATCGTTGTTCGACCTACTTTTAAAGTTGGCCGATCAGCACAAAGAAGTTTTGCTTCCTGGATATACCCATTTACAGATAGCCATGCCATCTTCATTCGGACTATGGTTTTCTGCCTATGCAGAGAGTCTGGTGGACGATCTATATTTTATTGATGCTGCCTATAAGGTAGCTGACCAAAATCCCTTGGGGAGCGCTGCAGGCTATGGAAGCTCCTTTCCCATAGACAGAAGTTTCACTACTGAGGAAATGGGATTTGGAACTATGAAATACAACGTAGTTGCTGCCCAAATGGGACGGGGAAAAGTAGAAAAGGCGACGGCTTTTGGGATGAGCAGTATAGCTGCCACCCTATCAAAAATGGCTATGGACATCTGTTTGTACATGAGCCAGAACTTTAATTTCATATCCTTTCCCGATGAGCTAACTACAGGTTCCAGCATAATGCCCCATAAAAAGAATCCAGACGTTTTTGAATTGGTAAGGGGTAAATGCAATAAACTTCAGGCCGTACCCAACCAACTGATTTTAATAACCAATAATTTACCAAGTGGGTACCATAGGGATCTTCAATTGGTAAAAGAGGTCATTGTCCCTGCCATCCAGGATTTAAAAGCGTGTTTGGAAATACTGACATTCAGTTTAAAGGAAATTAAGGTAAACAAGGGCATTTTGGAAGACCCAAAATACGATTACCTATTTAGTGTGGATACCTTGAATGAACTGGTATTGGGAGGAATGCCGTTCAGGGATGCCTATAAGAAAATGGGAATGGAAATCAATGCAGGGAATTTTACCCCTAAACGAGACATTAAACATACCCATGAGGGTAGTTTGGGGAATCTGTGTTTGGAGGAAATCAGAAATAAAATGAAATAGATTTATTTGAATCAACAAAAAGGGGCCAAAAACATATGTTTTTGGCCCCTTTTATATTTCTTATGGCTTATGGCCTATTTGATCATCCCCAAGTTGATTACTTCCTGCTCTGTAAGGTATCTCCAATGGCCTCTAGGCAAATCTTTCTTGGTAAGTCCGGCATATACCACACGGTCCAACTTTTCCACTTCATAACCCAAGTGTTGGAATATTCTCTGAACAGCCTTATTACGGGTACTGTGTATCTCTATCCCTACTTCGCGTTTGGGGGCATTCTCTATGTAACTTATTTCGGCAACCCTGATCACACTTTCCTCAATGGTCACTCCCTCTTCAATGGCCTTTAAGTCCTCGAACTTCAGATTTTTATCAAGTACAACATGGTAAATCTTCCTCAACCCGTTTTGTGGGCGGGCCAAACGTTTTGCCATTTCACCATCATTGGTAAAAAGGATCAAACCTGTATCATCCTTGTCCAAACGTCCTATAGGTGATATTTTTGATTTAGAGGCATTCAAAACCAATTGCATTGCCGAGCGTCTCCCTCTTGAATCAGTAGCTATGGTCACAAAGTCTTTGGGCTTGTTCAAAAGAACATATTCCTTTTTCTCTGGACTCAACAATCTTCCATCAAACTTTACCACGTCGGTAAGCTTTACCTTATAGCCCATTTCAGTAATCGGCTTTCCATTTACGGTAACATTTCCTGAGGCTATATAAATATCAGCATCCCTTCTGGAACACACCCCTGAATTGGCCACGTATTTGTTTAAACGAATTACATTGGGATCAGAAGGTTTCTTGTCCCCTTCGGATTTTCTTTTTATAGGTGCATTTCCCCTAGCAAAGCTCTTTTTCTTAAAACCTTCTCCTCTTCCCGAAGCTTTCCCATCTCTATTGTCATCTGACCTTCCCATACGTATTATCTACAAAAATATTTGCACAAAGGTACAAAGGAATTTCAGGATTATAGCAATTACCTTTTATATAGTTGATTAAGGGGAGGGCTGTAGATTAATCCTTGCTGTTGAATGAGAAGTAATCCCTTATACCATTATACCCTAAGAGTATAAAAAAGGCATTGAAGTCATGCCCAACGCGTATTTCTATGGATGTTATAATAGAGCCTACAATATTCTATTTAAGACCAGCTGAACATCTATCAATAAAATACTAAAAACGCCTACTATGATGATAAGTTTTAGAATATTATGGAGCCAAACATAGTGCTTCTTACTGTTCGATCTCCATAATAGCAATAGAAATAGCAGGAGCAACACAATGGCCAATATGAAATAGATATACATATAACCAACGTCATAAGAGGTGATCAATAAAAATGAGGGCACCAAAGTAAGCGCTATCAATACGCTGATTCCTGTCTTGGAGAAAACCTCCCCGTACAAAATGGGAATGGTCTTATAGTTTTGGGCCAAATCCCCCGCCATATTCTCCATATCCTTGATCATCTCCCTTGCAAGAATCAGCAAAAAGAGAAAAACGGCATGCACGAATATTTGTGCTTCAAAATTTTTGTAGTGGACAAAGACAATAAAGAATGGGGTAATGGCTAAAATGGCAGATACTATATTACCAACAAAAGCCACTTTCTTTAATTTATGAGAGTAGAACCAGATTCCAAAAATATATGCCGAAAAAAAGACCACTGCCTTAAATGAGACATAACTTGCTAAAAATACCGATAAGAAATTGAGTACAAAATAGGTTGTTAACTTGGTGCGTTGGCTGACCAAGCGATCCAGCATCGTCTTTCTGGGTTTGTTGATCAGATCTTTTTCGGCATCATAAAAGTTATTGATAATATAACCACCTGCAATAACCAAGGCGGAAGCAGTGACCAAAACAAACAGATTGATATCGAAGACCACCCTTCTCAGGGGAAGATCTGGAGCCAAAATATATATAGATGCTAAATATTGGGCCAATACAATCATAAGAATGTTGTATCCCCGTACGACGGAAACAAGACTCAAGAACTTTAATAAAAGGAGCTTGTTCTTTCTACTAAGCATGGTTCAAAGCTTTAGAAGTTATAGACCACTTCTAAATTATAGCCTTGTAATGCTTTTTTTGCTTTATTGATGTCTTGGGTAAAACCTAAAATATAACCTCCACCACCTGAGCCACAAAGCTTCAGATAGTAATCATTGGTTTCAATTCCATTTTTCCAAAGTTTGTGGAATTCTGCAGGAATCATGGGCTTAAAATTATCCAAAACCACATTGGATAGCTGCTTTAAATTCCCAAAAAGAGATTTCATATTCCCACTGATAAAATCTTCCACACAGGCATCGGTATGCTTTATAAACTGGTCTTTCAACATATTTCTAAAACCGTCCTGCTTCATTTGTTCCATGAATATTTGTACCATTGGGGCAGTTTCCCCGATGATACCACTATCCAATAAAAACACGGCTCCCGTCCCCTCTAAATTTTGGGATGGGATGCTGGTGGACTCTATGTTATCCTTTGAATTTATTAAAATAGGTAGACTTAAGTAACTGTTCAACGGATCCAATCCAGATGATTTACCATGAAAGAAGGACTCCATAGCACCAAAAATAGCCTTTAGAGTAAGTAACTTCTCCCTTGTAAGATTCTCTAAAACGGTAATCTTTTCAACTGCGTATTTATCGTAAATGGCCGCAACTAGCGCACCACTACTGCCTACTCCGTAACCTTGGGGTATGGAACTATCAAAATACATACCATTGGCTACGTCCTTTTTTAAGGATTCAAAGTCGAATGACACCAATTCAGGATTCTCAAGCTGCATTTTTTCAAGATACACGGCGAATGCCCTTAGGCTTTCGTTGGACTTCTTTGCAATTTCAGAGAGATTTTTGCTGGTTTTCAGGGCACCTTTGAAGAAATTATAGGGAATAGAAAGACCTTTTGAGTCCTTAATAATCCCGTATTCCCCAAAAAGCAAAATTTTAGAGTAAAATAATGGTCCTTTCATAGCCTTTTTAAAAATTGAATCCTAAAAGCGATATACAAATAACGCCTTATTTCGCCAATAATGATATTAAATTACATCTTTTTGGCTCCATATCCAATTGCATCGCAAATATACTGCCCGTTTTCACAATATGCAACCAACTCATTCTTAATAAATTGATAAACTATTTCCTTTTCAGCCTCAGGATACAACACATGAACATTGGCTCCTGCGTCCAGTGTAAAACAAACGTGGCTATTAGTACGCTCCCGAAAGCTCCATATTTTATTAATGATCTCCAAGGTATTGGGTTTCATCAATATAAAATAGGGCAAGCTGGTCATCATCATTGCATGTAGGGTCAACGCCTCACTTTCCACGATTTTTATAAATCCATCCAAATCCCCATCGGCAAAAACCGATCGCAATTTTGTGAGATTGGTATGGGCCTGTGAGAAACGTTTTTCCGCAAAGGGGTGATCATGCATCAAATCATGTCCAACAGTACTGCTCACCTGTTTTTGTCCTTTATCCACAAGTAAAATGGTATCCTGATAATTCTTAAAGACTTCGTGCACTGGATAAGGATACTTGATGGCATATTCATTGGAACTACCCTCTGTATCACTATGAAGTCCCCATTCCATAAGATCACCTTCTATACTTCTACAGGCACTTCCCGATCCCAGACGCGCGAGAAAAGAGGCTTTTTTATTGAAATATTCCCCACTCATTTCTGGATGTAGTTCCTTCTCCAAGCTCATCAAACATAAGGATAGGGCACTCATGCCGCTTGCGGAGGAAGCAATTCCACTGCTGTGTGGAAAAGAATTAGACGTTTCTATGGTAAAATGATAGGATTTTAGAAAAGGAAGGTACTTTTCTACCCTCTGGAAAAAAGTTAGGATTTTTGGCCTGAAGGATTCCTTTGGTTTTCCCTCAAATCGCAGGTCAAATGAGAATTCATTTCCCTCCTCTTCCAATTTCTGATACGAAACTGTAGTGGTTGTAGCACAGGTATCCAACGTAAAACTGATAGATGGATTGGCTGGAATCTGGTTTTCCTTTTTCCCCCAATACTTTACCAGTGCAATATTACTGGGCGATTTCCAAGTGATCTTCCCATTCGCTATTTTTTTTGAATATGCCAATGGTACAAAGTCTGTTCCGGTCATTTGGTGAAATATTTTTGCAAAGATAGTTTTTAAGGGGTTTTACGATGGTCCCGATTAAAATAAATTACTACTTTAGAGTCTTACAGCCATATTTTGAAAAAAAGAATCTACTACATAACCATCTCCGTTGCAGTTTGTTTGCTAATTGGATTTCTATCCGGTTTTGCCACACAAACTTCTATTGACGACTGGTATGTAACCCTGAACAAACCAGGTTTCAATCCCCCTTATTGGATCTTTGCCCCTGTATGGACCGCACTGTATATAATGATGGGTGTTGCTGCCGGATTGGTCTGGGCCAGGGGATCCTATCATGTTTGGGTAAAAACTGCCCTATACCATTTTGGCTTTCAACTCTTGCTCAACGCCCTATGGAGTATCGTTTTCTTTGGATTTCAAAACCCATTAATGGCCTTATTTGTCATTATGGCTTTATTGGTATTGATTGTACTGACCATTAAATGGTTCAAAGTTGTCCATAAATTGGCTGCCTATTTGATGATCCCTTATTTCCTATGGGTTTGTTTTGCAACCGTATTGAACTATAAGATCTGGGAATTAAATTAAATAAAACTTGTGTGATTACCGTTGATTTATATTCGCATGGATGCAATGAAACGATAATGTAGGCTCTCGTATAATTTGGATCAATTCCCGGCTATTGCCTTCGCTGCAATGAAGGCACCTGTCCATGCATTTTGAAAGTTAAAACCTCCCGTTATGGCATCTACATTCATGACTTCCCCAGCAAAATAGAGTCCTGGGACAATTTTACTTTCATAGGTCTTAAAATTGATTTCCTTGAGATCAACACCCCCAGCAGTAACAAACTCCTCTTTAAAGGTACTTTTCCCATCTACCAAGAATTCGGAACGCGTTAACTGCTCTGTCAATTCCTGTAAGGCATTCTTGGAAACATCAGCCCATTTGGTACTATCAGAAATTCCTGTGGCCTTAACCAAATTCACCCATAATCGTTTGGGGACATCAAAGGCATTGGTCCGTAGGATGGTCTTTTTTGCCTCAATTTCCTTAATATCCAATAATTGCTGGTAAACCCCACCTTCATGGTAGGCGGGCAACCAATTTACCCGAATTTTGAATTTGTACTTAAAATCACTCAATACCCTGGCACCCCATGCAGATAATTTTAAAATTGCTGGCCCGCTCATTCCCCAATGGGTGATCAATAAAGGTCCTTCTGATTCAAGGATGGGTTGCTGCAATCCCTTACTCTTAAGATCTATGCTTACCTTGGAGTCCACGCGAGTTTGTGGCAGCACTTCTACTGACGCGTGGGTGCTTACCCCCGGAATCTCCGAAATACGGTCGTCTTTGATGTTAAAAGTAAAAAGTGAAGGAACGGGAGACACAATGGTATGACCAACATCTTCCAGCATCTTCCATATTTTTGGATTGCTGCCCGTAGCTACCAATATTTTTTTGGCTTGATATTCCTTTTTGATTGATTGGACGATAAAGCCGTTATCTGATTTTTTAATTCCCGTGACCGAGCAATTCTTTATAACGGTGATGCCCAATCGGTCCACCTCCCCCATAAAGCAATCGATAATAGTTTGTGAAGAATTTGAAACAGGAAACATACGGCCATCCTCCTCAATTTTGAGTGGCACTCCCCTAGCTTCAAAAAAAGCGATAGTATCCCCGCTGCAGAAGGTATGGAAAGGTCCTAACAATTCTTTCTCCCCTCTTGGATAATGATGGACCAATTCACTGGGATCAAACTCGGCATGGGTAACATTACATCTTCCTCCCCCGGATACTTTTACCTTGGTGAGCACATCCTTCCCGCGTTCTAAAAGAACCACTTTCAATTTTGGATTTTCCTCGGCTATCTGAATGGCAGCAAAAAAGCCAGCAGCTCCGCCCCCTATAATTACAACATCATCCATTAACGCATGCGTTCCGGAAAGTTCGTAAATATACCATCAACCCCTAAATCTTTTATTTTTTCAATATCCTCAGGTTCGTTTACGGTATAGGTGTAGATTTTAAAACCTTCGCTTTTAATTTCCTCTATATTTTCCTCTGTGAGCATTTTATAGTGTGGATTAATGGCTACTGCTCCCAATTCTTTGGCCACTGGAATGGCCTCTATGGGGTTGCCATCGGTAAGAACAGCAATTGCAATGTTTTTATTCAATTTTCGCATATCCCTCAGTTCTTTCCAATTGAAACTTGAAATCAAAAAATCCTCCAATTTCCAACCTCTTTCCTTTACGTAATACTCAATAATAAAGTTTACGCGATCTGCTGTACCTGCACCTTTTAATTCAATGTTCAAGGGCACTTTATGATCGATTAATTTCAATACATCCTGTAACATGGGTATTTTGTGGTTGCCATCCAAGGTTACCCGTTTCAAATCGAAAATATTATAGTCTTCGATTCTTCCTCCTGCATTTGATAGTCGTTCCAATGTTTCGTCATGAAAAACAACAATTTCCCCACTACTGACCTTAAAAACATCAATCTCTATCATATCCACTCCGAGATCCAAAGCTTTTTGAACAGATGCCAAGGTATTCTCTGTTTCGTGGCCCATAGCCCCTCTATGTCCTATTACCATAGTTTCGTTCATTTTTTTACAATTTGATAAGATAAGCAAACAGGCTAGGCCTAAAAGAAAACGGTATATTTTCATTTTTGATCGGTTTTAATGAGAATTCAAAAATACAATTTGAAATGGAATTTACACTACTTGAATTTTACGAAAAAAATATATCATATCTTCATTATTTAATCATTTATCATAATAATCAACCTTATTAGTGTTAAATTTTTAATGATAGTGAAATCAATATTAATTATCTTTAATTAACCATAACCAATTAAATCAATAAACTATGTTTTCAAAATCAAACGTATTGGCCACAATTATAGGATTTGTGGTGATGTTCCTATTGGGCTATGCCATTTGGGGAATAGCCACAGCCGAATTTTTTGAAGCCCATGCCACCAACAGCATAATGAAGGACCCACCCGATATGCTCTTTATTGCCCTGGGAAATTTGATAGGTACCTTTGCAATAAGCACCATTTATGGCAAATGGGCCGCAGGGGCTTACAGTGCCGCCAACGGCTTTGCATTTGGTATCTGGATCGGAATATTTGTCGGTTTGGGAATGGGCCTTCTTTGGTACGGCACCTCTGAACTAATGGATATGACGGGTCACTTGGTAGAGGCCATTATAGACATCATCTTTTATGGAATCATTGGCGCAGTAATTGGCTTTGTTTATCAAAAAACATCAGCCTAAAAGCACAAAAAGAACTGGGTAAGTATAGGTTACGCCAGTTCTTTTTTTATCTATTTTGTTATTGTTTACAATCTAACCTATCACATGTCAATACCTTTTAAATTATATTTCCAATGCAAATATAAAAGACTGTAAAGGCTCTATATCTACACGCATCCTTGCATTTCCATTTTTCACTTTAAGGACAGCTGTGACTTCACCGTAAAGCTGATCCGTCAATAAATAATCCCCATCTTTCAACTTCCATTTTTCAATAAGGTCACTAGGAAGACCAAGGCTAAAACCAAAGGTATCATGGCTGTCAAAATTTGAGACGATAATTAGCTTTTCTGAATCTGACCATCTGGCAAAAGAAAATACCCGATGATTGTACCATTCTGTATTTTCCCTATTAAAAGAATGAATTTCTTTATAGTCACCCATTAACGCACTGCTATTAATGGTGAAATTCAATAGCCTTTTATAAAAATCCCTTAACTCCTTTTCTTCAGGTTTTAGGGCCTCACCATCAAACTTTTTATTGTTTACCCATCTTTGCAAATGGGGCACGCCTATATAGTCAAAAATAGAAGTACGCCCAACACTGCCAAATCCAGGCTTTTCTAGCGCAGGCTCTCCCACTTCCTGTCCAAAATAAATCATGGTAGGGGAAGTACTAATCGTAGTGGATACTACCATCGCCGGTTTGCCCTTCTCGGCACTTCCAGCAAATTCTGGACTTGGCAGCCGAAGTTCATCATGGTTCTCCAAAAAGTGCAACATATGATGTTCTATATCCATCATGCTATTTTGCACAGTATTGATCTGGTCTGTCCACCCGTGACCTTGAATTATAGGCACTAAGGAATCATAGAGCCCTACCTTGTCATACAGGTAGTCCATTTTTCCCTTATGGATATAATCCCTATACAAGTTAGGTCTATATACTTCGGCCATCAAAAAGGCATCCGGATTCTTCATTTTAACGGAAGAGTTCATAAAACTCCAAAATTCAACGGGGACTATTTCCGCCATATCATATCTGAAACCATCCACTCCCATATCGATCCAATACAAGGCTATATCCCTAAATTTTTTCCAACTGTTGGGCACATCTTTATCCTTCCAAAATTCAAAGTGCTCCTTATAGTCTTTATTATCAAATCCTTCTGGCAGAGCATCGAACTCATGCACGCCATCTGGGGTAATCCCGTAGTTAATTTTAACGGTTTCGTACCAGTCATTGAAACCTGGTTGGGAGGTACGAGCCCCATTACCTGTCCATTTCGCAGGGAATTCATCAAATTTCCCATCAGCCAATTTTGCTTTTTCCCCTCCCAAAGGTAAATACCCGTGCTCCCATTGGGGCACTATAAAAGGCTTTCCGGGATTATAATAAAAATTATTATCGCGCTTATAGGTTACGGAAGTATCGTCCTCAGCCCCAAAATCAACAACCCCTTCCGGATTGCTCTTTCCTTCATATCTTCTTGCAACATGGTTAGGAACGATATCGATGATCACTTTTAGGCCGTTTTTATGGGTGCGGTCCACGAGCTCTTTAAACTCTTCCAACCTTCTGGCCGGATCTGTGGCCAAATCTGGATTCACATTATAATAATCCTTTACGGCGTAGGGGGATCCGGCCCTACCTTTCACCACATCAGGATCATCTTCGGAAATTCCATAAGCGGTATAATCATTAATTACGGCATGATGTGGAATACCTGTATACCAAATGTAGGTGACTCCGAGGTCCTTGATCCCTTGTAGGGCCTCATCCGTAAAATCGGCAAATTTTCCTACGCCATTTTCCTCAATGGTTCCCCAAGGCTTATTGGTCGTATTTGTATTCCCAAATAATCGGGTAAAAACCTGATACACCACTACTTTATGTTCTTCTGCCTCTTTCATTTTCAAATTTTCTTTTTTCTCTTGTCCACAACCCAACATTAAAAGGCATGTACTGATAGTACTAAAGATAATAAATGTAATTTTCTTCATAGGATAATAGCTCAGATATTGTAATTGCCAACAAATTCTCTTAATTATGTTGAAATCCCGATCCAATGAATATCAATTTTCCAATTCAAGAATCATGCTTTTTTTAGGACCAATGGAAAGTTTATTGCCCAATTTTATTGTGGTATCGGTCAACACATCCTTCCCTTTTTGAAAGCTCTTCAGGTTTTCGGAAAACCTATCCAAGGAAAGCTCTTTTGATGTCTTATTGTTGTTCAAGATTACCATAACTGTTTTCTCTTCCGTAATCCTAAAATACACATACACTTCTTGTTCTGGCACATATTGGATGGTCTTTCCCTTATGTATTACACTGGCATTTTTTCTCCAATTAAACAGCTTTTTTGAAAAATTGAAATATTTGCTCTGCACCTCGTCTCTTCCCTTGGCAGTGAAAGCCGTGTTAGAGTCTCCTGGCCAACCTCCAGGGAAATCCCTGCGGATATCCCCATCTCCTTTGTCCTTATCTCCCTTCATTCCGATCTCGCTTCCATAATAAATTTGGGGTATGCCCCTTACGGTAGCGATCAGGGTCATGGCCAATTGGTAATCCTCAAAATTAGGATATAGTTCATTGATCCTGGGCGTATCATGGTTTTCTGCAAACACCAGAATATTGTTGATATTGGGATAAAGGAAGTCGTTCACAAAATTCTCGTACAACTGGATGATTCCGGTATTCCACGTAGGGCTTTCCACCTTAAAAACTTCCATAATGGCATCGTGGAGCGTAAAATCCATTACCGTGGGCAGGTTGGAATTATAGCCCTGAATGGCCCCTATCTGACTATCCTTTTGCCAATAGGCCATCTGTGCCTGATCGTGCATCCAAACCTCTCCTGCAATATTGAAATTGGGATATTCATCGGTTATGGCCTTGGTCCATATCGCTATCCCTTCCTTATCGTTAAAGGAATAAGTGTCTACCCTAAAACCATCCAAATCTGCATATTCTATCCACCAAATTGCATTTTGGGTGAGATAATTCAACACCAAGGGGTTCTTTTGATTAAGATCGGGCATCGTTTTTACGAACCAACCATCCATACAATACCTATAATCGTATTGTGACACATTCGGATCCATTTGAGTGGTCATTCTATAATTTGTCTGTCCGTAACCTGGAAACTGATGGATCCAATCATAGGTGGGCAGATCTTTCATCATCCAATGGGTAATGCCCCAATGATTGGTAACATAATCAAAGATCAATTTCATATCCCTCTTATGGAGCTCAGATGCCAAACGCTTATAGTCTTCGTTGGTCCCAAATCTTGGATCAATCTTATAAACATCACTTTGGGCATAGGTATGATAGGAGTATTTTTCATCATTATCCTCACACATAGGGGTACTCCAAATAGCGGTTGCTCCCAGTTCCTCTATATAATCCAAATGATCTATAATACCCTGAATATCCCCTCCATGTCGACCTCCATCCAATTTCCTGTTGACTTTCTCAACAACATCAGGATGGGAATCTATTTTCGGATTTCCGTTGGCAAAACGATCTGGCATCAACAAATAAACCAAATCTGAAGCATCATAACTTGCCCTATCAGCAGAATTAGGCCTGCGCTCCTTAAATTCATAGGGAATGGTCTGCTTCACTTTACCTCCATCTTTTAGCAGGATTTCAAATTTTCCTGCCTTTACACCATCGGTATTTAGGGTGATGAATAGGTAATTTGAATTCTCTGTGCGATGTATATCTAAAATTTCCACACCACTAAGTTCAGGACTGTACTGTGCAATGTCCTTACCGTACAACATGACCTGTACTTGTGGATTTTTCATGCCACTCCACCAAAATGGGGGCTCTACCCTATCTACTTGTGCCATAACAGGAACACATAACAGGACAGTGCATATAATTAAGAGGACTTGTTTCATGCATCTTGGGTTATTTAAATCGCTGGTTTCTCAGATTAAGATGAAGCTGAAATTGTTTCTCCCGCTTTGAGTACCAATCGCTTTCCATTGACCCTAATAGACATTTCGTCTGTTCCTTCCAAATCAAAACTGGCTCCTGCTTCAGTAACCTTCACCTTAAGGATCCTATTTCTAAAGTTTACTTTAAACGAATATGCCTTCCATTGTTTGGGGATTCTAGGAGTGAAGGACAACTTATCGTCTACCACACGCATTCCTCCAAAACCTTCCACAATGCTCATCCAAGTTCCTGCCATGGAAGTAATGTGCAATCCTTCTTCCACTTCCTTGTTATAGTCGTCCAAATCTAAACGGGAGGTACGCAGGTAAAAAGTATACGCCTGATCCATCCTATTCAACTTGGCTGCCTGAATGCTATGTACACATGGTGACAGGGAAGACTCATGAACGGTAAAAGGCTCATAGAAATCAAAATGTTTCTCCAATTCCTCCTGAGAGAAATGATCTTCAAACAGGTAGAAGCCCTGTAGTGTATCTGCTTGTTTGATATAGGGGGATCTCAATATTCGGTCCCAACTCCATTTTTGGTTGATAGGACGTTGGGTTCTGTCCAAATTGGCAACGGTGATCAATTCCTTATCCAAGAATCCGTCTTGCTGCAAATAGATGTCCAACTCCTCTGAAAATGGGAAATACATATTATCTGCGACTTCCTTCCAAGAATCCATTTCGGCATTCGTTAACTTGGTCATCCCTATGATTCTTTTATGATCATCGGAATACCCGTCTTTTACTTTTCCAATCTGTTCCAACGTATAGTTGATACACCATTTTGCCAGATAATTGGTGTACCAGTTATTGTTTACGTTGTTCTCATATTCATTGGGTCCGGTTACACCCAAGATGACGAATTTGTTTTTTTGTTTGGAAAATGTAGCTCTTTGCTGCCAAAAACGAGAAATCGCGATCAGCACTTCCAGACCCATTTCAGGGATATAGGAGTAATCTCCCGTAAATCTGTAATAATTATAAATGGCGAAGGCAATTGCACCATTACGATGGATCTCCTCAAAGGTGATTTCCCACTCGTTATGACATTCTTCTCCGTTCATAGTTACCATTGGATATAATGCCGCTCCATTGGAGAAACCAAGCTTTTGGGCATTTTCAATGGCTTTTTCCAGATGGTTATACCTATATTTCAATAAGCTTCTGGCAACGCGTTGATCCTTGGTGGCCATATAAAAAGGAATACAATACGCCTCTGTATCCCAGTAGGTGCTTCCTCCATATTTCTCCCCTGTGAATCCTTTTGGTCCTATGTTCAATCTTGAATCCTTTCCTAAATAGGTCTGGTTCAACTGAAATATATTGAAGCGAATCCCTTGTTGGGCCTTAATATCACCTTCAATGGTAATATCGCTCATTTCCCAAATCTTTTCCCATGCCTGCTTTTGTTTATCCAGTAAAGCGTCGAAGCCCATAGCGGTCACTTTTTCCAAAACCGACTTCGCGGCATTGACAAGTTCCGTCGCTTCATGATTTCGGGATACTGTGTACCCTCCAAATTTATGCAAGGTGGCCGATTCTCCTTTGTTCAGGGTAACTTTATATGTAAAACGTACCTTATGTTCTTCGATATGTGCGTCGCTGTTCAAAGCCACCTCATTTCCATTGTGGAATAATTTTGATTCCATAAAGGTACAGGTCGCAAAATTCGTCTTCATGGTATGCGCTTCTATGAAACCTTGCTGCCCTTGGGAAGAAACTTTTGTGGTATTCCAGAATTTGTCATCCCAGTTGGTATCTTCATTGGTAATCCCACTATCCACATACGGACTAAAGGAAACTTCCATATCCCCACTAAGGGCTTTTACTTCGTACTTAATAGCTCCCACCTCATCAATATCCAAACTCAAGAATCGGGTCACTTTTACCTCAATTTCCTGATCGCTAGGGAGGGTCGCCACAAAGGATCGTTGGTACCATCCTTCTTTCATATTAAGTTCCCTCTTGTAATTGGATACCTTTTTACAGGTGTTCAAATCCAAAGAAGCTCCATCGATCTCTACATCTATCCCAATCCAATTCGGGGCATTTATTACTTTGGCAAAATATTCCGGATACCCATTTTTCCACCAACCAACACGGGTCTTGTCTGGATAATAAACCCCTGCGATATAACTTCCTTGAAAGGTGTGTCCTGAATACTGCTCTTCAAAATTGGCTCGTTGGCCCATGGCCCCGTTTCCAATACTGAACAGGCTTTCTGAAGATTTCACTTTCTCCTTATCAAATCCTTCTTCTATGATCGACCAAACATTTGGTATTATATAATCCTGATTCATATTAATTAGTGGTTAGTTGTTTAATAAAATCTGTGCTTATTTCCGTAAAATCGTTAAAATTATATTGGGATTCCGTGAGTATCGTGGCGTCTCCTATTCCAATACTTACCATCCCTGCGGTATTTGCCGCCTGTATCCCAGCGAGGGCATCCTCAAATACCACGCATTCTGTTGGAGCCACCCCAATATCTTTGGCGGCCAAAAGGAATACTTCAGGGTCAGGTTTTGCTTTTGTAACGTTATTGCCGTCTACTACCACCTTAAAATAGGAGAGCAAGCCTACCTTTTTCAAAATGGGAATTGCATTTTTACTGGCAGAGCCCAAGGCCATGGGTATATTATTGGCTTTAAGAAAATCAAGAATCTTAGGGACATCGGGAAGAATCTCCGATGCATCCATTTCCTCAATATAACTTAAATAATCTTCATTTTTTTCAATCATCCAGTTATCAAACTGTTCCTGGGTGGCATCAACCTCCCCAAGTTCCAATAAAATTTGCAAGCATCTTTTTCGGCTGACTCCTTTGAATGCTTCATTCTGTTCTTCGGTAAATTCGAATCCCAATTCATTGGCCAATTTTTTCCAAGCCAAATAATGGTATTTCGCGGTATCGACTATGACACCATCCAAATCAAATATGAATCCTTTAATCACTATGTATAAATTAAATTACAGCGCTGGGCTGATTAATTGTTGAATTTCATTTAAAACAACATCCTCCGCCGAGGGTCTTTTTATTTCATAATCAACGAAACGAAAAAAGACACCAAAAATTGGAACTTCCAATTTTAGGGGAGATATGCCATCAAAAAACAAATAAAATGAGAAGTAATAATAGATATTGATAGCTTCGCAAATATATAAATTTTTTCTACTTCTTTATGCCAACTGTGGCTTTCTGGTTGAATCCCGCTCTACGATCTCCGTTTGAATCACCTTTGTCGTAAAACTTTCTTCTTCAAATTCGGTTTCCAATTTCTCAATTAAAAGCAACGCTGCAGTTGCTCCCATTTGCTTTCCATGTTGGTTTACGGTGGTAAGGCTTGGTCTGGAATGCATGGAAAGGACCCCATCAGAAAAACTCACCACAGACACATCCTCTGGCACTCTTAACCCCCTTTTTCTTGCCACATTTAGGGCCGTTATACCATATATTTCATTCACTGCAAACACCCCATCTACATTGGGAACTTTAGCAAATACCTCGTTGATTTCCTGCTCAATGGATTTTAAAACGGCCTCGGCATCTCCTTGTGCATCAATTTTTATGATAAGATCAGGGTTGGCTGCAATATCGTTATCTTCCAACGCTTCTAAATATCCTTGCTTGCGATACCTTCCAATATTCAAATAGTCCTTCGTTCCCAAGAGTAAAATATTGCTACAACCAGAATCTATCAACTTTTGAACCGCCTTTCTGGAACCTTCTGTATCATCAACAATTACTCTATCGCACTTAATTTCCTCTACAATGCGATCGAACATCACAATGGGCACCCCTTGATTGATGGTTTCCCTTAAATGATGGTAATCCTGTAATTGACAGGTTTCCTTGGAGACAGAGAGGATGAGTCCATCTACTTCACTGTTCACCAACATTTCTGTATGGATCACTTCCCTATCAAAGGATTCATTACTTACCCCTATCAATACATTATAGCCTTTTGATGCAGCAACTTCCTCTATTCCACTAATGACCTTGGCAAAAAAATGATGCACTATTTCAGGGATAATAACCCCTATAGTTTTGGTGCTTCTATTCTTAAGGCTTAATGCAATCTTATTGGGTCGGTAATTATAAAATTTTGCAAAGGCCTGTATTTTATCTCTCTTTTCCTGACTTATTGCTTTGTCATTGCGCAGGGCCTTTGAAACAGTTGAGATGGACACATCCAACTCCCTAGCGATTTGTTTTAATGTAATTTTTGGTTTCATAAAAATATGAATTTATCAAGAAGAGCAATCCTAAAATTAGAATTCCGAAAATTAAACCATTTTAAGTCGAAAATTATTGAGAATACAAAAAGTTGTCCACTGGAAAACGTTGTAATAGCACTCAAAACCCAAAGACCGAGAAAATTAACTAAAAAAATACATAGTTTAGGCGACGAGAGGTAATTAATAAGACATATTAACAAAACTAAACAACCAATAAATTTATGAGAACATTCCAAAAGTGCCTTCTGCTCCTTTTGTTTTTTACATCGGTGGCTGGGGTGGCACAAATGACGGTAACTGGGAAAGTTACGGTTAAAAACTCCAATGACGAGCCATTGCCAGGGGTGAATGTGGTGGTCAAAGGCACCAGTATTGGTACCACCTCTGATTTTGATGGGGAGTTTGAGATCCGAGCCAAGCAAGGGGACATTATTGTTTTCTCCTACTTGGGCTTTATAACTCAAGAACAAAAGATAACCTCGTCTACCTTAAACATTGCCATGGAAGAATCCACCAGTCAATTGGATGAAGTAGTGGTCATTGGTTACGGTACTGTAAAAAAAGAAGATGCCACTGGATCCGTTACCGCTATTGCTCCCAAAGATTTCAACAAAGGAGCAGTTGTAGCTGCGGATCAGTTGATCCAAGGTAAAGTAGCAGGGATACAGGTAACCAACGGCGGGGGATCCCCAGGCGAGGGTGCCATTATCCGAATTAGGAGCGGCTCGTCCCTGAACGCCCAAAACGATCCATTGTACGTAATAGATGGTGTTCCGGTAGATTCAGGAGGGATAACTGGGGGAAGAAACCCATTATCTACCATCAACCAAAATGACATCGAATCCATCAACATCCTTAAAGATGCTTCGGCAACGGCCATTTACGGGGTAAGGGCCTCCAATGGGGTAGTTATCATCACCACAAAAAGAGGACAGTCTGGGGATGTAAAAGTTGCCTATAACGCTTCCTATTCTGTTGCTTCAATTAATGATAAGGTAGATGCTTTGTCCACCGATCAATTTAAGACCTATGTGAATGCAAATGGCAACGCGGCGCAAGTAGCCCTTATAGGAGCCGAAGACACACAATGGCAGGATTTGATTTATCAAGATGCCTTTGGAACGGATCAAAACGTTTCTATCACAGGTGGAATGGACAATCTTACATATAGGGTTTCGGCTGGTTATGCAAGTTATGATGGAATTCTTAAAAGGGATAAGTTTGAAAGGACTACCCTTTCAACGGCTTTAACGATGAATTTCTTGGATGAACATTTAAAGATCGACATCAACAACAATACCTCCATTATAAAAAGTAATTATAGCAATAGAGGCGCCATTGGTTCCGCTATCGTGTTTGATCCTACCCAACCAGTGTTTGTTGACAACCAAAAGTATGGTGGGTATTTCAGATGGACTAATGCCAATAATGGGAACCTCAATTCATTGGCCCCGGCCAATCCCTTGGCTTTGATAGAGCAAACGAACAATTTTGGCCGTGCCTTCCGTAGCATAGGAAATGTACAGTTCGATTATAAAATGCATTTCTTACCAGAATTAAAGGCTACCTTAAATTTAGGATACGACCTACTTTCCGGAAGATCTTATGGTGGAACTGATGCCCTTTTCAACAACCCCAACAACCAAGGGGAGCAGATTGCTACCTCCTATAACAATACGGAGGATAAGGAAAACACCGTTATGGATGCCTACCTTAATTACAACAAATATTTTGAAAGCATCAAAACCCAATTGGATGTTACGGCTGGGTACAACTATCAGGACTTTAGATACCCTACGACCTTTCTTACAGATGATGGAACTGGGAATCTTATCAGTAGGACGAACGAAGAGCGCGTCAATCTACAATCCTTTTTCGGCAGGACCAATCTAACCTTGAACGATAAGTATTTGGTTACCCTATCATTGAGAAGAGATGGTTCTTCAAGATTTGCCGAAAAAAATAGATGGGGTAACTTCCCTGCAGCCGCATTAGGTTGGAAAATAAACAATGAGAATTTCCTTAAAGACAGCGATGTTGTTAGCGAATTAAAGCTGCGATTGAGCTGGGGTATTACGGGACAACAAGAAGTTGGTGACCGCTACCCTTCAGTACCATTATACGTATCAGGTGATCAAAACGTAGCCTATCCTTTTGGCAATGAATTTGTCTCAACCATAAGACCTCAGCCATACAATCCAAATTTAGTTTGGGAAGAAACAGAAACCTATAATGCCGGACTTGATTTTGGTTTTTTCAATGGCCGTTTTACCGGTGCCGTGGATGCCTATGAGAGAACAACTTCGGACCTGATTGTATTTACCAATAACCCACAGGGGGTAGGTTTTTCCAATGCGGACTTTTATAACATTGGAACCTTGGAAAACAAAGGTCTGGAAATTTCAGGCAATGTATACCCTGTGCAAAATGAAGATTGGACATGGAGGGTAGGTGGAAACATCACGCTTCAAGAATCAAAGATCACCAAACTTACCTTAGTGGACGACCCTAATTACAACGGGATCGATGTTGGTGGGTTTGCAGGAGGAACGGGCAATACCATCCAAAACCATCAAGTTGGTTTCGCACCTTTCTCATTCTACGTATTTGAACAAGCTTATGGTGCAAATGGACAACCTTTAGAAGGAGTTTATGTGGACAGGAATGAAGATGGAATTGTGAACTCCGATGACAAATACAGATACAAAAAACCATCCTCTGATGTGTATTACGGATTGAATACCGATCTAAAATACAAGAATTGGTTTATGAATATGTCATGGAGAGGAAGCTGGGGTAATTACAATTACAACAATGTGGATTCCAATCTTGGTTTCGGGAACACCTTATTGACCTTTGACACTTATTTAAATAATGGGGTGACCAATTTATTGGACACCAATTTTAGAAATGCTCAGTTCCTATCGGATTACTATATCCAAGAAGCTTCCTATGTGAAATTGGACAACGCCTCCTTCGGATATACTTTTAATGGAGTGTTTGATGATAATTCAACACTGACATTAACGGCTACGGGACAGAATCTATTGATCATTTCCGATTACAAAGGGATAGACCCGGAGACTTTTGGGATAGACAACAACCTATATCCAAGGCCAAGAACATTTCTATTAGGTATAAATGTTAACTTTTAATAAAAGACTATGAAAAATATACAGTTGAACATTATAAAGACTTTACTCCTGGTATTTTCCCTGGCTCTGACTTCTTGTATCAAAGATTTGGACCAGTCGGACCCTGATAGTGAAAGCTTATTATCTGCAGAGGAGACCTTTAAAAACCCTGAATCATACACCAATTTTCTTGCAAAACTATATGCAGGATTGGCCACGACGGGACAACAAGGTCCAGCCGGAAATCCTGACATATCGGGAATCGACGAGGGAGAGAGCCAATATATTAGAGGTTATTGGGTCATGCAGGAACTTACCACCGATGAAGCGGTAATTGCTTGGAATGACAAGACGATAAAAGATTTTCATTACCATACTTGGACCTCTGGGGATGCATTTATAAATGCGACCTTTAGTAGATTGGATTTCCAAGTAAAAAACTGCAATGAGTTTTTACGCCAGACCACCGATGAAAAATTGGATTCCAGAAATGTGGATACCAATCTAAGGGATGAAATCAATGGTTTTAGGGCCGAAGCCCGTTTCTTAAGGGCGTTGAGTTACTGGCACTTTTTGGATCTTTTTGGTTCAGTTGGGCTAGTTACCGAGGAATCCCCAACAGATTTCTTTTTACCCGAGCAGGCAACCAAACAACAATTGTTCGATTTTGTGGAAGCAGAGCTTTTGGCCGTTGCGGAAGATCTTCCTAGCCCAGGGACAAATGCGTACCCAAGGGCCGACAGAGGTGCTGCTTGGATGTTACTGTCCAAATTATACCTCAATGCCGAAACGTATACCGGAACAGGCAGGTATGAGGATGCATTTACCTATGTGAACAACCTTGTTACCGCCAACTATAGCCTTGGGGCAGATTACGAACAGTTGTTCTTTGCAGACAATAATACCAATGGCGCGCAAAATGAATTTATTTTTGCAGTAGCCTTTGATGGTATACGTACCAAGACATTTGGAGGGACCACCTTTTTGACACATGCCCCTGTGGGAGGAAGTATGAATCCGGAAAACTTTGGAATCAATGGAGGTTGGGCCGGTATTCGGACCACTTCAGCCCTTGTGAACAAGTTTCAGATGGGAGCTGATTCCCGTGAGCAATTTTATACCGATGGGCAATCTCTTGAAATTAATACCATATCTAGTTTTACAGATGGTTATGCCATTTCTAAATGGAAAAATATAGATATAAACGGTAATCCAGGTTCGGATCCAAATGGGGATTTTGCGGATATCGATTTCCCTATGTTCAGATTGGCAGATGCCTATTTAATGTATGCAGAGATATTCCTTCGAGGGGGCGGAGGCTCACAGAGTGATGCATTATCCTATGTAAATCAAGTAAGAACAAGAGCTTTCGGAAGTACTGCCAATAATATTACTGGGAGCGAATTGAACCTCGATTTTATTTTGGATGAAAGGGCAAGAGAACTACATTGGGAAGGCCACAGAAGAACAGATCTTATCCGATTTGGAAAATTTACCGGTAGCGCCTATATCTGGCCATGGAAAGGCAATGTACAAAACGGAGCCCCTACTGCAAGCTATAGAAATTTATTTCCTATCCCTGCCAATGCCATTGCTGGGAATCCTAATCTAACACAAAATCCAGGTTATTAATACTAAACTAAACATGATGAAAAATATATTTAAACCGTTATTAGTCCTATTAAGTGTTGTAGCCGTTTCGTGCAGCACAGACGATGTAGAAAATCGCCCTATTATTGAAGCCATTGATGCGCCACAATTAACCGCTCCATCCGATGGTAACATATACACCTTAAAAGTAGAGGACAAGGACAAACTGGCCGATAGGTTCGTTTGGTCATCAGCCAATTTTGGAGGGAATGTTGAAATTACCTATTCCCTACAAATGGATATGAGCGGTAATGATTTTTCCAATGCAGAGGTCTTAGGATCTGTAAACAGTGAAAATCAATTGGGGGTAACTGTTGAAACCCTAAATGGAGCCGCTTTGGCTTTGGGCGCAGAACCTTTTTCGGCTCAAGCATACGATGTAAGGGTGAAAGCAAGTGTTGGAAGTGAAATGGATATGTTCAGCGAAATAGCAACTATGACCATTAGTGCCTACACTACGGAATCACCAAAAATTTATGTTGTTGGTGGCTTTTTGGGAGCAAGTGGTTACGGTAACGATTGGACCCCTGCCGATGCTGTACCGCTAGCAGCCTCCGCTTTTGGCGAAACAGACTTCGAAGGCTTTGTTTATATGGCCAATGCAGGATCAGAATATAAATTCTTACCGAGTAATGGCAGTTTTGATGGGGATTATGGAGATGCAGGATCATCCAACGGATCATACACAAATGTCCTTAAGCAAGATGGTGAAGTAAATTGTGGTACCCCAGACGGTACTGGTGGCTATTATTTTGTAAAGGCAGACACTGAAGCCTTGACCTATTCATTGGAAAAAACAGCTTGGTCTGTAACTGGTAATGCAACTCCACGTAGCTGGCCTGCAGGTCCAGGCGGGACCCCTGGACAAGATCATGATCTTACCTATGATCCTATTATGAAGACTTGGTCAGTAGTGCTTGACTTAACTAAGCAGGATGCTCCTGATAACGGACTTAAATTTAGGGCCAATGATGACTGGGCATTAAACCTGGGCGACAATGGTGCAGATGGATCATTAGAATTTAATGGCACCAATATTTCAGTACCGGAGGATGGTAATTACACCATCACATTGGATCTTAGCAATCCAAGAGGATACACTTATTCCTTGGTTAAAAACTAATTAATTAAAAGGGCTGTTTTTAACAGCCCTTTTTTATGTTTTAATAATCTATCGAAATGAAAAAACTTCTACTGCTTTTCTTACTCCTAAACCATTTCATGTTTTCATGGGCACAGCAACAAAACGTTACCGTTTCCGTAAGTCCGGAAGTATTTAACGAATCTGATGTGGTGACCCTAACTTTCAACGGGAATAGTATTGACGAAAGTGCATTGGGCATTTCGGCTAATTCCCTTTATTTATGGTCCTGGTCTTTTGATCTGAACGACACCAATATAATGGACTGCCCTACAAACGGGCAATGGACCGACTCCAACGAGGCAAACAAACTAACCTATAATTCAAGCACGGACAAATACTCCATTAGCTTTACGCCAACATCCTTTTATAACCGCACAGGTATAGGAAAGATTGGGTTTTTGGTAAAAGCAAAGGACGGAACGGGAGACAAAAAATCACAGGACATCACCCATGAGGTTGGTGCCTTTCAACTAGACCTCACAGCGCCACTTGAAGAAACCACCCTAATAAATCAAGGAGAGGCCATTACTATTTCAGCTTCCACTTCCCTAGCGGCAGATTTTACACTGAAAGCCAATGGCACTATTATTAATACCTCGTCCTCAACTGCGACCAATTACTCCTATAATCACACTGTTACCGAAAACACGAATTTTGTATTAGAGGCCACAGATGGGACTACCATACTTTCAGAAACATTTAAGGCACTCATAAATCCAACCGTCATTGAGCAGGCTCTACCTGCTGGCATGTTAGATGGCATCAATCTGGATCCTATTGACAATACCAAGGCCACATTGGTTTTATACGCCCCAGAAAAAGAATTCGTTCACTTGATTGGAGATTTCAATAATTGGGAAATAGAGAATACGTACCTCTTAAAGAAAGACACAGGAAAAAATCGTTTTTGGATAGAACTCAATGGGCTTACCCCCCAAAAAAACCATTTGTACCAATATTTGGTGGAATATGAAATTAATATTGCCGATCCCTACTCCACAATTATTTTGGACCCTTATAATGATCAGTATATAAACAGCACTACATTTCCCAACCTTCCTGCATACCCTGCCGGCAAGACCACCGAGGCGGTTACCCTTTTACGAACTGGGGATGCTCCTTATTCTTGGTCCAACGAAAGCCTAAACTTCACCAAACCTCCTAAAACAGATTTGGTGATCTATGAGATCCTAATAAGGGATTTTGATGAGCTGCACAGCTTTGATGCCCTTAGGGCAAGGTTGGACTATTTACAAAGTCTTGGAATCAATGCAATAGAGCTTATGCCAGTAAGTGAATATGACGGGAATGAAAGCTGGGGCTACAATCCTTCATTTCATATGGCCTTGGACAAGTATTACGGGAATCCGGAAGCCTTAAAGCAGCTCGTTGATGAATGCCATAAGAGGGGTATGGCCGTAATTTTAGATGTGGTCTACAACCACGCATCAGGACAGAATCCATATTATCGATTATGGAACGACTCCAATGGAGGTACAGGAGGAAAAGCAACAGCAGACAATCCTTTTTTCAACATCTCGGCCAAACATTCATATAGCGTATTTAATGACTATAACCATCAATCCCAAGCAACAAAAGACTACGTTAACAGAACGCTCCGCTATTGGATAGAAGAATTCAAAATTGATGGAATGCGCTGGGACCTTACCAAGGGTTTCACCCAAAACTGTTCAGAATCCGATGAAAATTGCACCAATACCCTTCAACAAGATAGGGTAACAGTGCTTCAGGGCTATGCAGATACCCAATGGTCCGTAGATCCAAATTTACTTGTAATATTTGAACATCTTGGGGGCATTCAAGAGGAACAACTTTGGGCCAATTACAGAATTGATGAAGGAAAGGGTATTATGCTTTGGAACAAACAAACAGGGCCCTATAATGAAGCTAGTATGGGCTATCATCAATCTGGTGTCTCGAATTTTTCTGGGGTCTCCTACAAAACAAAAGGATTTGGTCTTCCTGCCGCGGTTTCATATATGGAGAGTCATGATGAGGAAAGGCTAATGTATAAAAATCTGAACTTTGGAAATAGCAACGAGAATTATAGCACCAAAGATCTAAATACAGCCTTGGAACGAATGCAAGCGGCAGGTGCTTTTTTCTTTACAGTACCAGGACCAAAAATGATTTGGCAATTTGGGGAATTGGGATATGATGTATCCATCGATCAAAATGGCAGAACGGGCAACAAACCTATTCGATGGGAATATTATGACAAGCCGGAACGCAAGGCTATTTATGACCTTTGGAGCAAACTCATAGATCTCAAGGTTAATGAACCCATATTCGAAACCACAGACTTCTCATTAAACACCTCGGCGACCACTGGACTAAAATCGATTCATTTAACACTCCCATCTGCGCTCGAAGGGGAAATAAAGTATGTGACCGTAATTGGGAATTTTGGGTTGACCCAACAAGCCATCGATCCTGAATTCCAGCAAACCGGAGTATGGTACGAATTTTTAAATAACAATCTAAAGTACCATGTTGACAATAAAACCGCCCCTATCACTTTGGCACCCGGAGAATTTAGAATTTATGGGGACCAACCATCTTCCCTGTTCCCTAATGACAACTTACCGGATAACGACAATGATGGTGTAATTGATTCAGATGACATTTGTCCGGACACCCCTTTTGGGGATCAAGTGAATGTAAGCGGCTGTACGGTTTTCTCCTTGCCAACGTCCAATTTCAATATTGCCACTTATAGTGAAACTTGTAGATCATCAGATAATGGTCAAATTACCATTGAAGCATTGGAAAGCTACACGTATACAGCTAGTTTAAGCGGCCCAAAAACAGAGGTGATCTCTTTTACAGACACTGTTCAATTTAGTGATCTCGAGGCGGGAAACTACTCCATTTGCATAACCTTGGCCGAAGAACCCACCTACAATCAGTGTTTTAATGTGACCATTAGCGAACCAGAAGATTTGAGTGTTAGCTCTAAGGTAGATATCTCCGGCAAACTAATCACCCTGGACCTAAAGGGAGGACATAGCTATACCGTTCAGCTAAACGACAAAACCTATACTACTACACAAGATCAATTAACGTTGGAGTTAAATCAAGAAGTGAATTCTTTAAGTGTAAAGACGGATAAGGATTGCCAGGGACATTATGAAGAAACAATCGTTTTACATGATACCATAACGATTTACCCCAATCCAATTACCAACAACGAATTGTTTTATGTTCTGGGAAGCTCATTCCAATCCCCTTCTGGCATTGCAATATATAATACCCAAGGGCTTTTGGTCTATGCTAAAACCGCAACTCAAGACAAGGGCATTGGCCGACTGGAATTAGACCATTTATCCAGTGGTCTCTATATTTTAAAAATCACCAATAAAAACGAATCACAGGTATTTAAAATTCTCAAGAAATGAACACCTTAAAACACATACTCCCTATTATAATTGCCCTGTTTTCAATAGGATGCGGTGGCAGCAAGGACGGTGAGGACACACCAACAACTCCTGCCCCCTCACCTTTGGCAGCAACCCTCATTTTTCCAGCCAATAACGAAACCTGTAATGAGGGGGTTATTATCTCTGAAACGGAAAGCACGGTTACCTTTAAATGGAACAGTGCAGAGTTTACCGACTCCTACCTGGTGAACATAACCAATTTGGAGACCAATACTTCTCAAAGTATATCTTCCGAAACAAATGAAAAATCGATCACTATTTTAAGGGGAACACCCTTTAAGTGGAATGTTGTTTCAAAAGCAAAGGGCACAAACTCTACTGCTCAAAGCAGTGATTGGAAATTTTACAACGCAGGTATCCCACAGGAAAGTCATGCTCCTTTTCCTGCAGAGGCAGTTTTTCCAAAACCAGGATCAAGTATAAATGCCGGTACAATTACCATTAAATGGAATGCCAATGATGTAGATAACGATATTTCTACTTACGATATTTATTTGGACACAAATAATCCACCTTCAACTTTTGTGGCAGCTCAGACATCCAATTCTATTGATCTCGATGTTGCAAGTGGACAAATATATTATTGGCAAATAACAACAAAAGATAGGGCAGGAAATTCGTCCCAATCGCAAGTGTTTGAGTTTAAAGTGAATTGAGTTAGTTGGTTTTCCATTAGGCGGCCCTAAAAAGTCGCCCTTTTCATTTGGATACATTTAATTGACAGTGGACTCCCTTTCAATCAGGGTAGAATCTAAGATTTCGGTTCTGTATACCTCCTCCTCTTCCTCATTTTCCACCTTATCGATCAACATTTGTGCAGCAATCGCACCCATGCTTTCTCCATGTTGGGCTACAGCACTGAGACTAGGGTTGGCATATTTGGATAGGGGACCATCCGTAAAACCGATGAAAGAAACATCCTCTGGGATCTTCAACCCTTTTTTTTGTACCACCCGCATTCCATAAATGGCAAATATTTCATTTACACATAGGACGGCATCCATGGAAACCGTATCAAAGAAATGTTGAATTGCGGCTTCGTCTATGCTTTCAAAGGGAAGGGTCAACACCAAGTCCTTATTTATGGGGATACCTCCATCTTGTAACGCTTGATAATAGCCCTCTGTTCTTGCGTTGCTAACACTCAGGTTTTCTGTATTGATCAAAGCAATATTGCGCCTTCCACTATCTATTAACTTTTTAACCGCCTTATAGGCACTGACCTTATCATCAATGATTACCTTATCACATTCCACCTCATCAGTTACCCTATCGAACATGACCAAAGGGATTCCCTGGCTGGTTACCTCCTTAATATGGTTATAGTCGTTTTTGGCTTGTGTCTCCGTAGACAATGACATTATAAAACCGTCAATACTGCCATTGGCCAACATTTCCATGTTAATAACCTCTTTGTCAAACGATTCATCTGAAAGGCAAACAATAACGTTATATCCCCTTTCGTTCGCATATTTTTCAACGCCACGGATCACAGTTGTAAAAAAGTGATGGACTATATTGGGGATAATGACCCCGATATTTTTGGTTCGTTTGTTCTTTAGGCTTATGGCTATATTGTTAGGCTTGTAATTGTAGAGTTTTGCGAAGGCCTGAATCCTATCCTTGGTATCCCTACTTATTTCCTCGCTATTTTTCAAGGCTTTGGAAACCGTAGAAATGGATACTCCTAATTCTCTAGCAATATGCTTAAGGGTTATTTTTCTTCTCAAAATGATTAATGATTTTAGGGAACAGCAATTATTTCAGGTGAAAAATAGACATTAATAAGGTCTTAAATCTAAAATTGGATTTATTTAACAATAACAAGCACAAAGTAAATAATCCTTGGTTTTAGTCAGATAATTTTAACAAAAATTTGATTAAATAAAAATTCATATATTTGTTTTGCCTTGCCACTTAACAAACTTTTGATTAATAATTTACTGATTACATAATTTAGTGCAGCTAAGTTTACGAGTATAATATTTTAACATAAGTTATCAACACGAAACCGTTTTCGTAAAATTCTATTCAGTATTCTTAGCCATTTTAACAAATATTTTGCATAAGTTTAACCTGGAATTGAAATTAACTAAACTAAAATTACTTATTTATGAAGATTACGCTACTAAAAAGCTTATTGCTTGTTGGGGCATTTTTATGCTTTGGACTTGCAAAAGCTCAGACGGTATCAGGTACTGTTTCTGATGCCAGCGGCCCTTTACCTGGGGCCAGTGTTTTGGTAAAGGGAACTACCAACGGTACACAGACAGATTTTGATGGTAATTACACATTGAATAATGTGGGAAGTACAGCTACTTTGGTTTTCAGCTATATCGGCTACAAACCATTAGAGGTTGCTGTAAACAGCAGAACCACTATCTCGGTAACACTTGAAGAAGATGCGCAGGCATTGGATGAAGTTGTTATTATTGGTTATGGTACAACTACAGTTAAAGATGCAACAGGATCAGTAACATCTGTTACAGCTGCCGATTTTAACGGCGGTGCCATTGCTTCTCCAGAACAGTTGATACAAGGTAAAACTGCCGGTGTCAACATTCAACAGACAAGTGGTGAGCCAGGAGCAGGAATCCAATTGAACATTCGTGGTTCCAACTCTGTAAGGGGTGACAACAGCCCATTGTTCGTTGTTGATGGTGTGCCATTGGCTGGAGGTAACACTTCTCCAGGTGGTGATACCGGAAGCGGTGGAAGTGCTGTAAAAAACCCATTGAATTTCTTGAACCCATCGGATATCGAAAGCATCAGTATTCTTAAGGATGCTTCCGCAACTGCGATCTACGGTTCCAGAGGTGCGAACGGTGTTGTTATCATTACAACAAAAAGTGGTAAAGGAAGTACAGGAGGAAAATTTGAATTCTCTTCCACTCTAAGTATCGCTACACCTGCTAACAGTTATGATCTTTTAGATAGAGAAGAATATTTGGACGCAGTTACCCAATTTGGTGGTGATGCATCTTCAGTAGATTTTGGCAACAATACAGATTGGCAAGAATTCTTGACAAGAACTGCTGCTTCTCAAAATCAAAACTTATCCTATTCCAATAACTACGGTAGTGGTAACATACGCGCTACTTTTGGATATGGCAAACAGTTTGGGGTTGTTGAAAAATCTAGCTTGGAACGTATTACTGGTAGATTGAACATTTCTCAAAGGTTTTTGGATGACAAATTAACTTTAGGACTTCAAACCAGTATCTCACGTGTTAACGATGAGACGGCACCTTTATCTGGTGGCGCTGGTTTCCGTGGGGATATCCTAGGTGCTGGTTATTCGGCCAACCCAACATGGAGTACTGACCCTAACTTCTCAGATGGAGGAACTCAGATATTACCTGCTAACTATTTAGCTTATACCCAGAATGAAACATTTACCAACAGAATTTTGGTAAACGGTACCATAGATTACAAATTTACTCCTGAACTTTCAGGTAAAGTAAACATGGGTTATGACAAATCAGAAGGAGAGAATACTTCAGTTATTTCTGGGGACGTTCAAAACTTTACTGGGATAGAAGGACAAGGATTTGGAGTGTTCAATACACTTAACAGAGAAAATCACTTATTGGAAGCTACGCTGAACTATAAGAAAGAATTTGAAGATTCCAGTTTTGATGCATTGGTAGGTTATTCCTTCCAAGATTTCAACGTTAGTGGTAGAAATTCTGCTGCTAGAACTTTCTCCACCACTGATTTAAATCAAATGGGTGCTGATTTAAGAGAAACTGTTAATGGAGCTGCAAATATTATTGATGGTTCTTACCAACAATACTACTACGGTACAAATACCAACGGTCTACTTGTTAACAGACTGCAGCCAGCAGTTGTATCCGGGGAGAATGTTGGCCTAGGTTTTAACCGATTGGTAGCTGCCATGACAGCAGACACTTTTGACAACACAGATGAATTACAGTCATTCTTTGCCCGTTTAAATTATACTATCTCCAATAAATATCTATTTACTGGAACAGTTAGAGCTGATGGTTCTTCTAGATTTGGTCCAGAAAATCAATACGGATATTTCCCTTCTGGAGCTTTTGCTTGGAAGATGAGCGAAGAAGATTTCGTCGGAGATGCTGTTTCTACCTTGAAACTAAGGTTGAGTGGTGGTATCACTGGTAACCAAGATGGATTAGGATATGGTAACTTTGTTGCAAGACAACGTTTCGGAGGCCTAGGTATCCAAAATGATAACGTAGTGAACCAAAACGGTCTGGCAATTGTTGCAACTGACGTTCCTGATTTGAAATGGGAATCAACTTTGAACTTTAACGTAGGTTTGGATTTCGGATTTAATAATGACAGACTATCTGGTAGCTTAGATGTTTACCGTAGTGAAACAACTGATCTTATATTAAGAACTCCTCCTGCAGCACCTGCAGTGGATCCATTCCAGTTTGGTAATGTTGATGCAACTATCTTAAACCAGGGTATTGAATTTTCACTTGGATATGATTTTATTCAATCTGCAAATACTACATTCTCTGCTAACTTTAACATAGCATACAACCAAAACGAAGTACAAGATTTCGCTAGTGCAATTAATACTGGTGAGATTAACGGTCAAGGTCTTTCTGGTGCATTTGCACAGAGATTTGAAGCTGGTAGATCTTTGTTCTCTTATTACATGGCGATCTTTGAAGGATTTGACAGCAATGGCTTTCCAATTTACCAAGATGTAGATGGTAATGGAACAGGAGATCCTATCGCAGATCAAACATTTGTTGGTGAGGATGCCTTACCAGATGTTACTTCTGGATTATCTTTAAACTTTAGAAGTGGAAACTGGGATGCATCGACTTATTTTTCAGGTCAGTTCGGATTCTCGGTTTACAATAACACTGCTAACGGATTCTTCACAGGAGGATCTATCGGAAACGCTAGAAACGTAACTCAAAATGTTGTTACTAGTGGTGAAGATGGTGGAGCTTCTGCAGACGTTTCAACAAGATTCCTTGAAAAAGGTGATTTTGTAAGATTACAGAGTGCGTCAGTAGGTTATAATGTACCATTAACAGGTGAAGGCTTGTTCAAGACTTTACGTTTATCCGTAACAGGACAGAATTTATTCTTAGTTACAGACTACAGCGGACTTGATCCTGAAGTTACAACGGCTACTGGTGATTTAGGTTCTGGTGTACCAACTAGAGGAATCGACTGGGCGGCGTATCCAAATCCAAGAACAATAACCTTTGGACTTAATGCATCCTTTTAATTAAAAAATTGAATATCATGAAAAGAAATCAATTCAAAATATATTTTCTAACTATAGCGTCTGTGATAGGCCTCACCGCCTGTACCAACCTAGAAATCGAAGAAACCGACTCTATTATTAGTGAAGGCTTCCAAGGGTTGGCAGATCCAAGCTCAACGGTTGATGAACTATACAACCGTGTTGGTGGACAATATGGAGACCAAGCAAATTTCTTTGCACTCCAAGAAGTAACAACAGATGCAGCTCTAGTTCCTACAAGAGGAACTGACTGGGGTGATAATGGTTTATGGAGAGTACTTCACAACCATTCATGGAACGGAGAACATGCCTTTATCGGTACTGTTTGGAACCAGTTCAATGCAAACCAGTTAATTGCTTCCCAAGTATTGGACTCAAGAAGTAACCCAACTGCAGCCAACATTGGTGATGCAAGTTTTATGAGAGCCTACAGCATGTGGGTTATCTTGGATAACTACGGACAAGTTCCTTTTAGGGATACATCTTTACCATCATCAGCTTTACCTGAGGTATTATCTGGACAAGCTGCTCTAGATGTTATTTTAGCAGACCTTGATCAGGCAATTGCTAATTTACCAACCACAAATGCCGGTACAGGCGCAGCACTTAATAGAGCAAGCAAAGCTGCCGCTCGTCATTTAAAAGCAAAAGTTCTTTTGAATAAGCACATTTACCTTGGTACTAGTGCCGATTCTGGCGATATGGCCCAAGTAATTTCTTTGGTTGATGCAATTGCAGCAGATGGATTTGCACTTCAAGCAGGATTCTTTGACTTATTCAGACAAGAAGCTGACAATGAGACTATCTGGTCTTTGACATCTTTAGCTACAGGTAACAGAATATTCAACGGACTACACTACAACTCCACAGCTATTGGAGGTGGTGGTTGGAACGGTTTTAGTACGTTGGCCGAATTCTACGACCTTTACGAAGGAGATGCTAACAGCAACAGAGTTGATCTTAACGGTAATCCTTTGGATGGCCAAGAAGAAAGACGTGGTGGTGTACCTCCAGCAGGTAAGCCATTTACTGGTGCTGCAGGAACTACTGACAATGGTGGTCTTGAAGATGGATCTAACGTTGGTTTCGGATACCTTATTGGGCAACAATACGCTTTAAATGGAACTCCTTTGACGGACAGAGCTGGTGCACCATTGACCTTCAAAAGAGATTTTAAAGATGGGCAAGGCAATACTAGCTTTATCAACAATGATGAAACAACAGGAATTCGTGTTATGAAATACAACCCGAGATACGGTGGTGGTTTTGTAGGTCACGAAATTGTATTCCGTTATTCAGATGCTTACTTGATGAAAGCTGAAGCCATGTTACGTAGTGGACAAGATCCTACTGCTATGGTAAATGCACTTCGTCAGTTAAGAGGTGCCAACCCACTTACTTCTGTAGGTGAGCAGCAACTTTTGGATGAAAGAGGTCGTGAATTATTCCAAGAAGTTTGGAGAAGAAACGACATGATCCGTTTCGGACAGTTCAACAGAGATTGGTTATTTAAAGAACCAGGTGAAATTGGAAACACAGCTCGTAACTTGTTCCCAATCCCTCCAACTCAATTGTTGGCAAACCCTAACTTGGTTCAGAATCCTGGATATTAATCCAACATAACATACTAAGTATAAAAACCCTGACTAATTTAGTCGGGGTTTTTTTATGCTTATTAGTAAAAAAAATAGATTGCAGTCAGAATGATCTAGTTTATTTGATTAAAACCAGACAACAAAATTAATATTTTAACAAAATCTAGTTAAAAAAATTATGCCATTCATCTTCCATGCTAGTAGCAGATTAAGTATCTTGTCCTCTTCATAATTAGAGTAATGAACAGGATTTTTGGGCATTTAATTTTACTTACCATACTACTATCTGGATGCCAAAAAAATGAACTTAAGAGGTTTATTAGATTAGACACCTCAACTACTGGCATTAATTTCAGCAATACCCTAAAAGAGACTCCGGAATTAAATATTCTGAACTACTTGTATTTTTACAATGGAGCAGGAATAGCAGCTGCTGATTTCAATAATGATGGCCTAATTGACCTCTATTTTACAGCCAATCAAGGTGAAGACCAAATCTATATGAACCTTGGTGGAATGAAATTCAAAAACACCACTGCCATTTCCCAAATTAAAAATCAAGGGAATTGGACTACCGGGGTGACACATGTTGATATAAATAATGACGGTCTACTGGATATCTATGTGTGCAAAGTGGGTGATTTCAATGGCATCACCGGCAAAAACCTACTGTTCGTTAATCAAGGAGTTAATTCAGATGGTATTCCCGTATTCAAGGAAGACGCGGCCAAATATGGACTTGATTTCATTGGATTCTCTACCCAAGCCGCTTTTTTGGATTACGACCTAGATGGGGATCTAGACATGTTTCTTATGAACCACTCCGTACATCCCAATAGCACCTACGGAAGGGGATCTCAAAGAGAATTTATGGATCCAAAGTCTGGTGATCGTTTCTTTAAGAATGAAAATGGCAGCTATGTAGACTCCTCCGAAGAAGTCGGAATTTTTCAAGGTAGAATTGGTTATGGATTGGGGCTGGGTGTCAGTGACCTCAATAATGATGGCTTTCCCGACATATACGTTGGTAATGATTTCTTTGAAAATGATTACGTATACATCAACCAGACCGATGGCACTTTTAAAGAACTCATCACTAATAATAATTTAAGTTTAGGGCATACTACCCACTACTCCATGGGGAATGACATTGCTGACATTAACAATGACGGTCTAACAGATATTATGTCCTTGGACATGCTTCCCGAAGATTTGGAAACCTATAAAACATCTGGCCTGGAATATGCTTATCCCACCTACCAATCGTATTTAAAAAATGGGTATTCCCCTCAATTTATGCAGAATACAATGCATCTAAATTTAGGTAATAATACATTTAGTGAGATTGGGCATTTGGCTGGATTAGCTGCGACAGAGTGGTCTTGGGGCGTTCTATTGGCAGATTTTGACAATGATTCCTTTAAAGATGCATACATCTCCAATGGTATAAAAAAGGCGACCAACGATATGGATTTCATTAGTTTCATCGCAAATGAATCTATTCAAAAAAGACTAGATAAAGGCATGTCCGCTGCTGACATGGAGTTCATCAAAGACATCCCTCAAAAGAAGGTTGCCAATTATTTTTTTAAGAACAATGGTGATCTATCATTTCAAGATGTTACCTCGGATTGGTTTAACAAAGAACCTACCTTTAGTAACGGATGTGTATATGCCGACCTGGACAATGACGGCGATCTTGATATTATTGTAAACAACATTGATGAAGACGCCTTTATCCTAGAAAACCAAACCCAGGCCAAGAATCAATCCAATTATTTGGAAGTTGTCCTGCAAGGGCCATCGAACAATAAATTTGGCATAGGAACTAAGCTTATGGCCTACACTCCCAAAGGGATTTTATACCAGGAACACTTTGTAACCAGGGGTTATTTATCTGCCGTACCCAATATACAGCATATGGGCCTTGGTAGCATCACAAACATAGATTCCCTTAGGGTAATTTGGCCTCTAGGAAAAACGCAAATGCTCTATAATATAAATACCAACAAAAGAATAACGTTTATAGAGTCGGAGGCAACCAATACTTACGCATACGCTTCTACGAAAAACAACAATTCCTATTTTTCCAATACGGAAAATGCAATTTCCTTTATTCACAAAGATCCTTCCACATTAGAATTCAATAGGGATCCCCTTATTCCCTATGCCAACACTAATGAAGGGCCAGAAATATCAGTTGGGGACATTAACAGGGACAATCGGCAGGACATTTTTATCGCCGGTGCAAAAACACAGGCCTCTCAATTATTTATTCAGAATAAGGAAGGTGCTTTTAGTAGTGCACAGGACGATCTATTTCTTCAAGATGCCCTAAGTGAAGATATTTCGCATGTTTTCTTTGATGCAAACGGTGATACCTGGGAAGATCTTCTTGTTGTGAGCGGAGGAAATGAATTTGAAAGTGGCCCGAGGCTGCGTCCCAGACTTTACATTAACCAAAAGGGAACCTTCATAAAAGACACTCTGCAATTTCAAGATGTAGAGTTCAATGCCTCCAAAGTGAAGGTAAAAGATATTGACAATGATGGCGACCTGGATGTCTTGATATCTTCAGATCAAATCCCCCTCAAATTTGGTGAACCGGCACGTCAATTCATTTTCTTGAATGACGGCAAGGGCACTTTTTCCCAACCTGAATCGGATAATTATAAAAGTTTCAATGAGCTGCCAAATGTGAAAGATTTTATTTGGGCCGATATTGACAACGACGGAAAGGAAGAGCTTATAAGTGTAGGCTATTGGGCACCTATATCTATATTGAAAAATGTAAATGGCAGATATGTTCCTTTTAATTCATCTGAATTACAACTATCCAACGGATGGTGGAACGTTGTTGTAGCCGAAGATTTTGACAAAGATGGCGACATAGATCTTGTGGCAGGGAATTGGGGATTAAATAGCAGGTTAAAAGCCTCAAAAGAAAAGCCTTTAACATTATATAGATCAGATTTTGATGAGAACGGCTCTATAGAACCTCTGGTCACCTATTATGAAGGGAACACAGAAACACCCTTCGCGTCAAAAGATGAATTAGTCAAGCAAATGCCATTTCTTAACAAAGAATATTTGTCTTACAAAAAATTCGCCAAAGCCACTCTAACTGACTTGTTTACCAAACAAAAATTGGAAAATGCTCAAAAAAAGCAAATCTTTGAATTGAAAAGTATGTATTTTGAGAATGATGGCTCAGGAAATTTTACTCCAAAAGAACTACCGTTAATAGTTCAATCATCCACAACCCATGATATTTTGGTTGATGATTTAAATATGGATGGCTATAAAGACATGGTATTCGTTGGGAATACCTTTGAAATAAGCACTCAATTAGGTAGGTTGGATGCATCACATGGCCTAGTTTTGATAAATGATAAAAATGGGGGCTTTTATTGGGCTCGAAATCAAGATTTCGATATTTCAGGTCCCGCTAGAACTATACAAAAAATAATAATAAATAATAGGGAACATTATATTGTTGGAATGAACAATGCGTCTCCTGTATTCTTGATCAAAAACAGGAAGTAATCGATATGAAACGAAGTAATAAAACTATACTGGCAATCCTAATCGGGGTTTTAGGAATTTCTTTAAGTTGCAACTCCAAAAAGGAAGATAAGGCAAAAGACGCCGATAAGGCCCCTACTCTATTTACACTTCTCACTCCTGAGCAAACGGGAATTGATTTTATTAACCATATTGAAAACAAAAAGAATTTCAATATTTTCAAATACCGCAACTTTTATAATGGCGGCGGGGTTGCCATTGGAGATGTAAACAACGACGGATTGGTGGATATTTATATGACCGCCAATATGGGCCCCAACAAATTATACCTCAATAAAGGAAATATGAAATTTGAGGATATTTCTGCTTCAGCTGGGGTAGAAGGCAGTAAACCTTGGTCTACAGGGGTCGTAATGGTAGATATCAATCAGGATGGGCTTTTAGATATATATGTTAGTAATGCTGGCAATATGGAAGGCAACAACCATGATAATGATCTGTACATCAACAATGGAGATCTAACTTTCACAGAAAAAGCAGCAACATACAATCTGGCCAAGACAGGGTTTTCTACCCATGCCTCATTTTTTGACTATGACAAGGACGGCGACCTAGATGCCTATATCCTAAACAACAGTAATATCCCTGTAAGTAGTTTGGGATATGCAGAACAACGCGATGTAAGAGCCCAAGATTGGGAAGGCGTTCCAGACATATTTAAAGGTGTGGGAGATATGCTTTTGCGCAATGATAATGGCGTTTTTGTTGATGTAAGCGAAAAAGCTGGAATCTACGGAAGTCTTATTGGGTTTGGATTGGGGGTCATGATTACTGATCTCAACAAAGATCTATACCCAGATATTTATGTTTCCAACGATTTTTACGAAAGGGATTACCTCTACATCAACAACCAAGACGGCACATTTACAGAGGATATAAAAGGATGGACCTCCCACCTATCGCTTTCGGCTATGGGGGTAGATATGGCAGACATCAATAATGATGGTAATGTGGAGATATTTATTACTGATATGTTGCCTGAAGCCGATGAGCGTGTAAAATCTGTCATGGAATTTGATGGGTACGATGTATTTAAACTCAAACAGGAAAAGGATTTTTATCAGCAGTACATTCAAAATACCCTTCAACTAAATAATGGGAACGGGTCCTTTTCTGAAATAGCCTATTTCAGTGGTGTTGATGCCACGGATTGGAGCTGGGCCGGTTTGCTTTTTGACATGGACAATGACGGTTTCAGGGATATATATATTACCAATGGGATAAACCACGACCTGACGGATCTTGATTTTGTTGACTTCTTCGCCAATGAGATCATTCAAAAAATGGCGCTTACGGGCAGGAAGGAATCCATTGACTCCATTATAAACAAAATGCCAATAAAACCACAGCCCAATTTCGCATACAAAAACAATAAGGACCTTACTTTCTCAAACGCCAACAAAGAATGGGGGTTTGAATTGCCAAGCATGTCCAACGGAGCAGCCTATGGGGATTTGGATAATGATGGCGACCTGGACCTGGTAGTGAACAATGTAAATATGCTAGCCTTTGTTTATGAGAACAAGGCAAATACACTTACAAACAACCACTATATAAAATTAAAGTTCAAAGGAACGGATAGCAATAGGTTTGGTGTAGGTGCCTCGGCAACGCTCTACCATGCCGGAAATATTGTCTATCAGGAATTGATCCCCTCCAGAGGTTTTCAGTCCTCTATGGACTATACCATGACAATGGGATTGGGAAGTTCAAAAACCATAGATTCCCTAAGGATCATTTGGCCTGATGATATGACCCAAAAAATGGAGAATATTACTGCCGATCAGACCATTACTTTTGATCATAAACAAGCAACTACCCGCTATAAGGTTCCCAACCCCAAGGCCATAAAACCTATGCTGGAGGAAATAAAGAACAACTCCCTTATAGCCCACAAGGAAAACAGTTATAATGATTTTGTATATGAAGGATTAATTTATAAACTTTTGTCACAGGAAGGTCCAGCTCTAGCTGTTGGAGATATTAATGGGGATGGCCATGAGGATATCTTTATGGGCGGAGCCAAAGGGCAACCCGCAAGCATTTATACCCATTCTGGCAATGGGAAAATTACACCCGTGAGTCAGAGAGTTTTTGAGGAAGATGCAGAATATGAGGATACCGCTGCTGCCTTCCTGGATGTGGATGGCGACAAAGATTTAGATCTAATTGTAGGATCAGGGGGCAATCAAGTGGGAGAGGAAATGACCTACCGTAGCCGCCTATATCTCAACAACGGTAAAGGGGTTTTTACAAGGTCGAAAGAATCACTCCCGTCTACCTTTAAAAATATTTCCACCATTGCCCCAAATGATTTTGATGGAGATGGGGATATGGATGTGTTCATTGGCTCCAGGAGTGTTGTGGGCACCTATGGTGTAAACCCCGATCATTTGTTCCTTGAGAACAACGGGGATGGTACTTTTAAGAATTCTACGGAACGTCTGGCCTATGACCTTAAAGACGCCGGCATGATCACCAATGCTGTATGGGCAGATATGGATGGAGATAAAAAGAAAGATCTTGTGACCGTATCAGAATGGGGAACTCCAAACATATATAGAAATTCGGGAAGGCGTTTATCCAAATTACCCACCACTTTGGATAGTCTTCATGGGCTTTGGAATGTAGTAGAAGTAGCCGATTTGGATAACGATGGTAACAATGATCTGGTTCTGGGTAATCAGGGAACAAATTTACATTATAGGCCTACGCCCAATAATCCAATGAAAATGTGGATCAACGATTTTGATGGCAACGGTACCATAGAGCAGATTGTAACCTTACAGGAAAATGGAAAAGATTATCCATTACATCAGAAAAAGGAGCTGACCAATCAGATGGTTTCCTTAAAGAAAAAAAATCTAAAAGCTTCTGAATACGCAAAGAAGACCATAGATGAATTATTTCCTAAAGAAGTATTTAATAACTCTATAATGAAACAATCGGCTATTGCCGAATCGGTCATCGCAATTAATGAAGGAGGAGGAAAATTTACCATTAAAGTGCTTCCTACAAGGGTGCAATTGTCCTGCATTTGTGGCATTTCCTGTGCAGATGTCAATCAAGATGGATACATAGATCTTATCATGGGCGGGAATAATTTTGAGTTTAAACCACAATATTCCAGACAGGATGCCAATTTTGGAAATGTATTATTAGGAAACAAAGACCTGAATTTTACATGGCAAGATTATAACAAAAGTGGCTTTTTCATTAGGGAAGAAATTAAACATCTAAAGCAATTTAAGGACCGTAATGGCAAGACCTACTTAATTGCGGCATTAAACAATACACAACCCAAGATATACAGGCTAAATGAATAAGAATATTGTCGTTTCCATTTTTATATTGCTGCTTTTAGGTTGTGGCAAAAAAGAGGGTGGGTTATTCATGAACCCATCTCCTGAAGAAACCGGAATTACCTTTAGTAATACCCTAACTGAAACCAATGACCTAAATATTTTGGACTACCTCTATTTCTACAATGGTGGAGGGGTTGCTATTGGAGATATTAATGGGGACGGTCTTGCAGACATCTATCTTTCTGGAAACCAGGTCAAGAATAAGCTTTATATCAACAAAGGCAACCTAACTTTTGAGGACATCACCGATAAGGCTGGCGTAGCTGGCCAAAGCACTTGGAATACTGGGGCTGTTATGGGCGATGTTAATGGCGATGGCCTGTTGGATATCTATGTCTGTGCAGTAGTGGGAATAAACGGCTTTAACGGACACAACGAGTTATTTATCAATAATGGAGATGAAACCTTCACCGAGAGTTCTGCCAAATATGGGCTCGATTTTGAAACCTTCAGCTCCAATGCTGCTTTTTTAGATTATGATCTGGATGGGGACCTGGACCTATACCTTCTTAACCATGCGGTTCATACCCAAAAATCTTTTGGCAAGGCCGATCTTCGGTTTCAACGCGACTTTCAAACCGGGGACCGCCTACTTAGAAATGACGGCAATACCTTTGTGGATGTAAGTGAGGAAGCTGGTATCTATGGAGGTATCAATGGTTATGGCCTAGGTGTAGCCATCAGTGATTTTAACCAAGATGGATTTCCTGATATTTATGTTGGGAACGACTTTCACGAAGACGATTACTATTATCTAAATAATGGGGATGGCACATTCAATGAAAGTTTAAAAGATCATTTTGGACAGACCACGCGCTTTTCAATGGGCAATGATGTTACGGATATAAACCACGATGGTTGGCCAGATATCCTGTCATTAGACATGCTACCCGAAGATGAAACTGTGCTCAAATCTTCTGAAGGAGACGATGATATACAAATTCAAAAGCTTCGAATTGAACAGTACGGGTATCATTATCAATTTACCCGGAACATGCTTCACATTAATCAGCAAGGCGGTAAATTTAAGGAAACGGCCCTTCTAAGTGGTATTGCCGCAACTGATTGGAGTTGGAGCTCCCTATTTGCCGATTACAATCAGGACGGAGAACAAGATATTTTTATTTCCAACGGGATTCCAAAACGTCCGAACGACTTAGATTTTATCAATTTTGCCTCTAACGACCAGATCAAAAAGAAAATAGACAATACCAAGTTGGTAGACCAGCAGGCATTGGATATGATGCCCTCTGGAAATATACCCAACTATGTATTTGAAGGCAAAAAAGACTTACGGTTCATAAACAGGTCCAAAGACTGGATCCTACAGGACACCCTCATTTCAGGTGCAACGGCCATGGGCGATCTGGATAATGATGGGGATTTGGATATTGTCACAAATAACATTAACCATACCGCTACCCTTTATATAAACAAAACCGATAAAAAGGCGAACTACCTAAAGGTTAAATTGAAATCCCCAGGGAAAAATCCATTTGCTATTGGCGCTAAAATACTTTCGTATCATAAGGGCATTCTTCAATACAAGGAAATGTACACTGTAAGGGGATTTCAGTCCTCTTCAGAACCCATGATCCATTTTGGTTATGGTAAGGAAACCAAAATAGATTCACTACGTATAATTTGGCCCGATAGAACGACTCAGTTGCTAAAGAATATAGCCGTTAACCAAACGCTGACCATAGAACCGGAAAATAAAACTCCCGTAACCTATCCTTTGTTCACCAAAAGCAAAAAAGAAATTTTCAAAAAAGTCGAAGGTAATCTTGGTATCGATTTTGTGCATAAGGAAGACGCGTATTTCGATTTCAACAGACAGAAATTGATCCCGTATGAATTCTCTGATCGAGGTCCGGCAGTGGCTATCGGAGACTTGGACAATAATGGAAGCTCTGATATTTTCTTTGGAGGCTCAAAGTTTATTCCTTCCAAGGTCTATACCCAACATTCTGAGGGTTTTAGGGAAAAGGTGCTAATGGAAATCAAAAAAGACTCCATAAAAGAAGATGTTGAGGCAGTTATAGCCGATTTTAATGGCGATGGAAAAAATGATCTTTTTATAGGCTCAGGAGGCGCCGATTTTTTTAATCAAATGCCACCACTATCCGATAGTTTTTACGTTCAAAAGGATTCGACATTTATTTCAGGAAAACTCCCAGCCACTTTTCAAAATGCTTCGGTATTGGCCTCGGCCGACTTTGATTCCGATGGGGATATGGATCTCTTTGTAGGCAATCAAATGATCACCAATGATTTTGGCAAGATTCCCCAGTCTTATCTTCTTGAGAACAAGAATGGTGCCTTTGAGATTGTTGAAAACAAGTCCTTATTAAATATTGGCATGGTCACAGATGCCATTTGGGACGATTACAATGGAGACGGTAAGCCTGACTTAATACTAGTTGGGGAATGGATGAATCCCGTATTTTTCAAAAATAACGGCGGTAAATTGGAGAAGGACGATTTTAACCTAACCTCGATCAAAGGTCTATGGCAAAGCATCATTCCTTTTGATATCGATAGTGACGGTGATACGGATTATTTGCTTGGCAATTGGGGCTTAAATTCAAAGTTTAAAGCCACCGAGCAAGCCCCCATGAAAATGTATTATGCCGATTTTGATGATAACGGCAGTACTGAAACCATAGTCACCATTGAAAAGAACGGACAAGATTACCCTATTGAAGGATTAAAAGGCCTATCCGAACAATTAGTAAGTTTAAGAAAGAAATTTACCGCGTATAAGGATTTTGCCGGTAAGCCTATTGAGGGTATACTTTCAAAAGAACAACTGGAAAAGGCAACGGTATTTGAAGTAACGGAATTAAGTTCGGGATACCTTGAGAACAAAAATGGAAAATTCAGTTTTACACCATTCTCGGTGGACTTACAAGTGGCGCCTATTATGGCTTTTCTGAAGTTTGATTTTGATGGTGACGGATCGGAAGAAGTACTCGCTGCAGGCAACTATTTTGGGGTAAAACCATATCATGGACGTTTGGGGTCTTTCTCCGGTGCTATGATAAAAGGTAAAAATAATGTAATTTTGGGCGATGAAATTGGATTGGATTTTTCACAAAAATCAATTCGCCATCTAAATATTATAAACTTTAACAACCGACCATATTTAATAGCGACTTTCAATAATGAAAAGGTCCAAGTATATCAATTGATAAACAAAAATGACAAATGATGAAGAAGATAATCTTATTGGTATTAGTAGTTGTTCTAGGCAGTTGTCAGAAAAAAGAAGAACCTATAATTATCTCTCCTAACCTGCTACATCAATCTATAGATAAGGTTACGGAAATAATGATTCACGACATATTTTCGCCTCCTGTAGCCAGTAGAATTTTTGCTTATCCCAATATTGCGGCTTATGAGATCATTGCGGTAAATAATGGGGAATACAAATCCTTGGTAGGTCAAGTTACCGATTTAACCCCTATTCCAAGCCCCAAAGCTGATGCCCCAACAAACGCCCATCTATCAGCACTTATCGCGCATATGGATATGAGCCGTAGGCTAATATTCAGCGAGGAAAAATTGACTGTTTTCAGGGATAGCCTTTACAACATATGGTCTTCACAAAACCCAACTGAATTTGAAGCTTCCAAAGAATACGGTTTAGAAGTGGCCGAGCATATTAGTGAATGGATGAATGAGGACAATTACAAGCAAACCCGCACCATGCCAAAATTTACGGTAATGTCCGGTGAAGAATCGCGGTGGCAGCCTACTCCACCTTCCTATATGGATGGTATTGAGCCACATTGGAGTAAAATACGTCCTTTTGTGATAGACTCCTCCGAACAATTTAAGCCAGTACCTCCCCCAGCTTATTCAATGGAGGTAGACTCTCCATTTTACAAAGAGCTAAAGGAAGTGTATGACATCAGTAAAGAAATTACTGCCAAAGGAGATACTTCTGAAGAAATAGCCATGGCAAAATTTTGGGATTGTAACCCATATGTCTCTGTGACCTACGGACATTTAATGTTCGCCACAAAAAAAATAACACCGGGAGCACACTGGATTGGCATTACTAAAATTGCTGCCAAAAAAACAGATAGTGATTTTGACAAAACGCTTTATGCCTATACAAAAACGTCTATAGCCATGGCCGATGCCTTTATCAGCTGTTGGGATGAAAAGTATCGAAGTAATCTAATTCGACCTGAAACCCTTATCAACCAATATATAGACGAAAATTGGAAGCCAGTACTTCAAACACCACCATTTCCAGAATACACAAGTGGACACAGTGTTGTTTCTGGAGCAGCTTCTACTGCCTTGACGAGTATTTTTGGAGAAAATTTTGCTTTTGAGGACGATACGGAAATACCATATGGCCTTCCAGTACGAAAATTCCCGTCGTTTGCAAAGGCTGCCGATGAGGCTGCCATCAGTAGAATGTACGGTGGTATACATTATAGATCAGCGGTAGAGGTCGGGGTAAAACAAGGAAGGGATTTAGGGAAATTTGTTACGGACAACCTAAATATGAAACAAGAATCCCAATTAGCAACAACGGAATAGTTTTATGAAGAAGTTCTTATTAATTCTCACAACTCTTTTCATTGTGGGAGCCATTGGTTATCTATTTTTCTATCCGTACGATTATTTAGTTACCATTAAGGCTAAAGCCAATGCAGGTACGATCAACCAGACGATAAAACTTTGGGATTCCACACTTGATAGCACTAAACTGACAAGTGACCTAGATTTACGCCATCTGGACCAAACCTTGAGTTTTAATGACTCTACCCATATATATTCATGGGAGATCAGCGCAGAAAATGATTCAGTTTCAAAGATAAAGATCTTCGCCAAGGATGGCCAAAATAGCCTAATGAACAAGATCCTAGTCCCATTCACGGATACCGATTTTGAAAAACGTACGGTAAGGACCCTCTCGGATTTTAATGAAAACCTTCATAACCATCTTAAGCGAATACGCGTTACGGTTGTTGGTGAAGAAATAATTGACTCCGCCTATTACGCATATGTGACCGCTAAATCCTCACAGTTTGACAAGGCCAAAGGCATGATGAGAAACTTTCCTTTGCTCGACCCTTATTTGGTGAATAATGGTGCTAAACTTAAAGGAAGACCATTTATTGAAATTACCAAATGGGATAAGGAAAAGGATAGCATTGAATATCGTTTCGGGTACCCTGTAATAAAATCAGATAGTTTGCCACAGCATCCAGATCTTCAATACGGCTTTCGCAAAAAAAGCAAAGCCCTAAAGGCCATTTACAATGGCAACTATATAACTTCGGACCGAGCGTGGTACGCCCTCTTGGATTATGCCAAAAAGCATAATATTGATGTTACAGGACTTCCTACTGAAATCTTTTATAACAATCCCAATTTGGGCGGTGATGAACTAAATTGGAAAGCAGAAGTATATATGCCTTTGAGCAAACAATAAACAAAAAAGCCCAACTGATGTTGGGCTTTTTTGTTGAAAAACTTGAACAATATTATGCTGATCCTTACTACAATCATTAACCTCTATTAATAATCTACACCTTTTAGATTAACTTACTTTACTTTAGCTGGGCCGTATCCAATAATAAAGACTTCATCCAATACCTGCGCTTCTTTATCAACTTCTAGATTACTTGCTTTTTCTGCTTCTTTTACATTAGCTCCCTTATTATTTAGGCTCCCATCATCTATTTTAAAGGTAATTGGAATGGAGAATGGTACGCTTACTGTTTTTCCATTATCTATCCCTGGTATCATTTTAGGCAACTTGGCAATTATACGTTCAGTTTCATCCTCAAGTAACCTGTGTGGACCTCTTTTTCGGATATTGGATATATTTCCTTCTTCGTCCATAGTGAACATAACGGTGACCCTACCTTGAACACCCTTTTCCTGTGCCTCATCAGGATAGTTGAAATGTTTGCGAATATGTTCCTGAATTTTTTCTTGAAAACAAGCTCTTTTATCTGCCGCATTTTCACAGCCAGGAAATACTGGAACTTCGTCCACATATGCAAATGGAACAACCAAACCTTCTTCTAGAGAGGAATCGTTAGTAGTACCTTTACTTTTTGTTGACTCAAGTTCATTCTCTGGGTCCTTACTATTATTGCCTTCACAAGAAGTGTAAAACAACATTCCCGCAATTAATGGCAACAAGAGCAAATACTTTAACTGCCAAACTTTTTTTGATTTTGATTTTTGTAACATGACGATTCGTTTTTTGATTAATGATGATTTAAAAAATTGATTGATAAATGAAATATGATGGGTTTGGAACACTTCAGCCAGTAAATTCTGATACTGTTCCTTCTTATGGGCCTTGGACACCTTTGCATCGGCGATGAACTCGTGCAATTCTGAAATCCTAGATTGATATACGTATACAAGCGGGTTGAACCAGAACGCAATTCGCATCAATTCATAAAACAACAGATCTAAAGAATGCCGCTGTTGGATATGTACCAACTCATGCTCTAAAATACTTTCATGCTCCTTTTTTAAAACCTCATCCCCCAAGAAAATAGTTTTAAAAAAGGAAAACGCGATATTGCTTTTGGCCACAACTACCCTAGTAAATCGATTGAAATAGCACACCTCTCCATTCCTTTTAAGCCGTTGTATTTGTATCAGTTTAATACAAAAGAACACCGCTGACAACACCATACCCCCATAAAAAGTCATTTCGTACCAGGAAAGATCAAAATAGGAGGTCTCCTTTGTAAGCGCAACTTCTGAAGCCATGTTTAATCCCCACAAATATTCGGGGTAGGGCGCAAATTCATTGGAAACAGTAGTTTTCAATGCTTCTATCTTTATCCAGGGCAGCACTAAAGAAAGAACAAATGTCCCTAGCAGATAGACCCTATTCCATTGGAAAAAAGTTTCCCTTTTTAAAAACAGGTCATAAATTATAAGGAATAGCAGTTGGAACGCCACACTTTCCAAGATGTACTGTATCATATGCTGATTTTTTAAATATTATGTTTGGAGTTGTTTCTCACCCTCCTATTTATTATCAAACTATAATCTATTCTTTGTCCTTTTTAATATCCTTCATAATCGATTCCAATTCAGAAAGGCTCAAATCATTCTTCTTCATAAAAAAAGACACCATACTTTTAAAGGACCCTTGAAAATACCCATCCATAAGCTTGGTAATGGAGGCATTACTATAATCCGATTTTTTGACCACAGGAAAGTATATATGTCCTTTCCCTTCCTTTTCATGATCTACAAAACCCTTGCTTTCCAGAATTCTCACAATGGTGGAAACGGTATTGTAGGCAGGCTTAGGTTCAGGCAACTCATCAATAATAGATGCTACGTTACATTTCTGTAATTGCCATAACACCTGCATTACTTCCTCTTCTGCTTTCGTAAGTTGTTTCATGTTTGTTTTTCTAAATTGTCGGGTAACGCCAAATCGAAACCTCTTCTGTTCTTACGACCCTTACCACTCAAATCAGCTTGTGGAAAACCGTTATGTCTGGTCGAGCGCAGTCGAGACCTTTTCTACCCTTCCTATCCCCTCTCGAGGTGACATTTGACATTTATTTAATCTGGTAATTATTGAAATTAATTATTTTCGACGCAGCTAATATAACTAAAGTTTTAGTTTAAACTAATCTTTTAGTTGAAAAATTTAGAAAATAGTTGCAATAATTGATGAAAGCCATGTAACTAATTCTCTTTATATTCGTCCCATATCGAATAAATCAAATTCATGGACATTCTTTTGGTCATACTAGGGTTTGTGCTAATGCTGACGGGAATTCTAGGTAGTTTTCTCCCTGTGTTACCAGGAACGCCAATCAGTTGGGTGGGCTTACTCCTACTGCATCTTACATCGGTTATTCCCATGGACTGGTTATTTCTAGGGATCACCTTAGGTATTGCCATACTTGTAATTGCCCTGGATTACATTATCCCGGTGATAGGAACTAAAAAGTTTGGAGGGAGTAAAGCCGGTATGATAGGCACCACTGTTGGGCTTGTGGTAGCCCTACTATTCCCAATTCTGGGGCTTTTTGGTATCATTATTTGGCCCTTTATTGGGGCTTTGGTAGGAGAACTGATCAACAGGACAGATCATAAAACCGCATTGAAATCGGCCTTCGGTTCTTTTCTTGGATTTTTGACAGGGACCTTCATTAAGTTTGTGGTCGCCACGGTTTATCTAGGACTTTTTATTTCTATTGTTTGGGAAAACAAGGGGATGCTATTCCCATTTTTTAATTAATATTCTTCTGGCCCATCAACAGATCCATGCAATGTTTTAAAGCGGGATTCCTATTATCCTTCTTCCATATGACCGAAAGTATGGCACGCTGAGGAATATTTTTAAGCTCCAGAAATTTAACCCTCATATGAAAACCATATTGCAGGGAAGTGGGCACAATGGCAATCCCCAGATTGTTCTCCACCAATTTAAAAATGGTTTGTGCATGTACCGATTTGTGTGACACCTTGGGTGTAAAGCCAGCATCCTCGCAGATACTCATGATGGTATCATAATACAACGGACTATAATCTTGGGCGAAGAGCACAAAATTTTCACCCGATAGCTGATGAACTCCCTCAAATTCCCTTGATAATATCGGATAAGCCTCAGGGAGTACCACTGAAAAGGTATCCTCAAATACGGGGTGAATATGAATGTCCTCAGGAACTCTTGCCAATCGCACAAAACCAATATCCAGCTTATCTTTCATAACGGCATCCAATTGGGCACTGTTGGACAGTTCTTCCAAACTAGTCCTCACTTTGGGATACTTCTCTTTTAATGCAATCAAAAGGTCAGGAATTACATTCTGCATGGCAGAACCTAAAAAACCAATACGCACCTCTCCAGAATCCCCGTCTTTTAGAAGCTCTAAATGTTTGGTGGTCAGATCAAGGTGATTGAGGATATATTGAAGCTCCGCTCTTAAATATGCCCCAGCAGGGGTAAGGGACACCTTTTTTTTACTTCGGACAAATAAAGGGGTATCCAAAATTTCTTCCATTTGTTTTATTTGCCTGCTCAACCCAGGCTGGGAGATACAAAGCTTTTCAGCTGCCTTTCGATAATGCAATTCCTCAGCCACAGCTAAAAAATATTTAAAATGTCTAAGTTCTAATTGATAACCCATAGCTATTGAATGTTGACAAAATTGGTATTGGTAATTATCAAACTTAATCAATAATTTTATAGTATTAAAATTGTAATCTATGATTCCCGCACCAAAGACATTTTCATTCGGAGAAGACCAACTCTCTGCCAGCATAGCACTATCCATTGCCAACGGTAAAACCAAGGGCAGCATTTCAGACGATACGAGAAAAAAAGTAGTTCGGAGTCGCACTATTGTAGAAAACATCGTCGATAAAGGTCATGCTGTTTATGGGATCAATACCGGTTTTGGTCCTCTTTGTACCACCAAAATATCCAAGACAGAGACAAAAATATTACAGACCAATATCCTTAAGAGCCACAGTGTTGGTGTAGGAACTCCTATTGCTTCTGAAATTGCAAAATTAATGATGATCCTAAAGGTCCAATCGCTGGCCAAGGGATATTCAGGAATTGCGGAAACAACCTTGGATCGGATTATTTGGCATATAGATAACGATGCTATTCCCCTAGTTCCATCCCAAGGATCTGTTGGCGCCTCTGGTGACCTTGCTCCCCTTTCCCATTTATTTCTACCCCTTATTGGTCTGGGTAAAGTCATCTATAAGAATGAAGAAATAACCACGGCACAACTTTTTAAGAAAACAGGTCTTAAAGCCTTGGAATTGGGACCTAAAGAAGGCTTGGCCTTGATCAACGGCACACAGTTTATCGCCGCCCATGCCGTAAAAGTGGTGGAAAAATTGCACAGCTGTCTTTCCCAAGCTGATATCATTGGTACCATGATGATAGAGGGACTACAGGGTTCCATAAAACCTTTTTATAGCGAATTACATGCCCTGCGACCGTTTAAAGGCAATATTCATGTAGCCACAAGGATCAAATCCTTTTTGGAAGGTTCAGAGATTATGGAAGACCATATTGACTGTGATAGGGTCCAAGATCCTTACTCATTGCGTTGTATGCCACAAGTTCACGGTGCTTCAAGAAATGCGTGGCTCCATTTAAAGGAGCTTTTGGAAATTGAACTCAATTCAGTGACCGACAATCCCATCATCATTGATGAAGAATTGACCATCAGTGGGGGCAGCTTTCATGGTCAGCCTTTGGCAATGGCCTTGGATTATGCGTGTTTGGCCGCTTCAGAAATTGGGAACATTTCGGATAGAAGGATTTATCTGGCCTTGGAAGGCAATAGCCCTGGAGTTCCCAAATTATTGATGAAGGACACAGGGATCAACTCTGGTTATATGATCCTACAATACACCACGGCCGCCTTGGCAAGTGAAAACAAAGGCTTGTGCTTCCCATCCAGTGCGGATAGTATCCCTACTTCATTGGGACAGGAAGACCACGTGAGTATGGGATCCATCGGTGGTAGAAAAGCATTACAGGTCTTAGAAAATGTTGAAAAGATATTGGCCATAGAACTTTTAACGGCTGCCCAGGCTTTTGAATTTCGTAAACCCATGAAATCGGGTGTCTTATTGGACGAAATCCATAAGAAAATAAGGACTAAAGTTGCATTTGCCGATAAGGACCGGGTATTTGCCAACGATATAGAGGCCGGAATTGCCATGATCAAAGACAAAACCATCATAAAGGTAATAGACAGCGTAAGTAAACGGGAGAAATTGAATCTTTCTACCCAATATTCCAATGAATTTGAAAACTATTAATATGCACAAGTATCAACTCATAGGGCCTTTTGCCCAGATCCTGCCAATGACCCATTTACACCTCAAAGGAGCTATATCCGATGAAGCGTTGTTGATCATAGAAGATGGTGGGATTCTTATAGAGAACGACAAAATACATGCCCTTGGAAAATTTACGGAAATGCTCCCAACGGCAAAAGATTTAGGTGCAAAAATCACCACCTTGGACGGTAAGGATGTTTGCCTCCCAGGTTTTGTAGATGCCCACACCCATATTTGCTTTGGAGGCACAAGGGCCAATGATTACGCCATGCGCAATGCAGGGAAATCCTATTTGGAAATAGCCAAAAGCGGTGGAGGAATTTGGGATACGGTAACCCAGACCAGAAAAGCTTCCCAAACACAACTGATCAATTTGATCATTCAAAGGGCCAATAGACATCTGGAAAATGGGATCACAACTATAGAAGTCAAAAGTGGGTACGGCCTTTCTGTAAAGGAAGAACTCAAAATGTTATATGCTATAAAGGAAGCGAATCAAAAATTGCCTGCAGATCTTATTGCCACCTGTTTGGCGGCACACATGGTCCCTAAGGATTATTCTGGAACATCGAGTGACTATTTGAAAGAAATCAGCACCGAACTTTTTCCCAAATTAAAGGAGGAAGAACTCTGCAACAGAATAGATGCCTTTATTGAGGAAAGTGCCTATACCAAAGATGATATAGCCCCCTACTTTACGAAAGCAAAAGCGATGGGTTTTGATATTACGGTTCATGCCGACCAGTTTTCTACTTCTGGAAGCGCAGTGGCCATAGCCTTTGATGCGGTTAGCGCTGACCATTTGGAAGCGAGTACTTCCAAAGAGATAGAAGCTCTGGCGAAAAGCAATGTAATTGCTACGGCCCTCCCTGGAGCATCTTTAGGTTTGGGATGTGCCTTTACCCCTGCCCGTGAACTTTTGGATGCAGGAGGGGCACTAGCGATTGCCAGTGATTGGAATCCCGGCTCTGCCCCTATGGGAGATTTATTGACACAAGCGGCAATTCTGGGAACTTTCCAAAAACTCTCCAATGCAGAGGTATTGGCGGGTATCACTTTTAGGGCGGCTTTGGCCTTGAACTTAAAAGACAGGGGAAAAATGGAAGTGGGCTATTTGGCCGATCTTGTTACTTTTCCCATCCACGATTACAAAGAAATCTTATACCAGCAAGGATCCCTAAAACCAAACAGAGTTTGGAAAAAAGGAAACTTGATCATGGACAAAAAGCACGATTAAAATGGATTTTAAAGCACAGATACTTCAGGGTATTCCCTCCGAAATGCCAGCAGCCAAAAAAATACCTTCCACCTTGAACAGGGCTCCAAAAAGAAAGGAAATCCTATCATTGGAAGAAAAAAAATTGGCGATACGAAATGCCCTTCGGTATTTCCCGGCGGCATGGCACAAAGTTCTTTCGGTTGAATTTGCACAGGAACTGCAAGACTACGGGCGGATTTACATGCACAGGTTTAAACCTGACTATGAACTCAGGGCAAGAGCCATTCATGATTACCCGGCCAAAACATCCCAGGCAGCGGCTATCATGCTGATGATACAAAACAATCTGGATCCGGCTGTGGCACAACATCCAGAGGAACTGATTACCTATGGGGGCAATGGGGCAGTTTTTCAGAATTGGGCACAGTATTTATTGACAATGAAATATTTGGCCACCATGACGGAAGAGCAGACCCTTCATATTTATTCCGGGCATCCCATGGGGTTGTTTCCTTCTTCCAAGGAGGCACCGCGCGTAGTGGTAACCAATGGCATGATGATCCCAAACTATTCCAAACCCGATGATTGGGAAAAATATAATGCCTTGGGAGTTACCCAATACGGTCAAATGACGGCAGGCTCTTATATGTACATTGGTCCGCAGGGGATTGTGCACGGTACGGCTATTACGGTAATGAACGCTTTTAGAAAAGTGCTGAAAAAAGAAGAAGACTCCACCGGAAAAATATTTTTGACCGCTGGGTTGGGAGGTATGAGCGGAGCGCAACCAAAAGCCGGTAATATAGCAGGATGTATTACGGTTTGTGCGGAAATAAATCCGGCCGCAGCTACGAAAAGATACGAACAGGGCTGGGTAGATGAACTTTTGGAAGATCTGGACCAATTGACCAAAAGGGTACAAAAAGCCATGCAACAAAAGGAGGTAGTATCCATTGCCTTTATTGGAAACATTGTGGATGTTTGGGAAAAATTCTATGAAGAGGAAGTATTTATCCATTTAGGGTCCGACCAAACTTCCCTTCACAATCCATGGTCTGGGGGATATTACCCAGTTGGGTTGACTTTTGAAGAATCCAACAAACTCATGAGCAATAAACCAGAAGTATTTAAAGAAAAGGTACAGGAATCCTTGAGAAGACAGGTCACTGCAATTAATAAGCACACGGCAAAAGGAACTTACTTTTTTGACTACGGCAACGCCTTTCTTCTAGAAGCTTCCCGAGCAGGTGCAGATGTAATGGCAAAAAATGAGATCGACTTTAGATATCCTTCCTATGTACAGGATATTTTGGGGCCCATGTGTTTTGATTATGGCTTTGGACCCTTTAGATGGGTGTGTACTTCAGGGGATGCAGCAGATTTAAGAAAGACCGATGCTATCGCCCTACGAGTAATGGAGGGTATTAAAGTCAATGCCCCATCAGAAATTCAACAACAGATGGCCGATAATATTAAATGGATTCGTGAAGCCGAGTCCAACAAACTGGTCGTAGGTTCCCAGGCGAGAATTTTATATGCAGATGCAGAGGGCCGCGCCAAGATCGCAGAAGCGTTCAATCAAGCCATTAAAACAGAAGAAATTACTGCTCCCATTGTCCTGGGCAGGGACCACCATGATGTTAGCGGTACCGATTCACCCTTTAGGGAGACTAGTAATATTTATGACGGCAGTAAGTTTACGGCCGATATGGCCATCCATAATGTGATAGGGGACAGTTTTAGGGGAGCCACCTGGGTATCCATCCATAATGGTGGCGGCGTTGGCTGGGGAGAAGTTATCAATGGTGGCTTCGGGATGGTGCTGGATGGTTCTGAAGAAGCGTCAAGGAAACTAAAAAATATGTTGTTCTATGATGTGAACAACGGTATTTCCCGAAGAAGCTGGGCCAGAAACAAGGAAGCGCTGTTTGCAATACAACGTGAGATGGACAGGACACCCAATTTAAAAGTCACCCTTCCCAATCTAGTGGAGGACAATTTATTGGAAGGATTATTCGATAATAATTAATCTATTCCAATCCAATATAGAAACGGAATCACCCTGACAATGAGTGTCAAATCAAGGAGGTGGTTCCGTTTTTTGATCTATCCAATATCCCCCTGCATGGGCAATTCTCTCAAATAAAAAATAAGATGACGTATCTTTAGGCTTCAAATACTTTTAAATAGTAGAATCTCCTCCCTTTTAATTCGGTAAGTGGCGCATGAATACCAAAAAGCAAAGTCTAAACCTCGAAAACATCTACGATTTCATCAATAATGAGGAAGACGCTAGAATTTGTAAGGATATAGAAGAATCTGCCTGTAGAACAACTCCGAAAAACTATTTTCTGATAATGATCAGCAACACCCTGACCTCCCTGGGAGATACGCTGAGCAACCCAAAAACTGTTCTCGCTTGGCTGATGAGCTATGTGAACGCCCCCGTTTACCTCATTAGTTTTATTGTACCTATTCGTGAATCCGGTTCTATGTTACCCCAAATTATCATTGGGAGTTTTGTTCGAAAAAAAGAAATTAGAAAATGGATTTGGGTTATGGGCTCTGTCCTTCAATTTCTATCCATTTCGGCCATTGGATTGATAGCCATGCATTTCGAAGGTACAGAGGCAGGTTGGTATATGGTCCTTTGCCTTGTGGCGTTTAGCCTCTCCCGTGGACTTTGTTCCGTAGCCTCAAAGGATGTGCTTGGCAAGACCATTCCAAAAACGAGACGGGGAAAACTTAAGGGTTATACCGCTTCAGTATCGGGGGTTTTGGTGCTTTTGGCGGGATTGTTCATGATCTATAAATCCAAAGAAGAACAGGATGTCCTTTTTTACAGTTATATCATCTTTTTCGCAGGGAGCCTATGGTTGTTGGCAGCCATCGTTTATGCCAATATCAAGGAGTTTCCCGGAGAAACCTCGGGCGGAAAGAATGGCCTAATGGAGGCTCTCTCCAAAATGAACCTGGTTAAAACGGACAAGCCTTTCAGAAAGTTCATTATTTCCAGATCGCTCTTACTATGTACTGCCCTAACAGCACCCTATTATGTGTTATTGGCACAAACCTATTTGGGAAAGGAAAGCTACCTTTTGGGGCTCTTTATCATTGCCAACGGCCTAGCTTCCATCATTAGTGCTCCTATTTGGGGAGCTATGGCCGATAAATCCAGTAAGAATGTAATGGTTAGGAGTGGTTTAATTGCCGCCCTATTGGGTATCGCCTTTTTTGTTATTATAACCTGGATGGACGGTTTAAGGGAAAATTACTGGCTGTACCCCTTTGCGTTTTTTTTGCTGGGAATAGCTCATAGTGGAGTCCGGTTAGGCAGAAAAACCTATATTGTGGATATGGCCGGGGGCAATAAAAGGACGGACTATGTTGCCGTTAGCAACACCCTAATTGGGATCATACTTTTGATTACAGGAGGAATAAGTGCTCTAGCGTCTATATTTTCGGTAGAAGGGATAATACTAGTACTTTCCCTTTTAGGAATTGCAGGAGCGTATACCAGTTCTAGATTACCTGAAGTACAATAGCAATGTACTAGCTAAGTATAAATTAAAGTTGAACATCAAAACCAAACACTAAAAAATGGAAGCCTATTCCAAACCAAAACCTGAATACTGGACCGGACGTGAGTCGGACCAAAACCTATATCTTCATCAAAAGGTAAAATTCATTGACATGCAATCTTTGGCTCAAGAGCAGATCAAAAAGTCGGACATTGTCTTTTTGGGATACGCATGCGATGAAGGGGTAAAAAGGAACAAGGGAAGGGAAGGTGCGCGAATGGGTCCGGACGCCATCAGAATGCAATTGGGAAAACAACCCGAACATTTATCGGAAACCCTATCTGTTTTTGATGCCGGTACAATTGATTGCAATGATGGGGATTTGAAAAAATCACAGCGTCAATTAACACAAACCGTCAAAACATTATTGGGTATGAATGCATTTCCCATTCTATTAGGGGGTGGCCATGATATAGCCTATGCCCATTATAATGGTGTTAAGGAACATTTGGAATCCCAAGGAGGCAACAAGACTATTGGAATAATAAATTTTGATGCCCATTTTGATCTGCGCTCGGATGAAGATGGCGCTAATTCTGGCACACCTTTTTATCAGATTGCCGAGGAGTGTGAAGTGGAAGGAACAGCTTTCCGTTACATGTGCTTGGGCATTAGAAAAGATGCCAATAGTAAAGTTCTCTTTGAAACTGCCGAAAACCGCGATGTCACCTTTGTGGAAAACGAGCATTTTAGCATGCACTATTTGTCCCATGACCTTAAGATCATCCAGCATTTTATTAAAGAAGTAGACGTAATTTATACGACCATAGATCTAGATGGATTTTCCTCCGCCTATGCGCCAGGGGTAAGCGCACCATCCCCTATGGGATTTGCTCCGGATATTGTTTTGGAAGTTTTGAAAATAATTATTGACTCCAATAAATTAATAAGCTTGGATGTAGCTGAGCTAAATCCAAGCTTTGATATAGATCACCAAACAGCCAAATTGGCTGCGGGATTAATTCATTTTATAGTGCATAGACTGGATTACTCCAACCAAGACTGATAATAGGTTCCATCGTCAATGTCCAATGCCGTTTGCGTAAGTTGCAAGGGCTTAAAGGTATCTATCATTACTGCCAATTCCTCGGTTTTTGTATGGCCAATACTTCGTTCATAGGCTCCAGGGTGCGGCCCATGGGGAATGCCTGCTGGGTGAAGGGAGATATATCCTTTGTCAATATTATTTCTGCTCATAAAATCCCCATCCACATAATACAGGACCTCATCAGAATCTATATTACTGTGATTGTAGGGTGCCGGAATGGATTCCGGATGGTAATCATACATCCTTGGACAGAAAGAGCAGACCACAAAAGCACTTGTCTCAAAAGTCTGATGTACTGGTGGCGGTTGGTGGACCCTCCCGGTTATAGGTTCAAAATCATGAATGGAAAAAGCATATGGAAAATTGTACCCATCCCAACCAACAACATCAAAAGGATGGGAGGCATACGTTAAGTGGTGCAATTGCCCTTGTTTTTTAACCTTTATCATAAAATCGCCCCATTCGTCATGTGCCTTTAAATCTTTAGGCAATTTAAAATCTCGTTCACAAAAAGGGGAATGTTCCAAATGTTGGCCAAACCAGTTTCTATATCGCTTTGGAGTATATATGGGATGGTAGGATTCCGCAATTAACAACCGGTTATCCTCAGTATCAAATGTAATCTGGTAGATCATCCCCCTTGGGATAATGATATAATCGCCATATTCAAAAGGGATCTCTCCCAACATGGTCTTTAAAATCCCGGTGCCCTTATGGATAAAAAGCATCTCATCGGCATCGGTATTCTTATAAAAATAATCCGTCATGGACTTTTTTGGAGCGGCAAGACCCACATGCACATCGTTGTTGAAGAGCACAACTTTTCTACTCTCTAGAAAGTCATCTTCTGGTCGAACCTGAAATCCTTTTAACAATCTGGATTTTATATTGTGTTCCACGGCCGCTTTGGGTCTCATATCAATACTCTTGCCCACTTCCTTGACCATGGTTGGTCGATGTAAATGGTACATAAGGGATGACATTCCATCAAATCCTATGGTTCCGAATAATTGTTCATAATGCAAGGTTCCATCTTCCTTCTTAAAAATGGTGTGCCTTTTATGAGGTATTTTCCCTAATTTATGATAAAGTGGCATGTGATTTATTCTTTATTATATCCTCAGTAAAAATACGATAAAATAAAGATTTTGTAAAATATTAATCCCCAAATGAGCGATAATTAAAGGAACTGTAAACACGGGAAATGGGTACTATCCCTAAAACAAAAAAAGCCTCCCATATAGGAAAGCCTTTCATTGGTTGGACCGAACAACAATTCGGTTACCACAACCTTGGTCTCAAATGAGACACAACACAACTAGGCAAAGATAGCAAAGGAATTTAATATGACTGCATCCCCTCCCCTCAATTTTTCATTCCCATTTTGAAAAGAGCATTACTTTTTATTGGAATATGGCCTTACAATTAATCGTGCTGCCTTGTCATAATTGATATAATTATACGCCCAGTTAAAAAAGACGATCACCTTGTTTCTAAAGCCCACCAAGGCCATAAGATGTACAAACATCCAAATGAACCAGGCTAAGAATCCTCCAAACCGTAATTTATGAAGATCCACTACTGCCCTATTGCGCCCCACTGTGGCCATGCTTCCCTTATCAAAGTAGGAAAAAGGTTCCATGGCTTCCCCAGCAATGAGCCTTTCTAAATTTTTAGCCAAGTGCTGCCCTTGTTGAATGGCTGGCTGAGCTACTTGCGGATGGCCTTTAGGATATTTATCTGAATTCATGGAAGCAATATCTCCAATAGCAAAAATATGGTCATAGCCTTCTATTTGATTAAAGGCATTCACCTTATACCTATTTACCCTATCTACCAGGGCTTCCTTGGAAAATCCTTCCAATAAGGCACCTGTTACTCCAGCCGTCCAAATAAAATTTTTGGTTTTCATCACCTCTCCATTTTCCAAAGTCATTTTTTCCCCATCATAATCCTTCACTAAGGTCTTTAAGTGAATATTCACTCCCAATTCCTCTAAAAATTGGGTTGCTTTCTCCGATGCTTTTTCACTCATAGGAGGTAATATTCTATCGGCGCCTTCAAACAAATGGATCTCCATGTTATCAACGTTCAGATGTTTGTAATCCTTAGGGAATACATTTTTTTTGAGTTCAGCAAAGGCACCTGACAGTTCTACTCCAGTTGGTCCCCCGCCTACAATGCAAAAATTCATCAACATTTTTCGTTCCTCCTCAGTCACTGCATCATCGGCCATTTCAAAATTCTGCAGCATAAGACTGCGTATGTTTAACGCTTGAGGCACACTTTTCATGGGCATGGCGTGTTCTTGGATACTGGTATTCCCAAAAAAATTGGTTTTGGTACCTGTGGCAATAATCAAGTAATCAAAAGTAAGGCTACCTATATCGGTGACCACCTCTTTGGCCTCCACATTGATTTTTTGTACGGTTGCCAATCGAAAATAAAAATTATTGAGACGGTATAAAATCTTACGGATAGGATAGGCTATAGAATCTGGCTCGAGACCACTTGTGGACACTTGGTACAATAACGGTTGAAAAGTATGGTAGTTGTGTTTATCGATGACTACAACCTGTACATCTAAATTTTTTAGTTTTTTGGCCAAGGAGATTCCTCCAAAACCAGCTCCTATGATTACAATTCTCCTTTTACCTATATCCGGAAGGTTCATAATGTGTATTTCTAGATAAATTTACTGAATCTTAAGCAGATAGGGAGTTATAACTAGGCTATTTATGTATGTGTATCAATCCGATGAACAGCACATAAAATAGGTAAGAAAACGGCATTAAGTAACTTAGCGGGATTTGTGACGACTGGTCGTAAACTTAAACAAAAAAGAATATATTCTCAATATATTTGTAGGGATGATACTACAAACCTACAGTATGCAAAAATTTATCCAAATCCCAGTCTTGTGTTGTTCCCTAATTATTACAACCCTTATTTCTTGTTCCAGTGAAAGCTTGGAAGTTATTGAAGAACTACAATTAGAAGAGTTTGATACCGAAACAATTACGATTGTCAATCCAGAAAAAGAAGAGGTCTCAAATGAAGTTTGGACCGAGACTTCCAACTGGTTGGGAAAAATGCAACTTTCCAATGGCTTATTGGAAAGTACTGAAAATGGGGATTTTGTTTCCTTATATGATAATGCACTGTCTGCCCTAGCCTTTACGGCTTTGAAAAAATATGATAAGGCAGAGGCCATCTTTGATTATTTTGATGGACAAATAGAGAATGAACTTTTGAATGGAAATGGTGGATTCTACGCCACTAGAAACAAACAGGGAGATCATGATGAAAGGATCTGGATGGGAGATAATGCATGGTTGCTTATTGCACTGAACAATTACCATGAAGCTACAGGTTCAAATAAATACAATCGTTTGTCCAATGAACTGGAATTATGGTTACGATCCCTACAAGATGAGGATGGTGGTCTGTTTGGAGGACAAAATGAGGATGGATCATCTATTCATAAAGTAACTGAAGGCATAGTAACCGCTTTTAATGCTGTAAAAGGGTATGATGATTTTCATAAAAACATACTTGTTTATCTAAAAAACGAACGTTGGGATACCAATGAGCAGTTATTGGTAGCCTGGCCAGAGAATCCTGCCTATAAATATGCTTTGGACCTACATACCTTGGGTTTTAATATCCTTGAAAATTTTCCTGTTACAGTCTTATACCAAGCCGAACGATATAAAAACACCCAAACCTCTACTTTGACAGGGGAGGAAATCATTGGATATTGTTTTGATGAGGACCAAGATGTGATTTGGCTGGAAGGAACAGCACAAATGGCAGTGGCATTTCAAAATGCAGGATTGGAAAGTGAGGCCAATGTACTTTTAGAGCAATTGGAGAAGACCTTCATAAAAAGTACAACCTTGGTAAATGCCAAAGGAATTCCTTATACTTCCAATTTTGGGACTACATATGGATCAGAGGATCTTTGGGACCATACGGATATTACTTCAACCATATCTTCAAGCGTATGGTACCTTTTTGCCAAATTAAAATTTAGTCCATTGGCATTAGGCAAAAATAAAAGCATCCCATCGCAGGATAAGTTCTGGAACCAATAATTCCAAATAGAATTATCACTTTGTTAACACCTCAAATAGTTGATATGTAGTAACTTAATCATAAAAAATGAAAGTTTCTACAATGGGTTCGGTAGCCATAACCACAATTGCCCTACTACTTGTAACTATTATGGCAGCTTTAGATTACCCCTTTAATTGGGTATTCTACATGACCGTTTTGGGCCAAGCCCTTCTGATATACATGGTGTATAGGGTATTGGTAGACGACTATAAAACCGATAAGACATTTGAGGACTTCTATGAGGACCATCCCATAGGAAAGGAACCTAACCAGTAAAGTGGATTTCCGAATGTTTTTTGGATCCCGATGAGGCGCCCATTCCCAATTCGGGTATGACAAGTAGAGGTACGTGTGAATGAAAAACCAAACGATTTACAATGGGTTCCTTTGTTAGATTTTCTATAAGACTGTGCTGGTAATTGAGCATCGCCAACAAGTGTATATCCAAATCGTCCGTAAAAGCCTCCAATGTCTTAGAAACAGAGTTTAATTCTGAAACAGTATGTATACTATGCTCCACTCCCTTTAAATATTTACAAAGCATATCTAAATTGAATTGTTGAATTTCCGTCAGTTCCTTTATTTTATATTGTACATGAACTATCCGAATGGATGCTTTAAAAGCTCTTGCCATTTCTATAAGGGGTTGCAACTCAGAAATTGTATAAAACCGGTTAAAATCTGTAGCAAACGCAATTTCAGAAAGTGCTGAAAATTGAAAATCCTTTGGAATAGCAAGTACCGGACAATTTTTAACGCTTTTAATGACACGGACCGTATTACTTCCCATAAATACCTCTTCCAAACCAGTAGCTCCCTTTGCCCCTGTAACTATTAAATCTATCTTTTCCTGATTGACAATAGCCTTGATCTTATCAACCAACAAATTAAAGGAGGAAATGGTCTTATAACTGTGGTTTGGATACTTGCAAGTTTCGTTTATCTTCTTTACCACTTTCTTTAATTCATTCTCTGAATTTGTTTTGATGACATCTTCCAAGTCATGTCCTTCCAGAGCCTCGGCCATAAAACTACCCGAAGCTTTTGCAGGCGTATATGTATTTAATAAATAGAATATACAATCCAAATCCTTGTACAATTCAATGGCGTATTTAGTCGCATTCCAAGCGTCTTCAGAAAAATCGGTAGCTATTAATATTTTCTTCAAAGTACTATAAATAAAGTTCTTTAACTCCCATTATTTCACGGGTAGGTCAAAATTAAAGGAAGACCTAAATGGAAACTATGACTTTAATCAGCTTTTGAAAAGCTACCTAATCTAACGAAAACTGACAGATGTCATATTTTAAAGGTATATGGGACTTCATTTTTGTGCTGGGTAAAATGAGCAAAAATATGGGTAAAGACACATGTTACCATTGTGGGGACAAATGCGTTCAAGATTACATTGTTTATGATCAAAAAAACTTCTGTTGCCAAGGTTGCCGCACGGTTTACGAGATATTTTCGAGTAATGACCTCACCTATTACTATGACCTGCAAGCAGCTGCAGGAGCCTCTCCAAAAATCGCCGAGTGCAAATACGACTTTCTTTCGTCCGAGGCAATCTCAGAGAAATTAGTAGAGTTCCAAGATGAAGAAATACAGATCATTTCGCTCTATATTCCCCATATCCATTGCAGTTCCTGTATTTGGATCCTGGAAAACCTCAATAAACTCCATAAATCCATTTTTAGCTCACAAGTAGATTTTCCAAAAAAAAGAATCAGAATAAGCTATAATTGGCAGACTATCAGTCTAAAAGAGGTGGTTCTTTTACTGACCCGAATTGGATATGAGCCCAATATCTCCCTGGATGATTACGACCAAAAAATAAATAAAAAAGAGTATATCCTGATCTACCAATTGGGGGTGGCGGGTTTCGCCTTTGGCAATATAATGTTCCTATCCTTTCCTGAGTATTTTGAAGTTGGAGAGTTTTGGATAGAACAGTATAAGCCCCTTTTCCGCTGGCTGATGTTCTTTTTTTCCCTTCCGGTTGTATTTTATGCAGCCCGAGATTATTTTATATCGGCCTACAAAGGTATCCGTTCCAATTTATTAAATCTAGATGTCCCCATAGCTTTGGGAATATCGGTCCTTTTTATTAGAAGTTCTCTGGAAATTATTTTCGATTGGGGGTCTGGATTCTTTGATAGTTTGGCAGGATTGGTTTTCTTTTTGTTGTTGGGCAAGTTTTTCCAACAGCAAACCTATTCTTTTCTTTCCTTTGAGAGGGACTATAAGTCTTATTTTCCCATTGCCATCACTAGAATTTTAAAGGATGGCACGGAAGATACCGTACCACTTCACTATATCAAAAAAGGTGATCGTCTTCTGATCAGAAACGAAGAATTGATTCCTGTGGACGGACTTTTACTTCTCGGAAATGCAAGGATCGATTATAGTTTTGTCAGTGGGGAATCTGCCCCTGTTTACAAACAACCAGGCGATAAAATTTATGCTGGGGGGAAACAGCTTTCGGGAGCGTTTGAAATGGAAGCTTTAAAATCTGTCCCACAAAGTTATCTGACCCGATTATGGGGCAATGCTATTTTTCAAAAAGATCGCACCAATAGCTTTCGGACCCTAACAGATCGTATTGGAAAACGGTTTACCGTAGGAGTACTTACAATAGCATTCACTGCGGCCCTATTTTGGTTATTTATAGACAGTGGTAAGTTGATCAATGTATTTACTGCAGTACTTATAATTGCATGTCCGTGTGCCATTGCCTTGGCGGCTCCCTTTACCTTGGGCAACATGCTCCGTATTTTTGGGCACAAAAAATTCTATCTCAAGGACAGTCAGACCATTGAACGGCTAGCGCAGGTGGATATGGCCATATTTGACAAAACAGGAACTATCACCACTGCAAAAAAAGGAACGGTTAGCTACCAAGGAATGGACCTTACAGTAGCAGAAGAATCCCTCCTTAAAAATACACTTCGTGCCTCCAACCATCCATTGAGTCGGGCACTTTACGACTTATTGGCCGAACATGATATTGTCACGCTCGATGAATATCAAGAACATATAGGCCATGGTATCAGAGGTGCTAAGGAAGACGGACAAATAAAAATTGGATCTGCAACCTTTGTTGGCAATAAGAGCGTGGTGTCAAACCAAAATACAGCTGTACATATCAGTGCCAATGATGAGTACAAAGGCTGCTTTGTATTTCATAATGAATATAGGGAAGGGATCTCCAACGTATTTAACGACATGCAAAGAAATATGGAATTGGCCATACTATCAGGTGATAATGCCGGTGAAAAATCCAATTTGGAGGCATTGGTACCCTTGGGCACTCCGCTACACTTCAATCAAAAACCAGAAGATAAATTAGACTTTATAGCCGCCCAGCAACAAAAACATAAAAGGGTATTAATGGTGGGTGACGGACTCAATGATGCTGGCGCCTTGGCCCAAAGCGATGTGGGCATTGCCATCTCAGAAAATATAAATGTGTTTTCGCCGGCCTGTGATGCAATTTTAGACGCTACAAAATTGCAACAATTGCCTTCCTATATTTTAGCATCAAAGCAAGCCATGAAGGTTATCCAGTTGAGTTTCGTGTTGTCATTGCTTTATAATGTAATAGGATTGTTTTTTGCTGTTACCGGACAATTAGAACCAGTAATAGCCGCCATCTTAATGCCGTTGAGCTCCATAAGCATCGTGGCCTTTACAACTGCGGCCACTTATGTCATAGGCAGAAAATTAGAGTGAAGAATTTTGAATGAATCTATATAAAGGACAAAAACCAAAACCTGATAAATGTCATTTTTTGCCCTTTGTGGCAGACTTAGTTTTACGCCAAAATTAGAATAGGTATGAGTGTTATATATGTGTTATTGACTATTAGTATTGTGGTTGCGGTAGTATTTTTTACCGCTTTTATTTTTTCCGTCAAAAATGGTCAATATGACGACACCTATACCCCTTCCGTGCGCATGCTCTTCGACGATGAATTGGTCAAACCCGCACCAGAACCAGAATCCAAAAAATTGAATCAACCAAAAGAGAATAATCAATAAAATTATGGAAGTACAACAGTTTTATTACGATAACAAAATCGTTAAGAATTTCATTTATGCCACCTTGTTCTGGGGAATTGTAGGAATGTCCGTTGGTCTCTTGTTGGCCTTTATGTTTATTTTTCCCAATGTTACCGATGGTATTTCTTGGCTTAGTTTTGGTCGTTTAAGACCTTTACATACCAATGCGGTCATCTTTGCCTTTGTTGGAAACGCCATATTTGCCGGAGTGTATTATTCTACCCAGAGGTTATTAAAGGCGAGAATGTACAGTGATGCCTTGAGCAAATTTAATTTTTGGGGTTGGCAGGCCATTATTGTTGCTGCTGCTATCACCTTGCCTTTAGGCTATTCCACTTCCAAGGAATACGCAGAATTGGAATGGCCCATAGATATTGCCATTGCCTTGGTATGGGTTGCCTTTGGAGCTAACCTTATCGGGACGATGATAAAAAGGAGACAACGTCATCTGTATGTGGCCATTTGGTTTTATCTCGCCACTTTTGTTACTGTTGCCGTGCTTCATATCTTCAATAGCTTGGAACTTCCAGTTAGTGCCTTAAAAAGTTATTCGGTTTACGCTGGAGTCCAAGATGCCTTGGTACAATGGTGGTATGGACACAATGCTGTAGCCTTTTTCCTGACCACCCCATTTTTAGGGCTTATGTATTATTTTGTGCCAAAGGCCGCGAACAGGCCGGTGTACTCCTATAGGTTGTCCATTGTCCATTTTTGGTCCTTGATCTTTATCTATATATGGGCGGGGCCCCACCATTTGTTATACTCAACATTGCCTGAATGGGCGCAGAATTTAGGAGTTGCCTTTTCCATTATGTTGATCGCACCTTCCTGGGGTGGAATGATCAATGGGTTATTGACCCTAAGGGGAGCATGGGATAAAGTGAGAACAGATGCAACCTTGAAGTTTATGGTAGTTGCCATTACCGGATATGGGATGGCCACCTTTGAAGGACCTATGTTATCCCTAAAAAATGTAAATGCCATTGCCCATTTCAGTGATTGGATCATTGCCCATGTCCACGTAGGAGCATTGGCCTGGAATGGTTTCTTAGCTTTTGGTATGATCTACTGGTTGGTTCCCAGAATGTTTAAGACCAGTTTATATTCCAAGGGTCTGGCAAATTTTCATTTCTGGATAGGAACCTTGGGGATAATACTTTATGCCCTTCCCATGTATGTGGCAGGGTTTACCCAAGCCTTAATGTGGAAAGAATTTAATCCGGATGGTACGTTGGCCTATGGAAATTTCCTAGAAACAGTTACTGAAATTATGCCCATGTATTGGATGAGGGCAATAGGGGGCAGTCTATATATCATAGGAGCCATTGTAATGGTCTACAACATGGTTGCCACCATAAGACAAGGTACCGAAGTAGCCGATGAATTGGCAGAAGCTCCGGCACTGACAAAAATATTGAAAAGGAGAATTGCGGGAGAGACATTCCATACCTGGTTGGAGCGCAAACCAGTACAATTGACCCTCCTTGCCACAGTAGCCATTTTAATTGGTGGGGTAATACAAATTGTTCCGACCATCTTGGTAAAATCCAACATTCCTACCATCACCAGTGTAAAACCTTATACGCCTTTAGAATTGGAGGGTAGGGATCTATATATACGTGAGGGATGTGTCGGTTGCCACTCACAAATGGTCCGCCCATTTAGAAGTGAAGTGGAACGCTATGGGGAATATGCCAAAGCTGGGGAATTTGTGTACGACCACCCCTTTCTTTGGGGCAGTAAAAGAACAGGCCCAGATTTACTTCGGGTGGGAGGTAAATACTCGGACAATTGGCACCTAAACCATATGTACGATCCTCAAAGCACCTCTTCGGGTTCAATTATGCCTGCCTATCAGTGGTTGGTTAGGGATAAGCTGGATAGGAGTGACATTACCGGTAAATTGAAGGCCATGGTTGCCCTAGGCGTCCCCTATACCGAAGCGGATATTGCCAATGCCAATGAGAACATGGACGCCCAAGCATTAAAAATTGAGCAGAACCTATACTCCGACCCCGATTTTGCTTCCAATTACGAAGCGGATAAGGCATCGGCCAAGGAGAACGGAGAGAATTTTGTAAACATGAGAGATCGAGAGATCGTAGCCCTAATTGCTTACTTACAGCGTTTGGGTACCGATATTAAGATCAAAGAAACCAATGAAGTTATTTCACAAAACGAATAGACCATGCTAAAATTTGTAAAAAACTATATGGAGACCATAGATGGCGTTGCCACCTATCCTATGATATCGCTTCTCATCTTTTTTGTCTTTTTTGCCATTCTTTTTTGGTGGGTTTTTACGGCCTCAAAAGAGCATATCACAGAGGTAAGTAGAATACCTTTAGAAGAAGAAGACACCAACCAAAACAACCAAACACTATGAAAAATATGTCGCCCTGGTGGATCCGCATCCCCCTGTTTTTCTTTATCATCTTCGGATTGATGGAGTATGTTATAGATTCTGGAGATCAGCTAGCCATTATTGCCTATCCCATTACACAACTATTTTTGTTGTTGGTATTAATGATTTTGATAGCCATGGAACTTATTTTACAATCTATAGAGAATGTAATGTTCCACACTCTTCCCGAAAAAGCAAAAGAGCGCTATCTGGCCACCCAATCCCAAACATGGGAATGGACATGGGCGAAAAAATGGTACCAAAAGCTTACGGGAAACAAACCCATTGAAGAGGAGGGGGAGATTATCTTGGACCATAATTATGATGGTATCAGGGAACTGGATAACGATATGCCACCTTGGTGGGTATATATGTTTTATGCGACCATCGTGTTTGGAGTAATTTACCTTGCCCGTTACCATGTTTTCGATGGCGTAGGGCAAAATATGGAATATGAAATTGAAGTGGCAGAGGCCCAATTGGCCATAGACGAGTATAAAAAAAATGCAAAAGACCTTGTGGATATCAATACAGTTGTGTTTCTAGCCGAGGCATCAGATCTTAAAGCTGGGGAAGCCATTTTCGAAAGCAATTGTGTGGCCTGCCATATGGCAGATGGTGGAGGCGGAATTGGCCCTAACCTAACTGACCCTTATTGGATATTGGGAGGCGGTATTAAAAATATCTTTCAAACCATTTCTGAAGGAGGAAGGGACGGTAAAGGGATGATTGCATGGAAACAGACCTTAAAACCACTGGAGATGGCACAGGTTTCCAGTTATGTCCTGACCATGGAAGGAAAAGTACCTGCCAATCCAAAAGAAGCCCAAGGTGAACTATGGATTGATGAAACCAAGCCAAATCAGAATGTCATTCCTGACGGAATAAAGGAACAAGAAAAAGATACGGTGACCGTCGCAATGAACTGAAAATCTTTCAGGCATAAATCATATCCAAAGGGAAATAAAAACGCATGGACGATAATTTCAGGGATTCAATAGGTACCATTAATGAAGAAGGAAAGCGCTCTTGGATTTTTCCCAAAAAACCTAGTGGCAGGTACTATACCTATCGCAAATGGGTCAGTTATGTTCTTTTATTGTTCCTGCTGTCGTCACCCTTTATAAAAATTAATGGGAACCAGTTCTTGATGTTCAATGTTCTGGAGCGCAGGTTCAATATTTTTGGATTCCCTTTTTGGCCCCAAGATTTTCATTTGTTCGTCATTTCCATGATCACCGGTGTTATTTTTGTCGCCCTTTTTACCGTTGCCTTCGGCCGTATTTTCTGTGGCTGGATATGCCCCCAAACCATTTTTATGGAGATGGTATTTCGTAGGATCGAGTTTTTAATTGACGGGGATAGGGGAGCGCAGATAAAGTTGGACAAACAATCGTGGAATGCAGAGAAAATTAGAAAAAGGGTTTTAAAATGGACCGTGTTCCTACTAATTTCCTTTCTAATCGCCAATGTATTTTTGGCTTACCTGATAGGGAGCGATAAATTATTTCAATACATCATTGATGGGCCGTTACAACATGTAAGTACACTTATTTCCCTAATCATTTTTACAATGGTTTTCTATTTTGTATTTGCTTGGTTCAGAGAACAAGTATGTATTATAGCCTGCCCCTATGGACGTATGCAAGGCGTTTTATTGGACAACAAATCTATCATTGTTGCCTATGACCATAAAAGGGGGGAAAGTGATAACGGAAGAAAGAAATTCAGAAAAAATGAAGATAGGGAAGCTTTGGGCCATGGAGACTGTATTGATTGTTTCCAATGTGTAAATGTATGTCCTACTGGGATTGATATCCGTAATGGCACCCAATTGGAATGTGTCAATTGCACAGCCTGTATAGATGAGTGCGATCATATCATGGAAAAGGTAAATCTTCCCAAAGGACTTATTCGTTATGCAAGCGAGGACAATATAGAACGAAAAGAAAAATTTAAGTTCACACCAAGACTTAAAGGGTATTCGGCCATATTGGTCATATTGACCGGTGTCCTCATCGGCATGCTTTTTTTAAGAAACGACTTAGAGGCCAGTATTCTTAGACTACCAGGACAACTTTATGAGCATAAAGAAGGAAATATCATCAGCAATGTGTATACCTATAAATTACTAAATAAAACCACAATGGACATAGCCGATGTACATTTTGAACTTATGTCGCACAAAGGCAATATCAAGTTGGTAAGAAATCAGAACTTTAGTGTTCTAGCACAGCAATCATCGGAAGGCACTCTATTTATTGAAATAAATAATTCCGTGTTGAACGGGGACAAGGACAAATTAAAAATAGGGATATACAGCGGTAAAAATCTAATAGAATCAACTACCGCAAGATTCTTGGCACCTAGAAGTTATAAATAAGGTGATTCAAATTAAAATACTATAATCATGAAAATAAATTGGGGAACAGCAGTAGTCTTAGCTTTCATTGCCTTTATAAGCTTTATCCTATTTTTTGTGGTCAGGATGACGATGGACAGTAACTCCAATCACGACTTGGTGACCGAAGGATATTATAAAGAAGAACTGGGCTTTCAAAAAAAAATGGATGCCGAACACAATGCCAATAATTTAAGCACAAAGATTAGCATTGAAAAGACCAATTTAGGTTGGGAAGTACGCTTTCCGGAAGCCATGGAACCACAAAAATTAAAGGGAACAGTGTCCTTATACAGACCATCTAATAAGCACTTGGATTTTGATTTACCTATCAAAATATCCAATTCAAATTTGCTCATACCCGACAAACGCTTGTTGGATGGTCGTTGGGACATTACGATTTCCTTGGAATATGAAAACAAAAATTATTTACACAAGGAAAGCCTGACCTATATTAAAAATTGATGAATAAAACTGCAAATAACCTTTTCAAATAAATGCTGATATCTGCTTTCATATTGGGACTCGTGGGCAGCTTGCACTGTTTAGGAATGTGTGGGCCTATTGCCTTTCTGTTGCCTGTGGATAGAAGCAATTCCTACAAGAAATTCTCCCAAATCCTCATTTATCATTTGGGAAGACTCTTGGCCTATGGCACCATGGGATTGGTATTTGGTTTTTTGGGCAAGGGACTTTATGTTTTTGGCATGCAGCAAAAACTATCAATTTTTATTGGCATCGTTATGATACTTGTTGTACTGCTTCCTTATAGAACCTTTCAGAAGTACAATTTCTCCAAACCCTGGTTCAGGGTGATTTCAAAAATAAAAAGTCGGTTGGGAAAGGAGCTCCAGAAAAAATCCGCGGACACGTTCCTGGCCATTGGCTTATTAAACGGGTTCCTTCCTTGCGGTTTGGTCTACATGGCACTTTTTGCGGCCATTGCCATGGGCGATCCTTGGAACGGTTCGCTCTATATGGTTCTTTTTGGATTGGGTACTATTCCGTTGATGACCTCAGCAATTTATTTAACTGGCATCTTAAAAGGGAACGCACGTAATAGAATACAAAAACTGATCCCGGTCGTTGTAATTGTGATTGGTCTACTTTTTATTGTTCGTGGCTTGGGCCTGGGCATACCCTACATTTCTCCAGAGCCGGTTATAGAATTGGTTTCCAGCAACATTGATTGTATGGATTAATTCTTAAAAAAGGCCCACCCTGATCTAGGTCAGGATTAATATCTTTAAAACTTCAGAACTTTGGCACTACACAAGATTCTAATTTTTTTCAATTTAAATCAAAGTCATAGTTATGAAAAAAAAATCAACTCAAGTATCCATAATAGGGAGAAACGATAACAACTACATGCTGAAATTTCCACATTTACATGTAAAGGTTTCTGTTAATGAAGAACTGTATAAAAAAATGCTTAGCAGTAGTTTATATGAGTTTAAACCTATTGATAATAAAAAACTGGCCGAATCATAGCACGGTTGACCTTTAAGTTGGGATCATTTAAGCTATCAACCAAATTTTATACCATGACTGGTATGACCAAAATCTAGTTTAGATTTGGCATATTGGGTATAACTACCCCTAATATGCTTTTAAAATCCTTCTTTTTATCGGCTTCTAGAGTTTAAAGGTCACAACTGGAATTTTGGAGTGGTTGGCAACATCCTCCCCTATACTTCCCATAAAGAAATGGGTTAGGCCTTTGCGTCCATGGGTAGGAATTCCCAGAATATCGGCATTGATATTTTTACTGTAGTTCAATATTCCTTTTTCCACGGTGTAGTCATTATAAATTTCAACCTCCTTACCAACTTTTGCCTTTGCCAAGAACTGCGATACCCGTGCATAGATATCTGCCGTACTCAAAAAGTCATCTCCCGGAGTATTCACATACACCAAATGTAGCTCAGCAGAAAATTTGTTAGCAAAATCCTTGGCCTTTTCCAAGGCTGGCAGATTATCTTCTTTAAAATCACAAGCAAATACAAAATGATCTAGCTTAAAATCACTTATATCGTCTTTAATGACCAGTACAGGAACATTTGAGTTTCTTACCACCTTCTCGGCATTGGAACCAATAAATATTTCTTTTAATCCATCTGCGCCATGGGAACCCATAACTACCAAATCGGCCTGGTGCTTTTCAGCAACTTCATTTAATTCACTAAATACCTTAAAGCGCTTAATTATTGGGGTTACCTTAATATCTTGAAGATAGGGTTTGTCTAAAAATTCGGAAAATCTCTTTTCTGAAAGTTTAATTAAAAATAGCATCTGATCTTGCTGCATTCCTTCGGTTGTGGATAAAATTGCCGTGGAAAGTTCCAACATATGAACCGCGAAAATTTCAGATCCATACTTTTTAGCGATGGATGCCGCTACTTTCAGGGCATATTCCGATTGTTCAGAAAAATCAACAGGTACGATAATTTTTTTCATAATTTCAGATTTTGAGATTTACAAATGTCATTAAATAGTCATTGAAAACAAACGGGTATCGGGAGCCTTCCTGTGCAACAATACATCAAAGGCCATACTTATATTTCTAATAAAAGGTCGGCCTTTTTCTGTTACTCTTAGTACATTACTACCTATTTCCACCAGCCCGTCTGATTCCATTTCTTCCAATCGCTCCAACACCTCTAGAAGTTCCGGAAAATATTCCTCCTTACCATCCCAAGAGGTTTCAAAGCGACACATTAAATTTAAAATGTGTTTTCTTATTATTTGTTCTTCTTCAGTTAATATATGACCTCTGTACACTGGAATAATATTATTGTCAATGAGATGATAATACTCTTCCAAGCCCTTTACATTTTGTGCAAATCCATACCAGCTATCACTGATACTTGAAACGCCCAGCCCCACCATCAAATGAGTCTTGGATGCGGTGTACCCCATGAAATTTCGGTGTAATTCTGAAGATTCCATGGACTTAAAGAGCGCATCGGTTGGCAACGCAAAATGATCCATTCCAATTTCTTTATACCCTACTTTAGAAAGCATAAGCTTCCCCTTTTCATATTGTTCGCGTTTATCATCAGCTGAAGGCAAATCTGCATCATTATAACCACGTTGTCCATTTCCTTTCAACCAGGGAACATGTGCATAGCTATAAAATGCCAAACGATCGGGCATCAATTCCTTGGTCTTTAATATGGTCTGTTCTACATGTTCCAGGGTCTGAAAAGGCAATCCAAAAATGATGTCATGCCCTACAGAGGTATATCCAATTTCTCTGGCATATTCCGTGACCCGCTTAACATTTTCAAAAGGCTGAACCCTATTAATGGCCTTCTGCACCGTTTCATTATAATCCTGAACACCAAAGCTCACCCTTCTAAACCCAAGATCGTACAACGTCTCTAGATGATCTTTAGTGGTATTGTTGGGATGGCCTTCAAAACTGAACTCATAACCTTCGGCCTTTGATGCAGTCTTAAATATTCCATCGATCAATACCTTGAGGTTTTCAGGCGAAAAAAAAGTGGGCGTTCCACCTCCCAAATGCAATTCTTTGATCCCAGGTCTGGAAGAAAACAAATTACAGTACAACCACCATTCCTTAAGCACTGCCTGTATATACGGCCCTTCTTTATCATGACACTTGGTTATTCGCTTATGACATCCACAAAAGGTGCACATCTGTTCGCAAAAGGGCAAATGAATGTATAGGCTTATCCCCTCCTCAACATTGCTTTCTTCAAAGCTTTGAATCAAGGTTTGTTGCCATATTTTCCCTGAAAAAGAGTCCATATTCCAGTAGGGAACGGTTGGATAACTGGTATATCTGGGCCCTGCAATATTATACTTCTGAACTAATGTTGACATATTTGGCACTTAATTAGTTTCAAAAGTAAAATCACCAAGGGAAAGAATATATGACATCTATCATATTTAAGGCAGATGTTCACCCATACCTCTAAAAGGTATCCTTTATCCAGTTATAGGGTGGCCGTTTGATCCATAACCCTCTTGTGAAATCGGGGAAATTCTGTGGTGCCCCATTATTTTCAATGGACACTTCCGATAAGGGGGTTATGGCACTCCACGCAGCGGCATCATAGGCGTCCAGAGGCGGGGCAATATTTAATTTTGCCGATTCGACAAAGGAATTCAGCACAAAGAAATCCATTCCCCCATGTCCAGATCCCTCCGCATATTCTCCATATTTCTTCCAAAGGGGATGATCGTACTTTTTGAGCCAATCATCTGCAACATCCCATCTATGGGGTTCCGATTTGCCTTCTATGTAAATTCTATTTCCATCAACCTCCCAGAGGCCGTTAGCCCCTTGTACCCTAAACCCCAGGGAGTAAGGTCTTGGCAGGTTACAATCGTGGGTCACAATAATGGTTTCCCCATTAGCGGTCTCTATCGTAGAGGTAATGACATCACCCTGTTTAAATTTTACTTTGGCATTGGGATGGTCTGCTCCAGCTTGTTTAACGATATGGTTGTGCAGGCCTATTCCCTTGCTTGCGCTTGAAGTCATGGAAACAAATCTATTCCCCCTGTTGATATCGGCCATGACCGCAATGGGGCCTACTCCGTGGGTGGGATATACATCGGCATTTCGCTTTACCGAATGTTCAGTTCGCCAACGGGCTTCGGAATATCCCTTTTCACCAAACTCAACTCCCCCTCCGTACGGTTGCTTCCCGTTATTAAATTTCACTTCCCTCAAATCGTGTTGATACCCACATCTAAAATGTACCAGTTCCCCAAATACATTTTGCCGGACCATATTAAGAATGGCCATTACATCCCTTCTATAATTAACATTTTCCAAAATCATCATATGCGTACCAGTGCGCTCGTGGGTATTTACCAAGTCCCAACATTCCTCCAGAGTGTTGGCTGCAGAAACCTCAACCCCTGCATATTTACCGGCTTCCATGGCGTCAACCGTCATTCTTGTATGCCACAACCATGGCGTTGCTATAATAACCGCATCCACTTCTTTTAGGTCCAAGAGGTTCCGATAATCATAATCGTTGCTCCCGAAGGTTTTTGGGATCTTTTTGCCCGCCTTGATCATCTTGTTCTTGGCTTCTTCAATTCTATTGGCATCAATGTCGCAGATAGCTGTAACATTAACATCCTTGCGCAGAAGGAGATTACTTAGATGATTATTTCCCCTCTCCCCTACGCCAATAAGTCCAACATTTAACTTTTGGGATTCAAAATTTCCAAAAAGATTGGGAGAAATAGCTGGTGTCACCAGAATTCCCGCTCCCAGTACACTTGTTTTTTTAATAAACTTTCTTCTTGTGGTCATCAATTAAAATAAGTTGGTTATTGGTGGTTTAAATTAAACATTTTGAAATAATATATGAAGCCTCTGCTTTTTAAAAATGGAGTTCCTATCAAAAATCTTATTTTTACTTCTGATGCAAAAAAGGATGACACTGCTATTAATGGCTGCCGGGAAAGGTAGCCGATATGGGAAACTAAAACAATTTGACGGTTTGGGCCCCAACGAAGAATTCCTAATGGAGTTCAGCATATACGATGCCATTGACGCAGGGTTCAACCATGTTGTCATCATCACCCAACTGGACCATGTTGCATTTCTTCAGGACCATTTAATGGCGCGCATTCCAAAAAATATAAAACTGGATGTCCTTTCTCAGAAATTGGAGGAGCTTCCGCCAGGAGCAGAGATTTTGGTGGAACGACAGAAACCTTGGGGCACGGCCCATGCCGTCTGGACGGCCAGAAACCACATCAACTCCCCTTTTGTGGTATTGAATGCCGATGATTATTACGGAAGGGCAGCATTTCACAAAGCAGCTTCATTTATAAAAAACCCAGAAACAACCTCCCCTTATGCTATGGTAGGGTACACCCTAATAGAAACACTGTCCCCAAATGGGTCTGTTTCCAGGGGAATATGTAGCATTAAAAATGGAAACCTCCTAAGCGTAGAGGAGCGCTTAAAAATCATTTCCGAAAACGGAGAAATAGTAGACTTGGATTCTGGACAACAATTCAGTGGGGAAGAAATGGTGAGCATGAACTTTTGGGTATGCCAACCCTCCTTATTTTCAGAGATAGAAACGTATTTCTCTCAATTCCTTCAGGACAAGGAATTGATAAAAAACAGTGAAGTATATCTCCCCTTTGTTATTCAGCATTTGATAGCAAAGCAAAAAACCACCGTCACAGTTTTACCATCCAGCGGAAAGTGGTTTGGGGTCACTTATGCCAATGACCGGGAGCTGGCGGTAATGGCATTGGCGGATATGACCAATAAGGAAATTTATCCATCCCCACTATGGGGCAACACGTATTAGAAAATGGTTAGCGCTAAGACTAATTTAGAACTTCAAAAACTACTAGGTGCATTTTCTGTGGACCAAGGCGCTTATACATTTAACAAAATAGACCAAGGCTTTATCAACGATACCTACCTCGTTTTAAAAAATGGACAACCTTATTACATTCTTCAACGCATCAACAGTGAAGTTTTTACGGATGTCCCTGGGGTAATGGGCAATATCACAAAGGCCCTATCATATCTAACGGATACAGATTATAGTTTGGTAGCGCTGGTCCCAACAATCACTGGCCAGTCCTATTGCAAATTCAATAGTAGTGGATATTGGAGGCTTATGGAATATATCCCGAACAGCCTTGCTTATGATAGTGCCAAAAAAACCGAAATCGCGTTTGGTGCCGGCAAGATTCTGGGCAAGTTCCATTTTCTTTTACAGAACGCCTCATCAGCCCAATTTGTGGATACCATTCCCCACTTCCACGATTTACATTTACGGAAAGAACAATTCCAGAAAGCCCTAAACAAGTCTAGCCAAGAAAGACGCGATAAAGCCAATTTGGCAATTCCTTTTGTATTGGAGACCTTGCCCCTTCTTTTAGACCTTTCCAGCTCCACATTGCCTGTACGCATCTGTCATAACGATACGAAATTAAACAACATCCTCTTCTCCCGAAAAACCAATCAAGCTTTGTGCTTCATTGACTTGGATACCATCATGAAGGGTTATTTTTATTATGATTTTGGGGATTTGGTGCGTACCGTTGCCAACACAGCAAAGGAGGATGAAAAGGACCACCATAAAATTAATTTCGATAGGCCATTATTTGAATCTTTTTTGGACGGACTCGCAACATCCTCTGCTTTCCTGACCGCCGAGGAATTGAAATCGCTGCCCCTAGGAATAGTTTTTATGCCTTTTATCCACGGGTTAAGAGCCCTGACGGACTACCTGAACAATGATCAATACTACAAAGTCTCCTATGCCGATCAAAACTTGGACAGAAGCCTAAGTTTATTTGATTTTAGTAAAAAAGCACTCTCCGAAGTAAGTTATATACAGGAAATGGTCGCTAAAAAACTTATCCAATAAATAGTAATAACACAATCACCTTCAAGTATCGTTGAAGGTGATCGTGTTCAGTTTCTTACAACCAACTATTTCCAATTTAGCATAAAATTAATGCGCAATGGACTATCGTTCTATGTCATTATTTCATCAAAATAAACACCACTATCCCGGCAAAATAACCAAGAAGGGCCAACCATGTTATGCGTTTAAGGTACCAAATGAAATCTATCTTCAAAATACCCATAGCCGCAACACCAGCGGCAGAACCGATAATCAAGGCACTACCACCCGTACCGGCACAGTAGGCCATGAAGTTCCAAAATTCATGGTCCTGCGGAAAACGTTCCATGGAATACATCCCCATTGCCCCGGCCACTAACGGCACGTTATCCACAATAGACGACAAAAGTCCTAACAGAATATTGGTGACATAGTAACTATCAAAGGAGTTGTCCAAAGATTTCCCTACGGCCCCCAGCACCCCATTGGTCTGCATTGCCGCAACAGCAAGTAAAATACCCATGAAAAACAGGATGCTCGGGGTGTCTATACGCCTAATGGTATTGGCTACCGAATAGTGATGCTTTATCTCCAACGGTTTTTTACGGTGTATGATCTCAGTGGCTAACCAAAGTATTGACAAACTGAACAACATACCCATGAATGGGGGCAAATGTGTCATTGTTTTAAACACAGGCACGAACAATAAAGAAAGTACCCCTAAAATAAGTACAAACATACTTTCGCCATCCCCGATCTGGTCATGATTTGTTTTATGTTCCAAAACCACACTTTGCACCTTACCTTTTAGAAAGAACGATACCAAAACCAGGGGTGCAAGTAAGCAGGCTACACTTGGCCAAAAGACCTCCGTAATGATGGAGTGGGTAGATACCTGCCCGCCGTTCCATAACATAATGGTTGTTACATCCCCAATTGGAGACCATGCCCCTCCAGCATTTGCCGCAATCACAATAAACCCTGCAAAATACCATAAGTCATTTTTAGTGTCCATGAACTTTTTCAACAGGGCAATCATGACGATGGTGGTAGTAAGGTTATCCAATACAGCGGATAGGAAGAACGTCAAAATAGTCAAAATCCATAAGAGCGCTCGTTTATCCGTTGTCTTAATCACCTTATGAATGACCTTGAACCCATCATGGGAATCTATAAGTTCCACAATGGTCATGGCCCCTAAAAGGAAGAAGAGGATTTCCGAGATTTCCTCAAAGTGCTCCTTGAGATGAACTATTGTTTCACTAAGTTCAGCTTGGTTAAAAACCAATAGCACCCACAACAGTACTCCAGTAAAAAGAGCTGTTGCTGCCTTATCAAGCTTCACAACATGCTCCATGGCGATCAAAAAATAGCCAATAACGAAAACTATGATCGTAATTTCCATGGTTACCTACACTGGGGATTACTGATACACATCCAGGCTTTCAATTTTGCTTTCATTGGTTTATGATTTTAATTGGTTACTAAAGTTATGCTGCCCTCTTACCCGTGACAATGGTTGTCATAAGCGACTTAATGATGGTTTTCCATTTTTCAGCTCTGGCCATTTCAAAATCCTCACTATAAATTCCTTCCCAATCGTAGAAATTTAGGATTACTTCAGGATTTCTAGTATCTATAGGACTAATTTTAAGATTTAGTTGCTTTAAAATATTCTCCTTTTTGACTTTTGTTTTTACACTACCTATTTTGCTGTCTATTTCACAAGCTTGAATTTTACTTAAATCGATTAGATGAATACTAGGGTCTACTTCCGAAAATTTCATGAAAAGCATTTTTTTCTGTTCTCTGTCGACACCAATAAAGGTATTGCCCCAATTTTCTTGCTCGGTCAATTTTAAATTGTTCTTGACCAGTTCTAATTTAAACAGTTTTTTCATTTGTGCGATTCCACTTTTACCGGAGAAATCAATTATAAAAAACGGTACGAAAACACTTGCTACAAGTACTAATGATATAATTACTAATTCTAATTCCATGACTAAATATTTAAATTTTAAAATAAAATGATTGGTGTTTTTTAAAGATGCACTACAATAATGGCCCGTTTTGGGACAAATACAGGTGCGACCAAAATTCAGAGAAACAACGGGGCTCCTCCAAACAAGATTTGATTTACCAACAATTTTAAATATAGGAATGGAAAGGGAATATCATGGTCAACGAATCCAACCCAGGTTCTATGGTATTGGAATAGATAATATACTGAAGTTCAAAACCACTAAGATTACATACGGTAGTGGCCGTCCTTTTTGAAACCAGCCAATACTCCGTATTTAGTTTATCAAGGACTGAAAGTTGTATAACAGTTTCAAATTCTTGTTGCTGAAAGTTAAAAAGAACTCCTTCCTTATTTAAGAGTTTTTTTAATTTAATCTGGTTGCCAGCTTGTGAATTCAGGGGAATGGAAGCTTGGGGCAATGCATACACCGCATTCCCGATACCCCAAAAAAGTATCAAAAGCAAAAGGCTTAAAAAGCCAAAGTGTTTCACTCGTTTCACGGAGTAAATGTATATATTAAAACGTTAAGTAAATGTTAATTTATTAGGCTATTGGTGTTCACGTTTTCCCTTCAACCAAAGCTTTAAAAATCTGGCTGTAAGTTGTTTATATCCCTAATAAAATTTCAATTAGAAACTAGGAATTGAATCCCATAAATTGAAAGGGCTAGTAATTAAAGTAAGTGAAGTTTAGGGAAAGGATATACTTATTGGAGCTTAAAAGGTAAAGGTATATAGCAATCCAATGTTTAAGGTAGTCCATGTTTTTCCATCCAATTCAATGGCGGTATAGGACAGGTTCAATTCGGCATTGGAGTCGACCAGGTATCCAATTTGGGGTCGGTAATAGAGACCTCCTTCATTATCCTTATTTATGCCTAGCGCTTGTCCGCCATCTACACCAAAAGAAAAGGAATTCCCGGCCCATATTCTTACTGAGGCAGCAAGAGGCACAAATTGGACATGAGGCAAATCTTCGCGTACTATATCTGAGTGGAAGGTTTCAGGAAAACCATTAATAAATCCCATTGTAATGCCTGCATCAACAACTTCTCCAAGTGCCCACATATAGCCCACATCCACACCTAGGGTCAGTGACACATCATCATTAAAGTCATCAAAGGGCATCCCGCCTTGTATCCCTGCTTTCAATCCTTCCTGTGCGTATGAGGCAACGGCAAAAAATAAACAAATGAACACTAAAATTCTGTTTTTCATGGGTTTGGACTTTAATTAATGTCCAAACAAAACTAGAATCTTTCTTATATCAGCCACTATTTTTGTTGCCAAACAAGAAGAAAAGGTTGTCCACGTGTATATTATCGGTTTTTGTAAGAGAATATTCACTTCCCAACAATGGAACTATGTAAACATATGAACTGATTCGAGTTCAGACATAAACACTATTGTATTAACGGAAATGGGATCTTAGTCAAACGCATAACCTGTTACGACTCTAAAAACAAAGGCATACATCACCACAGCGAACATGATAAAGCTAAAGATGGCGAAAGCTTTGAAATAGTTACGTACCACAAAGTTTCCTATATTCTTAAATCCGTCTAGGTAAATATTTCTTACGAGTAAAATTGTCTTCATATTGTTGTTTTTTCGATTAAGTTCGGGACAAACTTAAAGCTAAGGATGGTAAATTCTTACAACAATGGCTAAAGTGGAAGGAAACATCGTTAAAGCCCTAACAGGAAACATTTAATCGAAGTAAACTGTATTTCAGGGAACAAGATATGTATTGAAGTACCTATTGGGTTAGTTATTATACTGATTGCCCATCGCTCTTTTTTCGTTAAGGCTATCCATTTCCTTTCTGTACCTTAAAATCATAAAGCTGTCCAGTTGCCGTCCAATACTATCACGCATTGTGTGCCAGTTTCCTTCGTTAATTTCTCCGGTGAACCTACGTATCTTATAAAACCGTTCCATATTGAACCTATTGGCCTTCCATGCAGCTTCGGTACTTTCCTGATGTTTTAAATCCTGAAGATATATCCCTACCCCAAAGCCTATAATGACTACCACTAAGGCAATCCACAATAGGGTGGTAGTTTTTTTCATGACTAACTTAGACTTTTCCATCAGTTATTAAATGCACAAGAACCAGTATGAATACCCAAGCTCTAAAACAAAGTAATTCAACCAGTTACATTTTTAATTAAAATTAAGTTGGTTTGCCCCACAAACAAAATTAATCTGTCCAACCTTCAAAAATGTGGGATAAAGTACAAGTGTAGGTAAATATAACACATCTGTTTAATCCAATTGTCATTAAAATAGACTCATATTAATAATTACGGATGTTTTATTGCAAGAAAGAGGAAATATTAAAATGCTTTTTCAGCCCCCAACTTGCGTTGAAGGCTTTAAGTGGTCCGGACGGCCCCGAAGTCTCAGAAAATATGGGCAACTACAATGAAAATTAAATTATTCCTACAATGGAGAACTTTAAAATACCCTATTCTGATATTCCAATAGGAGTTGCGATTGAAATATTATAAAGTGCATTGATCAATTCCTCTGGCTTATAAGGTTTAGGGATATAACCGTCCATTCCAGCAACATAACAACTGGAAATTTGCTCTTTCATTAAACTTGCCGTCATGGCAATTATTGGGGTAGAAGTCTCATTTTTCTTAATCGCCTCATATTTTCTAATTTCCTTTGTTGCTTCGTACCCGTTCATTTCTGGCATTTGTACATCCATAAGAACCAAATCAAAAGATTTTTTCTTAAACGCATCCACTGCTTCTAGGCCATTTTGGGCAAAGGTTAATTTAACTTCCGGGATATACCATTCCAGGTCATCCCTCACTACCATTATATTGAATTCGTTATCCTCAGCAATAAGTAAGGACAATCCGGGCATCTGCTCTCCTAGTGCTTTTAATTCGGTCTCTGTTAGCCCAGTCTTTAAAGCCTTCCCTTCTTCTGCCAAGATAAGAGGCAATTGGACGAAAAAGGAACTGCCTACTTTTTCTTTGCTCTCTACCCAAATTTTTCCACCTTGGAGCTCCACTAGTTGCCTTGAAATCGCTAGGCCTAAACCAGTTCCTCCATATATACCATTGCGAACAATTGAACCCTGATGAAAAGAATTGAAAATCGCGGTGAATTCTTCTTTTGGAATTCCTTTTCCCGTGTCGTTTATGGCTATTTTAACTTGGTCTTCAATTTCAGAAATTTCAATCTCAACACTGCCTTTTTCAGTAAATTTCAATGCATTGCCCACTAGATTAAGAAGTATTTGGCGTAACCTTCCCGGGTCGCCAATAATTGATTTTGGAAAATCGTCGGGGATTTTTTTTGTAAGGACCAGTCCCTTTTCTTCGGCTTTAAACCTTAACAGCCCAATGACATTGTCTACAATTTCATGAACGTTCATTTTTACCTGCACCATATCCAAATTGCCAGATTCAATTTTAGATAGGTCCAATATATCATTGAGGAGCACAAGTAGGCTATCAGAACTAATTCTCATGGCATTGAGATAGCGGTCTTGAGATTTGGGGTGTTTTTGCCGTTTCAGGGTGTTCAACATACCTGATATGGCGTGCATGGGCGTTCTAATCTCATGGCTCATATTGGCCAAAAACTTCTCTTTATATTTCTCCGATTGCTCCGCACGTTCCTTTTCTGATGCTATTATCTTATTTTGCTTACGGATGACCTTTAATCTGTTTAGTATAAAAAACAGTCCAAGGGCAAAGAGGATGGCACCACCGCCTACTAGCCATAAAATTTTACGTTGGCTACTATACTTCTGATTGTTAATGGCTGATTTTAAAGCTGCCTTTTCCTTCTCTCGTTCCTGATCAATAATCCCCACTCTATAAGCGCTTTCTCCTGAAAAAAGTTTGGCATCCAAACGTTCAAATTCGGAAAGATGGTACAGAGCATTTTCGAAGTGCCCCAATTGACGGTATGCAACTCCCAGGGATTTATGGGCAAACCATTGATCAAGATGGCTATTGTTTGCTTTTAACAATATAAGGCCTCTTTTACCAGAAAAAATGGCCGCGTCCAATTGCTTTAATGCTAAATAAATTTGGGACTGGATAACGTATGGAAGAGCTATTTCTTTGGCTGCAATGCTTTTTCTTGTATAGATCAAGGCTGTTTCATATTCCTTTAATTCCATGTACCCACCTCCCAGAAAACCATAGAATGCTGCTTGAAATAATTCGCTTCTATCCCCCTTTTCTAGAATTTCCTTTTCTATTTGAGGATAAAAGTTGAGCAAAGAATTTTTATCTCCATTTCTTCCATATAATTGAATTAATCTAAAAGCAGCATCATAATAAATAACTGGGGACTTAGCCTTATTTTTTTTAGCAAGTGCGTAGCCTTTATCTAAGTAGAATTCACTATCAACAAATTTTTCTTGGTAATTGAGCAGTAATCCCAAATGTATATAAAATGGAATTGCCTCGGGCAGCTCTTTAAATTGGGAATTTTCATCCATTAAATTTTGAACAGCAAGCAACTCTACATAAGAAAGCTCCATATCTCCTAGATCCCAGGTTTTAAATTCTGCAAGATCAATTCGTGCAATTAATTCAGCTGAAACATCGTTTGCAGCAATGGCTTTTGACACTTTATTCTGTAATATTTCCAAGCGAGTAGTATTCAAATCATCTAGTAATATTTGATGCTTATCATAGTGATATTGTGCTTTTTTTAAATTGTTTAACATTAGGTATGCATTGCCCAAATGAGCATGTACCTCTAAATTAAGTTGGGTATCATAGGCTTCCGCAAAATAAAGGCTCCTTTGGGCATAGTATAGTGAGATTTCGGGTTTATTCAGTTCCATATAAATATTGCTCAAATGCACAAGACTCCGATTTAGTCGCCATTTGGGTTGTTCTTTAGTGATATATTTTTCATAGTAGGTTATTGCATTTAGATTTTCTCCCAAAAACCTATACGTAAAGCCAATAGCGGCATATAATCTAGGTAGTGCTTCCAATTGGTCTTTCTCCAGAAGCTCTGTTTCCATCTCTAACATCCATTTCAAATTCTCTTTTAAAGAATAACCTTTAAGATTTCCATCTAGAAATATTTTGGCCTCATAATACAACTTCCAATTATTCTCCTCTTTGGCCAGTTTTTGAGACTTTTCAAGACTTTCAATTGCTTTTTCGGTCAGATGTTCATCAATGACTCCCTCATTTATTTTTTTTGCATATCTCTGAAACCAGCTATGAAGCCCAAGTAGAGAGTAAAAACCAGCTATTATTTTTTTTGTGGTGGGATGTGTTGGATTTTGCAAAATCAGTGTTTCCAATCTGGAGAACTCTTTATATTTCACTGAACGATTTAGGTTATTAAAATCCATAACTTTTGTATCCAGTATATTATACAAGGCCATCATTTCAGTATCCAGATCTTTAACCTGTTGCGCCTTTGTGGCTTGTCCTTCCCATATCTCAATAGAATCTAGCTTGGCCTCAGCATCCCTATAAATTGCAATAGAGTCTAACCAAGCCTCTTGCCCAAATGACATAAAACAGTTGAAAACTACCAGCGCTAAAACTAATTTTTTAATCATGATCTGATGTTTTATACCACTCATAGAATGCCTCTTTTTTTCTTCTGGAGATGGGAATAGTGGTTTGGTTGGATAGGTTGATATGAAGATTTTTGGGCTCACAGACAATATGTGCTCTATTCACTAAATGGGATTTATGGCATCTAAAAAAGCCTTTATCCTCCAAAAGTTCTTCAATAGCGCTTAATGTTTTCGAGACCAGCTCTCGACGATTTTTGATAAGATGCACATAACTGTAATTACGATCACCTTCTACCCTAATGATTTCGTTTAATGCAAGTTGCATCCCTCCCTCTTGGGTACGTAAGATTAAGATTTGATCTTTCGCATATTTACTTTTGATATTAGTGAGCGCTGTTGTTAATGGGTTATAGCTATCTCTTCTGCTTTCTTTAAAACGCTTAATGGCATTTTTTAATTCCCCCAGGTCAAACGGTTTCAACAAATAATCCAAAGCGTTGAATTTAATGGCTTTAATCGCATAGTGTTTATAGGAGGTAATGAATATGATTTTAAAATTGATATGGTCTACCTGTGTTAATAACTCAAAGCCAGTCATATCCGACATTTCAACATCTAGAAATACCAGCTCCGGTAATAACTCAGAAATTTTTGCAATTCCATCTTGTCCATTATTGCATTGCGCCAAGACTACAATATCTGGGAAATACTGTTGAAGCTTATCAGAAAGCAAGTTCTGAATAAAGGGATCATCATCAACTATCAGACATGATATGCTTCCGGTCATGTGTTTTGGTTGTTTTGTTTATAGTCTATTAGTTGGGAAACTTCTATGAGAGCTTTTTCTAAAGTTACTAAAATTTTCGTCACCAGGGTATTGAGTTCATCAATAGCCATAGTTTGGTACTCGCATTCCAACCTTTGAATGGGGTCCACCACATTGGTAATACCAAAAAATTGAAGCTGTGGGCTCATCTTATGCAGTATCTGACGAATTTGCACCCTGTCTGCCAATTGCAATGCGTTCTGTAATTGTGCGGTACGCTCTGGAATCAACTCCCTAAACTGTATTAGATATTTAAAGAGACGTTTGTCATCTCCTCTTGAGATATTTTCTAAATTTTCAAGATTTATATATCTCATTTGAGGTTCAATCATGTGTGTTATGTTCTATTTCCATCCTTTAGACATAAATGTAAGCAATTCATATACAACGCATTATTCAATCAATCGTACGGTCTATCAAAAGGTAAGTTGCCGTACGATCAACCGCTTGATCAATACCGCTGTCGTTAGGTAAGTAAAGCTGTTATACCCCATGGCTTTCCTCTAATATTGGGTCATTGTTAAACGAGTAAGAACCCTTAAACATGCATTATGAAAAAATACATATTCCTTTCCGTACTAATCTCTTTGGTCTTTTCAAGCTGTCAAGAGACCATGAATGAAGTTGCCAATTTTATGGACTATGCGGATCATGCAATGACCACATTAAAAACAAACCCTAATGCTAAGATCGAAGATTATAATCCGGATATAGATTCCACAATAGCTTATGAGAACCCATCAAAAATAAATAACCATGAAAAATAAAATAGAAACGTTAAAAGGATTTTTGAACAAGAAAACCCTACTTGTTGTTTTTCTTTCAATAACCGGACTAAGCTGTACTACCGACTTTGAGGATGAAGGACTTTTTGATAATTCCAAACCTGTATTGTATGCCCTATCCACCATTTACAGTATTGAAATTACGAATAGCTTTTTTTATAAATTCAGGAAACGTATAGATAATAGTGTAGAACAAGACGTAGGTTTAGAATCCCACAAAGCTCAGTCATCCTCAGATGGACAAATTCAGGACACCACCGATCTTATAAATTTAAACTTTTTAGATACAGAACACTTCTTGTCCAAAAAATTAAAAAAGAAAGATCCTTTAGCTTCTTTAAATCGGTACTTCAAAAGCCTTCGTGAAGGTGTTTCTTAAAATGAGCATAAAAACAATGCCATGAAACAACATATGGTAAACGAGATTTAAAGCAATACACCAGGTAGTAATTCACAAATAAATCCCCAAATTGTAAAAACGAAAAAAGCCCCCAACTTGCGTTGAAGGCTTTAAGCGGTCCGGACGGCCCCGAAGTCTCGGGGGAACCCGCCACTAGTATTTAAGGATGCAAATTGAAAATTACAACAACGAAAAAAGCCCCCAACTTGCGTTGAAGGCTTTAAGCGGTCCGGACGGGACTCGAACCCGCGACCCCCTGCGTGACAGGCAGGTATTCTAACCAACTGAACTACCGAACCGTGGCGTTTAGCGAGTGCAAATATACACCCCTTATTTAATTGCACAAATAATTTCGCCTAAAAAATACGCAACTTTAAAGAAATTTTTGGCGTTCCACCAAATAGGTATTCATAACTCTCGAGAAATCAGCATGTATGTCCACCTCAACATATTTAATTTTATATTGGGCACAGCGCAATTTTAACATTTCAAAATAGGCTTCCACCTCTTTTTCGTACGATTCTTTGATCCCTTCCGCATAAAGATCTATATGCTCCCCAGTCTCCACATCCACAAAACGCTTGGGAGTATTCTCAAAATTGAAGTGGAACTCCTTGTCCTTATCCATCAAATGAAACAATACCACCTCGTGCTTATTGTACTTTAAATGTCTCAGGGCATCAAACAGTTGATCATTGTCCGTGGTATTCTGAAACATATCTGTAAATAAAAATATAAGGCTTCTGCGTTTTATTTTTTCGGCAATCTGATGTAAATAGGTATAGGTGTCCGTTACCTTGGCCGGTTTGGATTCCAAACTGATCTCATTCAGCTTGGCCAATAGCATCTGATGATGTCGCTCGCTTCCTTTTTCGGGAGCATAGTATTGGTAGGCGTCGGAATACACGCTGAGGCCTACAGCATCTCTCTGTCGCTTCAGGATATTCATCAGGGCCGCAATGGCCAGGACTCCAAAACCTATCTTGTTTAAATTGTCTACGCTCAAATGGTCAACATCTGGATAGTACATGGAGGCCGAGTTGTCCAAGATCATATGACATCTCAGATTCGTCTCCTCTTCGTATCGTTTGGTATACAGCTTGTCTGTTTTGGCAAATAGTTTCCAATCTATATGCCTGGTGCTTTCCCCGTTGTTATAGATTTTATGTTCCGCAAATTCGGCCGAAAAACCATGAAAGGGACTTTTATGGATACCACTGATAAAGCCTTCCACCACTTGGTTGGCCAAAAGTTCCAGATTCTGGAACAACGAAGCACTGTTTAATTCAGATTGTAGATTCATAGCGTTATGGATACCCTAAGATAACAAACATCCCTTGGGCCAAAAAATTAAGTTGACACGAAATCCTATTAAATAAAAAAAGGCCTGACGTGAGTCAAGCCTTTTTTAATCTTATACTGTTAGTTTATAATGCTGCTTCAATAGCATCGGTATAAACCTTCTTAGGAGAAACTCCAACTTGTCTGTTAACAATTTCACCGTTCTTGAAAACCAAAACCGTTGGGATGTTACGCACCCCGTATTTTGCTGCAAATTCTTGATTTGCGTCAACATCTACCTTACCAACTACAGCCTTACCTTCGTATTCAGCACTTACTTCATCGATAATTGGCCCGACCATTCTACAAGGTCCGCACCATGCTGCCCAGAAATCTACAACAACTGGTTTATCACTTTTTAAAACTACCTCATCAAAAGTAGCATCTGTTATTTCTAATGCCATGTTTGTTTTATTTTTTAATTATGCAAATTTAGTCAATTAATCAACGTTTTCCTTACTAACGTTATATTCGTTTTACCTATTGTAAGATAAGTAAAGTTTATATGATAAAATATCCCAAATGCCATTAATTCAACCTGTAATGCACTTCCTTACTTTCCAACTCCAGCAATAGTTCGGTTGATATCTGTACTTTTTGCTTTCTACAGTTTAAACTTACCTTGATCTCCTCTTCCATTTCATAGACTACAAAGCTCAAAGGATGACTCCCCTGATGGGATACCAGTGTATCCTTCAAGTCATAGATCTGCTGTTCTTTCAGTTGTCCTATATCCAGTTTGATGGTCAGTTTACGGGCGTAGGTCTCCATAACATCCTGAAGCATCATTACCGTGTTATACTGCAACCGTGGATCACCTTTCTTTCCGGTATCCCTATTGGTCCAACCTTCCTTAACATACAACTTAAAAAAAGCAAAGGAATTGATCATTAAAAAGTGCCTGTATTTAAGGTATTCCTCCCCAAATATTCGAAACTCATAGGAATCTGTATAATCCTCCAAAATAAAGGAGGCCCAGCCTTTTCCATTTTTAGAGATCCTGTGCTGCACATCTGATATTACCCCTGCTAGGGCTAGTTCCCTACCCACAAAGGCTTCCATCTGATGTATATTGGAGATGGTGGCATTGCAAAACGAATTCATTTCGGTCCTAAAATCGTCCAAAGGGTGTCCGGAGATATAGATCCCGACCACCTCTTTTTCCCGTCTCAGCTTTTCCATGGTGCCCCATTCCTCACAAGGCGGCACTACGGGTTCAGGTATCTGTACCTCACTGGCTTCACCGAAAAGACTGACTTGGGAAGAGTTTTCGCTTTCTTGAAATTTGGCGCCATATTTTATGACCTTCTCCAAAAACGTAATTCCGTCCCCATCATCATGAAAATATTGGGCACGATGGGTGTCCCCGAAAGAATCGAATCCCCCTGCGAGTGTAAGATTCTCAAAAGCTTTCTTATTGGCTGCCCTTAGATCTATACGTTTGGTCAGGTCAAAGACCGATTTAAACCTGCCTTCCTCTTTTCTATTCTCTACAATGGTTTCCACAGCACCACGACCCACCCCTTTGATGGCTCCCATCCCAAAACGCACTGCATTTTGGTCGTTCACTGCAAACTTGTAGTAGGACTCGTTCACATCTGGGCCCAATACTTCCAAGCCCATTCGTTTACACTCCTCCATAAAGAAGGTCACCTGCTTAATGTCGTTCATGTTGTTGGACAGTACCGCCGCCATATATTCTGCAGGGTAATGCGCCTTTAAATAGGCCGTTTGATAGGCTATATAGGCATAACAAGTAGAGTGACTCTTATTAAAGGCATAAGAAGCAAATGCCTCCCAGTCTTTCCAAATTTTTTCAAGAACATCCCTAGGATGGCCTTTCTTTTCACCACCGTCCAAAAACTGTGGTTTCAACTTTTCAAGTAGGGCAAAGATCTTTTTACCCATTGCCTTTCGCAGTACATCCGCATCACCTTTGGAGAATCCCGCCAATTTTTGAGACAATAACATCACCTGCTCTTGGTAAACAGTAATACCGTAAGTTTCCTTCAGGTATTCCTCCATATCCGCCAGATCATAGGTGATCTCTTCCCTTCCGTGTTTACGGGCAATAAAACTGGGGATATATTCCATTGGCCCAGGTCTGTACAGGGCGTTCATGGCAATAAGGTCATCAAAAACCGTTGGCTTCAGGTCTTTCATATGTTTCTGCATTCCCACAGATTCATATTGGAAAACCCCTACCGTATCCCCTCTTTGGAAAAGCTCATAGGTCTTTTCATCATCCAAAGGAAAATCATCAGGGACCAACGTTATCCCATGCTTGGCCTTTACGATTTTTACGGTATCCTTGATCAGGGTCAAAGTCTTCAGTCCCAAGAAATCCATCTTCAACAATCCTGCACTTTCTACCACAGAGTTGTCAAATTGCGTCACATAAAGATCCGAGTCTTTGGCAGTGGCCACAGGCACGAACTTTGTAATATCATCAGGAGTAATGATCACCCCACAGGCATGGATTCCGGTATTTCGTACAGATCCTTCAAGGATTCGGGCCATTTTCAGGGTCTGTGCCTCCAGATCATCCCCCTCGGCAATGTTCAAAAGCTCATGAACCTTCTCCAGTTCTTCTGCCCTAAATTTCTTTTTCAGATCGGCCTCGCTCACCCCAAATATCTTGCTCAACTTAGACATCGTAGGTATTAGCTTGGAAATCCTATCGGCATCCATTAATGGTAGATCCAACACCCTTGCGGTATCACGAATAGAGGACTTTGCCGCCATGGTACCATAGGTGATGATCTGGGCCACTTGGTTGGCACCATATTTATTGATTACATAGTCCATCACTCGCCCACGACCCTCATCATCAAAATCGATATCAATATCGGGCATGGACACCCTGTCTGGATTTAGGAAACGCTCAAAAAGCAGATCGTACTTTAATGGGTCAATATTGGTAATGGTAAGGCAGTAGGCAACCACAGATCCTGCTGCAGATCCACGACCGGGCCCTACAGAAACATCCATATTCCTTGCCTCACGGATAAAATCTTCCGTAATCAGGAAATATCCTGGATACCCAGAATTCTCTATGGTCTGCAACTCAAAATCTATCCTTTCCCGAATGACATCCGTTATTTCCGGGTATCTTTTTTTGGCACCTTCATAAGTGATATGACGCAAATAGGCATTTTCACCCCTATTGCCCCCATCAGCCTCGTCCTCGGCCATTTTAAATTCATCTGGAATACTGAACTTGGGCAAAAGAACATCCCTGGCCAATTCATAGGACTCTATTTTATTGACTACTTCCTGTATGTTCAAAATGGTCTCCGGCAGATCCTTGAAGATTTCCTTCATTTCGTTGGACGACTTAAAATAGTACTCCTGATTAGGGAGGCCGTATCTATAGCCCCTACCGCGACCTATGGGTGTCGCCTGTTTTTCACCGTCCTTTACGCACAACAAAACATCATGGGCATCTGCATCTTCTTTGGCGCAATAATAGGTATTGTTGGTAGCAACCATTTTGACCTGATGTTTTCTGGCCAGCTCTACCAATACTTGGTTCACCCTATCCTCATCTTCTTGGCCATGGCGCATAATTTCCATATAAAGATCATCGCCAAATTGCTCCTTCCACCATACCAAGGCCTCCTCTGCTTGATTCTCTCCGACGTTCAACACCTTGGAGGGAACTTCTCCATATAGGTTACCAGTTAGCACAATGATATCCTCTTTGTACTGCTCTATGACCTTTTTATCGATACGGGGAACGTAGTAGAACCCCTCGGTATAGGCGATGGAGGACATTTTTGAAAGATTGTGGTACCCGTTCTTGTTTTTCGCCAAGAGCACGATCTGGTATCCGTAGTCTTTTACATTTTTATTTTTATGATCCTCACAAACAAAAAATTCACACCCTAAAATGGGTTTCATTTCCCTTTCCAGCGCCGACTCCCCTTTTTCCAAGGCTTCAGCATTCTTGGCCTTGGCTTTTGCATTTTGGGCCTTTACCTCTTTTACAAAATGAAAGGCCCCCATCATATTGGCATGATCCGTAAGGGCTACAGCAGGCATATTGTTATCTGCCGCAGATCGCACAAGATCGGCAATAGAGATGGTAGATTGAAGGACCGAGAACTGGGAATGGTTGTGCAGGTGCACAAATTCAGTGTCCGAAAGAACTGCAATATTTTCCTTTATTTCCTCCTTGGATATTTCAACCGTTTCATTGAGGCCCAATTGGTCCGCAATTTTCTTTGAAGCTTTTTTGAGGTTGATATGCTTCAGGCCTAAAAGTTGTATCTCCTTAGGGTTCGCCTCCGAGAAATCTTTAAAATAATTGGCAGGCACATCCAATTGCTCCAAGGTATATTCCTGCCTGCGCAGCAATTCCAAGAAACAACGTGTGGTAGCTTCCACATCAGCAGTTGCATTATGGGCTTCTCCAAAAGGCTCGCCAAAAAGATATTGATGAAGTTCCGTAAGGGTAGGCAACTTAAATTTTCCTCCCCTACCTCCGGGTATTTGACATAATTTGGCCGTATGTTCTGTACAGGTATCAAGGACCGGGAGTTCCTGTAATGGGTTTTCCACTTGTAATCTATGAAATTCCGCCCCCATGATGTTAAGGTCAAAACCTACATTTTGCCCAACAATAAACTTTGTTTTGGACATCGCGATATTGAATTTCTCCAATACTTCCGCCAGAGAGATACCTTTTTCCTGCGCCAATTCCGTGGATATCCCATGTATCTGTTCGGCATCATAAGGAATATTAAAACCATCTGGTCTAACCAAATAATCCTGATGCTCCACCAGGTTCCCCATCTCATCATGCAATTGCCACGCTATCTGTATACAACGCGGCCAGTTATCCGTATCGGTTATTGGTGCGTTCCATCGCTTGGGCAATCCGGTGGTTTCCGTATCAAAAATAAGGTACATAGTGCGGGTTTATCTAATGGGAATTGAAGTCGTAAATTTACGGAAATACAGCTTAGGTAAAAAGGGGATTTATCAGGAGTTATCAACGTCATAAAATGCAAAAACCAGATGTCCCCATCTGGTTTTTATTATTATTCAAATATTATTCTTTATTCCTATGCCATATGCTCATGAATATTGGCCACGGTCAAGGAGGATTCAATTGCATCCCTTTGACGCATCAGCGTACTTTTTGTGGATGGCGGCAAAACCATGTCTTCATCTTTAATAATTTCATTATACTCCTCGAGACTGGCTTTTTCTCCACGCTCCACTTCTTCCAAGATTTTTTCATTTTCATTTGAGGCCACTGCGGACTTTAAGTTCATCCATGCCCTATGCATGTCTCCCTTAACACTTCCATCAGTGTCTTGTATTTCGCCATATTGCGTTATTTCCCTCTTTAACTCGTGCCCGAATGCTGCGCGCTGCTCTGCCCGGTCATTGAGGAATTTTTTGGTGGTTGAATCATCTATTTTATCTTGGGCCAACTTAAATCCCTTCTCGGCATCGTATGTCTTTTCCAATAAATCATTTAATCGGTTTGAAATTTTTTCTGAATACTTCATATTATCTCTCTTCATTTAAGGTTATTAAAATGTGTCAACGACTTTCGTTATCACTTCTATCAAGTTAAAAGATATGGACACTTATCCAAGTATAGTCATAGGTTTAGCCCAACTTTAACAAGATTTCTTAAAGCATGTTAAGAGATTTGTCCCCAAAATTGAATTTTAGTTCAATTTCTTGATAACCACATAAAAAGAAATATTATATTTGCACCCGCTTAGGACAGACCTAGCGAACAAAAGAATTAATAATCAAGGGTCGGGCACCCTACAAATTAATGTGATATGCCAGTAAAAATTAGATTACAAAGACACGGTAAAAAAGGAAAACCATTCTATTGGGTAGTAGCTGCGGATTCTCGCGCGAAAAGAGATGGTAAGTATTTGGAAAAATTGGGAATCTATAACCCAAACACCAACCCTGCAACAATTGAACTTAATGTAGACAGCGCTGTAACCTGGTTACAGAATGGTGCACAACCAACTGAAACAGCTGGTAGAATCCTTTCTTACAAAGGAGCTCTTCTAAAAAATCATTTGGCTGGTGGTGTTCGTAAAGGTGCATTGACCGAAGAACAAGCTGAAGAAAAATTCAACGCTTGGTTGGCTCAAAAAGAAGAAATCGTTACTAATAAAGTTGGTGGCTTGGATAAAGCTAAAGAAGAAGCTAAAGCTAAGGCTTTAGAAGCTGAAAAAGCTGTAAGTGATAAGCGTGCTGCTGAAGCTGCTGCTGCTCTTGCTCCAGAAGTTGAAGAGGTTGCTGAAGAAGAAGCTACTGAACCAGCTGCAGAAGAAACTGCTGCTCCTGCTTCTGACGAAGCTGCTACAGAAGAAAAATAAGCTAAAGATAGAACGATGACAAAGGAAGAGTGTTTCTACCTAGGTAAAATCGTTTCAAAATACAGCTACAAGGGCGAAGTATTGGTGAAAATTGATGCTGATGAACCCGAAATTTACGAAAACATGGAATCAGTATTCGTTTCTTTAGGAAACAATCTGGTTCCATTTTTTATTGATAAATGTGTACTCCACAAATCCAGTCTTCTCCGTATCCGGTTTGAAGAGGTTCAGGATGAGTCCGCAGCAGATAATATAATGGGATCTGAACTTTACCTTCCCTTAAAGTTCCTTCCCAAACTTACCGGAAATAAATTTTATTACCACGACATCATTGGATTCCGTTTAGAAGATCACGTTCATGGGGACATAGGAATCATACAAGGTGTGAACGATTCTACTTCCCAAGCCCTGTTCATTGCGAAAAAGGACAACAAAGAACTGCTCATTCCTATTAATGACGAGATCATCACTAAGGTAGACCGAGACACAAAGACCATTCACGTGACCACCCCAGAAGGCTTGGTAGATCTTTATTTAGGCTAATACTATTCCATTCCCTCTAAATACATTTTACAATATCCCCGATTGCACTTGTAAAATATTAGCAAAATCCAACTACTTTTATACTACCTTTAATGGGCTAATTGTTATCATCTAATGATTCATCCTAAAACAGAACTCAGGTTCATCAATAATGAAATAGGCTATGGCGTAGTAGCAACCGAATTTATTCCAGCGGGTACCATTACTTGGGTTTTGGATAAATTGGATAGGGAATTTACGCAAGATCAGTTAAAGGCTATGGACCCCTTATATCAATCCATATTGGACACCTATACTTTTAGGGACAACCAAGGGAAATATATTCTGTGCTGGGACAATGCGCGTTATGTGAACCATAGTTTTAATTCCAATTGCCTAACCACCGCATATGATTTTGAGGTCGCTATTAGAGACATTCATGTTGGGGAACAGCTGACGGATGATTATGGGTATCTAAATATCCCAGAACCATTTGAGGCCGCAGACGAGGGCACCGAAAGAAAGGTAGTCTATCCTGATGATCTCTTGAAATACTATAAAACCTGGGACAAAAAACTGATTGAGGTCTTCCATAAGATCCCAATGATAGACCAACCTTTGCAACCCCTGATTTCTCCCAAGCTATGGACGAAAGTAACTGCCATTGCCGATGGTAAAATCCAAATGGACTCCATTAAAAATAACTACTACAATGGAAAATGATTGCAAAGGAAAACCATTTTTAGCTTTAGCGATATAAGCATAAAGCCCCATTGAATCATTTTGCCTTAGGAAACAGCACAAATCTCGGTTTGAAAGAGCGACAATTATCATATTTTAGCACTGCGCTGTTCCTTATCTTTGCGGTGAAAACAAGTTTAAATAGTTCCCTTTTTAAATCAGAACATTACCACTCCAAGCCATAAAAGAAGCTCTTTTAGGCTAGGGCAAGCACCAATTATATGAGTAAACCCTTTCAGTTTAAACAATTCTCTGTACACCAAGATCAATGCGCTATGAAGATAGGTACCGATGGCGTTCTTCTTGGGGCATGGAGCAGTATTGACAAAAGGCCTTTCGCTATTTTGGATATCGGTTCGGGTACTGGACTTATTGCTTTAATGTTGGCCCAACGCAGCGATGCCGATATGATTGATGCCATTGAAATTGACGGGGACGCCTATGAACAGAGTGTAGAAAACTTTGAACGTTCTCCCTGGGCAGATCGACTTTATTGTTATCACGCAGGTTTGGATGAATTTGTAGATGAATTGGATGAAAAGTATGATCTGATAATTTCCAACCCTCCTTTTTATAGTGAAGAGGTTCCGAGTGGCAATGAGGCCCGTGATATGGCCCGCCAAAACAGCTCTTTACCCTTTGAAGAATTACTGGATGGCGTCAGCAAATTACTGGAGGATGAAGGGGTGTTCTCTACGATCATTCCATTTAAAGAAGAAGAAACCTTCATAAAAATTGCCTCTAGTTTCAATCTTTTTCCCAATAGGGTCACGCGGGTAAAAGGAAACCCAACCGCGGATATAAAGCGCAGTCTATTGGAATTTAGTTTCTCTAAAAATCATATGAACATAAGCGAATTGACCATAGAGAAAGAACGCCATGAGTACACTGATGAATATATTGAGCTCACCAAAAATTTCTACCTTAAAATGTAACATATAAGCGTCTGCTTAATGGTCTTGCCAAACAAGTAGGCATGCCTCCCTCTACCGTTCCGGGAGCCGCGATTTGTCCCAAAATAGGCACATCGTACTTTTTATAAGTCGACTTCTGCAGTTTGGGTTCCGACATTCTTCTTTCTTTGCCCATTCGATAATGTATCACTCCAAAAATTGGTCAAAATTGAAGCATCACAAGCAGAAAAGTGCCATCCTTACCCATATGCTGCCAATGCTGAAGGCATTAGAAAACACAGGCACCTATCATATGACCAATTTCCAAAGAGGCGGTCGTCCAGAAACCTAATTTATTTTTAACCAGAGCTTCAGCCTTATTAATAAATGTATCACGAATTATTAATTAAATTTGAAAGGAAACACCATTCCAAGGAACAATTAAATTTATCATGATGCAGAAATTCAATATTGATTCGGATATATCCAAGGCAACTACTTTACCTGCATCCTTTTATAGAGACATAGATATTTTTGAAGCTATTAAACATGCTATATTTTATAAATCTTGGCAATGGATCGGACACGAAAATTTAGTGGCTCTACCTCAACAGCAATATCCTTTTACACTTTTGGATGGTTATTTGACTGAACCTGTAGTACTAACAAAGGACCAGGAGAATACTATTCATTGCCTTACCAATGTTTGTACACATAGAGGGAATTTGGTGGTGCCCGAAAATTCGAAAGCAAAAAAATTAATTTGTGGTTATCATGGACGAAGATTTCAGTTGGACGGCACCATGGAACATATGCCCGAATTTAAAGAGACCAAAGATTTTCCTAAGCCCTGTGACAACCTTCATAAGTTCCCATTGCGGCATTGGGGCCCTTTTTTGTTTATGGGCCTTAACCCAGCATTTGATATTGATCCAGTTTTGGAAACCATGAATGAGCGAATAGGGTTTTTACCCTTGAATAAGTTTAAATTAGATGAAAGCCGCTCCAAAGAATATATGATCAATGCACATTGGGCACTTTATTGCGATAACTTTTTGGAAGGCTTTCACATTCCTTTTGTCCATAATGACCTAAACGAGGTATTAGATTATAGCAATTACGATACATTGTTATTTGATCATGTAAACCTACAAATAGGATATTCCCAAGGTTCTGAAGAAATCTTTGAATTTCCGGAAAACCATATCGACCACGGAAAGGACATTGCGGCCTATTACTTCTGGGTCTTTCCCAATATGATGTTTAATTTCTACCCCTGGGGTCTCTCGGTGAACATAGTTCACCCATTGGGATTAAAGCGTACGAAAGTTTCATTTTATTCCTACGTATATGACGAAAATAAATTGGACAAAGGAGCCGGTTCTGGGTTGGACAAGGTAGAATTGGAGGATGAAGAGGTGGTAGAAGGCGTCCAAAAAGGAGTATGCTCAAAATTCTATCAAGCAGGGCGTTTTTCACCTACTAGGGAAAAAGGCGTTCATCATTTCCACCGCCTATTGGCAAGATTTCTAAATGACAATAAACAAGTATCCTAAATAAACACTGGGAAACAAATAATGTAACACCGGAGCCTTGTTATGTTATATTCCTTTTAATTATCTTTGAGACAAATAAAAGCCTATATGAAGCCAGATTTGTTTGAAGCTCCCGATTATTACAATCTAGATGATCTATTATCAGAAGAACATAAATTGGTGCGCGATGCTGCCCGACAATGGGTAAAGCGAGATGTATCTCCGATTATAGAAGAATACGCACAAAAAGCGGAGTTCCCAAAACAGATCATTGGCGGCCTGGCAGAAATTGGTGCTTTTGGGCCTTATATTCCTCATGAATATGGAGGCGCAGGTCTGGATCAGATTAGTTATGGTCTTATTATGCAGGAAATTGAAAGAGGAGATAGCGGTGTTAGATCTACAGCTTCCGTGCAATCTTCCCTGGTGATGTATCCTATATATACCTATGGAACTGAGGAACAGCGAAAAAAATACCTGCCTAAATTGGCAACTGGTGAGTTTATGGGCTGTTTTGGACTTACCGAGCCCAACCATGGTTCTAACCCTGGAGGTATGGAAACCAAATTTAAGGATATGGGCGACCATTATCTTTTGAACGGTGCCAAGCTATGGATCTCCAATTCTCCCTTTGCGGATATTGCAGTGGTATGGGCAAAAAATGAAGAAGGACGAATTCACGGTCTAATCGTTGAACGTGGTATGGAAGGTTTTACTACCCCAGAAACCCATAACAAATGGTCTTTAAGGGCTTCGGCGACCGGAGAACTTATTTTTGACAATGTTAAAGTTCCAAAAGAAAATCTATTACCTGGCAAAAACGGTCTTGGGGCTCCCCTAGGTTGTTTGGATTCTGCACGTTATGGAATTGCTTGGGGCGCCATTGGAGCTGCTATGGACTGTTACGATACGGCCCTTAGATATGCCAAAGAGCGCATTCAATTTGGCAAGCCCATTGCAGCCACACAATTACAGCAGAAGAAATTGGCTGAGATGATCACTGAAATCACTAAGGCACAATTATTGGCCTTTAGATTGGGACAATTGAAAAATCAAGGAAAAGCTACAACTGCTCAAATTTCTATGGCCAAGCGCAATAATGTGGAAATGGCAATAAAAATAGCCCGCGAAGCAAGACAGATATTAGGGGGAATGGGAATTTCCGGCGAATACAGTATTATGAGACACATGATGAACCTGGAAAGTGTAATCACTTATGAAGGCACCCATGATATTCATCTTCTTATTACTGGAGCGGACATCACGGGAATTCAGGCTTTTCAGTAATTATTAGGATACTTTTGAGTTGACTAGATATGTGGATAAATGTTGACGCAATTTGTCCATGGAGATAGGTTTGGTAAAATAATCGTTCATTCCTACTTCTAAGGCAGCTTCTATCGTCTCGCGTGTAACATCGGCAGAAAAGCCCATGATCACGAGATCCTTGTTGGTCTCTCTGATCACCTTGGTAGCCTCCAAACCATCCATTACGGGCATGTGAATGTCCATAAACACCAAGTCGTACATATTTTTTTGTACCTCTTCCACGGCCTGTTCCCCATCGGAAACCCATTGGGCTTTTATTCCCATTGTTTCCAATGCTTTTTTAAGAACAATGACGTTGATCTTATTATCATCTACTATCAAAACTGAAGCACTCTCTAAATCTACATCCTTGTCAGAGGTTAGGTCTATTACCTTTTGTTCTTCCTGTTTGCATTGCACTAAGGGGAATTGTAGCTTAACTTGAAACTCCGTACCGTTATTCCTAGAACTTTCCACTTCAATATGGCCACCCATCAATTTAACCAAATGATAGGTAATATAGAGTCCAAGGCCACTGCCTTCATGTTTTTTGGTGATGCCTGAGTCTACCTGGGTGAACCGATCAAAAATGGTTTTCATTTTATTTTTAGGTATCCCAATTCCGGTATCCTTGATCACTAGATCTACCAAAAGATGGTTTTCAGATACTCGTTCCCGGTAAGCTATATGGATACCGCCATTTTCTGTGAATTTCAAGGAGTTCCGTAAGAGGTTGGTAATGATCTGTCCAAATTTCCCCATATCACCAATTCCACAAATATTACTTTCTGGTGCATCCAAATGAAGATAGAGACCTTTTTGCTCTATACTTGGTTTATAGATGCTAATGATATTGGCGATTTCATCAGAAGGCGAAAAAGGTTCATTTTTAAATGTACTTTTCCCGGATTCAATCTTGTCTATCTCCAAAATATCATCAACCAAAAGCAACAATTTTTTAGATGATATATCCATTAAAGAGAGATATTCCTTTAGAGATTTCTGTATGTTGGATGCTTTTAACACCTCTATAAAACCTAAAATAGCATTTAAAGGCGTCCTGATCTCATGGCTCATATTCGACACAAATTCCGTTTTCGCCCTATTGGCTTTATGGGCCTTTAATTGCTCTTTTTTAAGATCTTTATTTAATTTCCTAAGTTTTAAAATGGATTCCTTATACCGTTTGTTTTCGGTTCGGGATGCCCTGTAAAAATACATAAGCGAACTGGTCAGTACAGACAACAACATACCAAAGACAAACGCTATGAACATAGTTTCCTTCCTGTCTGCCAACATATCAACTTGCTTTGGCATAAGAGTGAAACTCCATCTTTGCAAATCAAGGGTATCGACCATAAAGGAAGTGCTGTATAAATACCTATTATCGAACTCTGATGCTTTAGGATCATTATAAGCATAAAACGTTGTTCCTGTCTCATCTTTGATTTCAACGGCATAGGCATCCAAATCCGTAGCCAATTGATTGAACGGATTGGTAAAATCCATACCAGCAGTAATGGTACCTTGAAGTCTTCCTTCAAAATAAACGGGTACATCTACCAAAAACGCATTTCCGCCTTGGGTCAAACTGACCCACGAAGTGATATTGGTTTTGCTGTTCTGGCTATGTTCCCTCCATTCATCTGCCCTATATAATTTTGAAATGTCTAGTCCTACAACTGCTTCATTACCTTTTAAAGGGGTAATCTTTCTAATGACCATGGAACTGTCTATCCACTCCACAAATTTAAAAGAAGGATTTTGATCTAAAATTAGTTGTGCATCCTCTTCCCAATACTGAAAGTAACCTCCATTGGTCATTTCAATGCGCTGCTTAAGATTCTCCAACGCCTTTATATTGTTATCAATGGAATGATAAAATTCTTGTGATCTAAGATGGCCGGAAGTTTGAATCTCATTTTGCAATAATGATTCTTGTGTCTTCAGGGTTTTGTTCCATAAAGCCACGACAACAACCATCAAGGTCATAAAAACCAAAAGGGGATATATTAATTCTTTCTTCGAAAATTTAAATGACATATTTTACTACTATTAGGGGGAACTAAGGGTAAAAAATCATTACTAATTTTATTTTTGCCACTAAAACTAAAACTATCTGTAAGTAATTGATTACATAAACATAACGCATTAAACTTCAATTACACACTAAATATTGCAAATTATAAGGGTTTTGTTGTAAAATACACATATTTGTATGTCAGAAGAATTCCTATCTTTCCTAAAACTGAATTATAATAACGCAGTACTTAATTATGAATTGTGTTATTATTAAATGTATTTAATACAAAAAAAGTGGGGGAAGGAAAAACATAGTTTTTCTTCCCCCACTTTTAATGAAGAACGTACAGGAATTTATGCTACTCTATTATGCCGAGTTTCTACTTGCATTAATGTTTCCATACAGGGACCTTGTCACTATCTTCTCATACAATTCTAAATGGTCTGATCCTTGACCAATTTTTTGAAGTGCATATTGTTGAATTACCAATAATGGCAACACGATAGCTTCCCTAATTTTTATTGATTCCCTTGATACGGCCTCTTCTTCCATTAGTATCTTGAAATCAGAAATCAAAAGAAGCATTTCTTTAGACAGCAAATACTCATCATATAGTATATTCCAAAATTCGCCATATTCCTTATCATCCTTCATATAACTTGTCAGCTCAAAATAACATTTAGATAATGCCATCATACTGTTCAGCATAAGTGCCTTGAAAAAAGGAACTTCCTGAAAGAGTCTTTTCATCTCATTAAGTTGCCCTTTATCCTTTAAGATTTTTATAGCAGTACCTATACCAAAATATCCAGGTACATTTTGTTTTAATTGGCTCCATGAGCCCACAAAGGATATGGCTCTAAGATCGGTTAGTTCCAGTTTCGCCTTGTTCCCTCTTTTCCCAGGTCTACTCCCTATGTTGGCTTTGTTATAATACTTTAAGGTGCTTTTTTCCTCCAAGTAGGGCATAAACTTATCGTGGTGTTTAAGGGCGTCATATTTGGCAAAACTAAGCTCAGACAATTCCTCCATCAATTGCCTCATCTCTTTGGATATAGAGTTTTCTTTCCCAAACAGATCATTGGACAGACCTGCGGTGAGCAATTGTTCACAGTTGTGCATAAATAGGTCCTTTGTCCCATAGTTGCTGGTAATGGTCTGACCTTGAATGGTCAGCTGGATTTCATTATTGGCAATATTCTTGGTTTGTGCAGCATAAAAACGATGCGTTTTCCCGCCTCCACGCGCCGGTGGTCCACCACGACCGTCAAAAAATATAGCCTTAATATCCCTTTGTCCGCAAACGGCCGATAAATTTTCCTTGGTTTTAAAGATAGACCAGTTGGCCTTTACATAGCCTCCATCTTTGGTACCGTCAGAAAAGCCAAGCATGATGGTCTGTTTATTATCCCTAAATCTAACATGGGCCTTATATTCAGGCAAATCGAACACCCCGTTCATAGTATTTTCTGAGGTCGCCATTCCATTCATGGTTTCAAACAAGGGCACAATATCGAAAGGTATTTTACCTTCTTCCCAATCCCCGCACCATCTTAATAGCCCATAAACGAAAAGTACGGAATAGATATCCTCGGAATTGCTTATCGCGTACCTATTGCAACCTTCCTCCCCATTTTTACTTTGGATATTTTTTAATTGGGCTATATTCTCTATGGTATCCCTCACAAGATCATCCTCAAAATTCTCATGTTGCAGTTTAAAATTTTTGTGCAATAAGTTATCTACAAGTTCAGCTTCACTCAACTCTTCCAGGTTTTCCGTGATGACTCCTTGTTGCTTTAAAATAGCTTCTACGGTATTCTTATGAACACTATGGTCCTGCCTTATATCCAAGGTCGCGAAATGTGTTTTGAATATTTTGACCTTATCGATAAGCTGATCCAAATCCTTTAGGTACAATGAATTGTACTCCCTGATTAATATTTCCCGAATTTGTAAAAGCGGCCCGATGATTTCTTCATACCCCATTACCTTTTTAACATTGAACATGGTAACATATAGCTTATCCCTCAACTCGTTGAGCAGCTCCTGCAAATCTGAGAAACTCAATTTTTGTTGCAGAGCCTTTATGTCATGGTAATAGCATTTCATTAAGGTAGTCCTAAGTTCATCAGCTACCTGGTTGGTCATGGAAGCCGTTACAAAAGGGTTACCATCCCTATCTCCCCCAGGCCAGAATCCCAACTTCATTATGTTATGGTTATTAAAGTCTTCCTTTTGTATATGTTCCTTTATATAGGAATATAGTTCGCCTATGGCATTGTAATACACATTCCTTAATATATGGATGATATTTTTCGCCTCTACCAAAGGAGTTGGCTTTTTGGCATTTAATAAGGAGGTAAGTCCCAACTGCTGAAGGGTAACATCTATCTCATTGATCTTATTATCCACGATCAATGATCTGAGGTTGTCCATAATATCCAAAACGGCCGGGGTATAAAACTGTGTAGGGTGGGCAGTCAATACTATTCGCGCACTAAAAGTTGACAATTTTTCAGATATTTCGTCCCAACTTTTATTTTTTTCCACCATTTGGGCGTAATCCTTTATCGTCAATGAATTACTATGCTCCTGTAGCTTTGGAAAAGCGGCATCTTCCACACTATCGTATAAAACCACTTGGCGTTCCACATATTGAATAATACTGAACATAAAATCGATCCTTTCCTTTTCCGATTCTATTTTTGCATAGTTCTGAAAAAAAGCATCTAGGATCTCCAATGGATTTTTACCCGATTTAAGTCCCTCATCAGCTTGATGCATCAACAAAGGAATCAACATCCCTACATTCTCTATATTTCTATAGGGTAAACTGAGAAATAGACTGTTGTATATATTGAATTTATTATTGACCGATTTCCTAAACTCTTCTATTCGTTCCAATTTTGGCATACCTACTTTATTATAAATTGAGCATTGATTTTTTCCATCAGGATGGAAAATAAATTTTGACTGATAAATATCGTGATTATTCTAGAATAGGATATGAAAATGATGGCAAATAACAAAATTGTACTGGGACACCACAAAACTAACGCACTTCACAACTATAATTTCTCTACTTCTTAGGATGGAAATATATTTACCATGTATTAGTTATAGAGTTAATTTTTTCATTTTCATATAGTGTTCTCGTAAAAGGGCCTTTGTCATTAAGATAAAGGCCCTTTTTTAATGGATAACTTCTTATTGTACTTCTATTGAATCTAATAACAACTTAAAATCTTCTTCTTTTTTATTACCGATAAGAAAACTGATGGATTCTATGGTAATTGCAGGATAATTTGGCATATCTAGCCTTCTGCCCCTGAACCATGGCGACATATCCTCCATATTTATTTCCAAGGTTTGCCATTGGCCAGTAGTACTGAATTTGGCAATGTAACTATAGTAATCCTCACTCTTGGATTTGATTCTAAACTGATAATTCTTGCCGTCTCCTTTAAGGCGGATCACGCATTTGGAATATCCCTTAACACTTATAGGATTCATTTGATAGCGTACCGAAGAGAATCCGCCATTATTTTCCAGTGAAACATGACCTTCAAAAACACCGTGACCTTCTGAATTGAGATAAATTTTACTAGATGACCGACCACCCATAACTACATCATCCAAAACGGTCCATTGGGAAAGGTTGCTATTTGTATTGAAATTAAAAATTACAATTGGACTTATCATAAACAATTGAACTAAAACTATTAACGTATGTACCATATATCTATCATCGAATATTACCATTGTTAACGCTCAGGAAATAGCTTGTCTGGTTAATGTTCTCCGAACATTTCCACAACCCCACTAGCTTATTTGAGCTTATCCTTAAAAAAATCAATGGTCCTTTCCCAAGCCAAATTTGCGGCCGCTTCATCATATCTGGGAGTGGTATTGTTGTGAAAACCATGGTTCACTTCGGGATAGAAATAGGCGACATGTTCAATTTTGTTTTCCTTCAACACTTTCTCATAGGCAGGCCATCCGGCATTGACCCTTTCGTCCAATCCTGCAAATTGAAGCATCAATGGGGCACTTATCATGGCCGCCTCTTCATCGGAAGGTTGTCCTCCATAAAAAGGCACTGCTGCTGAAAGGGAAGGAACTTTTACTGCCATCATATTGGCGATCCACCCTCCAAAACAAAATCCGACCACCCCTACTTTGCCATTGCAATCATCACGGGAAATTAAATACTCATAGGCCGCAATAAAGTCCTCCAACATCTCATTTCGGTCCCGCTCCCTTTGCATTGCCCTGCCGTCATCATCATTGCCAGGATAACCTCCCAATGGTGACAAGGCATCTGGAGCTAGGGTGATAAATCCCTCCAAAGCTGCCCTTCGGCCTACATCTTCAATATATGGGTTGAGGCCCCTATTCTCATGAACTACGATAATCCCTGGTAATTTTTCCTTTGAACCTGTGGGCTTGGACAACAAGCCTTTGATTTCGCCCCCACCCTTAGGAGAATTATAGGTGATGTAGTCCGACTGGATTCTTGGGTCATTTGGCTTTACCAAAATAGAATCGATATAATTTGGCATCATAAAACTGAGAAGAGAAGGTATGGTTATTCCGCCTACTGCATAAAGCGACAACTTCTCCATAAATTGCCTTCTTTCAATTTTATTATGGGCATAATCATCATAAAGATCAAAGACCTCTTGATTGATATCCGCTTTTGTCAACTTTTTCATATCCTTACTTTTTTAATATTAATTCGTTTATTCATCCTTGGTCCAACCCTGTAGAAACGGGAGGATTGGATTTGAGGTATACATCCATTTGAGGAAAGGGGATTGTAATATTATTCTCGTGGAACTTTCTATTGATAATTCTTCGGATATCGCTCTTAGCCTTCCCTATCCTGAATATGCTCTGGCTAAAAAACAACAATTGGAAATCCAAGGACGAGTTCCCAAAATTCATCAATCTTGCCTCTACCAATTCCCTGGCATACACATCGGGGTGCTCAAAAGCACTTTCTTCTAAAATTTTTATCACAAGATCCACATCGCTTCCGTAAGCCACCCCAACATCAATTCTGAATCTGGATTTATCAGATTGATGGCTCCAATTGATCACCTTACTGTTCGTGATCAGGGAATTGGGTAGGATAATGGAAATATCATCCCTATTCAGGGCCTTTGAAGTTCGCAACCCGATACTCTGAATCATAACTACATCCCCGTCTACCTCCAATACATCATCTACTTTAATGGAGCGTTCGGAGAGTAGAATAATACCGGACAAAATATCATTGAAAGTTTGTTGTAACCCTAGCCCAATGCCCACTAGCAAGGCAGCTGAGCCCGCCAATAGAATGGTCACCTTAACCCCAATGTTTTCCAACATAAAGGCTATTGCTAGAATCCAAATGATATATTTCATCATCTGGTAAAGGGCATAACTGCTCCCATGGTCCAATTTATTCAACTTGGATTTTCGAGCGAGTCCTTTTTTAATGACCCATAGGATTATTCTCGCAATTACCAAGATCAAAAAAATAGTGACCAGTTTGGAAACTTTTACGGTGAAATCCCCAATTGTAAATATTTCAAATTCCAAAATTTTATTGATAGTCTCCATTTAGTTTTTCTGATAAAGCCTGATAATTATATTAATGTGAACGACAGGTTATGCTACATATAAATATAGGAAATTAACAAACGAGATCCTGTATTAATTAGTAGCGCTTAAAAAACACTACGCTTAATTAATTTTGATTAATTGTCCTGAATTCCTTATTTATCGGAAGGCTCCAAACTCGTTTTGCTTACGGCCACGGAATCAATTTTACTCCTTGAATAAAAAACAGGAAAATACTGATCCTTGGCCCATGGCTCAAACAAATTTCGATAGAAAGGGCTTTCAGGATCCCCAGATTGCCCGGGACCGTTCGTGGCAAGGGCCCCATCCCAATCTCCGGTATTGACAATCATCCTAAAGGAAGCTCCACTACTCTGCCTATTATTTGCCCCAGTAGATCCAGGGGTAAACGAGTTGCCGCCTCTTGGAAGGGGACCGAGATCTAACTTTGCTTTTATTTCCTCATTGACCACACCGCCTAGGGCATGGGCCATATATGTATGTTTAAATTTTTCATGTCCATATTGCCATTGCGCCATATCATCCCCTAAGGTCGTCTCTAAATAAGCAATTCCTTCGTTAAAGGCCTTAAGGAGAAATAAATTTCTCCCTGAAACGGGATTGCCACCAAACCTGCTATCCGGATTCACCACCCAATCGACCACCTTTTTCATCTGAATATTATCAATCAGTCCCTCCCCTCCCATGGGAATAAAGGATTCATTGGCAAGTTTTCTAAGTTCGTTTTCGAAAGCCACATAAATGGCAGCTTCAACAGATGAGGCTTCCAACCTGTAATCCCACTGTAGAAGTTTATCCCTTGCTTCCTTAGTTTTCCCTCCTATTGGTAAAACGGCCAGCAAGGGCACCAAGGTTCTGGCTGGGATAGAAAGGTAGTCTACCTGTAAGTTCTTCATATCTTCCATAGTCATATTGGTTCCTGATGCCAATACTTCATTTACCCTATCCCCCCTGTATGGATCGGCCCAAGAAAAACCTATGGCATTCCAATGTTCATAATTATCGGGCGTTACACTTTGGTTGGCTGTTGCGATAAAACCGTTGGCTGGATTTAGGGCGTTTGGCTTTTGATCGATGGGCAAATATCCATCCCATTCATAACGCCCATCCCCGGGCACAGGGACCATGCCGCTAAAATTGTTTCGGATTGGGGCAATTCCCACGGCCTGCCACCCGATATTTCCTTTTTTATCGGCCCAAATCATGTTCTCTCCTGGAATATGGCTGTAATTACAGGCTTCTTTAAATTCCTCCCATGTTTTGGCCTGGTCCATTCGCAAGGAGGCCAAATAAGGTGATCCTCCAGGCTCCAACCATGCACAGCGTACCGCATAGGCCGTATTTTTATTCTCATCAGAAAAAACTACCGGCCCGTGCCTGGTATATTTTAGGTCGATTTTTACTTCTTTTTGTCCCTTTACTTTAATGGTTTCGGAAATAACGGCCATATCCTCCCATTGACCTTTGTACTTGTACTGGTTGGGGTTTTCCGGATTTAATTCATAGACGTACAGGTCCTCTCCATCGGTTTCAAAAACCGTAAGGCCCCATGAGCCATATTCGTTGTGTCCGATGGATATCCCTGGAATTTCTGGCTCTCCCCCTCCTATTACATTCCACCCAGGCGCAACCAAATGGGTCATATACCTCAAAGAAGGCACTGCGATGGTCCTATGGGGATCATTGGCCATATAGGTGTTCCCGTCTGCCATTAACTTTCCGCTCACCACCCAATTGTTGCTCCCAATGGAACGGGGATCTTCCTTTGCCATTTTGGGGGTTAGCATTGCCGTTTCATAAGCCATACTTTTATAAGCCTCTTGCACATCACTTTCTTGAAAGGCAACAGGTTTTCTGTAGGCTTTATAGAGCTCCAGAATATCCTGAAAAAGAAGTTCTTTATCCATAGCGGGATCTAAATCTATAAGTGGATCCTTGGGGTGGAACCAAGAAAGATCCTTTACTGTGGCCGACCCTAGTTTGGCAACGGCCCGACCAATCTGTAACTCTTCTTCAATATTCCCCAAAAGGCCTTGGTGTCTGGAAATAACGACATCTGGGGTCCATTTTCCGGGTCTTATGTTTAGAATTTTAAATTCCACAGGCAACTGCTCTGGTGTTTTCAGAATTTCTTCAATGTAGGCATTCACCCCATTGGTATAGGCGGTAATAATCTCTGTCCCATCGTTGTGATAATGGTTCATTTCTTGCGTCATATCCCCACGATATTTGAAGAGGCGGGTCCCAATATCACGTTTCAGTTCCCTCTCACCTAATATTTCTGCGACAGTCCCTGTGGCTTGTCGTCTCCAAATCTCAAATTGGAAAAGGCGGTCCTTGGCTGCTGCATACCCTTGGGCAAAAAACAGATCGTGCTGGTTATTGGCATAAATGTGATTGATGCCCCATTCATCCCTGACCAATTCTACAGGTTCTTTGAGACCCGGAACAATTAATTTATCGTGATCAGAGGAGGTACATGAAAAAAAGAGGAGCGTAATTAAAAGAAATAAAAAGGTTCTCATATGTATAACTTGGAATTGGTTTGGCTCTTAATTTAATGGGTAGACCATTACCTCTTAAAGTTACTTAATTTTCCAAACCTAAAACACATATGGCATGTAAAGATCCCATTTATTCCCCTTGTATTTTTTCAGGTCGAGTTCCTTAAATAATTCAATGCTTATACTTTTGGTTATCTGGCAATAAACTTTTTAAAGTATAATTGGTAACCATTTAATAAACACCACTTTGCACACTACTTCCGGGTCCTAAGAAAGACTATTTTTTAAAAGACCCAATTTTTCCAATAAGAATAATTCCAACACCAAATCCTATCAATGCTGCACCCAGCAAACTCCAATTAGTGCTGTTAAGCGCATAAAAAAGGCAAATACCTATGATTAATAGGACAATTCCTATGATTCTGGTCTTACTCATGTGTATTTAATTCGCGGCATCTGGTTTCGTACAATACCTCTGGCATTCCCATAAATGTAGTAAAATTTCTATTGTTTGTGGGATTCCTGCAGAAAAATTTATTTCGCTGGAGCACCTAATTTTTTGGAGGTTTTCATGTCCGCATACCGTGGGTCTTGGATGTAATCCTGTTTTTGCATTTTTAGGACCTCTATGCTCAAAAAGCCAAATTCGCTCACCACCTTTCCATAAAACCTATAGATTCCCCTTCCCCGGAATGGATACTGGGCAGCTATGGGCGGGAACAGCACCGTATCGAACACCTCTCCATATTGATCCACCAAGGTGGCAAAGTTCATACGGGTACCCTTGTGGGTCTTGGTATTTTTCACCGTTACCAAATAGCCGTAGATATCTATGTATTTATCCAAATAAGCCTCCAAATCGCGCTTACCGTTGGTATTCTTGGGAGGTTCGGCCAAGATATCGAACGGACTGCAGAGACTAAAACCCAAGAGTTCCAATTGGGTAAAGGCCATTTCCAGATCGGTGGTATGCAGTTTGGGGATGGTAAAATGCTGCGGCTTGGCGGGAAACAGTTTGGGGTGTTCCAGTTTTGTGTTTTTAGAGAGGGACAAGTGGGCTTCCCACAAGAGTTCATGTTTGTTCACTCTGGTAAACCTAAATGCATCTATCCGGATCAGGATGCTCAATTGCTCTATGGAAATAGGCACCCGGTCCACAAAGTCGGCCAAGGACAAAAAGGGACCGTTCGCCTTTCGTTCCTTTAAAAGGCGTTCCATGACCCTGGCCTCCAATTCCCTGAGGTACATATACCCCAAATACAGCTCTTTCCCATAAATACAATTTACGGCAACACTTTTGTTGATGCAGGGCGGGTGTATGGTAGCCCCCAGCATCTGGGCCTCGTGGATATAGAATTCGGGACTGTAGAACCCACCTCCATTATTGAGTACGGCAACCATATATTCCAATGGAAAATAGGCCTTTAGAAAGAGCGTCTGATAACTTTCCACGGCATAGGAAGCAGAATGCCCTTTGGCAAAGGCATACCCTGCAAAGCTGGCCACCTGGTCCCATATTTCAAAGATCAGGGCATCGGTATACCCTTTTTTTCGGCAATTGTCCACAAACTTGTCCTTTACCTTTTGGAACTCCTCCCGGGAGCGGAACTTCCCGCTCATGCCCCTCCTCAGTACGTCTGCCTCTCCCAGGTCCAAATCTGCAAAATAATGTGCCACTTTAATGACATCTTCTTGGTAGACCATAACGCCATAGGTCTCCGGCATGATCTGTAACATCACGGGGTGTGCCTTTTCCTGTGCCCTGCCCTTTTCCCGGTGCCTTAAGATATATTCGCGCATCATCCCACTTTTGGATACTCCGGGCCGAATGATGGAACTTGCCGCGACGAGTCCCAAGTAAGTGTCTACCTCTAGTTTTTTCAATAACATGCGCATGGCAGGGGACTCCACATAAAAGCAGCCCATACATTGGGCACTTTTCACCAAAGCGTTCACTACAGGGTCTGTCTTGAACCGTTTGATATCGTGAATATCGAACGTCTCTACCTGTTCGGGTTGGTTGTAGGCCAAAATTTCCATGGTCTCCTTCATTTTTGCCAAGCCTCGCTGAGAAAGGATATCGAATTTAAAAAGTCCCACATCCTCGGCAATTACCATATCGAACTGGGTGGTAGGATATCCCTTGGGTGGGAGGTGGGTAGCGGAAAAATAATGAATGGGCCTTTCTGTGATCAAAATCCCCCCGGCATGGATACTCAGGTAATTGGGCATACCCTTGATCAGCTCCCCATATTTCAGGACCAAAAGGGACATCTCGTCCAATTGTGATGGATTGTATTTCCCATCACAGAGCACGTCTATCTCTTCTTTGGGAAGGCCGAACACCTTTCCCAATTCCCGGATCACCCCCTTGACCTGAAAAGTGACATAGGTGCCCAAGAGGGATACATGGGGAAAGCGCCCAAAAATATATTGGGTCATGGCTTCCCGGTCCTTCCAAGAGAAGTCGATATCAAAATCGGGCGGATTTACCCGGTACAGGTTGATAAAGCGCTCAAAATAAAGATCGAGCTCAATGGGATCCACATCGGTAATCCTAAGCAGGTAGGCCACAATACTATTGGCACCACTGCCCCGCCCCACATAAAAGAATCCTTGTTTACGGGCGTGGGAAACAATATCCCAATTGATAAGAAAGTAGGACACAAACCCCATTTTCTTGATCAGGCCCAGTTCTTTCTGCAAGCGCCCCAAGACCACCTCATTGGCTTCTGCATACCTATAGGGCAGGCCTTCCTTGCACAATTGTTCCAACAGGGCCTCATCGGCAGCTGTATCCCCCAAATAGGTTTCCAGGTTCTGGGGCTTTCGCCCTTCTGAAAAATCGAAATGGATACTACAGGAACGCAGCAGCCGCTCCGTGTTTTCCAGGATAAAACTGTATTCGGAAAAAGCCGCTGCCAAGTTTTGCATGGGAAACATCTTTTCCTCTGGTCGGGCCTCCTCGGTCTGTGGCAATTTGCTCAGCAGTACATTTTTATCAATAGCCCGTAACAATCGGTGGGCATTGAAATCGCGTTTGTTCCGAAACGTAACCGGCTGCTGTACCACCAACCTATCCTTTAACTCTATGATTTTGGAAAAGGGCAATCGCCTTAGATCTGCGATAGAAATACCTATGAACTCATGTTCCAAAAAAGTCTTTTGTTCATGTAGCAGTACTTTTTCGAACGGGTAGACCACATAGGCATTTTCAAAGGAGGGAGCCCTTGGCGCAAACTTTTTTTCACGGTGGAGGTGGTCGGACAGAAAGGTGTTCAATTCCTGATACCCTTCATTATTTTTGGCGATACCTACAAAACACTGGTCCACCCCATTTCTAAAATCGATTCCCAAAATGGGCCGCACCCCATAATCAGGGGCCTTCCGCACAAAATTAAGGCATGCCGAGGTATTGTTGATATCTGTGAGCACCAACTGCCCCACATGGTTCTCTTGCGCCAATTGCAAGAGTTCCAGTTCGGAAAGGGTTCCGAAACGCATGCTGTAGTAGGTATGGCAGTTGATGTACATTATTTTTATTTTTCAATCCAGGGGTTTCAATGTTCAAGACTAAGGGTAAGACGATCTTCTTACTGCTTTCGGTGTGCCAGGATGATGGGCGGCTGTCCGTTAAATGGATTCTGCATCCTCCCAATGGTCTTTGCCCCCAACCCAGAGGCCCTAAGCACACTTTTGTCCCCAAAACGCTCCCTGATCTTATCCAAAGCGGCATATAGGTTCAATGCCTCCTCGGTATCGTCGAACAAATTGATCTGATAATTCCCCTGTACCAAATGACTGAACCTGATGCCGATGAGCCGCACCAATAATCTTTTGTTGTAAAGGGTATTGAATAGTTCCAAAATTTTGGGGATCAGGATATGGTCTGCACTGGTAAAGGGGATTTTCAGTTGTTTGGAATAGGTGTTAAAATCGGAGTAGCGGATCTTAACCGCAATGCAGGCCGTTAATTTATCGCCCCTCCGCAATTGGAAGGCGAGGTTCTCGGTCATGGCAATAAGGATTCCCCGAAGTTTGATGACATCTATGGTATCCTTGTCAAAAGTACGTTCAGTAGAAATGGATTTCCGTTCCGAAAAAGGGATCACGGGGGTATTGTCTATCCCGTTGGCCCGTTTCCAAATAACGCCCCCATTGGCACCCAATACCCGTTGCATCATATCCATGGGCATTTCTTGGATGGTCTTTACCTGCCGCAATCCCAAGTTCCGGAGTACCTGATAGGTCTTATCACCCACCATGGGTATTTTTTTAATGGACAAAGGGGCCAGAAAAGGCTTTTCATAGCCCAGGTCTATTTTTAATTGATTGTTGGGTTTCGCCTCATTGGTAGCTACTTTGGAAACCACCTTATTGCCCGATAATCCAAAGGAAATAGGGAGGCCCGTTTCTTTGATGATCCTATTCCGAAGTTCGGAGGCATAATGGTAGCAGCCAAAAAAACGATCCATTCCCGTAAGGTCTGCATAAAACTCATCGATACTCGATTTTTCAAAAAGGGGCACCTGCTCTTTAATGATATCGGTAACCATATCCGAGTGCTTGCTATAGGTCCCTGCATTGCCCTTGATGACCACTGCCTCCGGACACAACTGCTTGGCCATTTTCATGGGCATTCCAGAGTGTACCCCAAACCCTCTGGTCTCATAACTGCACGCGGCCACCACCCCCCTGTCACTGGTGCCTCCCACCAGTAAGGGACGGTGCTTTAACCTACTGTCCTGCAGTCGTTCTACGGAAACGAAAAACGTGTCCAAATCCAAATGAAGTATTGTCTTATCCATTGCATACCAAAAAAGGGTATGCTAAATTATGGAATATTTCCAAATTAATGGAATATTTCCAAAGTATTAACATTGAAAAGCTATCCACTACGAGTATCTCCTTGAATTTCAAGATGACCAAAAATAAGTATTGGAAAAGGGGCTATTAAAAATGTGAGCCGGTCAGATGATGTGGGAAAATAGGTATGTGTATTTGGATGCGTCCAATAAAAAGTCTTGGGCTTCGTATGGACTTACCTCAAGCGAGAGGTATAAAACTATAGGGACAAACTCCCTAAAGGACCAGTTTTGGTGGTGTATTATAGAGTTTTGATATATGATTCTATACGTTCCAGAATCTCTAAAAACTCCTTTTGTAGTTTTGGGTCCTCGTATTGGAGGTCTTCTTCGTAACGGAGGGCCAATCGATATCCTTCCTGCAGCCCCAAGAAGTTAAGTTTAGGTTTTAATTTCTGCACCATTTGCCTCGTATCCTTGTACTTTTTATCCTCAAGGTTTTCCAGGTAAATTTCTTTTTCTATGGGGAACTCATTCTTGATCAGCGCAATGAACTTTTTCTCGAGCACCTCATCTCCTCCAGACAATTCCCTGATATAATTTAAATGTGGTACTTCTTTCATTTTCATTTCTTAACACAAGAAGGAAGGCTTTTTCTCTGAATTTCCTCTAAAATTCAACCTCAACTCTACTTGACAAAGCCAATCTATAGAATGTCCCATATAAAAAATATAAGGGCAAACCGTTTGGCGCAGTGTTCCTAATAACATTGATAACTCTACAAATGTAAGTAATTTCTTCTATTGGAATGATTTATACCCTTACGGATGTATATTATATTCTAATATACAGATAAATGTTAGAAAATAATCTAAGAGTTAGGGCAATTAAATACTTTCGGTTACACAAAGGGGCGGAAAGTTCAATAGAAAGATCATCTCCTTTCTCTAAAAAGCAGGGATGCCAAGACGTATAATGGTTATTTGATCAATCTACGATTTGCATTTTTTTCAATAGAAAGAAAGCGTTCATATTCTGGCATACTCCCTCTTTGAACTTGTAATCAAAATGAAGCTCCCCGTCCAATATTTCGGCATCAAAATAGTGGTTTTCTACTTGAGGTAAGGTATTGGATGCCTCGCATAGGCTTAAATCATGTGTAGCGATAATACCAGTTGCTTTGGAACCTATTAGTTTTTCAACGAATTTTCTGGAGCCAATGGCCTTGTCCGTACTATTGGTCCCCTTTAATATTTCATCCAAAACTATAAAGTAACGGTCGGTTTGGATTTGGTCCACAATAAACTTGAGTCGCTTTAACTCCGAGAAAAAATAGGATTCATCATCGGTCAATGAATCAGAGGTCCTCATGCTGGTAATCAATTTTATAGGCGAATAGGTGGCCTTACTGGCACAGACCGGCAATCCCATATTGGACATTACAATTTGCAGGGAAACTGTTCGTAGGAAGGTACTCTTTCCTGCCATATTGGCCCCTGTAATAATCAAAAACTGCTCTTTTTCAATTAGAAAATCATTGGTTACGCTCTTTTTGGGATCCAATAATGGGTGTGCGGCATCAGCAGCTTTCAAAACAACAGCATCATCGGTCAATTGAGGAAATGAATACTTGGGATGGTTAAAGGCAAAATTCCCCAAACTGTTATAGGCATCAAAAAATGCAATTGTATCGAACCACTGGCCCACTTCCTGCCCATAGGCCTTGATCCATTGCTCTATTTTAAATGCCTGGTTCAGGTCCCACAACAAAAATCCATTCCCAACAACCCCAAAAAACATATTGTTACGCTGATCCAAAGCCCCTAGCACCCGTGCAAAATCCTTCAATACCAAAGAAGTTTTTCGATCCTCTCTGGCGACCATGGCTTTTTTGTTTCTTAAAAGTTCTGAGGTGAACTCTGTTTTCTCAATTTCTGAAATTAGCTTTTGATATTGTTGAAAAACGGTTTGGACCTTTCCTGTTTGTGCAGCTAAGGTATTGATCTTACCCAAAAAGGACCCAGAAATCCCCAAGCCCGTAAAAAACCAAACAGCCAACATATATCCCGACACGATATCCATAAAATAGAGAACCGCCACCAAAACTGACAGCACGGAAAATATCATTGGGACATATTTCATCACCTTGGGAACAAAAAAAGTATAGGCAGTCAGCCAACTGCTAATTGTCTTTGCCGCAATTTCAGTTTTCACTAAAGAAGCTTCGGCTGCATATTGTTGACGCCATTCTGCCATCTGTGCCAGTTCTTTGATGCCCTCCTGCTTTTCTGCGATGCCATCAATACTATTTTCAGTGAACAATTGTGCCAATTTCTCGGATCCCTGTTCCAACGCAGTCCTATTGGTGTACTGAAAAAAAGAACCTTTCCCGAACAAATCGATATCCTGACTGAAATGGTGCATTGGGTCCGCAAACTTGCTTCCATCCGGCAACTCTTTGTAATCCCTATTTAAGACCTTTAACTCCGTTTCGTTGATCTTAATTAAGGCCAAAATCTTGTCCTTTTTATTGGCCAAATCGGCATGACGGGAGACCAGGTATACAAATATGACAATAGTCCCAAGCACTATTCCTATTATTACTTTGTTATTTCCCAAAAAGAAATATATCCCTGTCAATGCTGCTAAGAATACAAGCAATCGCAATATACTTGAAGCCAACAACAGCTTCTTTATATGGGATAATTCTGAAGTATGTGTTGAAATTAAATTCCTATAAAAGGCAATTAGGTTTTCCATTCTGGGATTTGAAGTTTACTGTTCTCTAAGGCGACAAATATACCCATATTTAGGATGCTTATAGAGCATCCAATTCTGCCTTTAACTTTTTGGTAAGACCTACAACCACAAGATCATACGAATCATCTATCATCTCCATGATCAGGGAAGCAGGTAAATAATTTTCAATATAAATGGTATTCCAATGGGTTTTACTCATGTGGTACCCGGGCATGATGACACCATCATGAATCTCCCTAAGTTCAATGGCCCTTTCAGGATCGCACTTTAAGTTAACTTGGGAAGGGAGCCTTTCAAGGGGAGCCAATGCAAACATCTTGCCCATAACTTTGAACACCAAGGTATCCGCATCAAAAGGGAATTCTTCGGTCACCCCTTTTTTGGCAATGCAATAGGCTCTAAACGCTTCAATATCCATATCCTTTAAATAAGTGGCCTGACTGACCGGATGAATTAATACTCTAGACAATTATTCGTGGATTCCCATGGCATCATAAACAACCACCTTGTCCCAAAGTTCTTGGGATTCCTCTATAAAAACTAAATGGGCAGCCTCCTTTTGATAGTTTTCCTGGGCTTCTGCCGATTCAAAACTCAGGACCAAGGAATAAGTAAAAGAATCATCAACTACATCTCGGGTCGCCTTGGGTGGCCTACCAATGAATTGGGTCTTGGCATACTTGGAGCTGTCCAAAAATTTTCTGAGGGAAACCTCAAACTTATTATTGGCAACCTCATTTGCAGGGTCTTTCATCCAAAAGAAAACAGTGTGCACATAGTTGGGATCAAAATCCTGTCCAATTCCATTTTCCTGGGCCTTACTTACCATACTGACCAATACAAAGCCCAACAACAACATTATTTTTCGCATATTACTTTTCTTTACTTTCTATTATCTGTTTTTCCCTATCGCTCATCTGCAAAGCGGAATAATCCAAAGACCAGCCAATGGTCTCCACGATTTTCTCGATCAAGAGAACGGCCTCCAATGCTTCCTTTCTCGCAGAATCCATTAATCCACTTTCTGGGATTTTCTCCCTGATATGTTTTTTCGCCTCTTTGTTCAAAGTGGTCAGGTCATCTGGAGAAAAGGAATTGAACAGTCCATTTTTAATATCATAAAATTGAAGATCGGGCTCAATGGACAATATTTCAGGTTGCGGAAAATTGATCAATATTATCTTTTTCTTTTGCGTGTCCGCATGCATCTTTACCTTTTTAAGATCATACCCAATATGGGCTTTTGCATTTATTACGATCAAGGCTTTCTTTTTACCGCTCCATAGGCTTTTGAAGCCACCTTTCGTATTCTCATACCTATAGATTTCGGCAAATTCCCCTTCTACGGAAACCAGTCTACATACACTTTTGATCTTGTCCAAAAGCACAATGGATTGATGCTCCGTAAGATCTTTTCTACTCTTCTTCCGGAAATAGGAAAACACCCAATAGGTTGCTATGGTTCCCAAAACTAGACCAAGAAATATTTCTAATACATCGTCCATATATGCTATCGTTACTCCCTATCGGATTAATACCTTGGTATATATTAGCAGACCACTAATCTTTTCATCACCCTTCCTTGTCCAATATTTTGTAGAGCACTGGTCTACTGGGACTGGCATCGTTTTCAAATGGTGCTACCTGTAAGTTCAGAAAATATTTCCCATCCTGTATCGTATTCGCTACAAAAATAAATTCTGTGATCGTAGCCTTATGCCTTATTGCACCCTTAACATTCCAAAAAGCCTTGTGTGCCAAGAGTTCCCCATTATCCTTTTCCTTATCCACGGATGGCAGATCTACAAGTAAATGCTCCACCCCGCTTTCCACAAGAAATTCGGCTGCCTCTTCCTGTAAGTAGGGCGGATTGGTATTGGAATATTGCCTGGAAATCTTATCCGATAAATTTGGCAGGGTCCTGATTATGACTGCCTGCCTCTTTTTATTCCCTAGGGCATACTTCAGTTGTTTCTTGGAAATAATAAAATCCCCTTTATGCTTTTCTGGTGCAATGGTGATCACTTCCGCCATAAAGAAAAATTGATTGAAACTCTTGTTGACGGAATGAAACTCTTCCGTAATATGCCCTACACACTCGGTATGTGTTCCGTGTGCGTGGGGATTAAAGGAAATGTCATTGAAATTGGTCGAGGCGCCTTCCGTAATCTTTCCAATGAAATCACCTTCGGTATGTGGAACAATTTTTGGCGGCCCTACATACCATGCATTTACATTTGAGGCATTGCCACGGATGGGTATGGAAATATCCAATGGATTTAAAAGATCAATATTGTAATTTTTGGTGTTGTATGTGATTTTGGCTGTCAAGTGTTTCTATTTTTATTGTTCTAAATTAATAAGAAACAGGTCACTGGCAATTCCATCGCTCAAAAACTTGCCTTTTTTGGACACCAAGAGGGTATCCCCTTCCAGGAACAATAACTTTTCCTGTATGTGCTTTTCCGCTTGTTGGAGGATATAATCATGGTAACCCTCTCCAAATTCGGTTTTGATACGATTCAAGGATACCCCCCAAATGGTACGCAGGCCTGTCATTACATATTCATTATAATTATCGGTTGTGCTCAAAACTTCCACCTCCATGGGCAGCACCTCCTCTTTTATCGATTTTATATATTTTGGATTGTTGGCAATATTCCATCCCCGGCGTTGCCCATCAAAGGAGTGTGCAGACGGACCAATACCCATGTATTTTTTACCTTGCCAATATGCCGTATTGTTTTTGGAATAGTACCCAGGCTTCCCAAAATTTGAGATCTCATAATTATCAAAGCCGGCATTGGCAAGGGTATCGGTCAAGATGGTATAATGTTCCTGTGCCAACTCATCATCTATTGGTGGCACAACCCCTTGCTCAATAAACTTTTTCAGGGCCGTTTTGGGCTCTACCGTCAGGGCATAACTTGAGATATGGGGTATGTTGAACGATAATGCCTTTTTAATGTTCTCTAGCCATCGCTCGCTGGACATTTCGGGAACTCCATAAATGAGATCTATGGAAATATTATCGAAATATTTTGAAGCTTCCCTAACACAATCCTCCGCCTCAGCGGCATTATGCGCCCTATTCATCAACTTTAAATCGGCCTCAAAAAAAGATTGGATCCCAATACTCAGCCTATTGATAGGGGAATCTGCCAGTTCTTTTATTTTTGAACTGTCGAGGTCATCCGGGTTGGCTTCCAGGGTAATCTCCGGGTTTTCAATGATGTTATAATGGTCATATACTGTTTGTATGATGGCATTGATCTCAGCAGTATTTAAGACGGATGGGGTGCCTCCACCAAAATAAATAGTCCCTACTGTTTCTCCTTTAAACTCGTCCTTACGAAGCTCCAGTTCTTTCTGCAAGGCCTTGATCATGGCTTCCTTTTTTCCCAAACTCGTAGAAAAATGGAAATCGCAATAATGGCATGCTTGTTTACAAAAAGGGATATGGATATATATTCCGCTCATTTCATTTAGCAATTAGCAATTAGCAATTAGCAATTAGCAAAAATCACTATTATTATTTACTACCGATTCTGGTGGTTTAAAGCTTTTTTATTATTAATTGATTATTTTTTATTGATTTACTGTTTCTTGACCTTATTGGCATTCTGTTTTACAAAAGCATCCCAACCTGTATAACTTTTTCCGATCTCTATCCTTCCCTCATTATAGAAATGGCATACAGCAGCAGCTAGGCCGTCCGTACTATCTAAATTTTTAGGGAGGGATTTCAAGCCCAGGGTACTTTGCAGCATTCGGGCAACTTGCTCCTTACTGGCGTTCCCGTTTCCGGTGATCGCCATTTTAATTTTTTTAGGGAGGTATTCTGTAATGGGAATTTGTCTGGAAAGTCCAGCCGCCATAGCTACCCCTTGGGCCCTTCCCAATTTGAGCATGGATTGTACGTTTTTACCAAAAAAGGGAGCCTCAATGGCAATTTCATCGGGGTGGTACGTATCGATGAGTTCTATAGTGCGTTCAAAAATTAGTTTTAGTTTGATGTACGGGTCGTCATACTTCTGGAGCAACAGTTCGTTCATCTGTAAGAACTCCATTTTCTTGTTCACCACCTTGATCAGGCCAAAACCCATAATGGTGGTCCCCGGGTCTATTCCCAATATAATTTTCTCGTTCGCCAAAATTTTATTTTGTGTTCAATACAATGGGTATCCTAAATTTAGTGCTTACAGGAATACCTCTTTTTAATGCCGGGGCAACAGGCGGCAGGGTCATCAAACTTCTTGTGATGATTATTTCAAATTCTGGGATTTGATCTTCCACCCTGGCATTCTTATCCATATGCAACAATGAAATAGCCCCCATTTTATCAATCTTAAAATCTACATGAACGGTATCGTGTACATCACCCTCTAACTCGTACTCGAATTCATTCAAGGTTGCGGAAAAATGTCCCAGCAAAGTGGCTTCAAAACACTGTTTCTGAGTTGTGATGCTTGCTACCTCATCACAATTTTCAAAAAGTGGGTACTGGTCCACCCCATTCCAATCAATGGTCTGCATTTCCTGATCCACCAGCCTTTGGGTTCTGACCTCCTTGGAAGGAAACCAGTCGCAAGCGGTTAACATACACAGAAGACATAAAATTCCATACTTACGCATGTATATCAAATTCTTTGTGGAAAATTACAATTTTTTAGGCAAGTGGAAGGCATAATCCTTCACCTATCCGCCTTAACGGACACCTACCCTATTCTACACCCCTTTATTCTTGATTTTTTTGGTACCGAAAAAGCAATTGGGAGACTGGGATAAGCATCAAGCCTGCAAAAATAAACAAGATAAATGATATCCTTAGATCAAAGGCATGGGCCAAGTACCCGATTAGTGGAGGACCTATGAACATTCCCAATATCCCATACGTCCCAATGATTGAAATCACCATCCCTGCAGAATATTTCTTTGAGGTTCCCGCTAAGGTCATGGTCATTGGAAAAATGGACGCAGCCCCAAAGCCTACGATACAGAACCCTATCATGGCGGGCCAGAAGAAAGGAAACACTATAATTACCAAAACTCCGAAAACAATCATTAAGGCACTGAGCAAATAGGTTTTCTCTACCCCTATACGATCTATGATAAAATCTGAAAAAAATCTGGAAAGTGCCATAAAAATCATAAATACCAAGTACCCCAAGGTGAATACTTCTACTTGAATGACTTCTTTGAAATAGACCCCGCTCCAATCGTACATACCGCCTTCGCATAGTGCCGCGAAAAAGATAAGAATACCCAAATTAAGAATAAACGGGTCGGGTTTCCCTATGATCAATTTATTGCCATATGGGGATCTATCGTTTCGCAATAACAACTTAAAGGCCATGATGGCCACCAACAAGACTACCAGGGATACCGCCATTAAATGGACCGCCATGGAAACCTGTAGTTTCACCAAAAGAGAAGAGAAGCCTACGCCAGCTATTCCCCCTGTACTCCAAATACCATGGAAACTACCGTTAATTTTTCTATTGAACAGCTTTTGTAAGGTAATAGCCTGGGTATTCATAGCGATATTCAGGATGCGCATACTAAAGGAAAACAAACATATCGCAGCTACTAACATAAACGGCGTTTTAGCCAACCCAATCGCGGTAAGTCCAAGACTAAAAAAGAAGAAAGAGACCAACAAAGGAATCCTACTGTCAAATCGGGATACCAACCATCCGGAAATGGGAAGACCTACTAAAGAGCTTATGGGCATGGCCAATAAAAGGCTGCCCAATTCCGCCTCATTAAAATCAAAATTCGTTTTAATTGTTGGGATTCGGGATGCCCAAGTTGCAAAGCAGAAGCCCGAAAGAAAAAAATAAATACTCAAGGTAATCCGCTGTTTGCCCTTTACATCCATGCCTGTCACAAAAAATGCAAATATCGCCAAGTATATTTGAAAAAAACGTTCTTTTGGGATCCAATTGAAAATAAATAAGCGCTAGACAATGAATTTTGAGGTCAAGGTATTTACGAATAGAATATTCCCAACCTTATCATAGCCTTCAAACATTTCAATCCCTTGGTCAGATTTTATCATTCCCTCGTGGAAGCCTATGAGGGTTAAATCCGCATCCATAGAAATATCATTTACCAATTGCTTTATATTTACACCTTCCTCCATAGCTATGACCCGAATGTTTTTAGCTGATATGGGCAATCGACCACTAGATGTGAGCTGAATAAGATGTTCTTCTTCTTCCTTTAGTTTCTCTTTTGGAAAAGTGGCAAATATTTTTATCTCCCCCTTTTTCCAATCTGGATGGCCCAAAATAATATAGGACAGCAATATCATAAGATTTGCATTCTCGTAATCGGCTTGCCTGATCCAAACATGAATATCCTTTTTGTATCCAAATCCCTTATCCGAACTCGCCAATATGCAAAGGTCATATTTGGCCGTTTTAAGGACACTGTAATTATCCACGATAACGGAAAGCCAATCAATTTCTCCTTTTTTATACTCAAAGAGCATCATATTATTTGGCTGCCCAGAAATTCCTGGTTGCTGTATTGCCTGTATAATTGCCCCGGTATTGGAAGGGGATATCAACGTTTCCAAATAAACGTTGGATTTACTGTTGGAAGCTATGGTGATGAGTTTTTTCAACTTTTCCTCAGCCTTCATTTTGGACTCTTTGGAAAAATAGGCCTTTTCAAAATGGATGTAGGTACCAAACCCATACCGATGCGATATCCATTTCATCATTTCAAGGGCGCTATACCTTTCAAAACTGTCCTTGGACAGACATAGGACCGCGGGGCGCCAATCTTCTTCTTCCTTGACCTTTTCAGATTTCTGAAGGAAGACTTGAATTGTTCTACTGAACTGATGGATGACTCCTTGAAAAATACTGGCCATGCCCTTTTCGGTATCACTCTTTAAGGAAATGTAAAAATATAGCGCCACCATTAAAAGTATGGCCGCAAAGGCATAAGGTGTATTGATCTTGAACATCAAATATACACACATGATAGCCCCTAAAAGAGATAGGTACCATTTTGATTTAAACGATGGCCTATAGGATGGATCAGCTGCAAAATGCTGCATAAAGGAAATCAGGCAGAGCGACCCATAGGTCACCATAAAAAACATTGATATAATCTCTGCCACGGCATTCACATCTCCCATTAAAACAAATATTAAGGCGATCCCACTGGTAAGGATTGTGGCATTTCTAGGCTCGTTAGTTTTCTTGACTCCTTTGGATACCCAAAAGTTAACATACCTGTTATGGAAAACCTTATCTCCTCCTATGGCCTGCAAGGTCCTAGGGGCCACCATAAAAGAGCCTAGGGCCGAGGAGATGGTAGCTGCCGCAAGACCAATGGGAATTATAGGCCCCCAAAGGGCTATTTGACCCATGACCAATTGATCGTTTACAAGATCTGCCGGACTTGCCGAGCTAGCTAGTTTATAAGCGATAAAAACATAAATCACCATCCCAATAATAGTAGCGGCCAGGGTTCCCAAGGGAATGGATTTTTTAGGATCGCGCAAATCCCCAGATAGCCCAACCCCTGCGGTCATTCCCGTAAATGCGGGAAATATAATGGCAAATACATAGAAGAAACTTTTATCGGAAGTGACCCCTTTAAAGATCAATGAGCTATCAAAAACATCAGAATATGTGGTGGAACCCATAAAAAATAGAATCAGGGAAACAGCGAGGATTGCGACGACCACATATAGCGCCTTCATCCCCAAAGTGGCGCCTTTGGTCACCATAAGCCAAATCAGCACCAGCAATGCGGGGATACTAAACAATCTATTATCATAGAGCTCATAACCAAACTCGCTAATCACCCATGGTTTAATGGCCTCAAAGGCCTCGGCGAAGGCAATGACATAAAATGCAACGCTTATGGCCTGTGATAAATAGAGGGCAATTCCTATAGCAGCACCAATATTCACTCCAAAAGATCGAGAAATGATAAAATATTCACCTCCCCCTTCCACTTTTTGATTTGTGGCGATCTCTGCCAGGGCCATGGCAGTGGGGATGGTTACCATATGACCAATAAGGATGATCATTAAAGTGCCCGCGAAACCGACAGAGCCCACCGCAAAGCCAAATCTCAAGAACATCACTGCTCCCAAAATAGTAGAGATTGCTGTTAAAAATACCGGGAGTGTACCAAAATTGGCTTTAGCTGAGGCAAGTGTTTTACTCATGATCCCATATATTAAGTCGCTTATATGAAATAAGTTACATAATAATCAGAACATTTAAGTGGATTGTAGTATTATTATCTACTATCACAGCTCTAAGAAATTTGCCCAACTACAAAAACAGCGGGAGTGATATTTTAAGACTTCTTCTCCCTCGCATCACAGATTTAATAATCTTTCAGAAAAAAAATCAGAATTTAAGGCAACTGCATGGGAACTTCCATAACCAAAACCTTGGTATCGGTATCAGCTTTGAGTTGAATGCAGTCCACATCCCAAACGCCTAAACCATCCCGTTTGTTCAAGGCCTGCCCATTAACGGTGACGTCTCCATCCAGGATAAAAACATAGACCCCATTTCCTGACTTGTGAATTTTATATTCCTGAGACACCCCTGCCTCCAGATTTCCCATGAAAAACCAAGCATCCTGATGGATCCAAACTCCTGAATCCTCTGGATTAGGTGATAACACCTGGTACAGCTCATTCTTTTTTTCAAGATCACCAATGGAAATTTGATCATACCTAGGGGTGACATTTTGCTTGTTTGGCATCACCCAGATCTGCAAAAATTTAACGGCACGATCCTTGTTCTTGTTTTGTTCGGAGTGGGAAATGCCAGTACCTGCACTCAAGACCTGCACATCTCCCTGGCTAATGACCGCCACATTCCCCATGCTATCCTTATGCTGCAAATCCCCTTCCAACGGAATGGAAATTATTTCCATATTGCTATGGGGATGGGTTCCAAAACCCATTCCGCCAGCGACAACATCATCATTTAAGACTCGCAGAACCCCAAAATTCATGCGCTCCCTATTGTGGTAATTGGCAAAACTGAAGGTATGGTGGCTTTCCAACCACCCGTGATTGGCGTGACCTCTTGTATCGGCTTTATGAAGAACTGTGTTTGTCATCACTAATTTTTGGATACAAAAATACGCCCCAGACCTTATAAAGATTATTAAAATTGTCTTAAGAAATGTTCGTTGATCCTGACAAAAAAGCTCCTTTTTGGAAGTATGAAAAGGCCTTAAAAAACAAAAGCCCCACATTTCTGTGAGGCTTTGTACCTTGGGTGGGAATCGAACCCACACGTCAAAGACACTGGATTTTGAATCCAGCGCGTCTACCAATTCCGCCACCAAGGCTAATTTTGGACTGCAAAAATAGAAATTATTTTCATTTTCACACAAAAAAAATCAATATTTATATCTCCTCAACACAATTAATTTCTAAATTTGCACCTCGTTTGATAAAAACGTTGAAAATAAACACTTTAAGCATGTCCTATCAAGTACCTGAACCTAAAATTTTTGCTTGTACACAAAGTACGAACCTTGCAGAAAGGATTGCAAAATCATTTGGATCCGATTTGGGAAAAGTGATCTTTTCCAGATATAGTGATGGAGAGTTTCAACCATCGTTTGAAGAATCGGTACGAGGGGCAAGGGTTTTTATTGTAGGCTCTACGAATCCAAGTTCTGAAAACTTAATGGAAATGCTGTTGATGTTGGATGCGGCCAAGCGTGCCTCAGCAAGACATATCACAGCGGTGATGCCCTATTTTGGTTGGGCCAGACAAGATAGAAAAGACAAGCCAAGAGTGCCGATTGCAGCAAAATTGGTAGCTAAAATGTTGGAAGTTGCCGGTGCGACTAGGATCATAACCATGGACCTTCACGCCGATCAAATTCAAGGATTTTTTGAAAAGCCAGTAGATCATTTGTTCGCTTCCACCTTATTTTTGCCCTATCTCAGAAACCTTAATTTGGACAATCTGACGATAGCCTCTCCGGATATGGGCGGGTCAAAAAGAGCCTATGCCTATTCCAAAGCCTTGGAATGTGATGTAGTTATCTGTTACAAACAAAGGGAAAAGGCAAACGTAATATCCCATATGGAACTTATCGGGGACGTAAAGGGAAAAAATGTTGTCCTAGTGGATGATATGGTAGATACCGCAGGTACTTTGACAAAAGCGGCCGATTTAATGATGGAACGTGGTGCCTTAAGCGTAAGGGCAATTACCACCCATGCACTACTTTCGGGGGATGCATATGAAAAAATAGAGAAGTCGCAACTATTAGAACTTATAGTAACCGACTCAATTCCCTTAAAAAAGGAAAGCAACAAAGTAAATGTACTTAGTTGTGCAGAATTGTTCTCGGATGTGATGCAACGCGTACACCAGAACACATCCATAAGTTCAAAATTTTTAATGTAACCCCAGGAAACACCTGGGCTAAGAAAGCGTATTTAATTAATAATTAATATATATAATGAAGTCAATTACAATTAAAGGATCAGAAAGAGAAAGCGTGGGCAAGAAGGCTAGTAAGGCTCTACGTAATGCTGGAAAGGTTCCTTGCGTGTTATACGGAGGGGATAAGCCATTACACTTTACAGCAGATGAGTTATCATTCAAAGAAATAGTGTACACCCCTAATGCACACACAGCTGTGATTGATTTGGGTGGAAAAAAATTCAACGCGGTATTGCAGGATATCCAATTTCACCCTGTAACCGATAAAATTTTACACGTAGATTTCTACCAATTGTTCAGTGACAAACTAGTTACTATGAATATCCCGGTTAACTTGTTAGGAAGTTCTCCTGGAGTAAGAAACGGTGGTAGATTGTTGTGGAGAAAAAGGAAACTTGCCATTAAGGCACTTCCAGACAACCTTCCAGATTTCTTTAATGTGGATATCTCTACATTGAAAATTGGTGGTTACATTACTGTTGCTTCCCTTTTAAATGACGATTTTACGATTTTGCACCCAGACTCAACTTTGGTTGTACAGGTTAAATCTGCACGTAACGCCGTTCTTATTGATGAGGACGAAGAAGAAGGAGCAGAAGGAGCAGAAGCTGCTGAAGGAGCAGAAGCTGCTGAAGCGTCTACTGAGGCTAAAGAATAGTAACTCATACACAATACTTAAAAGCATCCCAATTTCTTGGGATGCTTTTGTATTTTTACACCAAATTCACATGTCCTTGCTATGTTTGGATTGTTTAAATCTTTTTTTACCAAAAATAAGACCCTTTTAGAGGAAGCAGATACCATGAAAAAATTTTTAGTTGTCGGATTAGGAAATATTGGAGATGAATATGCAAATACCAGACACAATATTGGCTTCAAAATTTTGGACGAAACTGCCAAAGCAGAAGGACTTACGTTTGAGACCCAAAAGTTGGGGGATGTAACCACCCTAAAAGTAAAAGGCAGAAGCATTCTTCTTTTAAAACCATCTACCTATATGAATCGTAGTGGCAAAGCCATAAAATACTGGATGGAGAAGGAAAAAATTCCGTTGGAAAATCTCTTGGTCATTACCGATGACATCAACCTTCCTTTTGGCACCATCCGAGTAAAGACCAAAGGTAGCGATGGCGGACACAATGGGTTAAAGGATACACAGACCAGTTTGGAAACCACCAATTACAACAGATTTAGGTTTGGGGTCGGGGCCGATTTTGGCCAAGGCAAACAAGTCGACTATGTTTTGGGAGAATGGAATGAAGATGAGCAAAAAGCGCTACCGGAACGCTTCACCAAGGCCACAGATTTGATTAAATCATTTGTACTTTCGGGAATCTACCGAACCATGAACCAGTACAACAATTCTTAATTAGGATTTTTAGAGGGATTTAAATTGATATACTCCAGAGTCTGAGGTATTCCCTTCGCTATCCAACGTTTTTATACTCCAATAATATACTGTATCTGCCGCTACAGTAACATTCACATCCGTATCATTTGCAAATGGTGAAAATACTAGCGTTTCAGGCGGGTTATTGATAGAAAAATAAACTTCATAGCTTATAATATCATTGTCCACATCCGCACCGGACCAGTTTAATTCCACTTCGTTATTGGCACTCCTTAAAACTGAAGCCCCAGATTTAGGTGATATTATTTCTGCAGGAAAAGGGGCATAAGTGGTTTGAAATCCTGCATTATAAAAACGCCATATTTCGCTTGTCGCTGTTTCCGTTACATTGGTGTTTTTTGAGGAGATAAACCAGGAATATGGAGCTCCTTTTTCCAATGGCAACTTTATTGAAGTAGCACTGGTGCTCATATTCTGACTTACATTTGTGACTAAATTTGTCACCCTTATCTGGTATGTTTCTGTAAAATCTGACGCTTGCCATTGAAATTCTACTTCGCTGGTAGAACCGGATAGGCTTACGCCCGTGGTACATTCAGAATCCTTTAAAGGAAACACCAATATACTACTTTCAGGTGCTCTTGGGGCATCTTTTCCCCCACAGCCAAACAGGAACAGCAACAACATCAATAGGGTTAAATTTTTCATTTTTTAATTACTTTATAGGTTCCTTTGCTCTTCGCGCTATCATACGTTAAGATATAAATCCCAGTTGCTAGTCCGCTGAGATCAATTTGCATTTGCCTCCCTACTACCTCCTGGTCCACAGCTTGTACCAAGGTTCCATCCAAGCTATAAATCCTTACAGTGGCACGCTCCATTACTGCACCAAAAAACAAGGTGGCCCGATCTACTACCGGGTTGGGATATAAAACAGCATTAGCTGCCACAAACAACTCCTCCTCATACACTCCCTGACATGGAATATTGGTAAACACCTTAAGGATATTGGTTCCATTTTTCAGATCTAGGGTCACTTCCGATTTTGAAGTCTGTTGCACCACACCATTCAATTCAATGGAATAAAGCTCTGACCCTTCCAAATCCAAGGTTACCTGTGTCCCATCAGCAGATATTTTTGAATAGACACTAAGGGGATCTGGCTCTGCCACCACTACTTCAAAGCAATACTCTTCATAGGTTACAGTATCCGAAGCACCTACAATGCAAACTTGGAAAGTTCCCGCAGGCAACGTAGCCAAACCATACGTAGTTGTAAAATTATCCGCCTCATTTATTCCATTACCGACTATGGTTATAGCATAATCCAATGTCTGTTCAGCTGTAATATTTATGGCCCCGTCATTATTATTTCTACAGGATTCACTCTGTATTTCCACCAAGAAGTTGTCTTTGGGCAATCTATAGATAGCACATCCATTGACATCCACTTCCAGCCCTTTTGGTGTACCAAGGCAAAGATCGTCCCCATCATCAAAGACACCATCTTCATCGGCATCAGGCCTAAAGGCCCCTTCCACACAAATATCAAGCGAAAAGGCATTCAAGGACCCTCCGTCAGATGGCGCATTGTCCCTGATTTCCAAGGTCCATTCCCCTAACAAAGATTCTCCATTAAAAGAAGAAAGCGACCCCAATGGCCTCACTACTCCGCTAATTGCCGGATTGTTCATACAGGTGAAAGGCGATCCATCATCATCAAAAGTGGCGTTTATATTTCTTAGTGAACCACAAGAACTAGAGGTCAGAACTACTTTGGTTCCTGCCGGTGATATTAAACTAATGACCAGATCCTCCAAATAGGTATGGGTTATGTCCAAATTGATATTGACATCTGCTACAGGGAGGTCCTCAAAAAAACTTATTTTGGATGTCACTACCGGGGTTCCAACAGAAGTGATTGAAATTGGTAGACCATTGGCCTCAAAACTTTGACAATTGATCTGCTTGGTGGTAAAGCTGAATGCAGACCCAAAAGTACCTTCACCGCAACTATTTCGCGGCTTTACCCTCCAATAATAAGTGGTATCCTGCTGTAGGGCAGCGGGTATATAATTATTAAAAATAACAGTCTTCGTGTCCACTATATTTACAAAGGAAGCATCTGTTGCCACCTCTATGTCATAAGAATCATAGGCATCATCATTTTGCCAGGTCAATTGTGGTGCCAAACTCACGCCAACAAGTCCATCTGAAGGAGAGATTAAAGTTACATCTGGGAAAGTAGCATCATACACTTTTAAGAGGAGCTGCACTTGGCTCGATGTACCACCCGCAGACGACGCAATGACATCAATGGGATAAATACCTTCGGGGAGGCTTCCAGTATTGCTTAAGGTTAGGGTAGCGGTTGTATTATCAGCAGTCGCCGTACCAGGTGAAAAATTTGTGCCCAATACCCCAGGAACACCCGATGTATTAAATGTCACTTCCTCATTAAAACCTAAATAGGTCCTATAAGTAAATGGGATGACCCAGTCAAGGGGCTGACAAGTTTCGAACTCAAGTTGGCCAAATTCCAAAACAATTGGTGAAGCTTGTATGGTGAAATTGGAGCTGTTAACCGCAAAAAATATGTTGTCATGGGCTTTGACCATGATTCTGGCACTCACTGTAGCATTGCCGGGCAAAAGAATAGGATGTAGACCATCATTGGGCACATCGCTTGCCAAGACAATAGGAAATGTGAGTCCGCCATTGGTGGACAACAGTATATCCACTGTATTGGCATTAACAGGTGCTGTATTGGTATTGGCCACATCCCAAGTTACATCCTGTACGGACCCTGCGTCATAAACCTCATTTGAGGCCTGCGATGTCAGAATAAAAGGACCTGCATTATTGACCACTTCAACCTTTACAAGTTCGGCATTTACTTGTCCACCACCCACGGCATTATCTCTAACGGTTAATGCGAAGTTCATTTCCCTCGCTACGTCTGAAACCGTTTCCCAAGCCGAATTGATCGTTGGGTTCACCTGCTTAAGATTCCCTTGTATCACTCTGGATAATTTCGGAAAATATCGCTTAGGGTCTGTTGTTGGCTTTAAAGATCTAAAATTGGCCCCACTGGGATTCGTCGGACCAAAGGTCACATTGGTCACCACGCCATCATCTATTTGCTCCCAAGTATAGGTAAGGACATCGGCAACATCTGCATCCGATGCTGAGCCCGTGAGCACAAAAGCCGTGGATTTAGGAATCACATAGTCCCCGATGGGCGCTATGGTCGGAGTCGCATTTGTCAATGGAATAATTTCGGCACAACTGGTAGTCTTTAAATATTCTATGATCTGAAAAATACTGTAATAGTGGTAGTAGTCATCCCCATTGGAGGCAACATTGTTGGCTTCGGCAATTCCTGCATACCCCATAATGGTGGATCCACTCCCAGGTTCTGCCTGTACCCCCGTACCTTCAGATTCAAAGGACCAAGTGTGGTTCGCACCAAATTGATGCCCCAACTCATGGGCCACGAAATCAAGGTCGAATAAGTCTCCTTCAGGATTAACAGCTGAAGAATATCCACTTCCTTTTTTATTATTTTGGCACACAGACCCAATAAAACCGGCATTACCACTATTTGAATCTTTGTGGAACAGATGGCCGACATCATAATTGGCTTCACCTATATTTGTGGTCAAGGTATTCTGTACCTGATTGTTCAGATTGCCGTTATAGGGGTCTGTAGCTGCATCGGTATAGATTACCAAATCATTATTTGCTATCAGTTCCAGAGTTACTCCCAAATCGGTCTCCATCACCTCATTGATCCTCGTTACTGTAGCGTTTATTGCAGAGAGCGCATCTGCCTTAGTTCCCCCATGGTACACCGTATATTCCCCTGTAGCTGAAATGGCCAATCTATATTTTCGCAATTGTTGATCATCAACAAGCTTTTGAGTGAATCCCGAACCATTTTTTTCCAGAATAGCAGCAGTATTACAAATAAATTCGGCTTTGGAGGCAGCGTTCATTTCATTGGAATAAACCACATAGTCATTGCCATCTGTTGATGCCTTTTGCATAAAAGTGGTTTTGTTGCTACCACCATGCACAATCATACTCTGCACCCCTTTATGGGATACACTAAAACGGATCCTATCTTCTGGATGGGAAAGACCTTGGCCCACAAAAGATTTAATCTGTGGATATTTGGCGGCCAATTCTGGGGACATTATTGATTTTTCCACCACCTTAAAACCTTCCAACTCCCCTTTTTCATTAGGGAAATAAACAATTTTAGAGGGCATACCTCGCTTTTTAGCGGGAAGTTGCTTGTGAAATTCGGTCTCCCTCAAAGAAAACATTGCTGCTTTCTCCATATCCAATTGAGGTAGGGATTTTGCAGAAACTGGCGCTCTTGAAGCCTCCCTTTCCCAGTAGTTGGTCTGTGCCGAACCGTAAAAGGAAAGAAATAATATGGTAATTGAAAAAACAAGATGTAATTTTGTATTCATCAAGAGGGTCAGTTATAGTTTCAAAAATAAGCCTTTTTATTATTTTTTATTCGTGAATACAGTTCAAAGCATTTCCAAATACGACAAAAAACATCCTACGGCCATAACCATAGGCACTTTCGATGGAGTTCACATTGGTCACCGTAAGATACTGGAACGTCTCATAAATAATGCCAAATTATTGGATTTGAAATCTACGGTCCTTACTTTTTTCCCACATCCTAGGATGGTCTTGCAGCAACATGCCGATATAAAACTGTTGAACACCATAGAGGAAAAGACAATAATTTTAAAGGAAACTGGCCTTGACAATCTCATCATCCATCCCTTTACCAAAGAATTCTCCAGGCTCTCGGCCACAGAATTTGTTCAGGATATTTTAGTCGATGCCCTTGGTGCCAAAAAGATCATCATTGGATACGACCATCGCTTTGGAAGAAATAGAAATGCCAATATCACGGATTTGATCGAATTTGGCAAAACGATGGATTTTGATGTAGAGGAAATCCCTGCTCAAGAAATAGAAGACGTATCCGTGAGCTCCACAAAAATCAGGAATGCCCTTTTGGAGGGAGATATTGAAACGGCCAACACCTATTTAGGCTATCCTTATATGCTAACAGGGACTGTCTCCAAAGGTAAAGGGCTGGGAAGGCAAATTAATTTCCCTACCGCCAATCTCCATATTCCCGAAGAATATAAGCTGATTCCTAAAAAAGGGGTTTATGTGGTTAAGAGTACCATTGCTGGGCAAACCGTTTATGGCATGATGAACATAGGGTACAACCCAACTGTCTCGGGCACAGAAAAAAGTATTGAGATCCACTTTTTCGATTTTGAAAACGATTTGTACGACAAAAAATTACAGATTGATATCCTGGAGCGTATCCGGGATGAACATAAATTTGGTACTTTAGAGGAACTAAAGGCCCAGCTACAGATTGATAAACAAACGTCCCTGGCCATAATATCAAAATAGATGTGGGATAAATTTCTTTTCAAAAGAATAGACAATAGCCCCTTACTCATCTTCCGTATATTTTTTGGTATCCTAATTAGTTTGGAATGTTACGGAGCCATCATCACCGGATGGGTCAAAAGAACGCTGATAGATCCACAATTTACCTTTACTTTTATTGGATTTGAATGGCTGCAACCCTTACCCGGTATTGGTATGTACGTCTATTTCTTTGCCATGGGCACCTTGGGGATTTTTATCGCTTTGGGTTATAAGTACAGATTTAGCATCATCTCCTTTACCCTGTTGTGGACTGCCGTTTATCTAATGCAGAAGACATCTTACAACAATCATTACTATTTGTTGATTTTGATTTCCGCGATCATGATTTTTTTACCGGCTAATGCGGACTACGCCTTGGATGCTAAAAAAGACCCCGCCAAGCGCACCCAAACCATGGCAGCTTATGTGAAATGGATAATTATATTTCAGCTTTTTATCGTGTATACCTTTGCCGCCATCGCGAAAATGTACGGGGATTGGTTAGACTTTATTTTTATTAAGGTACTGATGGCTCCTAAAGCCGATTATGCTATAATCGGCGACCTGTTACAACAACATTGGGTTCACATTATTATTGGAAGCGCAGGTATTCTCTTCGATTTGTTGATTGTACCAGCCCTTCTTTGGAAACCAACGAGGAAAGTGGCCTTCGTTGCTGCCATTTTCTTTCATCTCTTCAATTCCATCGTTTTTCAGATCGGTATTTTCCCCTATCTGTCTATTGCTTTTATGGTCTTTTTCTTTGATCCCGAAACCATTAGGAGCATATTCTTTAAAAAAAGGATACCCCTTCAAACCGATGAAATTCAAATCCCCCAAAACAGGTTACTGCTCCTTTCAGCTATGGGGATTTATTTTCTGATACAATTGGCACTACCTATCCGCCACCATTTTATCAAGGACGATGTGCTTTGGACCGAAGAGGGCCATAGAATGAGCTGGAGAATGATGCTTAGGTCCCGAACAGGAACCATTAGTTTTAAAGTGGTCAACAAGGCAGACGGCAGCTTTAAATTTGCCAGCCTGGATGACTACCTATCTAGATCCCAACAGCGTAAAATTGCAGCTTATCCAGATTTTATTTGGCAATTTACCCAGCATTTAAAAAAAGAAGCTGCAGAAAACGGGAAGGAAGTTTCGGTATATATAACCTCTAGAGTTAGCATCAATGGCAAATCGCTGAGAACATTTATTGACCCCAAGGTAGATTTGGCTGCCGAACCTTGGCGCCATTTTTCCCATCATAGCTGGATTATGCCCTCTCAGAAGCAACTTTCAAACTAAAGGGGAGCTTATTTTAACCTTCATAAAACTTAAGCCTAAAACTCTTAAAGTAATTAAGAGTAATCCATTAAATTTGTGCCATCAAAATAAAAATCAATGTTACAGCTACAAGCTATACGTGAGAATACGGCCGGAATTGTTACCGCCCTTAAAAAGAGAAATATAGATGCGGCCCCGCTTTTAGAAAACATTATCCAATTGGATGAAAAGAGACGAGCCCTGCAAACCAAATTAGATAACACTCTGGCAGAGTCCAACAAACTGTCCAAAGAGATCGGGATGCTATTTAAAAGTGGTAAGGCACAAGAAGCCAATGCCCTTAAAGAACAGACCGCAACCTTAAAGGAGGACTCCAAACAATTTTCAGAGGATTTGACCACTACGGCAGAGGAGCTTCAGACGTTATTGTACCAAATACCAAATGTACCTCATGATTCGGTTCCTGCGGGCAGTTCGGAAGAGCACAACGAGGAAATCTTCAAGGAAGGGGATGTACCCGTATTGTCCTCTGAAGCTTTGCCCCATTGGGAGCTTGCAAAAAAATATGATATCATAGATTTTGAGCTTGGCGTTAAAATCGCCGGCGCAGGATTCCCTGTATACAAAGGTAAGGGAGCTCGACTCCAAAGAGCTTTGATCGCCTATTTCCTGGATAAAAATACCGAGGCGGGTTACACGGAAATACAGGTGCCCCATTTGGTAAATGAGGCTTCTGGATTTGGTACGGGTCAGTTACCAGATAAAGAGGGACAAATGTACCATGTGGGAGAGGATGATCTTTATTTGATCCCGACCGCAGAAGTACCGGTCACCAATATTTTTAGGGATGTAATATTAAATGAAAGTGAATTCCCAATCCGATATACCGGCTATACCCCTTGCTTTAGAAGGGAAGCTGGAAGTTATGGTGCCCATGTACGTGGCCTGAACCGCTTGCACCAATTTGACAAGGTGGAAATTGTAAGGGTAGAACATCCTAGCAAGTCCTATGAGGCTTTGGACGGGATGGTAGAACACGTGAAAAATATTTTAAGGGATCTGAAACTACCGTATAGGGTCTTACGACTTTGCGGAGGGGATTTAGGATTTACAGCTGCATTGACTTATGACTTTGAGGTATTTTCCACGGCACAGGACAGATGGTTGGAAATAAGTTCCGTTTCCAATTTTGAGACCTATCAGGCTAACCGATTGAAATTGCGATTTAAGGACGAAACTGGGAAAAGTCAGTTCGCACATACCCTTAACGGCAGCTCTTTGGCCCTTCCCCGCGTATTGGCAGGTATTTTGGAGAATTATCAGACCCCAGAAGGGATCATGATTCCGGAAGTACTACGTCCCTATACCGGTTTTGATAGGATAGATTAATATTAGAGATTCAAGTAAACAAAAGCCCAGACACTAGTTTGGGCTTTTGTTTTGGACTCCCTTAACACCATCTTTCCATATTCTATGGTATATTTGAATAAAAATCCAAAGTGCGACCGGTTCTACTAATAATTGTTCTTTTCTTCCTTCAGAACTCCTATTCCCAGGATGATTTCTTGGCGAAGCAATATTTCAATGATGGTAGTTTTGAAAAGGCGCTGATCTATTATCAAAAACTGGTAGATAAAAATCCGAGACGTCCAGATTTCCTGGAAGGGCTTATTGCCTCCTATCAGCAATTGGAACGCTACGAAGAGGCTGAGAAATACTTGCTTCAAAGCATCCAAAATGGCAACACCTACCCTACCCTCCTCATTGAACTTGGCCATAATTATGACTTACAAGGCCTTACTGAACTAGCCTCGAAACAATATGAAAGAGCCTTGGAACGCATTGACGAAAACCCCAATTTTGGGTATGTTATCGGTTCCAAATTCCAACAGTATGTTTTATTGGACTTTGCTTTAAAAGCATTTACAAAAGCCATGGCCCTAAATCCAAAATTGGACTATAACTTTCAAATGGCCCGGATTTACGGCGAGCAGGGCGATATTGAAAAAATGTACGGATCCTACTTAACCTTAATCAGCAATGGAAGTACCAGTAAAAGCAATATCCTAAGAAACATTGATGATTTTATTTCTACGGATCCTTCCAATGAAAACAATATAAAACTTAAACGAATTCTCCTTCAGAATGCCCAAAAAAATCCAGATATCCTTTGGAACGAACTTTTAAGCTGGCTATTCGTGCGGCAAAAACAGTACAATAGTGCCTTTAATCAGGAAAAAGCTATTTATAAGAGAGACCCTGGAGGCACTTTACAACGTCTAGCGAGTCTTGGGACCCTAGCCATGGAAGACCAAGCCTTGGAGGATGCCAAAACCATATTTGAATATATCGTAGGCAATGGGTACGAGGGCAGTATTAAATTAAACGCGGAGCTGAGTCTTATAGAAATAGACCTCGTGGATGCTGATGATAAAAAGTTGGAGGTAATCGATAAAAATTTCCAAATATTGATGGACGCCTACGGTTATAATGCTCAGTCACTTCAATTGCAGATAGCCTATGCCAATTTCCTTACATTTAAATTGGACCAGCCCGATAGTGCCATTGTAATTCTCAAAAAATGTCTGGATCTCCCGTTGAACAAATATGGGACAGCCTATATAAAAATGGCCTTAGGGGACATCTTGGTCTATAATCAAAAGTTCAATGAAGCGTTGATAAATTTCTCACAAGTCCAGAAGGACCTTAAAAATGACGTGCTTGCCCAAGATGCCCGTTTTAAGGTGGCACAGACCAGTTTTTACAAGGGCGATTTTGATTGGGCCCTTACCCAATTAAAGGTTTTGCGCAGTTCCACTTCCCAGCTTATTGCCAATGATGCCATGCAACTTAGCCTTCTGATATCAGACAATTCCCTAGAAGATTCTACCCAAACGGCACTAAAAAAATACGCCAAAGCCGATCTCTTGGCCTATCAAAAAAAAACCAAGGATGCCATTACGGAATTGAACGACATTCTTGAAAACCATAAAGGCGAAAAAATTGAGGACGAAGCCCTTTTCAAGCAGGGGCAATTACTGGAGGGACTCAAAGATTATGAAGCGGCCAAATTCAATTACCAAAAAATTATCACCTTCTATAGTAACGGCATTTTGGCCGACGACGCCTATTTTGCCCTTGCCGAATTATATAAAAATGAACTCCATGATCCTGAGAAGGCCAAGGAGCATTACGAAAAGATCATTTATGATTACCAGGACAGTTATTACTTTCCGCTGGCACGGAAAAATTATAGAATACTGCGCGGTGATGCCATAAACTAACTCTAAAAATAAAAGTATGTATATTTATAATGTTACCACCAATATTGAAGACTCCGTACACGACCAGTGGCTATCCTGGATGCAAAAAACGCATATCCCTGAAATGTTGGCCACAGGAAAATTTACCCAGGCAAAAATGTGCAGGGTATTGGTAGAAGAGCAAATGGGAGGCTCCACCTATTCCGTTCAATATACTACGGACAGCAAGAATACCTTGACAAAATATTACACCGAAGATGCCCCTGTAATGCGCCAAAAATCATTAAAACTTTTTGCCGACAAAATGGTGGCTTTTCGCACAGAGCTTGAAATTATAGGTGAATTTTAGGCATTACCGCTCTTGAAAGATACTATCCTACTTTTTACGTACGGCACCTTACAGGAGGTCGACATTCAATTGGCGCTATTTGGAAGGAAGCTATCCGGTGAGCTTGATAGCTTGATTGGATACCGATTGTCCGACAAAAAAATAATGGGCAGATGATAAGGTCATACATGAAACTGGCGCCCACGAAGACCGCTTGAATGGCGTCTGTTACACCTTGGCATCTCAAGAACTTTTAGAGACGGACACCTACGAAGGGGAAGCCTACAAGAGAATATTGGTTACCTTAGCATCCGGCAAAAAGGCCTGGGTTTATGTGGAAAATTCCATTTAATTACGAATCAAATCAGTTCCATGTCCAAAAAAAAAGGAAAAAAGTACAGTCCTAACTTTACCAACCATAAAAAGGATTCCCACAAGGACAAGGGTCCTGTTAAAGCGAAGAAACACCTAGGGCAACACTTTCTTAAGGATGAAAAGATAGCCCAGGATATTGCTGATACCCTTTCGTTCGAAGGGTATACAAATGTGATTGAAATAGGTCCCGGCACTGGGGTACTTACCAAGTATTTACTTCAGAAAGATATTGATCTGGTGGCCATGGACCTCGATGAGGAATCCATCATCTACCTCAATCATAGTTTCCCCTTGGAACACAACAAGGTGATGCAACGAAAACGCAGTTTTAAAGTATTGGAGGCCGATTTCCTCAAGTATGATCTCACCACTATATTTGGTGATGAGCAATTCGCCATTACTGGTAATTTCCCTTACAACATTTCCACCCAAATTGTCTTTAAAATGCTGGAAATGAAGGAACAGATCCCCGAATTCTCTGGAATGTTCCAGAAAGAGGTGGCCCAACGAATCTGTGAAAAGGAAGGGAGCAAGGCCTATGGTATTCTATCGGTCCTGGCACAGGCGTACTACGATGCAGAATATTTGTTTACCGTAAATCCAGAAGTATTCGATCCCCCACCAAAAGTACAATCGGGCGTACTTAGACTCACCCGAAAAAAGGATCTGACCTTGGATTGTGACGAAAAGCTTTTTTACAAAGTGGTAAAAACCGCATTCAACCAACGTAGAAAGACCCTTCGCAACAGTTTAAAAACCTTTGAGCTATCAGATATTCTAAAAGAAGATGCTATATTTGACAAAAGACCGGAACAGTTGGCTGTGACCGAATTTATTGCGTTGACAAAGAAGATAGAGCATGATACCATTTAAGCTAACCGATGACCTTATAGCTGAAATAGAACAGCTGATCGAAGACCAAAAGGATACTGAACTTTCATCCCTTTTGGAGGATATCCATTATGCGGATATTGCTGAGATCATCAACGAGCTTAATGATGATGAGGCTACCTACCTCATTAAATTGCTGGACAGTGATAAGACCTCAGATATTCTAACAGAATTGGATGAGGATATCCGTGAGGCAATTTTAGGAAATCTTTCTGCCAAGGAAATTGCCGAAGAGCTTGATGAACTGGATACGGATGATGCCGCGGATATTGTCGGGGAACTTCCCAAGGATATGGTCCAAAGGGTAATTTCCGAACTTGAGGACAAGGAACACGCCAAGGACATTGTAGACCTATTGCGCTATGATGAGAATTCTGCAGGGGGACTTATGGCCAAGGAATTGGTCAAGGTAAACGAAAATTGGAACGTCCTTACCTGTGTTAAGGAAATGCGGGCTCAGGCGGAAAATGTCACCAGGGTCCACTCCATTTACGTGGTAGACGATGAAGAAAAGCTAAAAGGCAGACTTTCCCTAAAAGATCTGTTGACTACCTCTACCAAGACCCATATTAAAGATATATATATTCCTAAGGTCGATTATGTAAACGTCAATGAGAAACCTGAAGAGGTTGCCAAGATCATGTCCAAATACGATTTGGAGGCAATTCCGGTAGTGGACGAAATAGGCCGACTCGTAGGAAGGATCACCATTGATGATATAGTGGATGTTATCAAGGAAGAGGCCGAGAAAGATTACCAAATGGCTGCAGGTATCTCCCAAGATGTGGAGGCAGATGACAGTATTTGGGAACTCACAAAAGCACGCCTGCCATGGTTGTTCATTGGTATGATGGGCGGTATAGGTGCAGCCAGTATCATCAACGTATTTCAGGGCGCTTTTGTAACATTCCCCATTTTATTGGCTTTTATTCCCCTAATGCAGGCAACAGCGGGTAATGTGGGGGTTCAATCCTCGGCTATCGTCGTTCAAGGTCTTGCCAACGATTCCATAAAAGGAGAAATTTGGGGACGTCTCTTAAAAGAATTGATCTTGGGCTTGGTCAACGGCCTGGCACTGGCATTTATATTTTTATTGATCAGTCATTTTGGGTTCAAAACCTCCTATATGGTATCTTTTACCGTGGGTATTGCGCTGGTCACAGTAATCGTAAATGCGGCATTGATCGGTACATTTGTACCCATATTCCTAAATAAAAGAGGGATAGACCCCGCTATTGCAACCGGACCGTTTATCACAACCAGCAACGACGTTTTGGGAATACTTATCTATTTTTCCATCGCCAAGGTACTTTTAAATTTTTAGGGCACTTCACCAACCATGTTGGTGCCGGGCTTTGCGCGCTACATGGTAGCTAGCTTCAATCCCTAGTGCGTTTATAGCCAACAGCAAGATATAGAACAAGCATGAAACCTATCAATCTACTAAAAAAACACGCAGAATTCACCAAACAATGGCATCCCCATCAGATTGCCATGGTAGATGATATGCAAGTGCTTTTAGCCAAATTACAAGGTGAGTTCGTTTGGCATGCGCATGAAAAGGAAGATGAACTGTTCCAAGTACTCAAAGGCACCTTGTACATGCAATTTAGAGATAGGACAGAAGTGGTCAGGGAAGGGGAAATAATTGTGGTCCCAAAAGGAGTGGAACACAACCCCATGACCAAAAACAACGAGGAGGTGCAAGTGCTTCTTTTTGAGAAAACATCCACCGCACATACCGGGAATGTAACACACGAAAAAACGCAAACAGATTATCCAAAGATTTAAAACAGAATATGAAAGTTCTCCATTTAGATAGCAACCACGAGATTTTGGCCCAAGGCTTAGAAGCATTAGGATACTCAAACGATACCGACTACACCTCCAGTAAAGAGGAGATAGAGGAAAAAATCAGTTCCTATGACGGCATAATCATCAGAAGCAGGTTCACCATTGATCAAGCCTTTTTGGATAAGGCCACCAACTTAAAATTTATAGGTCGTGTTGGTGCGGGCTTGGAAAATATAGATGTGGAGTATGCCAAACATAAGGATATATTTCTCGCCTCCGCCCCTGAGGGCAATAGGAACGCTGTTGGCGAACATACCTTGGGTATGCTTTTGGCACTTTTCAACAAATTAAATAAGGCCGATCGAGAAGTCCGAAAAGGCATTTGGGACCGGGAAGGGAATCGAGGTGTTGAATTGGACGGCAAAACTGTGGGCATCGTTGGCTATGGTAATATGGGGAAGGCTTTTGCCAAAAAACTCGCTGGCTTTGATGTGGAGGTGATCTGTTACGACATTCTAGGTGGCGTAGGTGACAAAAATGCCCGACAGGTGGGGATTATGGAACTGCGTCAACGTGCTGATATCATCAGTTTACACACGCCTCAAACACCATTGACCATGGGTATGATCAACTCGGAATTCATCAATGGATTCTATAAGCCTTTTTGGTTCTTGAATACGGCCAGGGGTAAAAGCGTTGTCACACAAGATTTGGTCGCTGCCCTAGAATCCGGAAAAATACTTGGAGCCGGTCTAGATGTCCTTGAATATGAGAAATCGTCCTTTGAACAACTCTTTACCAAGGATATGCCAACAGCCTTTGAATACCTTATCAAGGCCGAAAATGTTTTGTTAAGCCCCCATGTGGCGGGTTGGACAGTGGAAAGCAAGGAAAAATTGGCACAAACCATTGTAGATAAGATAAAAAAACAATTTGGCTAGACCCTTCCCTCGGTTTGGAAAATTTCGTGTAATTTTAATACGAACGAACCAAAACCAAGGATATGAAACTACAATTCAATAAAATAAACAAACTAAAAAGTGTTGGACTTTTAATCCTAATCTCATTTTGGCATCTCGGTACATTTGCACAAATTGCGATGCCTGCACCCAGCCCAACCTTTGAAATAAAAGGCCCGGTAGGCTTTTCTGAGGTGAAGGTGGTTTATTCCAGACCCAGTGCCAAAGGAAGACAAGTAGCGGGAAATCTTATTCCCTACAACGAGGTCTGGCGTACGGGTGCCAATGCTTCCACCAAAATAAGTTTCAGTGAAGATGTAAAACTCAATGGAAATGCTGTCCCTGCAGGGGAATATGCCTTATATACCATTTTTACAGAAGAAACAGCTACCATTATATTAAGCAAGAACCTGAGCTGGTGGGGAGCCTTGGGCTATGATCCCAAAGAAGACCAGCTCCGATTTCAAGTCCCTGTAAAACATCCCAGCAGCCACTACGAAACCTTTACCATAAGCTTTTCGGACTTCACCACAAATTCGGCGAACCTCAATCTGAAATGGGAACACACCAAAGCTATGTTCAGCATAGAATCGGATGTGGATGGCAAGGTCATGAAAGATATCAAAACCCAATTAATAGATGGAATCCCAGAAAATACAGTGAGCTACTTTTATGGAGCCTCCTATTACTACGATACGGACAGGAACCCAAAACTGGCCCTACAATGGATCAACAAGGCCATTGATGGAAGCGAGGAAGAACAGTATTGGGTATACCATGTGAAAGCCAAAATATTGGCAAAGATGGGCGACAAAAAAGGTGCCATTGAGACTGCTGAAAAATCTATGGAACTGGCGCGTATTGGACAAAATATGGATTACGTAAGGCTGAACGAAAAACTGATTCAGTCCCTAAAGTAGATCAACGTTTTTGACATAAAGGATATGGAATTACAGGAAATACAACAAAAACTGCACCTCCTCCTAAAATCATTTATACCTCCCCTTCGGGTGCGCAAGGAATCTGATGAAATATTTGAGGTATGCGGGACAAAACCGGTCATGCAAGGGAAACAAAAGGTTGAAGGTTTTTACTTTGCCAGTGTAGTGCCCAAACCCAAAGACATCCGCTTCTATTTCTTTCCAATTTATACACATCCCAAGAAATTTGAAATTCTTTCGCAGCCCATGCAAAAATGCCTTAAGGGAAAAAGTTGCTTTCACTTCAAAAAGATGGATGAGGCATTGATAAATGAATTAAGCAATATGGTAGCGCTAGGAGTACAATTATATAAAAAAGACAACCTAATCTAAATCAACACACATGAAAAAAAGAGTTACAGGCCTGGGAGGCTTTTTCTTTAAATCCAAAGATCCCGATAGCATCAAAAAATGGTACAACACCCATTTGGGGCTAAATACGGACCAATATGGATGTACCTTTTGGTGGAAGGATAAAGAAGGGAAAGATTGTTCTACCCAATGGAGTCCGATGAACGAGGATACCAAATATTACGAACCCAGCAAAAAGCAATTCATGATGAATTTTAGGGTAGAAAATCTAGTGGAGCTGTTGGAGGTCTTAAAAAAGGAAGGCGTCACTATTGTTGGCGAAATTGAAGAATATGAATATGGAAAGTTCGGGTGGATCCTAGACCCGGAAGGAAATAAATTGGAACTATGGGAACCTGTAGATAAAGCATTTCTTTGATAATGAAATAATTACTACATTTAGTAGACCAAAAAACCAACACTAACTAACCATGTCAGAAGAAAACAAAGATTTAGGGGATAAGGCCAAAGATTCCATGGAGGATGCCAAAAAGGCCGCAAAGAAAACAGGTGAAGCTGCTAAAAAGAAGGTGACAAAAGCAAAAAGCAAAACTACAAAGTCTACAGACTCCGCTAAAAAAACTACCAAGGCAACAGGAGCTAAAGCAGAAAAAAAGACTTCCAAGATAAAAGAAGAGGCAAAAGAAGCTTTTGATGATGCCAAAAAGAAGGCAGAGGATGTAAAAAAGGAAGCAAAGGAATCGGCAAAAGAATTTACGGAAGGAGCAAAAGAGACTTTTGAAGAAGCCAAAAAATCTGCTAAGGACTTTCAGCAGGATGCCAAAGGGAGTGCAAAAGAATTTAAGGAAGAGGCAAAAAAAACTGCCCATGAATTTTCCGAGGGCCTGAAGAGTGCCGGAGGGGAGAATAAAAAAATATTGGCTGGTATTCTTGCTATCGTTCTAGGAGGTTTCGGGGTCCATAAATTAGTCTTGGGATATACCAAAGAGGGTGTAATAATGTTGGCCATAACCATTGTAATTGGGGCTATAACTTGTGGTATCGGTGCTTCGTTAATGTGGATAGTTGGACTCATAGAGGGGGTTATTTACCTAACAAAGTCGGATGAAGATTTTTACAACACCTACCAAGCAGGCCGTAAACCCTGGTTTTAAAAGCAAAAAAAGTCGAGAAATCCCATCTCGACTTTTTTATTTAATTTTATTATCGTAATATTGCAATATATAAATACGTTATGGGAACAACCAAGACTCAGATATTCACTACGGCACAAAATGAGTTGGCCACTATTTTTAAAGTATTGTCCAACCCAGCACGTATTGCCATTATTCAATATATCAGTCAACAACAATCATGTATCTGTAATGATATTGTGGAAGAGATTGGCCTGGCCCAACCCACCATTTCCCAGCATCTTAAAGAACTGAAGAGCATCGGTCTTTTGAAAGGGGAAATAGAGGGAAAAACGGTATGCTACTGCATCGATTTAAACAAATGGAATGAAATCCAATCACAACTAAACAGTTTTTTTAATACTACGCAGGCTAACTGCTGTTAATCCTTAAGCTTATGAAAACTTCAGAATTTCTTTCCCTTCTTAGGGAACATCCCAACAAGAGCCTTGTATTTGAATATCAACCAGGCAAGAACGTTGGAGCCAATTATCACATCACCGAAATAAAGAATATCACTATAGATTCTGTGGATTGCGGTGCCGGAACAGACTATTGGAAAGAAACCATCATACAACTCTGGGAGAGTCCGACCGAAAAGGACAAGACGGAGTATATGTCGGCTTACAAAGCCATGGGCATTCTATCTAAGGTAGACCGTATAAAGCCAATGGTAAAAGACGCGGAGGTGAAGTTTGAGTATAGCAATGTTCAATTCCATACCGCCCAATTGTTCGTCAATGACCATTCCGTCCAAGCGGATACGCTGTTCCTACATTTGGGGGTAGAAAAGACCGACTGTAAGGCAAAAGAAACCTGTGGCGTACCAGAAGTATCGGCGCAAGAAAATACTGCCAATTCCTGTGCTCCAGGAAGCGGTTGCTGCTAATCAAAATACTATGGAGATCAGAAAAATGATCCCTTCAGATTGGCCGGATGTAGCCTCTATCTATGCCGAGGGAATGGCCACGGGGTACGCTACCTTTGAAACAGAGGTACCCACTTATGAACATTGGGACAGAAATCATTTGACCATTTGTAGGTTGGTTGCTACTCATGACCTGGAAATAGTGGGTTGGGCAGCCCTTTCCCCTGTATCGGGCCGATGTGTATACGGTGGTGTGGCAGAAGTAAGTGTTTATGTAGGCTCTAAAAGTAGGGGGCTTGGGGTTGGCAAATTATTACTTAACCACCTCATCCTTGAAAGCGAAGCAGCGGGATATTGGACCCTGCAATCGGGCATATTCCCAGACAATAAAGGAAGTATTGTTCTTCACGAGAAACTGGGATTTAGGAAAATAGGTCACAGGGAAAGGGTAGCGCAATTACATGGGATTTGGAAAGACAACGTACTATTTGAACGCCGAAGCAATAAGGTTGGCATCTAAAAAAGAAAAGCCCAAGTAGTTGTACTTGGGCTTTTCTTTTTTCTATTTTTTATATAGCTCAATCCAAGGAGATATCATCATTTTGTTGGGACTCTGCCAATTTCCGTTCCAATTCGGCTTGAAACTCTTCCATAACAGGTTTTACGGTACTCTCCGGCAGATCGGCAATCTTTATATACATTAACCCGTCCACAGAATTGTTGAACAAGGGATCTACGTTAAAGGCAATCACCTTGGCATTCTGTTTGATGTATTTTTTTATTAGCACCGGCAAGCGCAATGCTCCTGGTTCAACCTCATCAATCAGTCGGTCGAATTTATTTAAATCTGCCTGGGTTTCATCAAAAACAAATTCCTTATCGGCATCATTCAGTTTCACCTTAAATTCCTTTTTAGGCCTAATATATTGGGCCACGTAAGGATCCCAATAATTAGATTTCATAAACTCTATCATCAGGGATTTGGAGAAATTAGAAAATTGGTTGCTAATACTCACTCCCCCTATAAGGTATTTGTGTTCTGGATAACGCAAGGTAGTATGCACAATACCCTTCCACAACAAGAACAAGGGCATTGGTTTTTGTTGGTATTCCTTCACAATATAGGCTCGACCCATTTCAATGGACTGCCGCATCATCTCATAAAGTTCAGGTTCTAAACGGAACAGATCCTGCAAATAAAACCCATTGATCCCGTACTTTTCAAATATTTCAGATCCCATTCCCATTCTATAGGCCCCGACTATCGCCTTTTCTTCATCGTCCCATAAAAATAGGTGGTGGTAATATTCATCAAAACTATCCAGGTCAATAGATTTATTCGTCCCTTCCCCTATGGCCCTAAAAGTCACTTCCCTTTGTCTTCCTATCTCTTGCAAAATAAAGGGCATATCCTTGGCAGTTGCCAGAAATACCTCGTAATTCTTGCTCTGCAACAACCTACAGTCCTTTTCCCTTAGCCGTTCTATTTCCTCTTGTATGACCTCGGTACGCACAGCGGTGGCAATCTTTTTCGGAGCCTTTGGAATCTTCAGTGTGGTAGGTACTTTATCCAATAGACTCTCCCTTTCATAAGCATTGGAAAGGATATAGGTCTTTCTTCTCAAAAGATCTGTAAATTCTTCAAGGCTTTCTTGTTCGTTTTGGGTTGCAACGGAGATGGGGTGCCCTATCCTTACCTTAATCACCCTATTTCTTTGAGTTGTTACCTCCGACGGTAGTTTTGCAGTTCTAAAAATGTCACTGATTTTGGACAGGTGATAGAACATCCTACTGTTTTTGGCATGAAAATATATGGGTACTACTGGCACTCCGGCTTTTCTTATGAGTTTCAAGGCAGCCTCTTCCCACGGTTTATCCACTATTAACTTGCCATCCCTATACGTAGAGACTTCCCCTGCCGGAAATATCCCCAAGGGGTGCCCATCCCGTAAATGGCCCATTGCACTTTTAAATCCGGCAATACTGCTTTTGGCATCTTTGTGATTTTCAAAAGGATTGACCGGCATAATATAAGGCGCCATTGGCTCAATACGGTACAATAAAAAATTAGCGATAATCTTAAAATCCTCACGGTGCTGCAACAATAATTTTAATAATAGCACCCCATCAATACCCCCTAAAGGATGGTTGCTGATGGTAATATAAGCCCCATCCTTTGGTAGACGTTTATAATCTTCCTCGGGTATTTCAAATTTGATCTGATAATGTTCCAGAATGGCATCCAGAAAAGCGGTGCCCTCTAAATGTTTGTGATCTTGATAAAATTCATTGATGCTAGATAATCTGGTGACTTTCATTAGGAACCATCCCATAAAAGTCCCTAAAACGCCATATTTATCAATACGAATAGCTTTCGCTACCTCCTTTGCGGTTACAAGGCCCATAGTTTATTTAAAAATTGGTCACTGTAAATATAGGGAAAAGCAAGCTGAAACACCTTACCAAATCCTCGACCCAACCTTCAATCCCATTATTTTACTACCAATTGAACTGTCTCTTTTCCCCTTTGTTCCAACAAGATTTCCTTCCCATTTTGAAGGGATAAAATAGATTCTGCATCAAAATGTCTAATGGTATACAAGGATACTCCTTCGTGATAGACGACCTTGAACCTACTTTTTAGTAAATCCAATAGATCCTGTAACCTTCCAAACTTGTTGTCCACACAGACAGAAAAGCTAATAGCGGAGTTTTGTATCAGGTCCACCTTCATTCTATGGTCGTGCAAAAGTTTAAAAAGCTCACTGATACTGTCCTCCACGATAAAGGAAAAATCCAAGGATGATAATTTCATCAACACCTGATTTTTCTTGACGATAAAACAAGGGACCTCTGGCTCTATACCAATACCTTTCCCTACCGTTGTTCCTGGGTCCTTGGGATTCAAAAAGGATTTAACCTTTAAGGGGATTTCCTTTCTCTGCAAAGGCTGTAAAGTCTTGGGATGAATAACCGACGCTCCGTAAAAAGCGAGTTCTATGGCCTCCCTATAGGAAATGTTGTTCAATAATCGTGCATTTTCAAAATATCTTGGATCTGCATTGAGCACTCCAGGAACATCCTTCCAAATGGTAACCTCTGTAGCATTTATGCAATACGCCAAGATAGCCGCCGTATAATCGGATCCTTCCCTCCCCAACGTGGTAGTAAAATTGTTTTCATCACTTCCCAAAAACCCCTGGGTAATGTTTAGCCTCGATCTATCAATACCCTCGGTAACCCTTTTCTGGGTCCCTTCCCAGTTTACAGTGGCATCTCTATAATTATCATCGGTTTTAATAAAATCTCTAACGTCCAACCAATTGTTGGTAATCCCCACCTCATTGAAATAGGCACTCACGATGGTACTGGATACTATTTCTCCATACCCAACAACTTGATCATAGACGAAGCTGTATTTTGGGGATTTGTTCCACGCCAAAAATCCCTGAACCTCTTCAAAAAGTGCTTTTACTTTTCCATAAATAGGGTGTTTGTCGTTTTCAAACAGATCCATTATAATATCATTGTGGTACTTTACCACTTCATGAATTGCTGATGACAAAGCAGCCTTATCCTTAAAATAGGCATTGACCACGTCTTCCATGGCATTGGTACTCTTCCCCATTGCCGATATAACCAGCAAGGTGTTTTCATGCCCTACCTCTTTTAGGACATTAACTACATTTTTTACGCCATCTGCATCCTTAACCGATGCTCCTCCAAATTTGAAAACTCTCATACCTTATCTTTTCAACTTTAATATCCAGTTACTGACCTATTTTATATTATTTATATAATTCCGTATTCCCTGCTCATCCAAATGTACCACATCCCAATCTCGCTTCACATCTGCCCCTTTGGCTTCGTAAAAATTAATGGCAGGCTCATTCCAATCCAGAACCTCCCAGTTGATACGTTTTACACCTAACTGATGACCGTAAGCAACAACCTCGTTCAAAAGAGCAGTACCAAGACCACTACCCCTCATTTTCTCGGTCACAATAAGATCCTCTAAATGTACGGTTGGGCCCTTCCAAGTAGAATACCTCGGATAAACCAAAGCCATTCCCTCAATCTTCCCATTGGATTCTGCTACAAAACAATGGAACAGCTTTTTCTCACCAAAACCATCCCTGATCAAATCTTCCACTGTTACCTCTACGGCATTGTCCTCTTTTTCGAATTTCGCCAACTCATTAATAAGTTGCAAAACCCTACCCATATCATCTGCTTTCGCATTCCTTATTTTGAAGTCTCCCATAATTGTTACAAATAAAACACAAAGTTATAAATTTAAAAAACTAAACCTTGGCGAAATCGTTGTAGTTTCACAAAATGTTCGATATTTGTACCCAAATAACACAACCTTTTTACATGGACAAAAAGAATAAGACTCTTGGGGAGTTTATTATAGAGCACCAAACGGCCTTTCAGTATTCATCTGGAGAACTTTCCAAGCTTATTAATGCTATACGACTTGCCGCCAAAGTGGTAAACCATGAGGTGAACAAAGCCGGTTTAGTAGATATTTTAGGAGCAGCAGGTGACACCAATATCCAAGGTGAGAATCAACAAAAATTGGACGTCTTAGCCAATGAAAAGTTTATTCAGGCCCTAAAAAATAGGGAGATTGTTTGTGGAATAGCCTCTGAGGAAGAGGACGACTTTATCAGCGTCAATAGCAATGACAAACAGAATCAAAATAAATATGTAGTTCTTATAGATCCCTTGGACGGTTCTTCAAATATAGATGTGAACGTATCGGTGGGAACAATTTTTTCTATCTATCGTAGGATTACACCAGTGGGGACTCCTGTAACGATAGAAGATTTTTTACAACCTGGAAAAAACCAGGTAGCGGCAGGGTACATTGTTTACGGAACATCCACTATGCTCGTATATACAACGGGTAATGGCGTAAACGGATTTACGCTAAACCCCGCTATTGGGACCTTTTATTTGTCGCACCCCAACATGGAGTTTCCTGAAACCGGGAAGATCTATTCCGTTAATGAAGGAAACTACATCCATTTTCCACAAGGGGTAAAAGATTACATCAAATATTGTCAAAAAGAGGAGGATGACCGGCCTTATACTTCCAGATATATTGGTTCCCTTGTATCGGATTTTCATAGAAACATGATCAAAGGTGGAATTTATATGTATCCGAAAAGCAGCGTGGCACAAAATGGAAAATTGCGTTTGCTCTACGAATGCAACCCCATGGCCTATCTGGCAGAGCAGGCCAACGGTAAGGCCAGTGATGGGTATAGGCGGATTATGGAAATTGAACCCTCAGAATTACACGAACGGGTGCCGTTTTTCTGTGGAAGCCGTAAAATGGTAGAGAAAGCAGAAGAGTTTATGGCATTAAAACCATAAAAAAGGGGGCATTTGCCCCCTTTTATATTATACTTCCTGTTCTACTTTTTAAGTAGATAAACATAGTCTTCATATGATATTTTACCTTGGAAGATATCAATTGATCTCACAATTATTTTGTTGGCGGTTTCGGTGTTAAACCCAAGACCGATGGCATATTTTTTGATTAAGGCAAGTTCATCTTCATCGATCATATGATCCACAAAAATCATCCTAAAAAGGTCAAACAATCGCTCCAAACGCCTTTCGGAAGAGGTGGGAGGGTCAATAGGATATATGGTAGGCTTATTCATGACCTCCTTATATTCCAACTCGGTTACATCCAATTTTTGGGCAAAACGGTTCAATAGCTCTATTTCTTCTGGGTTAATCTCCCCATCTACCGCTGCCAATGAGGCAATTGCGGCAAAATGAGCTAGATTCTTCCTGTGCTCGCTATTATCATATAAATCTACAAAAGACATACTTTACTTATTTTGGTAAGAACAAAGATATATTTTTTAAAAATCATCGGTTTAAAAATGGCACAATTATTTTAACAAATCCCAGTTAAAATCCCTTTTCAACCCACTTGTGTAACTTGGGAACCACTTGCCCAAAAACGAGAAGAAGAAACAAAAGAAATTCGTAACTTTCCGTTGCTATGAATAAACCTCTTCTACAATTTACGGGTAAGGGTATCTATTGCAGTGCCGCCAAGGTATACCTTGATCCTTGGAAGCCTGTGGACCGTGCCATTATTTCTCATGGACATGCAGATCACAGTAGGTACGGCCACAAAAAATACATTACACACCACCATAATGTCCCTATCATTAAGCACCGGCTGGGGGATATTACCGTTACCGGAAAAGAGTGGGGAGAAACCTTCCTAATCAATAATGTCAAATTTAGCCTACATCCCGCAGGGCATATCATCGGGTCTTCACAAATTCGGGTAGAACACCAAGGGGAAGTTTGGGTCTTTACTGGTGACTATAAAACTGAGGATGACGGGATCTCCACTCCATATGAAGTGGTAAAATGCCATACTTTCATTACCGAATGCACATTTGGACTTCCTGCTTTTAAATGGACACCTCAGCAAGAAGTATTCAAGGACATCAACAATTGGTGGGCATCAAATAGGGACGACGGAAAAACCTCAGTACTTTTTGGGTACAGTCTTGGAAAGGCACAACGACTCTTAAAATATTTAGATACGGATATAGGCAAGATCTATACACACGGCGCAATAGAAAACATGACTGAGGTTCTAAGGCCATTGGTCCATTTCCCTCCCACTACTCTTATAACCAAGGACACCAAAAAAGACGAGCTGTCCGGAAATATGGTTTTGGCCCCACCTAGCGCGCATGGAAGCCCATGGATCAGAAAAATGGTGCCTTTTGTCACTGGCTCTGCAAGTGGCTGGATGGCATTTAGAGGGGCGCGAAGAAGAAGGACCATGGATAGGGGTTTTGTGCTAAGTGATCATTGCGATTTTCAGCAATTATTGGATAGCATAAAGTCCACCGGGGCTGAAAAAATCATATGCACCCATGGCTATACAGATTTATTTGCTAGATATTTAAGAGAGTTGGGGTATGATGCGCGTACAGAACAAACCCAATATGAAGGGGAATTGTCAGAGCTTAATTCACAAGAGACAGAAGAAGGAAACCTGAAACTACTCACGGAAAGATAACAACCTCAGACAGGTCTTTAGCACATGAAAAAATTCGCCCAACTTATAAAAACACTGGACAGTACCAACAAGACCACCCTAAAAGTGGCAGCCTTGACAGCCTATTTTGAACAAGCAGATGACAGGGATAAGGTATGGACCATTGCTATCCTATCCCATCGCAGGCCACCTAGGCCAGTGAACACTACCTTACTCCGTCAATGGGCCTCTGAGCTTTCCAATATCCCGTTGTGGCTCTTCGAGGAAAGCTATCATATTGTGGGAGATCTGGCCGAAACCATTGCTTTGGTCATCCCTTCCGCCTCCATCCAAACCGATAAAAGCCTAACCCAGTTCCTTGAGGAAATGTTAGCGCTAAAAGCAAAATCAGAATCGGAAAAGAAGGCCTACCTCTTTCAAAATTGGAAGACGATGGACTATTATGAACGTTTTGTTTTTACCAAATTGATCACTGGCGGATTTCGAATTGGGGTCAGTCAGAAATTAATGACCAAGGCACTTGCAAAGGCCACGGAATTGGACGAGGATATTTTGGCTTACAAATTAATGGGGAACTGGGACCCCAATATCATCTCCTTCCAAAAATTAGTTTTGGAAGAAAACAAAAGCGATTACCTCTCCAAACCCTTCCCCTTCTACCTGGCCTATGCCCTAGAGGATACCCCCGATAATTTAGGTGAGGTAGAGAACTGGCTTGTAGAGCATAAATGGGATGGCATCCGATCACAGGTCATTGTTAGAAATGATGAACTATTTGTTTGGAGCCGCGGTGAAGAATTGGTAACCGACAAATATCCTGAGTTCCATTCCTATATTGGGGAAATTCCCAATGGAACCGTCTTGGATGGTGAAATCCTTCCTTTCCCAAATGGGGATATCGGGACTTTTAACGATCTTCAGACCAGGATAGGCAGAAAGACCATTTCCAAGGCATTGCTCAAAAAAACACCCGTCATTCTAAAAGTGTATGATATTTTGGAATGGGAAGGAAAGGATATTAGAAAATTACCCTTTTCGGAAAGGAGAAGAATTTTAGAGGCTATGGTGCAGCCCCTAGCGGAAAACACAGACCTACCCCTCCAATTATCTGAGACGATGGAATTCTCCCATTGGGATGAGATAGCACAGGAAAGGGAACGTTCCAGGGAGGTTAAAAGTGAGGGTTTAATGCTCAAACGAAAAGACTCCCCTTACCTAGTTGGGAGAAAAAAGGGCGATTGGTGGAAGTGGAAAGTAGACCCGCTGACCATTGATGCCGTGCTGACCTACGCCATGCGAGGCCATGGTAGACGAAGCAACCTCTTTACTGATTATACCTTTGCCCTTTGGGATCAAAATGAACAAGGCGAAAAGGAACTGGTCACTTTTGCAAAGGCATACTCCGGACTTACAGATGCCGAATTCAGAAAGATAGACGCATGGATAAAAAAAAATACCCTGGAACGCTTTGGACCTGTTCGTAGCGTTACCCCCCATCAGGTTTTTGAGATAGCCTTTGAGGGAATTGCCATTTCCAAAAGACACAAAAGTGGAGTGGCAACGAGATTTCCCCGTATTTTAAGATGGCGAAAAGACAAAAAAATAGAAGAGGCCAATACCCTCGTAGATTTAAAGGCATTAATTCCAGGTCCAATAAGCAACAATGACTAGAGAGCAGCTTTACAACATAGCCGAGGAATGGTTTTCACAACAAGGCTGGACTCCTTTTAAATTCCAAAAGGATACTTGGAGAGCTTTTTTACAAGGCAAACATGGCCTCCTCAATGCTCCCACAGGCAGTGGAAAAACCTATGCCCTTTGGTTCCCCATTGTCCTCAATTACATTAAAAACAATCCCGACTACCAGACCCAACACAAAAAAGGCCTTAAAGCTATTTGGATAACACCGCTCAGGGCATTATCCCAAGAGATCCTCCAATCAGCGGAACGGGTATCCAAGGACCTGGGCACAAATTTTACTGTTGGCATTCGCTCTGGAGATACATCCAACAAGGAAAGGGTTCAGCAGAAAAAAAATATGCCCGACCTTCTTATTACTACCCCTGAAAGTTTACAACTATTATTGGCCTCCAAGGGCTATGACAAGATGTTCAAGAATTGTTCTGCCATTGTTGTGGATGAGTGGCACGAACTATTGGGCACCAAACGAGGGGTTCAAATGGAACTTGCACTCTCCAGATTAAGAACGGTCTCTAAAAATATACGTATTTGGGGTATTTCGGCCACCATTGGGAATTTGGAACAAGCAAGGGAGGTGTTATTGGGTACTAACGAAGAGATTCAGGGAAATTCAGTTTTGATCAAAGCGAAGCTGAACAAAAAAATCACGGTGAAAAGCATTATTCCCAAAACAATGGAAACGTTTCCCTGGCGGGGACATTTGGGATTGCATTTATTGGAGGAAGTGATACCAATTATCAACGCCAGTAAAACCACCTTGCTGTTCACCAATACCCGAAGTCAGTGCGAGATTTGGTTCCAAAAAATCCTACACCTGCATCCGGAATATGCCGGTGAAATAGCCATGCACCACGGGAGCATAAACAAAGAAACCCGATTATGGGTTGAGCAGGCAATCCGGAATGAAAGCCTTAAAGCCGTGGTATGCACCTCCAGCCTGGACCTTGGAGTAGATTTTGCTCCTGTGGAAACGGTTATCCAGATCGGGGGACCAAAAGGGGTTGCCCGATTTTTACAACGGGCGGGGCGCAGTGGCCATAGACCGGGGGAAGAAAGTGTTATCTATTTTTTACCAACCCACGCCATGGAACTCATAGAAGCTTCGGCACTGCAAAGGGCGGTAAAAGAACAAGTGGTGGAAGATCGTTTGCCCTATCTCAATAGTTACGACGTCTTGGTGCAATACCTCACTACATTGGCAGTTTCTGATGGTTTTTTTCCCGATGAGATCTACAATGAAATTAGTGAGACTTTTTGTTTTCAGGCCATTTCCAAAGAGCAGTGGCAATGGCTGTTGAACTTTAATGTACTCGGAAGCCAGAGCCTTCAAACCTATGACGAATATAAAAAAGTAGAGATTGAAGCGGATGGCAGATTCAAGGTAAATAGCCGAGCGGTTGCCATGCGGCACCGTTTTCAAATTGGAACCATTGTGGGCGACGCCAATTTAATTGTCAAGTATCAAAAAGGGGGATATATAGGCTCCATAGAAGAGTTTTTTATCTCCAAGCTCACCCAAGGTGACGTATTTACCTTTGCAGGAAGAAACCTGGAATTTATCCGCATAAAAGACATGCAGGTACATGTGCGCAATTCGTCCAAAAAAACCAATAAAGTCCCTAGTTGGATGGGGGGAAGAATGAGTTTTTCCGCCCAGATGTCAGAACTCCTTAGGGAAGAGCTATACGCTGCCAATATTCCAACCGCCAAACTTTCCAAAGAGATGAAAGCCCTGGAGACTATTTTTGAGCGGCAAAAATTGGAAAGTATGGTTCCCGGACCGGATGAATTTCTAATAGAAACCTTCAAAACAAGAGATGGGTACCACCATATTTTTTATCCCTTTGAGGGTCGGTTTGTACATGAAGCTATGGGCAGCCTCTTGGCCTATCGCATCAGTCTTTTGTCACCAGTAACCTTTTCCATAGCCTTTAACGATTATGGATTTGAGCTGCTTTCGGACCAAGAGATTGATATGCAGCAGGTCTTGGACAACAATCTTTTCAGTGCCGATTTCCTTTTGGACGATTTGCAAAAAAGTCTGAACGCCACGGAAATGGCAAGGAGAAAATTTAGGGATATAGCCGTGATCAGTGGTATGGTATTCACAGGATATCCCGATAAGGGCATAAAAATGAAGCACCTTCAAAGTAGTTCCCAACTACTATTTGATGTTTTCAGGGATTACGAGGCAGACAATTTGTTATTCCAGCAGGCTTTCACGGAAACTTTTGAGCACCAATTGGAGGAAGGCCGTTTGAGATTGGCATTGGAACGCATAGAAGATCAGAACGTGGTTTGGAAAGATTGCGAAAAACCTACCCCCTTCTCCTTCCCTATCATAACAGACCGACTCAGGGAAAAACTATCCAGTGAAAAGCTGGCTGACAGGATCAAGAAGATGACGGCAAAATTGATGAAGAAATGACCCCCCGCCCTTTGGGCACCTCTCCTTAAAAGGGGAATAAATGATAAATGGACGGATAATTAATCTTCTAATTAAAACGGGAACAAAAAGGCTCTCCTCCTTATGCAAGGAGGAGAATGAATTCCGATGTAAATCGGATGAAGGAGATGGTTTATTTTCCTTTTAGTAGTAGTTTTGCAGGTATCCAAGATTCCATGACACAACGTATTCAAATTCAGGATCAGAATATTACACTCCATAGCACTGGAGCACTTTTTTGGCAGGAAGAAGGTATGCTTTTGGTAAGTGATGTGCATTTGGGAAAGGTCTCCCACTTTAGAAAACATGGAGCGGCCATACCCCAAAAGGCCATCGAAAAGAACTTTGAATTGCTCACCGAAATTGTGGTGAATTTTAAGCCAAAGACCATTTGTTTTTTGGGGGATCTTTTCCATTCCCATTTAAATAGCGAATGGCAGCTCTTTGAAGCTTGGATAGGCGAACAAACATCAAAAATTATTTTGGTGATGGGTAATCACGACATTATCTCCCCCTTAAAATATGAAGGGATCGGTATAGAAACAATTCAGGAAATATTACTCCCTCCTTTTTTGCTCACCCATCACCCAGAAGAAAGAGATGGATTTTTTAATTTCTCGGGGCATATCCATCCCGCGGTAAAACTAAAAGGACTGGGACGACAACGACTTAAATTGCCCTGTTTTTTTAAAAGGAAAAACCAAATGATACTTCCTGCCTTTGGAGAATTTACAGGCACGCATATTTTAACACCTACTAAAGAAGACGAAGTGTACGCCATTACAAAAAATGAGGTTATTTTAGTGGCAAACGATTAAAGATGCTTACCAGCCAAAAACATTTGTTCAGCCTTGAGGACAATATCACCTATTTAAACGGTGCCTATATGTCTCCCCAATTAAAAAGCACGGAGGAAATCGGTATTGCCAACCTCAAAAAGAAAAGCCAACCCTACTCCATTAGTCCAGCCGATTTTTTCACACAAAGGGTGATCCTAAAAAAGCGTTTTGCAGCACTCATTGAAGCTCCCAACTATCAAAACATCGCCATCATTCCTTCTGTTTCCTATGGCACAGCTACCGTTGCCAATAATATAAAGTTAAAGGCCGGGGATGAGATAATTTTGGTGGACGAAGAGTTTCCCAGCAATGTATATACGTGGAGACGCCTGGCAAAAACCTATGGGGCCCATATTAAAATTATTCAGCCTCCCAGCGGGTTTAAGGATCGCGGGAGACTTTGGAATGAAGCCATCCTAAATGCCATTACCAATAAAACAGCGCTTGTGGCCATGGCCCATGTACATTGGGCAGACGGCACTAAATTTGACCTTAAATCGGTTCGGGAGAAAACGCGAACAGTGGGTGCGCTCCTTATTATTGATGGCACCCAAAGCATCGGCGCCCTACCTTTTTCGGTAAAAGATTTGCAGCCAGATGCCTTGATCTGTGGGGGTTACAAATGGCTAATGGGGCCTTATTCCCTAGGTGTTGCCTATTACAGTGATGTCTTTAACAATGGCAAACCCTTGGAGGATAATTGGATGAACAAACTGCACTGTGAAGATTTTACCCAATTGACACAATATCACGACGAATTTCAACCCCATGCAGGAAGGTACTCAGTTGGGGAATCCAGCAATTTTATTATGGTCCCCATGCTCATCAATGCCCTGGAACAACTGATTCAATGGCAGCCAGAAAGGATTCAGGAATATTGTCAGTTTATTTCAGGAGATGCTTTGGGTAAATTACGTGAACAAAATTGTTTTATAGAAGAAAATGACTTCAGGGGCCAGCACCTTTTTGGGGTTTACCTACCCAAGGAAATGGAAATGCAAAACATAAAACAACGGTTACAAGAGCACAACATTTTTGTATCCTATCGTGGGAAAGCTATTAGGGTTTCCCCCAATGTTTACAACCAGAAAGAAGATTTTGATAAGTTCCTCTCTTGTTTTAACGCCTTCTAAACATATCCTTTTCATGATAGCGCAAGAGTGCCTATATTTGCATAAAAAATTTTACTCTTGAGTAAAAAAATTGTACCTCAACTTTTTTCACAGTCTCTGCAACTCCAGAAACTGCGAAAATCTATTGCCGATCCCCAAATACATATCAGATTAAAAGGCCTTACGGGATCTGCCCTTTCCTTTGCGGTTAAAGAGGCGTTCCAAGATGCCGGAGCTCCCTTTCTATTGATCTTAAACGATAAGGAAGAAGCTGCTTACCATCTCAATGACCTCGAGCAACTGGTAGGAGAATCGGATGTGCTGTTTTATCCTGGAAGCTATAGAAGACCCTATCAAATAGAGGAAACTGACAATGCCAATGTGTTGTTGCGTGCTGAAGTGCTCAACCGTATCAACTCCAGAAAAAAACCAGCTATAATTGTCACTTATCCTGACGCCCTATTTGAAAAGGTGGTCACTCGAAAGGAGCTGGACAAGAATACCCTAAAGATAAAATTAGAGGACACCCTATCGTTGGATTTCCTGAACGAAGTACTCTTTGAATACAAGTTCAAAAGGGTCGATTTTGTAACCGAACCTGGGGAATTTTCGGTAAGGGGTGGTATTGTGGATGTCTTTTCCTTTTCCCATGACGAGCCCTACCGTATAGAATTTTTTGGTGATGAGGTAGACAGTATTAGGACCTTTGATGTGGAGACACAGTTGTCCACGCTGAAGGTTAAAAAAATTACCATCATCCCCAATGTAGAAAACAAGTTTCTTGACGAGTCCAGGGAAAGTTTCCTAAAATATATATCCTCCAATACGGTGGTCTTTGCCAAAAACTTGGACCTGCTATTCGACCGTATGGACTCCCTTTTTGCCAAAGCGGAGGAAGCTTTTAAAACCCTTTCGGAAGATATCAAGCATGGGGAACCAAAGGAATTATTTGTAAGCTCCTCCTTTCTAAAAGAACAATTGGACGATTACAGTTTAATTGAGGTTGGCACCCAATTTAACAAGCAACTGAGGTCAAGTCCACCTGAAGTAATCATATTTAATACCAAACCACAACCTTCTTTCAACAAGAAATTTGATCTGTTGATTGAAAACCTCAACGATAATAATGACAAAGGATATAACAATTATATCTTTTGTGCCACAGATCAACAGGCCAAGCGCTTCCACGACATATTTGATGAAGTAGGAAAACAGGTGCACTACCAGACCATAGTATTCCCGTTGTACCAAGGCTTTATAGATGATGATTTAAAAATAGTGGTCTATACGGACCACCAAATCTTTGAAAGATATCTAAAGTTCCACCTTAAGAATGGCTATGCCAAGAAACAGGCTATTACCCTTAAGGACCTCAACAAATTGGAAATTGGGGATTATGTAACCCATATTGACCATGGTATTGGGAAATTCGGAGGCCTACAGAAAATTGATGTTGAAGGTAAAAAGCAAGAGGCCATAAAACTGGTCTACGGAGAGCGGGATATCCTATATGTGAGCATCCATTCCCTTCATAAAATTTCCAAGTTCAATGGGAAAGACGGCAAGGAACCCAAAATTTACAAATTGGGATCTGGGGCCTGGAAGAAGGTAAAGGAAAAAGCAAAATCACGCGTAAAACAAATCGCCTTTAACCTTATTAAAATTTATGCGAAGCGAAGGCTGGAAAAAGGGTTTCAATATGCCCCGGACAGTTACCTGCAACATGAATTGGAAGCCTCGTTTATTTACGAGGACACCCCTGATCAGAGCAAATCTACCGAGGATATCAAAAGAGATATGGAAAGCGAACGTCCAATGGATCGCTTGGTATGTGGAGATGTAGGCTTTGGTAAAACGGAAGTGGCCATACGTGCCGCCTTTAAGGCAGTAGACAATGGCAAACAGGTCGCTGTCCTGGTTCCTACCACCATTCTGGCATTTCAACATTTTAAGACCTTTAATGAGCGATTAAAAGACATGCCCGTTACCGTAGAATATCTGAACAGGTTCCGAACGGCAAAAGAAAAGAAAGACACCCTGGAACGCTTAGGGGAAGGAAAAGTGGATATTATCATAGGCACCCACCAATTGGTGAACAAAAAGGTACAGTTTAAAGATCTGGGCCTCTTGATAGTGGATGAAGAGCAAAAATTTGGGGTTGCCGTAAAGGACAAGCTTAAGTCCATCAAGGAAAATGTGGATGTGCTCACCCTTACAGCCACACCAATCCCAAGGACCCTACAGTTCAGTTTGATGGCCGCCAGGGATCTCTCGGTCATTAATACGGCTCCACCTAACAGATATCCAATAGAAAGTGAGGTCATCCGCTTTAACGAAGAAACGATAAGGGATGCCATCAGTTATGAGATACAACGAGGCGGACAAGTATTTTTCATTCATAACCGGATAGAGAACATTAAGGAAGTAGCGGGTATGATTCAACGTCTGGTCCCAGACGCCAAAATTGGAATTGGCCATGGGCAATTGGACGGTAAAAAGTTGGAAACACTTATGCTGGCCTTTATGAACAATGAATTTGATGTCCTTGTTTCCACAACCATTGTAGAAAGTGGGTTGGATGTTTCCAATGCCAATACCATTTTTATCAATAACGCCAATAATTTTGGTTTGAGCGACCTGCATCAAATGCGGGGACGCGTGGGCCGAAGCAATAAAAAAGCCTTTTGTTATTTCATTACCCCTCCTTATGATGTGATGACCAATGATGCCCGTAAGCGTATCCAGGCACTGGAACAATTCACCGATCTGGGCAGTGGTTTTAACATAGCCATGAAGGATCTGGAGATCAGGGGTGCCGGAGACCTTTTGGGTGGGGAACAAAGTGGATTTATCAATGATATAGGATTTGATGCCTACCAAAAAATCCTGAACGAGGCCATTGAGGAACTGAAAGAAAACGAGTTTAAAGACTTGTATGAAGAAATCGGTGGAAGCGCAAGAGAGAAAGTCTATGTAAAGGACACCCAGATAGATGCCGATTTTGAGCTTCTTTTTCCTGACGACTATATCAACAATGTAACCGAACGATTGAATCTTTATACGGAGTTGAACGAAATAAAAGATGAAGCTGGACTCCAAAAATTCGAAACCGAACTTGTGGACCGTTTTGGGGAATTGCCCACACAGGCCGAAGATCTTTTGAACTCCGTACGTATCAAATGGATTGCCAATAGCATAGGTCTTGAAAAAGTGGTCCTAAAGCAGGGCAAGATGATCGGGTATTTTATTTCGGACCAACAGTCGGCCTTTTACCAAAGCACCTCCTTTACCAAAGTGCTTCAATTTGTGCAGACACATGCCCACTTGTGCAAAATAAAGGAAAAACAGACCCGTGGTGGCCTTCGTTTATTGTTGGTTTTTGAAAATATAAAGTCATTGGACAAAGCATTAAAAGCATTTCAACCTTTTGCAAAAACACCCGAACCTGTTTCCTAGAATCACTGAAGAATGTTGATTTGCAACACCTATTTCTTGGAACAGTTTTTGAATACTATGATATATGTATAAATCACTTCTATTTTTCTTTTTAATCCTAAGCACAAGCCTATGTGCCCAACATACCATTTCCGGTCCATTTTCACCTTCAGCGGATTTTAAATGGGTAATGGCCTATCAATTAAAACCAAGCAGCCAAGAATATGTGACAGCAGGTCCCGTAAAAAATGGAAATTTGGAATTGGTAATGCCAAAAACTGCCGAAGCGGGTTTGTATAGAATGGTCTATGCCATACCTACCGATGAGTTTTATTTTGATGTAATCTATAACGGGAAGGAAGATATCCAACTTGCATTTAATACCTCCAATGGAGTTTCCTTCACATCGTCCGAAGAAAATGGTACCTATCTGGCCTATCTTAAAGAGATAAATGCGACAGAAAAAAAATTGGCGGATTATTATGCCAACGGACAAAAAGAAAAGGCAAAATTTAATGCGATCGTGAATGATTTAAAACAAACACAAAATTCCTTTGAAACTAAATCCGAAGGGATGATCGCCCACAACTTCATCAAAGCCAATAGACCATATATCCCATTACAACAAGAGTCCCATGAACAATACAACCTGTCCAAAAAGGAGCACTTTTTTGATGTCCTGGATTTTAATAATCCAATCCTGCAAAGTTCAGGGTTTTTAATGGACAAGGCAGCAACCTATGTTTTTTCATCAGCATCATCAAATTCAACAGGACATGTGCCGGAGCAAGAAGTACAGGAAAATCTTAAAGTTTTGAGTAGCAATATAATGGGTGTGGATGCCTTATTTAAAGCAAGACTTTTTGAAAAATTATGGTTGGAGACCACCAAATTAAAAATGGGTACTAGTTCTGATCTTATCTACAACAACTATCTGCTTCCTTTATCCAAAACCAATGCGCAAAAAGAAATACGGGACATAACAGATAAAATTGAGCTCGACAATCGACTGAGAATAGGAGCCACGGCACCAGAAATTAGTTGGAAAGACAAAGGGAATGACAGAAAACTGAGCGACCTATCCGGAGCGCAGAACTATGTAGTTCTTTTTTGGAGCAGTACCTGTTCCCATTGCTTAAAAGAGGTCCCTGAGTTATATGAGGAACTAAAGGATTCTAAAAAAGTACAAGTGTTGGCCTTAGGCTTGGAGGATGACGACATATCATGGAAGGCCGAATCTGCAAAATTGACCGGCTTTACCCATGTCCTTGGACTGAGAAAATGGGAAAACGAATATGTTTTCCTATATGATGTGCACCAAACCCCTACCTATTATGTGTTGGACGCCCAAAAAAGAATAGTGGCCAAACCTTCTGATTTGGACGAATTACTATCCTTTTTAAAAAAAATAGGAGCTGATTGAATGCTTCTAAAGAGCCTTTAAATCCTTAATCGTCTTAAACGCCGTGTCTACCTGCTCATCATTTACAATAATGGTAAATTCATTGGTGGTGGAAATGACCTCGAACAATACGATCCCTTCCCAGGCCAAGCGCTGGAAAATAAAGTAATAGATACCAGGTACGGATACGTTCTCCGCTGGCAATTTAACGGTAATGGAGGAAAGATTGGTGGCCTTTTGGGTACATTTCTCATTTTTGAACAACTCCTGTACGGTGTCGTCCAACAAGTTACTGACCACAATATTCATTTCATTGACACCCCTGGAAGAAGTATAAAAAACATCCTTATTCTTATTGACTTCCTTTATTAATTGGGTCTGGTTGTCGAGAATTGATTCTGAAACCAAAAAGGTAAAATCGGTCAGGGAAGAACGCACGGTGATTTCCCCAATATTCTTAAGTACCTTGATTATTTTATGGGTTGCCCTAAATTCCAAATCATCAGAAAGCCTTTTTAAGGCCATAACAATAGCACCGTTCCTTATATCCTTTCCCAATTCTTCTTCTATTTCCGGCCTAACAAGCCTAGAAAGGGAGGTGAGGTTGATAATTCCTTGGGCGAGGGCACTTTGAAGGAAAGGCTTCTTTTTGATATACTCCTCTACGACGGATGAAATTGTTTTCATTTTATTGCATTAGTTTGGTTGTCTCTGCAAATATAACAATTTGTTATAAATAAAACAATTCTGTTTACGCTTAAAGTCGTCGTTTTGAATAAATTACAGTCGAAATCGTATGCCCACAAAACAATGCGCAAAATAAGGCATCAATAATTGTGAAATTCTTAAACTTAAATGATTATCAGATAGAAGGAAAATCAACAATTAAAAGCAACCATCAATTAGTAAGGTAATTAACCGAATTAAACACCTTGTAAAGAATAGATTAAAAATGATAAAAAGCATCCTCAAGATGCTCCAACTTAAATTTACCTTGTTGTTTAAAAATGGTAATGATGTCGAAACGCACAGAAACATCCAAATCATTTTCTATCACATAGTGGTCGGCGGCCATAACCAACAACTGCTTTTTTTTCGTACTTACCGTTTCCGCTATATTCGCTATAAAATTGGTGCTTCTGGATTTTACCTCAATGATTGCCAAATCATTCCCTTTTAAAGCAACAATATCTATTTCTGCTTTTAAGTATCTGTAATTGCGGTATTTAATGGTATAGCCTTGTGCTATCAAATAATCCGTTGCAATTTGCTCGCCTACCTTTCCAAATTCGTTATGTTTCCCCATAATAAATTCTATATATGCTAAATTTATGTGCAGTTGGTCGAAAATACAGGTACTTCACCGTCTAAATAATTTTTATGCACGTAATTTAAATGCTGATTCAACGAATTTAGCTGATTACTAATACTATACAATAGCATTTACACGTTTATTAGTATCCCCAAAACTATGAACCTAGAAACCAACGCACCAAACACCATGGAATTCTTTATTAATTGTAATACCTCCAGTCTAGCTACCTATACTGCGCCCTTGGACAGGCAAAAGGCTGCGCATTTGTACAGAAGGCTGGGGTTTAGCGCATCTGTTCAGACTATAGATCAGGCGGTAGGACAATCTGCAACAGCCTTAGTGGACAGTTTGATCAATGAGGCCGTAAACATGGCACCCTTGGCAGCACCAACCTGGGCAGATTGGAACAACAGTAACTATCCCGAGGATGATGATGCACGACGTGCCCTGCGAAATTCCCAAATAGGGGAATGGAAATTGGCTTATGCCAATGGCCTGATCAACAATAACCTTAGGGACCGACTCAGTTTTTTCTGGAGCAACCATTTTGTAACGGAACTGGAGGTGTATGACTGTAATTCCTTCCTTTATTATTATACGGACTGTTTGCAACGTAACGCAATTGGCAATTTCAAGACTTTTATACATGAAATAGGTCTTACCAATGCCATGTTGTTCTATTTGGATGGAGCTTATAACAATAACAACAGACCCAATGAGAACTATGCTCGTGAACTCTATGAACTTTTTTCACTAGGGGAAGGCAATGGCTATTCTGAACAGGATATTATTGAAACCGCAAGGGCTTTGACCGGATACGTGGAAAGAGGCGAGATTGGTTGTACCCAAGTGACCTTTGATCCCAGCAAACACGATACTGGCAGCAAGACCATTTTAGGGCAGACCGGAAATTGGGGATATGATGATGTTATCAATATTCTCTTCCAACAAAGGCCCAATGAAATAGCGGAATTTATTTGTAGAAAGCTCTATGAATTCTTTGTACACCCCGACTCCAAGGATGATGCGGGAAATGCCCAAACAATTATAGATGGAATGGCAACAACAATGGTCTCAAATAATTTTGAGATTGCCCCTGTACTATCCCAACTGTTTAAAAGCCAGCATTTTTTTGATGATGAGGCCATCGGTGTCATTATCAAGAGCCCTTATGATCTGTTCTTGAATTTGTTAAAAGAAACTGGTTTCTTTTACGATGATAGTGTTATGAGCCAAATTATTGAAACGACCAGAATGCTGAGCCAGGAACTATTTGAACCTGTGGATGTAGCCGGATGGCAAAGGGATAGATCCTGGATCAACACCAATTTCTTGATTGGGAGATGGCTCTCCCTAGAATTTATGTTTGATGGCTTTTATGGCTACAATGCCGAACAGTTCCGTGCTTTTGCCATGGCCGCCGTAGGCCCAGGTAATAGCGGCACAAGTAATCCTAGGATTGTGGTAGAGGCCATCGTGAACAAACTGACCCCAAAAGGATTGTTGACAGAGGCAGATTTCAACAACGCCCTTTCAGCATTTACTATAGATGATGTTCCTGAGATATACTATGGTTCCGATTATGTGGAAGGAGGCCAAGGCCTTTGGATGTTGGATGTGAGTCCGGAAGTACCATTCCAAGTTTATCTCTTGTTACAACACCTTGCCAGACAACCAGAATTCCAATTAAAATAACACCTACGACCATGTGCAATAATATCCATATCCCCATAAATCACCATAACGGTAAAGACGGTCACGACCATGAACACAAATTCTGGAGTAGACGTTCCTTTATGCAGGCCTTAGGGATTGCAGGATCGGGATCTATGATGTTGGGAAGTAATTTCCTTACGGCCTCTGCCCCATCCCCATTGACCGCGGCCATTAATATGGCGGAAACGGACAATATTCTTATCCTTATTAGACTATCAGGTGGAAACGATGGACTTAGTACTGTTATACCCATTGAGCAATACGATACCTATGCGAATGCCAGGCCAAATATTTACATTCCTGAAAGCAAGATATTAAAGCTTACCGATGAATTTGGAGTGCCCTCCTATATGAAATCCTTAGAGCCAATGTGGGCAGACGGACAATTTAAGGCGGTTCACGGGGTAGGATATGAAGGACAGAGTCTTTCCCATTTTACGGGCTCGGATATCTTTGCCAATACCGATTTGACCACTACCGGTTTCAGTGGTTTGAATACGGGATGGATGGGCCGTCATTTCGAAAATATCTATCCAGATTATCTGGTCAACCCTCCAGAATCCCCAGCAGCCATACAAATTGGTCAGTTTGGTAGTTTGGTATTCCAAGGGGAAGAGACCAATTACGCCTTTGTCACCAATAACATTGATCAATTGGAGCAAATTGCGGAAACAGGACAGCAATACAGCTTGGATGATACCCTATTTAATGACTGTATGTACGGAGACCAACTGAAATTCCTTAGGGGAGTAGCAAATACCACCTATGAATATTCAGGTAAAATCCATGCAGCCTATGAAAGGGGACAAAATCAGGTAGAATACCAGGACAATGGCTTTGCCCGCCAATTGGCCCTTTTGGCCAGATTGATAAAAGGGAATCTGGGCACCAAAGTGTATATGATCTCCATGGGTGGATTTGATACCCACGGAAACCAGCCTTTGGCCCATGAAAGGTTAATGACCAACCTTTCTGTAGCAATTGATAATTTCTATGATGATTTGGGCTTCACCCAACAAGATGACAAAGTATTGAGCATGACCTTCTCAGAATTTGGAAGAAGGATCTTTGAAAATGGCTCCAACGGAACCGATCATGGTAAGGCAGCTCCTACCCTATTTTTTGGGTCTGGACTAAATGGTAGTGCCTTTGTTGGTGACCACCCTACCCTGGACAATCCAGACGGGCGAGGGAATTTGGAATATACTATGGACTTTAGGGACCTCTATGCCACGGTTTTGGCCGAATGGCTTTGTGTACCCATTCCTTTGGTGGAACAGCACTTATTGAACCACCCCTATGCCCCGGTAAACCTTGGGTTTAATTGTAGTGGAGTGGACTTCCCGGATATCGTTTATAGCGATGGGGACCCAACACCTCCAACCCCTATTGGCGGAGAACCAACACCAGAGTTAGTGAACGCCATTGTTCACAAACCTTTTTATCCTACCAAAGAGGCGCCGCATATCTATTTGGAAATGCCATTTAGTGCCCATGTGGACATCCAATTGTACAATATTCTGGGTCAGAACCTGGGAACGGTATTCAACGAGATGATGATGGAAGGCTCTACCGAGATAAACATTCGGGAACGTATGACCCTTCCTTTGGCAACCGGCAAATACATTTATAGAATACAAGTACAGGACCAAAAGATGAGCAAATCCGTCGTGGTCGTATAAACTACCTACTTATGACAAAGGCCTTCTGTCCAACTAGTGTTCCGTCCAAGGTAACAAAAGCTGGCAGGAGGCCTTTCTTTTTTGGGCCATTGTAGGTTGCACCCTGACAAAAATCTTTATTTTTGTGCCCAAATTCATATTTGATGTCGCAGAATCAAGAAAGTCCATCTAGATATACCATTACCGCAGCCCTACCCTACACCAACGGTCCCATCCATATCGGCCATTTGGCAGGGGTTTATGTACCTGCGGATATTTACTCCCGTTACCTACGCTTAACAGGAAAGGACGTAGCCTTTGTTTGCGGCAGTGACGAGCACGGAGTGGCCATTTCCATGAAGGCGAAAAAAGAAGGGGTGACCCCTCAGGAAATTATCGATAAATATCATGGGATCATCAAACAATCTTTTGAAGATTTTGGGATCTCATTTGATAATTACTCTAGGACATCTGCAAAAGTACATCACGATACCGCATCGGAATTCTTTCAGACCCTCTACAAAAAGGGGGATTTTATCGAAGAGGTTACCGAACAATTGTACGATGCCGAGGCCAAGCAATTTTTGGCAGACCGCTTTGTAACCGGAACCTGTCCAAAATGTGGTCATGAAGAGGCCTATGGTGACCAATGTGAGAACTGTGGGTCTACCTTGAACGCTACAGACCTTATCAATCCCAAATCCACTATCTCCGGGGGAGTACCCACCATGAAAGAAACCAAACACTGGTTTTTACCTTTAGACAGGTATGAGGATTTCCTAAAGGAATGGATTTTAGAGGGTCATAAAAACGATTGGAAACCCAATGTTTATGGGCAATGCAAATCCTGGATCGATGACGGTTTGAAACCAAGGGCCGTAACCCGAGATCTGGATTGGGGTATCCCTGTTCCTGTTGAAGGTGGCGAAGGCAAGGTGCTTTATGTCTGGTTCGATGCCCCTATAGGCTATATTTCATCCACAAAGGAATGGGCCGCAAGAGAAGGAAAGGACTGGGAACCATATTGGAAGGCCAAGGATACCAAAATGGTACACTTTATTGGGAAGGACAATATAGTTTTCCATTGCATCATTTTCCCATCCATGCTAAAGGCACACGGAGATTACATCCTACCGGATAATGTCCCTGCCAATGAATTTTTGAACTTGGAGGGGAACAAATTATCCACCTCTAAAAATTGGGCCGTTTGGTTGCACGAGTATCTGGTAGATTTCCCAGACATGCAGGATGTATTGCGATATACCCTTACCGCCAATGCCCCAGAGACCAAGGACAACGATTTTACATGGAAAGATCTACAGGCCAAAAACAATAATGAACTGGTTGCCATATTTGGAAACTTTATTAACCGTGTAGTGGTTTTGACCAATAAATATTATGAAGGCGTGGTTCCCAGTCCATCAACTTTTACAGATGTGGATAAGGAAACTTTGGCCGAGCTGCAAAAATATCCATCCATCCTTTCGAGTTCCATTGAACGCTACCGTTTCCGTGAAGCCAGTCAGGAACTGATGAACCTAGCGCGTCTAGGGAATAAGTACCTCGCAGATGAAGAGCCTTGGAAAGTAATCAAACAGGATGAAGAAAGAGTGCAGACCATTATGTATGTTGCCCTTCAGATTGCTTCTGCCTTGGCGATATTAGGTGAACCATTCTTGCCTTTTACGGCTGCAAAGCTCAAAAATATGTTGGCCATTGATACAGATTTGGAATGGAACGATGTAGGGACAAAACAACATCTTTTACCAGGCGGTCACCAAATCAATAAAGGGGAACTATTGTTCAGTAAAATAGAGGACGAAACCATACAAAAGCAATTGGACAAATTGGAAGCTACAAAAAAAGCGAACGAGCAGATGAACAAGGAAGCAACACCACAGAAAGATACCATCACCTTTGATGATTTTACAAAATTGGACATGCGTGTGGGAACCATTATAGAGGCAGAAAAAATGCCCAAGGCCAAGAAATTATTGGTGTTGAAAGTGGATACTGGCTTGGATGTCCGTACCATAGTTTCTGGGATAGCGGAAAGCTTTACCCCTGAGGAGATCATTGGAAAAAAAGTAACCGTTTTGGTAAACCTGGCCCCAAGAGCCTTGAGAGGTGTGGATAGTGAGGGCATGATATTGATGACCGAAAATACCGATGGAAAACTAGTTTTCGTCAACCCGGACACCGATGGTGTGGGCAATGGAGAGACTATCAATTAGGACCAAATACTTAAATTTTTTAGGTTCGCTTTACTATGTCATCGATATAATATAATACCAGTCCCTACGCTGGCATAGGCTTTAATGCAATTAAAATAAACTTATGCTACTGATCCCCTATATTGCCAAATATACCCAACTGCCTATAAAAAGTATAGAAAACACGGTTGCCCTTTTAAATGAGGACTGTACCGTGCCTTTTATATCCCGCTACCGAAAGGAACGTACCGGAAACCTGGACGAGGTGCAGATTGGGGATATTGTAACCTATAAGGCACAGTTTGAAGCGTTGGAAAAACGGAAAAAGGCCATCCTTAAAGCCTTGGAGGAGCAGGAAGTGTTGACTCCTGAACTCAAAAAAACCATTGAGGCAACAGATGACCTTGTTACCTTAGAGGATATCTACCTGCCATTTAAAAAGAGTAGAAAGACCAAGGCTGAAACCGCAAGAAAAAATGGCTTGGAGCCGTTGGCCAAAATCATTATGGCCCAAAATGCAGAAGAAATAGAGTATATCGCCTCACAATATGTAGGCAAGGAGGTCCCTAACGAGGATGATGCCCTTGAAGGTGCGAGACATATAATCTCTGAGTGGATCAATGAACGACTGGACATTAGAAACCAAATCAGAAATCAGCTGGAGAAATTTGCTCAGATCACCACCAAAGTGATCGGCACAAAGAAAGATGATGAAAAGGCACAAAAGTATCGGGATTATTTTGATTGGAGCGAATCCCTAAGCAGATGTCCATCGCATCGACTTTTGGCCATTCTCAGGGCTGAAAACGAGGGATTTATCAGGGTGAAAATTGAAATTGATGATGACAAGGCCATCTCTAAAATAGAGGACCGAATCCTCAAATCGAACAACTCCTGTTCGGAACAAATTAAATTGGCGGTACAAGATGCTTACAAGCGACTTCTATTGCCTTCCCTTTCCAATGAAACCCTAAAATTGGCCAAAGAAAAAGCAGACGAAGCTGCCATTAGTGTCTTCTCCAAAAACCTAAAACAACTTTTGCTGGGCTCGCCCCTAGGGGAAAAGAGGATCTTGGCCATCGACCCTGGATTTAGAACTGGCTGCAAAGTGGTTTGCTTAAGTGCCCAAGGGGATCTGGAGCACAATGAGACCATCTACCCCCATGCCCCTCAAAATGACACCTCTGGGGCCATTAAAAAAATCAGCTCCTTGACCGATGCTTATAAGATAGAGGCTATTGCCATTGGCAATGGAACCGCCTCAAGAGAAACGGAGCAGCTCATTAAACGCATCCAATTTAAAAATCCCATAGAAGTCTTTGTGGTTAGTGAAGCAGGAGCTTCTATCTATTCGGCTTCCAAAATTGCCAGGGATGAATTTCCCAATTACGATGTTACCGTTAGGGGCGCAGTCTCCATAGGGAGGCGCTTGGCAGATCCTTTGGCGGAACTGGTAAAGATAGATGCAAAATCAATAGGCGTGGGACAGTACCAGCACGATGTGGACCAGGCCAAACTTAAAAACTCCTTGGATACCGTAGTGGAAAGCTGCGTGAATTTTGTGGGGGTAAACATCAATACCGCCAGTACGTCCTTGTTGAGCTATGTATCTGGAATAGGACCAAAACTCGCAGAAAATATTGTGGCCTATAGAAATGAAAATGGACCCTTCCCGAGTAGGGCCGCCATAAAAAAGGTGCCGCGATTGGGGGAAAAGGCCTTTGAACAGGGAGCCGCCTTCCTGCGCATCAAAAACGCAAAAAATCCATTGGATGATTCGGCCGTGCACCCAGAGAGTTACGCCATTGTACAACAAATGACCAAGGACAAAGGGGTTGCCATATCAGACCTTATCGGCAATAAAAAAGAACTTCAGACCATCGACTTAAAAGCCTATACAACGGACACCATAGGCTTGCCCACCCTTGAGGATATCATTCAAGAACTGGAAAAGCCTGGGCTAGATCTACGTGAGAAAGCCAAGGTATTTACCTTCAACCAAAATATAAAAACCATAACCGATTTAAGGGAAGGACAGTTATTACCGGGAATCGTGAATAATATTACCAACTTTGGCTGCTTCGTAGATGTAGGGATCAAAGAAAGTGGCCTTATCCATATCTCCAACTTATCCGATACCTTTGTGAAAGATGTCAACGAACACGTAAGTCTTCACCAACAGGTTATCGTTAAGGTATTGGAGGTGGATGTTCCCCGCAAAAGGATACAATTGGCATTGCATAAATAACTTTTGAAGCATTCCTTCGTTACATCATATGTTTAGAATAGCACATCATCCCATTTATACCCATCCCCTTCCCAAAGGGCATCGGTTCCCTATGGAGAAATATGAGCTACTGCCCCAACAATTGATTTTGGAAGGCACCTGTACCACTTCAGATTTCTTTGAGCCCGATATTCCCAATGACAAATATATAGTTGCCGTTCATGACCCCGATTATTTCTATGACCTGCTCAATATGAAGATCCCCCCAAGGGAAGCAAGGAAAATAGGGTTTCCGTTGAATGAAGATCTTGTGTTACGGGAACAGATTATTGCAGATGGAACCATGAAGGGAAGTGAGTATGCCTTGGAGCATGGTATTGCCATGAATATTGCTGGAGGAACACATCATGCCTATACGGACCGCGGTGAAGCATTTTGCATGCTCAACGATCAGGCTATTGGTGCCCGCTATCTGCAGGCCAAGGGTCTGGCAAAAAAAATATTGATTGTGGATCTGGACGTGCACCAAGGGAATGGCACCGCAGAAATATTCAAGGATGACCCATCGGTCTTTACCTTTTCCATGCACGGGGAAGGAAATTATCCCTTTCGCAAAGAAAAATCCGATTTGGATATCGCCCTGAAAAAAGGCATTAAGGACAAGGAATATTTAACTATAGTAAAGGAAATCCTACCCCAATTGATCAAGGATGTTAAGCCCGATTTTATCTTTTACTTATGTGGGGTTGATATTCTTGAAACGGACAAATTGGGCACCTTGGCACTTACTGTGGATGGGTGTAAAAAACGGGACCAATTTGTTTTGGAAACCTGTAAAAAAAATCAGATCCCTGTTCAGTGTTCCATGGGAGGTGGCTATTCTCCCGACCTTAAAACTATTATTGAAGCCCATTCCAATACCTTTCGTGTGGCAAAAGAACTGTACTTTTGAAATAAAAGAAGCCTTTGACTATGAAGAATATTTTTATTTTGATCTTATTTCTGTCCTCCTTGCATGCGATGGGACAAGAAATGGATACCTCCGCCCAAGATGAAAAGAGATGGAACATGTTCACCTATGATATGGGCAATATCATTAAGAGCATGGGATATTCTTATTCCAGACCACTTCATTGGCAAGGGAAACAATGGCTCAACTTTGGAGAAGTAGTTGCAGGTACGGGCGTTCTCTATATGATTGATGACGATACCTCAAGATTCATTAGAAACCAACAGACCAGTGTTCCAAAACTTTTAAGGGATTATGGGGAATTGTATGGCAACCCTGAAAACAATTATCTAGCCACAGCAGGAGTATATCTAACTGGGTTGGCCCTGAAAAATGAAAAGCTCAGAAGAACAGGGGTTTTATTGATCGCTTCCGCATCCTCTTCAGGGCTGTTGCAACAAGTATTAAAATCAGTAGTAGGGAGAGCACGACCGGTAGCCGATTTGGGCAAGGACACTTTTGATCCCTTTAATCCAAGTAGAAATTTCCACTCCTTCCCATCGGGCCATACCATGTTGGCCTTTACCAACGCGTATGCCATCGCCAAACAGTTTGAGAGCCCTTGGATAAAGGGAGCTATTTACTTGGGTGGCCTTATTCCCGGTATGTCAAGGATCTGGGACGGACAACATTGGCTCAGTGATGTGGCCATAAGTGTCGCGATCAGTATTTTTACCGTAGAATCCATAGATCGCTATTTAGATTCCAAATACGATGAAAAATATAATGACCAATCGAAGGATATGAGTTGGGACCTTAATTTTGGCCCTGGCACCATGGGGGTAACCCTAAGATTTTAAAACTATTGAACCGCTAGGTATCAACAACAAATGATGAAGTATTTTAAAAATCAGAAGGCAAGAGATGTAACGTCTGTACTTGTTTCGAATCATTAAAAAAACGGGGCGCATAAAAACAAAAACACCGCCAAATGGCGGTGTTTTTTCTTCTTTCCTTTTTCTTTACAATCCAATTCCCAATCGCACTCTTGGTGCACCAACTCTAACTCCTGTGCTTATAGTACTCCTTCTGGGGGAACTCCTATAATACCTCGGGGAACTATAATAATGGTCGGCATAATAGTAGAAGTGTGCACTATGGTGATGGTGGTGGCAATGTTCTGCATGCTCTTCATAAGCATCCCTTTTACCTTTCATATAAGCCTTATAGGCCTTTTTATCCCTTTTCTTTAAATTTTTCTCATAGGCCTGTTGGTCTTCCCAGAATTCTTCGGCCTCTTCTTCATTCTCTGCTCTCAATTCTTGTTCAAATTTGGCATCCTGTTGAGCTCTTTGCTCATAATAGGACAATTTTTGTTCTTCATTTTCTCCTTCATGTTGTGCAAAGGCAGAAAATGAACCAATGAACAATCCTATGGCAAGTAACGTCTGTATGTGTTTCATATCAAAAAATTAAAATTCTTCTTTATTAATATTGTGCTTCTATTAGTATAACAACCAAGAATGAAAAAACCCTACTTAAAAAACCATAGAGATTTATCTTTTTTATCTAGATAACTAAATTACTATCTTAGTGAATTCAACTTTTAACAAACCAACATCCATGAAAAAAAGTTTACCATTCCTAGTAGTGCTTTTTATGCTACAGGGCATAATTGCCTTTGCCCAGACCACACAAGAAATTGTCGATAAAATAGTAAAGGAGGCCAATGAGAATTCTCAATTGGAGCCTTTGGCCCATGAACTTATGGATGTCATCGGCCCTCGTTTGGTGGGTACCCCACAAATGAAAAAAGCCCATGACTGGGCCGTTCAAAAATACGCCCAGTGGGGCATTGCCGCCGAAAATGAAAAATGGGGACAATGGCGCGGATGGGAACGCGGAATTACCCATGTAGACCTTGTTTCCCCAAGGGTTGTGAGCCTAAGCGGCATGCAATTGGCCTGGAGCCCAAGCACCCCTAAAAAAGGACTTACCGCAGGCATGATCATTATTCCTGATGTAGCCGACTCTTTGGCCTTTCAAAAATGGTTGCCCAATGTGAAGGGCAAATTTGTAATGGTCTCCATGATGGAGCCTACCGGTAGACCAGATTATAATTGGAAGGAGTATGCTACTGAGGAGTCCTTTGAAAAAATGAAACAAGACAGGAATTCCCTAAATGAAACTTGGAGAGAGCGCTATAAAAAAACAGGATATACCACTAGAAACATCAACGAGGCCTTGGAGGCAGCAGGGGCAATCGGAATTCTCCAATCCCGCTGGTCAGAAGGTTTTGGCGCCAATAAAATATTCGGCGCGAACACCAAGAAGATTCCGGTAGTGGATCTTTCCCTTGAGGATTATGGTCTTTTATACCGTATGGTGGAACATGGAGAACAACCCATTATTAAAGTAATGGCCGAGTCCAAGGAATTGGGGACCGTACCAACTTTTAATACTATTGCCACCATCCCAGGGACAGAATTTCCCAATGAGTATGTCATCCTTTCTGCCCATTTTGATTCTTGGGACGGAGCAACAGGTGCTACTGACAACGGAACTGGAACCATCACCATGATGGAAGCAGCTCGTATCCTTAAAAAAATCTATCCCAACCCAAAGCGTACCATTATTGTGGGGCATTGGGGCAGTGAGGAACAAGGCTTGAACGGTTCCCGTGCTTTTGTAGAGGACCATCCCGAAATCGTGGAAGGGATGCAGGCTTTGTTCAACCAAGACAATGGAACAGGAAGGGTAGTCCGCATTTCTGGACAAGGCTTTTTGAATTCCTATGATTATATGGGTCGTTGGTTGGAAGCCGCTCCGGAGTCTATTACGAAACAGATTGAAACTACCTTTCCAGGTTCTCCCGCAGGAGGAGGTTCTGATTACGCCTCTTTTGTAGCCGCCGGTGCCCCTGCATTTTCTTTGAGCTCTTTGAACTGGAGCTATTTTGATTATACCTGGCATACCAATTTGGATACCTATGATAAAATTGTATTTGACGATGTGAGGAACAATGCCATCCTCACCGCCATCTTGGCCTATATGGCCAGTGAGGATCCTGATAGGACCTCTAGGGAAAAGGCGGTATTGCATACCAATCCAAGAACTGGGGAACAACGGACATGGCCGGAGACCAGGTCCCCTAACCGTGATGGAGGAAAAAATGAATAACCATAGACCACTACCAATAAAAAAGCCCCACAAGGAGAAGTTCCATTGTGGGGCTTTTATTTGTTTTGAGGGCTACTTGCCCAACATCAAAAGTTCATTGCATTTAATTTCGGTAACATATCGCTTTTCCCCTTCTTTGGTTTCATAGGAACGGGACGTAAGCTTCCCATCGATGGCCACTTCATTCCCTTTGACAAGGTATTTTTCAATGATCTCTGCTGTCTTGCCCCAGGCCACGACGTTATGCCATTGGGTATCCGTTACCTTCTCCCCTTTTGTGTTTTTATACGTCTCGTTGGTGGCTATGGAAAACTTGGCGAGTTTGCTTCCGCTTTCCATGTTCACAATTTCTGGGTCGTTCCCCAAGTTTCCAATCAACTGTACTCTGTTTCTAAGTGCGTTCATAATTTTATTTTTAATGGTTTACAGTTCATACTATCGAGTTCCTATGTTTCGACGGTACAAACCTACCACCCCTTTTCCGCTGCACTCGGTTTGGAAATAGTTACTTTCGTTTACAAACGTTTGTAGTCGTTTGTCGTTATTTTTATATTTATTGGCTTACAATGAAATATTGACTAGAACACACTTCTTCAGTGCAAGGTTTTTGTTTTAGAACATTTAATAGTAATAATAAGCACATCCCCGCCTCGCATTTATAATTTTAGGTAATTACTGTACCATTCAACGAAAAATTTAAGATTAGAGAGAAATTATACTATATATTTATGCGCATAAAATCATTCTCATGAAGAAATACATATTACTTCCGGTCTTACTTATCCTAATTACTGCTTGCTCCAAGCCGGAACAAACCATTAATAATCCGGAGCGCATTGGAACAGAAGACCCGAAGGACACTGAGAATATATCCCAGGTAATGAGTAGCTATAAGTTAGGTTATATGATGTTTCCTGCGAAAATGGATTACAGGGATTTGGATAAGTTGGTGCTCTTGGAAAGAGATGCTGATAATCAAGTGATTAAGAGAGTCGGAGGAATGTATGAAGCTTTTAATGAGATGATTGGGTTTTCATATGATTTCTCCGAAAAGATCTACGATGAAGTCTCACATGAAACTGACCGAATCATTGTTAAAAGATCCACTACTGACCCGGAGATCGTGCTACCGGAATTTGTAAGAACATATATCCTAGGGGAAGAAGATAAGATATTGCAAAAGATCATTGACACCCCAGAACAAAAAGATACGCTGGACTATAACTATGATGCGGATGGAAAGCTGTCTACTATTATCTCAAGAAATACATTAAACCCTAAGCACATTCAAATCAGTCTCAATTCAAGTGGAAACCTGGACACCTTAAAAACATTCTATTACGATAACGAGATGAATTTGGAAAAAAAGGTCATTGAAACTTTCAATGGTTACGACCAGGCCGAGAACCCTATTAAGGACCTATCCATCTTCGAAGAATTATTTTATCGGTCACTTTCAACAAATAATTATACCTTCTACATGATTATGGAGACCACTTATTATAACGGTGGGTGGAAAGGCTACTCAACTTATAGGGAATACAGCTTGAAATATGATATTAAAGGTCAAGTGATGTTTGAAGAATGATCCGTAGTCGTGATTCAATTGAGTAGAATATTTAAAGAATCAATAGGGATTGATCAGAAATGTTTTATGTATGTGAAGAACAATAATTTCCCTTCAGTCTGGAAAATTAATGAATGTAAGGACGGAACTATTGGTGTGAATTTTTTAAGCGATAACCGGCCAGGTCTGATACAAATCAATTAGAAACACTACACATTACAATGGCAAATATCCATTATTTAGCTTATTTACTACATTTCAAAAGTTTTTGTACTTTTAACCCAGTATAATTCCATGTTCCATTTGATTAACATCAAACCTTAAGATCGGATTTTTATCCTAAGCTTTCACAGCAAGCTTAAAATGTTAATAAAAAAGAAAATCCAAATTGTATGTTCCTTAAACTTAATTTCCTGTAGCTAGTCAAAAAACTTTACCCAACCTTCATAAGAATATTATTTTGCTTTGTTAAGAACATTAACAACCTACCAACTTCATGTTTAATAGTGCCCTCTTACTCCTATTCTTTTTGTTCCTAAATGGCATTAATGCCCAAATTACCTTGACCAATAATATTGGAACGACCCCTATAGAAACCGACATGTATTCATGTGAAAGGGATGAAGGATGGTCAAGAGTATTTACGTTGTCAGATTTTGGCATTGCGTCCAATGAACAGTTTGTGATCAATTCCGGCCAAGTGGCCTTAAGTAGGTCAAATAATGGCGCCTATTTGCAATTCAGTGTTTTTAGTATTGATGAAAATTTTCCAGAATTTTTTTACTCACTTTATCCTCGCACCTTGCTAGGTACACGAGGAATAGGAAGAGCACCTGTAGTCAATGGAGCTCCGGTGATTGTTGAAGCTCAATTTGATGAACCAATTATTGTGCCAGCGGGTACAAGAAGGATACTTGTAACCGTAAAAAAGATTGAAGACTTTTATAATCCAGAGTCGTCACAAGTATTCATTGCTGGTACAGCTGAAGATACCGGACTCTCATGGTATGAAGGTTGCGAAGGGAATAATAGTTTAACCCCAACATCAGAATTGACCATTCCGGTACCGGATGCCAATTTTTATATTAATGTAACCGGTGAGGTTTTCAACACTCAAAGTTCTGGGTCAATAACCAGACTGTCCCACAATGTTTGTGATGATATTATTGAAACCAGAATACACTCATGTTCGTCATCTCACATATATTGGGCAAGAGATTTTTATTTAGAAGATTTTGGTATTTCAACTAATGAGGAATTCTTCATTACGTCTGGACAAGTTGGTATTAATAAAGTTGGATGGCTTCCTGAAATCAGCTTTAATATTTATGAAATTGATGAAAATTTTCCCTCTTCCTTTTCTGAGGCAAATTTAATAGGTAGTAGCCAATATCAAGAGCTTTCTCCGGTCATAGGAGAAAATTCCCAAATTATTAATGTAGTGTTTGATACCCCAATAGTAGTTCCGGCAGGGGTTAAACGAATTTTGGTCGAAGTGCACAAAGGAATTGTCTACGGAGATGGACTTGCATTCATTGCAGGTTCTACACAAGACACGGGAGTGTCATGGCAAAGAAGGTGTACCAGGATCGCAGGAGGACAGGATTTTGGCTTTGATGAATATGTCGATACCGCTGATTTTGGCAGACCTGAAGCAAATTTTTACATAAATGTTACAGGTAACGTAAATCATGTGACCAATGACTTTTCTATGAACATTTTAAATGATTGTTCAGATTTTTTAAAAGAGTTTAGCATAGCACCTACAAGCAATCTGACTTCCATACTCTGGAATTTTGGTGATCCCGCTTCAGGTACCAACAATACTTCTACAGATTTGTCGCCTTTCCATGATTTTTCAGTTGACGGCACATATACTATAAGTGCTACAATCACAGCAAATGATGGCAGCACTGAGCTTATAACAGAGACCATAAATGTAAAAGATCCTCCAAATGCTTATGGTATTGAAAATATTTATGCCTGTGAAAATAGTTTCAATACAGGTATTTCATCCTCTTTTGAGGTTGCCCATGTTACCCAGCAAGTCCTTGGTGGCCAAAACAATATGAAGGTTACTTTTATTGACGGCAGTGGTAGGGAATACGCAACCTTACCCAACCCATTTACCAATACTTTTAGGGACAGGGAAACGATCATGGTTAGAGTGGCACATAACAACAATGTTTGTTGCTATTCCGAGACAACTTTCGACCTTATTGTCAATCCTATATCAGATCTATCTTCTGTTTCAGATCTCTTTGTATGCAGTAATGATGCAAATGGATTTGCTACTTTCGATTTGGAACAGGTCCAAAATGACATTTTAGCAGGAAGCAATGCTATTTCAGTGACCTTTTATCGCGAAAATGGCAACCAAATACAACAACCGTTAAATGCCGTTATAAACGAAGTCATTAATGAGGAAGAAATAACCGTCCGCGCTTTTGATAGTGGAAATACTTGTCTTAACGAGACAACATTTAAGCTAATGGTGAACCCATTGCCCGTAGTCCATGATTTAGATATTTTGATTGGCTGTGATGATAACGGAGATGGTATTTCGGAATATTTTGACACCTCGTCTATTGAATCACTCGTTCTAGGAAATCAAATGAACACGTCAATATCCTATTTTGATTCCAATGGCAATTCATTGCCCAACCCTTTGCCCAACCCCTATACCAATACTACACTTAATGAAGAAACAATTATCGTACGAGTAACCAATTCCCAGACCAATTGTTATGAAGAGACACCTTTGGTTTTCAGAACATCATCCCAACCACAACTAAATAGTCCACAGCCCGTTTTTGCATGTAATTTGGGAAGCGGGTTTGCTAACTTTGATCTTTCCCATATTGAGTCAGAAATTGTTGGTGACCAAGTTGGGCTGAATTTCATATATTCTGATGCAAATGGAGATGAATTGCCAAGTCCATTATCCCCATTCTTTGAAAATACTGAACCATGGAATCAAACCGTATTTGTACGGGTAGAGAACTCATTGAACAGCTTATGCTATGCTGAAACGAGCATTGACTTATTGGTAATTGAACTTCCTGTAACAAAGCTTGAGCCCGCTTATTATTTGTGTCATCTTGAGCCTTCGCTACCTATTGAAGTGGAAAATGATTTTGACTTTTATAGTTGGGCTTATGAGGATAACAGTATAATTTCCAACACATATAGAGTGGACTTGATACATGCAGGCAGCTATACACTAACGATTGGCAAAAACATATACGGGATTTATTGCGAAAACACCCTTGATTTTGAATTCATAAAATCATCATCTCCTTCAATAACTGAGGTACGGCATAGCAGACTTTCAGAAATTAATTTTATTGAAATAATGGCTACCGGAGATGGAAATTTTGAATATTCCTTGGATGGGGTAAATTTCCAAGAGAGCAATTATTTCTCCGATATTCCAGGAGGTAAATATACTGCAATGGTAAAGGATAAAGACGGATGCGGTGAGGACACAGAAGATGTTACGTTAATTGACTATCCTAGGTTTTTCACTCCAAACAGTGATGGCCGAAACGATTATTGGCATATTATGGGAATAGTAAGTTATCCGAATTCCCGAACATTTATTTTTGATAGGTACGGAAAACTCTTAGCTGAGCTGTCATCGGACGATATTGGATGGGATGGATTTTATAAAGGTAGAGAAGTGAGTTCCAATGACTATTGGTTTAAAACCAATCTTGGAGATGGAGTTATCTTTTCAGGGCACTTTACGCTAAAAAGATAAATGCAAGACCTATAATCCACTGTTAGCATATTTACTGCAATTCGAAAGTTTTTGTACATTTAATCCGGCTCGAATCCAAACTCGATTTTATAAATATCAAATCTCAACAAAGGGTTCTTAGACTACCTGTTGGCAGTAATTAATTACGAAAGATTTCATTTTAACCAAATTTCAAAAAATGAAAATAACAACTTTTCTAACATTTGTGGGTGATCAATGCGGAAAGGCAGAAGAAGCGATAAACTTCTACACATCTATATTTCCAAATTCGGAAATCAAAAGCGTAATAAAATACGCAGAAGGAGAAGCGGGAGGAACTCAGGAACTTATCAAATATGGAGTATTTACTTTAAATGGTACCGAGTACATGGTTTCCGAAAGTAATTATAACCACCCGTGGACCTTTACGCCAGGGGTATCACTTTTTGTTGCATGCAACTCTGAAAATGAGATACAAACCTTATTCGAAGATCTTTCTTCAAATGGAGGCCAAATTATGGTTCCTCTTGACAATTACAAAGGTTCAGGCGATTACGGCTTTGGCAAAAAATTCGGATGGTGTGAGGACAAATACGGCATTTCATGGCAGCTTAACCTTTCAGAATAAATTCGAATTATGAAATAAGTCGCACTACTTTGGAGGAAAAAATGACATGGAAAATATAAAATAACTTTTACCAACAATGTATGTGAAATCAAGGCTACTATTGGATCGCTACGCTTTATTTACTAATCATTGAGGCACATAAGCAATCATGAAGGCATATACTATTAAAAAATACGGAGAGCCTGCTAAAGTACTCAGGCTTATAGAAGTCAAAAAACCTGAACCAAAAAATTCAGAGGTGCTGGTTAAGGTTTGTGCAACGGCGATCAATGATTACGATTGGTGCATTACCACCGGAAAGCCTTTGGCCTATCGTCTGATCTTTGGGATATTTAGTCCCAAGAAAAAATTAAGAATTCCAGGAATGGAAGTAGCAGGAATTGTGGAGCAGGTGGGAAATAATGCTACCAAATTTAAAGTTGGTGATGCCGTGTACGGCGATATTTCAGAATTCGGATTTGGCAGCTTTGCTGAGTTTCTTTGCATAGATGAAAAAGCACTTGCTCGAATGCCAAATAGCATGAGCTTTGAAGAGGCAACTAGTATACCACACGCTGCCATGCTCGCCCTGCAAGCGCTTCGGGATGTGGGACAAATCAAAGATCATCAGAAGATCTTGATTAATGGAGGCGGCGGTGGCGTTGGTTCATTTGGGATTCAATTAGCCAAACTTTGCAACACAAATGTCACAGGGGTCGATACAGGTGATAAATTAAAAGCGATGGAAACCCAAGGGTTCGACACCGTAATTGACTATAAAAAAGAAGACTTTACGAAGAGTGACCAGAAATATGATCTAATTGTTGATTGCAGGACCAATAGATCGCTCTGGGAATTTTTAAAGGTTCTTAAACCGGAAGGAAAATATGTTACCATAGGTGGCAGGTCCGGCAAGCTGTTGCAAATATTTTATATGATTCCAATACTAAAGTTATTTAGCAAGAAACGTATTCATATGGTCATGTTAAAAGCTAATAAGGACTTGGATTATATTAATCAGCTATATGAGGACAAGAAGATAAATTGTGTAATAGACGGCCCATATACTTTTGACAAAATACCCAGGGCGATTCAACGCTTCGGGGATGCACTCCACAATGGTAAAATTGTAATTTCAGTATACAAACCTTGAGACAACAGTGGCTATAATTCAGCGATACTCTATTACTTTTAAAACGAATTTCCCTACCTTTATTCAGCTTGATTTCTTGGCTGGAAATCCTGACGGATTTCACACTCCTAAATTATAGCATAGACGTTAGGGTAAATTTTAAAAAAAAAGAATAAATGGATCGTATAGTCAGACTTTTACTTTGGATTCTTCTTATCGCAAATGCAGTAGCCCTAATTGTTACTCTCATCGATTTATGGCCCAATAATCCATTAAAAGAGTATAGCTTTCTTTTAGCGATATCCTTTATAACTTTGGGTGGTTTTATCCGCCAGGCAATCAAAAGGAAATCTGAAAGGCATTTAATACAGTAAGTGCAATGAATCTTTAAGACCACTCGACCTTCAATAAATTAAAAACATACCCTAACCAGGGTTATGATTCATTGTGGAAAACATTCAAAATCGATAAAAAATGCTAAATAATTTAAAGAAAAAGGCTGTTATAAAAATAGCAGCCACCTGATTTCCTACTTGGATAAGTCTACGATGCCAGCACATCAACCTCCTACCGCTATCGCAGATGTCGTCCTAAAAAATCCTAGACGAACTGCAACCTGCACTACGGATAGAATAATTTCATTGAATTAACAACAAATACACATAGCATGAATTATAAAGAAAAAATAGGAACCAAAGAGAATCCAATGGTGCTCAAAACACCTCCATTGTCATCAGAATATACCATGCATGTCGCTGAAAAGGACGGAAAAGAAATATTGGTCTGTACGGTTAAATCCACCATCCTTCATTATGACATCCGTTGCCTCGAAGACTTATATACCATGCTCAAAGAGCACGGGGACTGGATGGAACTTGGGAGCAAGGATGAGAAAGTGGAAACCAAGGAAGGCACTGTTGAGCATTGGGGCCGCTCTCCAAAGAACCCAATTGGAGGATGGTACGGTTTAAAAAAAGGCTTCAAAGGTAGATTTGGCATGTATATCCCACCTCTAATGGAAGCACTTGGACTTGCTGAAGTGACACATGAAAAACGAGGTAATAAAATGAAAGCCATATCAGAACAGTAGGCAACAATAGCTATAATCATTGAGGCATTATACATTATACTTCTGAATCCTGTTGGCTAACGGGATTCTTTTCGGTTCATATTTCCTAATTTAGTAGCTTATACTACCCAACTACTAAAACGCAAGAACACAATCGATTTAGAATGAAAAAAACCATCACTGTATTACTTCTACTTGGACTTTCCACTTTAAGCTTTGGACAGACATCTAATGGTATAACAAAAGAAAGATTAAGCCAGCTAGAGACGCTGGTCGACCTAATAAAACACGACCGGATTCAAGAACTGGCAGACCGGGCTAAGTTCCCCATTAAACGACCAAATCCTATCCCGGACCTTAAAACCAAAGAGCAGTTTATCCTGTATTATCCAGTACTGTTCGACTCCATTTTTAAAGAAAAACTAACCACCGCAACATTCAACGATGCCAACACCATTGACCGGTATAATGGCTTTGGATTATTCAGAGGTGATATATGGCTTTCTGACGATGGCGGTATTATGACAATCAACTACAACTCGCCACAAGAGCTAGACCTGCAAAGAAAACTGCACCTAGAAACCGAACATAAAATTCATCCCAGTATTGCCGATTGGGAAAAGAATGTTCTCGTTTGCCAAACCGATAGATACCTCATAAGGATTGACATAATGGATAACAATGAACTTCGCTATATCTCTTGGAACAAACCAAAACAAATTACTGATAAACCCGACTTAATATTATTTGACGGTGAAGCGAAATTTCAGGGATCCATGGGAGGGGTGACCTACACCTTTGAGAATGGAAAATGGACTTATGAAATAGACCGAGTAGCAATGGCGGAATCGGACGAGAAACTTGGCCTATACCTTAGGGTATCTCGAAAAAACAAAGTGAAAATGATCTTTAAAACTGAGGAAATAAATTAAAACAACCTCCTACAGAACAAGGATGGTTCAAACCCCCGTTGAACCCACCATATACGTACAGTTCTTATAAACTCAAAAACCCACTTTTATGAAAAAAATAATTTTAATTGCTGCCTTTTCTTTATTATTAATTGGATGTAATATGAATCCAAGCAAAGAAGCTAGAATTCAAAAACTTGAAACCGAGATACTGAAGGCAATGGATAAAATTAGAAGTCTAGAAAGCAGAATTCAAAATCTTGAAGACATAAAAGGGGAACTTAACACAAGAATTCTTGAGCTTGAAAAACAATAAATTAAATAACAACTAATAAAGCCAGTATAAAACGCATTGAAATCTACCTTATGCTGACCATTGCTAAGGCAGTTATTGAAACACACAACTCCTCTTCCCTGGGACTGTTAGTATTAACTGAGAAGAAATAGAAATGAGTATAGAAAAAGCATATAACTCTTGGGCCGGACAATACGATACAAACATAAATAAGACTCGTGATCTAGACAAAAAAGCAACCATTGAGACCTTATCGAAATACAAGTTTAAACATGTGTTGGAACTAGGGTGCGGAACAGGGAAAAATACTGGCTGGCTATTGGGTAAAGCCGAGCAAGTGATCGGACTGGATTTCTCCCAAGAGATGTTGAATATTGCCAAAGAGAAAACTCCTGATCATAGAGCTCTATTTAAAAGAGCTGATCTCAACAAAGAGTGGGAAATCGATAATCAATTCGCGGACCTGGTAACGTCAAGCCTTACTCTTGAACATATTTATAATTTGAACCATATTTTTAATCAGGCAAATCAGAAATTAAAGAATGGAGGTATATTCTTTATAAGCGAACTGCATCCCTTCAAACAGTACTCAGGCAGTAAAGCAAAATACGAAACCGAAAACGGAACGCAGGAGTTAGAAGTTTATATTCACCACATTTCCGAATATGTTGATGATGCAAAAAATAACGGTTTTGAATTGATGGAATTAAAAGAGTGGTTTGACGATAATCCCGTAAATGAAATACCAAGACTTATATCTTTTGTCTTCAGAAAAAACACCAGTACCAAAATAACCTAGACTGCATCATTACGCGCCATAGCTATACTATTGTACTACATTGGCTAAAAACCATTGTTTAGCCTATCCCCTACACATCTATTATTTTGGTCCCCACATCTTCTTTAAGTTTCCCTATTCCTAAACGCCGGGCCTGAAATCCGATCAGAGGGCCGGCGAGAATGGAAGATAGGAGGGCCGAAAAAACGATGGCCACAAAAATTGCCTGCCCTATGAGTTGCAATTCAATGGCAAGGGTTGCCACCACAATCTCCATGGCCCCTCCAGGAATAAAGATCAAGCCCATTAAAACAGAAGTTTTCTGGGACTGTTTGCCCAAATAGGCGCCTAACCAAGCCCCTGCAAATTTTCCCAAAATAGCCACCGCACAAAAAAGTACAGTAGGCCACAATTCCAAACCGACCAAGAAATCTATCTTAAGACCTAGGGTGGCGAAAAAAAGGGGCACAAAAATGGCGTGCAAGGTGTCCGACAAATTGTTGCGAAGATCCTCAGTGACCCTTTTTGAGCTTCCCGCCATGGTACCGGCCAGGAAAAATCCCAGAATGGCATGGATACCCATCCATTGTGTGATGGCCCCACAAAGCAACCCAACACTTACAATAAGGGTCTGTGCAGCTGCGGGCTGAGGTAATGATGTAGCCTGGACACGTCTAATGGCATAATTCAATATTTTGGCCCCAATAGCAATACTTAGGGCGATAAACCCTATTACCATTAATGCCTTGCCTCCCAGATCAATAACGCTCATGGAATGGGCAGTAACTAGGGACATCACAACGGTAAACAATAACCATCCAAAAATATCATTGATCGCACAGGCCGAAAGCGCCAGGGAGGCCTCGGGCGTTTTGTTGATGCCAAGATCCCCCAATGCACGTGCCACCACGGTTATGGCCGTGATAGATCCTGCCACGGACAAAAACAATGGAAACGAGAGGGATGTTGCCGCCTCTCCCCAATAAACAGGGTCCAAAGTACTGAATACAGGATAACCTATGGCGATGGGAAACAGCACCCCAACGATACCGATAAGGATGGCGGCTTTGCCGCTTCGGAGCGCTTGCTGTACATTTACATGAAAGCCAGAGGAGAGTAATAGAAAGAAAACCCCAAGCCATGAAACCGTTTCCAACATAATGTACTGTGCCTCGTTATGGGGAAACAGCATGTTTTGTAATTCCGGTGCTACCCGTCCGAAAAGTGTTGGACCCAAAATGACGCCGGCCAGAATCTCACCTGTAATAGCAGGGATCTTTATGGACTCACAGAGTACACCTAAGGACCGTGCCAACCCCAAGAGAACAAGGATTTGCACCAGAAAAAGTAGGATATGGCTTTCGCTTAGGTAATGCACGTCAGTTTTTTAACCAGTTGGACTTTATTTATGGCATCGTAGTGACTTCGATCATAGAAATCCAAGGAACAGCAACACCCTATTTTTTGCTATGGCATTCTTGAGGAATACATGGTTATTTATGCCTTCGAGAGGAAAAACCAGATTTACGCATCTTTTACATGGCACGCATTCATATCTATTACTCCTTTTGGAACGTTAGCAGCGGTATTCTGGTTTGGAATGCCGTATTTTGAGTGACACTCTTTTGAAATACCTTTTCTAAAAAATTGGTATGGTGGGTGAACATCACAACCATATCGGCCTCTACAACTGTAAGAAATTTGTTGATCCCTTCAATAATAGAGCTGCTTTTAAATTCCCTGAATTTTATTTTTTGATAGGAAAAATCTTTTCTAAGTCGCTCTTCCTCCTCTTCCAAATCTCCTTCAAAGCCCTCCTTGCCCCTATTGATATGGAGGATATGTATCCATGAATCCATTAATTTCGCAAATGGGATAACGGAAGCAATCTCCTCCTTAACATGCTGAAGGTCGGTAGAGTACACCATCTGCCCTAAACCTTTATATTCCGCAAATTCGGGAATGGTCAGGACAGGTATGCTGCTATTTTCAATGATGCCGGCGGCATTACTTCCGAAGAGGATCTTTTTTAGGCCACTGGCCCCTTTAGTTCCAATACAGATCAAATCGATCTTATTTTCCAATGCGGCTATTTCCACTGCCTTTTGTATGGAAGAGCTGTGAATAATTTTATAGCTTATATCTATCTTATGGTTATTGTTCGTTTTAATAGATGCCACAAGATCCTTCATTCCCTCCTCGGAACTGTTTTTTATAGCCTCCCCAAGTTTTTTGGATCCTATTCTGGCCCTTCCGGGTGCATTGATATCTACTATGTGTAGTAATATAAGGGCAACCTCTGTGTCCTTACTAAAATCTACCGCATACCGGATGGCTACCTTTGATAATTCGGATAAATCTGTTGGTATTAATATTCTCATGGCATACTGTTTTTAGGTTTGATACTTAAAATTATCCTACTGTTTATTTGTATCCTATGACATCCATCATAGATTAAACACGTATAAGGGAATGGGCCTAATACATCCATCCTATTTTGTTCATTTTTTTGAATGGCGGTTACATAAAACCCTTGAAGGCCATTGAAATGTATTGTCATTAACATCTAAATTCGTGAAGTGCCAGTATGGGAATAGTACTTTGATACCCAAGATTTTTTACCATGGGTCTGGATAAAATCATTTCAAAGAAGCTGTGTTTTTTATTCCTAAAGGCAACCATATCACTACCTCGACTTTTTATGAATGAGTTGATACCCTTTTGTACATTATTATCTTTCAAGGTATGAAAAGAGTAGTCCAATCCTTCAAAATAATCTTTCAATAGGTTTTGATGATTTATTTGTTCTTCATCCAGAGGCACCTCTTTTTTAATGACATTAACAATGACGATTGAAGCATTAGAGATTTTTGCTATGTCTACCAAGTACTGAAATTGCCGTCTTTTGATAGTTGATCTGTAGTTCGTTGGATAAACAATTTCTTTTATTTCTTTATATTTAGTCATTGCCGGTATGGCGAGTACCGGACAGTCTCTGATTTCTTCCATGGCAAGTACGGTTTGGCCTCCATAGATTTCCAATCGGGAATCGGTTGCTCCCTTGGTGCCCATGACCACCAAATCTATGTCCTGTTTATCAACAATATTCTTCATCGTGTCTATTAAATTCCCAAATTCAGAGATCTTTCGGAATTTATGGTTCTTGGTAGTACCGCCATCTGAAATCTGTTTAAGGGCAAATTTTAAGCCGCCGATCGATTTTTTACGAGATCCCTCCAGATCCCTGCTAACGCTCATCTCCAGTGCATAGCCTTCTACGCTATAGGTATTAAGAATATAAAACTCACAGGTTTCGTTCTTAAATAGTTCAATAGCATAATCAATTGCGTTTTGAGCATTATTTGAGAAATCTGTTGGACAAAGTATTCTTCGCTTCATAATTAAGAATATTGAAATCTGTGAACAGAAATATATTTTTTTTATGAAGAGACAACAATGACATTTGTCAGTCCGGTTAGCGTAAGATGGTAAGAGCCAGTCTCCCATTAGGGCAAATAAGGTTCTAAAATCTTCTGTAAATTGATCGCTATCTACCTAATATAAGGTGAGTTAAAACATAACAATTACTTAATATTGGAGTTTCAAATTGTGAACTATATTCGCCCAATTTCTAAAAGATAAAAAAAACATGAAATCCAAATATCAAATTACTGCTTTACTAATCATCTTAATGGCATTAAACACTAATGCACAGACAGATACATTGAAAACTACAACAGAAAATAAACCATTACCAATTAAAATAGACAAAAAATGGTATGACAACATAGGGATAAGAGGCTATACCCAAGTGAGATACAACCGACTATTGGAAACAAACGAAAACTTAGGTTGTGAACAGTGCGATAGATCTTGGGGCAAGGATGGCGGTTTTTTCCTTAGACGTATGCGTGTCATTTTATACGGACAAATTAGCAAACAAGTCTACTTTTATATTCAACCTGACTTAGCCAGTAGTGCAAGTTCGGAGAGGTTGCATTTTGCCCAATTAAGGGATGCGTATTTTGATATTGGTCTAGACAAAGACAATGAATATAGAATCAGAATTGGGCAAAGCAAAATTCCATATGGATTTGAAAATATGCAATCGAGTCAGAATAGGATTCCATTGGATAGAAATGATGCTTTGAACAGCGCCGTGGCCAATGAAAGGGATCTGGGGGTTTTCTTCTATTGGGCACCTAAAAAATACAGAGAACTATTTTCTGAACTTGTAAAATCAGGATTAAAAGGTAGCGGGGATTATGGGATAGTTGGTTTTGGTGCATTCAATGGACAAGCAGCAAACAATCCGGAAGCAAATAACGATCCGCATGTTGTGGCAAGGGTTACGTATCCCTTTAAGGTGAAAAACCAAATCATTGAAGCAGGAATACAAGGATATACTGGTCAATATGTACTTTCAAAAGCCAATTTAAGCACTGGTGTACTAAATGCCAATGAGGATTTAAATTATTTAGATCAAAGAATAGCCGCTTCTTTCATTTTGTACCCAAAACCCTTCGGCTTTCAAACGGAATACAATATTGGAAAAGGACCAGAATTTAATCCCACCACCTCAACCATTGAAAATTCAAGTTTAGAAGGTGGATACGCCCAAATCATGTATAAATTGGACTTCAAAGAACAAACATTGATTCCCTTTACAAGGTATCAGTATTATGATGGAGGTAAAAAGCACGAAAGGGACGCTAGAAGTTATAAGGTCAATGATTTAGAAATAGGGCTTGAATGGCAACCGCTTAAGAATTTTGAATTAGTCGCTAATTATACCATTTCTAAAAGGAGATACGAGGATTTTTTGAAACCTGTTAATCTACAAGAAGGGAATTTATTGAGGCTGCAAGCACAATTGAACTTTTAAACATCAAAAGGTAACACATAAGCAATGCTGCCCAATTTGGGCAGCATTGCTATTTTAGAAACATAGGTATTTTTAAAATTTATCTTCCAAACTAGTCGAACCGACACCTACATTGATGAATGATGAGTGTACCGAAAGTAGCAAATCTTGGTGATTGGGATCATTGGGTATTCATAAATTGATATAATCTAAAATACGGTATAAAGTGTTGTTAGGATAACCCCTTCACCATCACTTAAATTCACAGCTACTAATTGTTTTTCCTTTTTTACCTTAAAATTAAATGGAGGGGCCAATAGGTTTACTCCACTCTGTTTCTTTAGCCTAATCCCTTGGCCAGAAATAATCTCTTTATTGGGTATAAAATCTCCTGCCGGTAGATGTTCTGTTAAAATAACATATTTAAATTCAGTCAACTTGCCTACTATACTTTGTACTTCTGCATTTGATAAGTGTTGTAGTACTTGTCTTACTAAAGCACAATCTCCTTTTGGCAAATCATCCACTGCGATATCCAAACAATGGAATTCAAGATTTTCTTCATTATATTTTTCTTTATTATGCGCTATTAGGCCTGGTACTATATCTACCGCAACATACCTCGCAGTATATCTTACCAATTCTTTACCTACATTAAAATCTCCACAGCCTAAGTCGCATACCACAAGTGGATTTTTAAAAGAAGTCAAAAATGATGTTAGCGACTCTATATATGGGTTTACTATCTCAGGGTGATGCGACCCTGCCCCAGAATAAAAGTCGGACTTATTATCTCCCCAAAGATTCATTTTATAAACCTGTGCCATAGCATCTTTGGTAGGCCAAGGCTTCTTTATTTTATTCCTCCCATTTTCTTTCTTCTTCATAAATGTGCTATTGGTTCATTCAAAGAATAGATGCATAATATACAAAACTGACAACTCAATATTGAAATACAATTGTAATAATGGCCAAGGCCAATAATTTAGTATATTTACTACAGTTCAAATATTTTCATGCCTTTTATTTGGACCGTATCCAATTCATTACATTGGTTTCTTGGAGCAATCATTCCCATTAACTACCCACAATAAAACATTCCGTCGTTTGGTTGGAGCTTATTTCATGTCAATAAAGTAACATATGCATAGACACTATTTAATTTTTGCACTGTGCTTGTTTTTACAATTCATCAATGTAGGGTGTAAAACAACTAGGCTTAGTATTGAGGAAATATATGACGAAGACCTGGCCAAAGGAAATCCTGAATATTACGAAGGACTAAAAGTAGTTCTTTCTGAGTTTCAGAACCATCTTATTGAAAATGGGATTCTGGAAAATTCTGAGAACAAATCCTATATTAAGCTGTTGAAAAAAATAAAAAAGGATAACAAAAAGGATTTTGAAATAAGTTACGACTTCAATGAAGCTTTGGATAGTTTAAAGGTCCAAAAGAAAAACGAAGGTCTTTCCATGGAAGCAAGGGCTAAAAAGTTTAAACATTCCAAACCAAAAGATCTCAATAGGATTTTACCATTTTATACCATAGCTGAAACCACCAATGGGAGACCCAGTGATTCCCTCATCGCAAAAAAGTTCTTGAAATTTTACAAACAAGAGGATTATGATTTGCCAATTGTCAGGGTTAAACTGTTCAAATTCCTAGATCCAGATCCGAAAGGTGTGATCTATATTTATTTAGGTAGACCAACAAAAGAATAAATTGACGTTCCAACTAGGGCTCACCTCTTTTTTTTAATCATAAGTGCTATAATTTAAAAGATGCCGTACAATAGCCTTGTTTGAATTCCGTTCTCTTTTTGCTGACCTTAATCCCAACGGTTGAATTTAATTAAGCACCACCTATGATTCTATTATTTCTGTTTATTCCCATTTCAACAATCATTCTGTTTTTTGTCAAAGACGCCAAAAAGAACAGAAGGAATAATGTCAATTTCTTTCTTATTGCAAATTGCCTCATATTTTTTAGCCCATTGATTATAGCATATTTTACAAAAAGTACAGGTGGCAATATGTGGAGTGGTGAATCTGGGGTTGTTTTATGGGTCTATATGGCCTTATTACCCTTATGTTTATTTTTTCAGTTGATTCTTATCGGGCTAAAAATTCTATTTAATAGAAGAAATAAAATTTGACAATCCTATTCTGACGTCAATCCTCATTGAATAACGACCAATTTCATATCAACAAAAGAATACTTTTTGCAAAGCCCCTTTTAATTCTACAGGTTGCATTTAAGTATTAAAAAAACGTTTAGGGTCAATAATTCCCAACGTTAATCGTAATTTTCCGAATTGTTAAATCCGAATCCTATATGCAATCCTTGCAGAGAAGAATATCGATTTAGTCATAAGCGGAAAACAGGATATGAAAAGAGTATTGGCCAGGTTTAGAAACAGTGCATTTCGTCGTTTCATTAAGAAACATCAGAAATATGCCCCTTTATTTTTTTTCATTGCGGGGTTTATTTTTGACACTCTGACCCTTGGCCGTATAGATCGCTTGTACGACCTTATTGTCCTGTGCCTGTACATGACTGCACTGACCGTTACCTTGTATCTCTATAATTTAGTTGACGACGGTAGGTGGAAAAACACCCTCTTGGAACGTTATGAACTATACTTACCCTTGGCCATCCAATTTTTCTTTGGGGGACTTTCCAGTGCCTATGTAATCTATTTCTCCAGAAGTGTTTCCCTGTCCAAGACTATTTCCTTTTTTATCATTCTTCTCGTGTTATTTTTTGCCAATGAGTTGCTTAAAAAAAGGATCTCCAACAAGTATTTACAATTCAGCGTGTATTTTTTTATAAGCTTTACCTTTTTCAGCTTTATCATCCCTGTGTTCATAAGTGAAATGAATACACGGATTTTTATTTTTTCGGGGTTTGTCAGTTTAGGGTGCACCTTGGTATTAATATTCTTAATATACAGTCTAAGCCCCAGTACACGATCAGAAATAAGTATTGTAAGACTAGTGGCCGTTATATTATCTATCTATATGCTGATCAATGCATTTTACTTTTTAAAGCTCATCCCGCCCGTACCGCTTGCAATGGATACAGGCGTTGTTGCACATGATATTAAATTGGAAAACAACAAATATATCGTCAGTTATGAGACCGATGAATGGTATGTGTTTTGGAGAAGTCACAGGATCAAGTTTATTCACCATCCCGACGAGAATGTGTATGTCTTCTCCTCCATTTTTGCCCCAACAGCTTTGGAAAAATCGATATTGCATAGATGGCAATGGTACAACGAGACCACGGGCGAATGGGAAATAGTGGAAGATATAGGTTATGATATTAAAGGAGGGCGGGATGGCGGTTACCGTGGCTATACCTACAAGAACAATGTTAAATCGGGATTATGGAAGGTTGAAGTAATAACTGAAGAAGAACTGGTCTTGGGGGTAATCGATTTTGAAATTATCATCAGTTCATCCCTGAAGCCACATAGGATGGTACAGAAGAAATTCTGATGCTCTAGTCCGACCTGCGAGTTTAGCTTTTAAAGGATCGTAATATCACACATGTTAAGCAAATTAAATCTAAGGGCAACAAAATAATAATTGTTATTTTTAACCGATACCACCGGTAGGCAAACTAAAAATGACCTAAGATCAATGTCCAGATTACAAGAGTTCCGTGAAAGCTTAAACCTGACCCAGAAGGAGTTATATGAAAAATCTGGCATCTCGGTGAGAACTATTCAACGCATTGAAGCTGGTACAGAGCCCAAAGGCCATACCCTAAAAGTTTTGGCCACCACCTTGGGCATTTCTGAAAATGATTTACTTAAAAAAATGAAAGTGTAGGGGAGTTAAATTACACCTTGTTGAAGCTCATTAACCTTTCTTCTTTGGTGGGCACTATTTTTCCCCCTGTAAATATTTTGCTCCCCCTATTGATCATGTTTGCTAAAAAGCAATTTAATCCTTTGGCCAAACAGATCGTATCTGTTCAGATACTAATGACAGTACTATCTTTTATCATCTTTATGACAAGTGCATTCCTTAAAAATTGGTTTTCCCTGGGGAATAAGTTTACCATGATGGTTATGGTACTATTGGTTCTTACCAATATATTCGTTATTATCAGGAATACCGCGGCCATTGACAAGAACAAGGAATTATACTTTAGGCTGAATTTTAGTTTTATTTAAGCTTGACGCTCTTTTGGCGGTATATTGGCGGGTCTGCTTTGATACTAATTCCTACTAATTTCTAATTTTTGCCTTAAAAATTTTATATCATGACAGGGTCGAAAATCTTAACCGCACTTATTCTCATCTTTGGCACTTTCGGAGTTAAAGGTCAAGTTGATAGGAATTCACCTTTATTTATCGAACTAAAAAAGCAAGACAGTATTTTCTTCGAAAAAGGGTTTAACCAATGTGACCTGACCTATCTGGAATCACATATAGCCGAAGATTTAAAATTTTATCACGATCAAGGCGGATTCCAGGACCGGAAGGTATTTTTCGAAAACATCAAGAAAAATATTTGTTCCAGTCCAGCTAAGAAACCCATCAGAAAGGTAGATGAAACAAGTTTGGAGCTCTTTCCACTTTATAACAACGGCAAACTATATGGGGTTATTCAAAAGGGCATCCATCATTTCTATATTCGTGAAAACGGAAAAGTGGGTTTACCCACAAGTACAGCGAAATTCACCCACGTTTGGATCTTGGCACAGGGTGCTTGGATACTAAGTGAAGCCCTGAGCTACGATCACCATGACCCACAACCTGAAGATGGGCAAGCCGCTGGGATAGAGCAATTACTGATAGACAATAAAGTGCCCGCCTTGGGACTAGGTATTATAGAAAATGGGGAGCTCACAAGAATTCAGGTGTATGGTACCTTGGATACCAAAACGAAAGCCCCTTATAATACCATTTTTAAGGTAGCTTCCCTGACCAAGCCTATCGTCGCCATGACCACCTTAAAACTTGTGGATAAGGGTTTGCTGGAATTAGATGAACCATTGTATCAGTATTGGGTAGATCCAGATGTTAAAGATGATCCCAGAACAAAAAAATTAACCCCTAGACTTGTGCTATCCCACCAAACCGGATTTCCGAACTGGAGATACCTCTCGGATACTAACAAACTAGCTTTTGAGTTTGATCCTGGTACACAGTACCAATACTCCGGGGAAGGTTTTGAATTTCTAAGGAGAGCTCTAGAAGTTAAGTTTGGCAGGAGTTTAGAGGAATTAGCAAAAGAATTTATTTTTGATCCTGTCGGGATGACGGACACTAGGTTTTGGTGGGATAAATCCATGGATGAAACGAGGTATGCCAGGAATTTTGATGAAAATGGCGAGCAGATTGCCACTAACAAATATTACGAAGCCAATGCGGCTGCTAATCTCCTGACCACAGTGGAAGATTACGGTAGATTCATTGCCTATGTTAGTAATGGTGGCGGACTGTCAGATAAACTGTTCCTTGAAATGCAAGAACATCACGCTAAGGTTAAAGAGGATAATTATTTTGGCCTTGGGTGGGAAATCCTCACCGGATTCAGCAATGAGGAAACCTTAATGCTACATAGCGGTAAAGATCCGGGGGTAAGCACCTTCGCCATGTTTTTTCCAAAGTCGAAAAACGGTTATGTAATATTCATGAACGGAGATAATATCATGGGGGTATTGGAAGAACTGCTTACCAAACACTTGTATGGCGGCAAGGAGTTGTGGACCAAAAGATAGAATATGTTTTTCGCGGGTTGCCACCCTCCCATCTATCAAATACTAAAGTCCTCTTAAATGTTTTTCTATTTCAAAGCAATCGCTTAGTTTTGTGCCGTAGTTAAGAAATCATGGCCAGAAAAAAACAATATATAGAACAAGAGGTTTTAGAAAAGGCAATGTCCCTGTTCTGGCGAAATGGGTATGAAAATACATCCGTACGTATGTTGGAAAAGGAAATGGGCATTAACCAATTCTCTATCTACGCAAGTTTTGGAAGCAAACAAGGGGTATTTCTAGAAAGTATCAATACCTACAAAAAGAAAATACATCGTATTACCGACAAGTTGGAAAAATCCCAAAATGGGGTGGCGGGTATCAAACAATACTTTTATGACTTTCTGGAGTTTTCCGAAGAAAATAACGTATGTAAAGGATGCCTGATAACCAATACGGTAAATGAACTGGGTCAAAATGCAGATCCCATTTTAATGACTGAATTGTCAAAATTCGCAAACGACATTAAACAGCTGTTTAAAAAGAACCTAAAACAGGATTCTAAAAAAGATATAGAGACAATAGAAAGTGAATCCAACTATTTAATGACCTCTATCTTGGGCATATCCGTAGCTTCCAAAATTTTCACTAAAAAGCAGTTGGAAGACGCTATTGAAACAGCGTTTAAAAACTTGTAACATTTTTTTATCACAATACTAAGCAAATGCTTAGCTTAATATATTACTAATTTAAATCTAAAAGATTATGAGTACACTAAAAGTTCACACAATTGAATCAGCACCTGAAAATAGCAAATCTCTATTAGAAAACTCCCTGAAGTCGTTCGGAATGATTCCAAACCTTCACGGCGTTTTGGCAGAGTCTCCAGGTATTCTGGAAGCGTATCAAATGTTGCACAATTTATTTCAAAATTCTTCTTTCAACAACGACGAGTTAACTGTTGTATGGCAGACCATAAATGTAGAGCACGGATGTCATTATTGTGTCCCTGCCCATACCGGAATCGCGCACATGATGAAAGTAGATGAAGAAATCACAGAGGCTTTGAGAAACAGGACTGCAATGCCAAACGAAAAATTGCAAACCTTACATGAAACCACCTTATCCATTGTTCGAAATCGTGGAAATGTAACCAATGCAGAATTAGAGACGTTTTATGAAGCAGGATACAACCAAAGACAACTTTTGGAAATCATATTAGGGCTATCACAAAAAGTTCTTAGCAATTACGTGAACCATATTGCCGAAACACCTGTAGACAAAGCCTTTGAAAAATTCGCTTGGAGTAAATAATGTCACGAATCTCTCAATGCAGTTAAGAATATTTGCGTTTTGTATAGTACCCATGGAAAGCGTAGTCTATTTTTAATCACATTCAATAGTCTTGTTTAATTTTTTCAAAGTTTATGATATGATAAAAGTATCCGTAATGTATCCGAATAGTCCTGGGGCAAAATTTGACACTGAGTATTATAAAAACACCCATCTCCCCATGATTGCGCAAACTTTGGGAGATGCCCTAAAGGGGCTGGAGTTTAATCTAGGATTGGGAGGAAGAGTTCCTTCCGAACCCGCTCCTTACATCGCCCTGGCACATTTGACATTTGACTCCCTGGAGTCTTTTCAGGCAACCTTCGGACCTAATGCAAAAAAGTTTGCTGCCGATGTACCCAACTACACCAATGTTCAAGGTGAAATACAAATCAGTGAGATCGTAAAATATAGTTATGGAGTCTAAAATAAAAATAGATGTCATTTCAGACGTTGTCTGCCCTTGGTGTACCATCGGTTACAAACGGCTAGAAAAGGCAATCCAAGAGATGGGGGTTCAAGACCAGATTGAGCTGGAATGGCAACCTTTTGAACTAAATCCAAATATGCCTCCCGAAGGGGAGAACGTGCAGGAACATATTGCAAATAAATATGGGTCCTCACCAGAAGACTGGAAACGTTCACAAGATCATATGGCCGAAGTTGGCGCAGAACTAGGTTTTACCTTTGATTATTTTGATGACATGAAAATTGTCAATACCAGAGACGCCCACGTTTTATTGGATTTTGCCAAAGAACAAGGAAAACAAACAGAACTCAAAATGCGTTTGGTCTCAGCATATTTTAGTGAACGGAAGGACGTTTCAGATAGAAATATTCTTTTACAAGAACTAAAAAGTGTCGGCTTAAATACAGACGGTGCCCTGGCAAGATTGGATAATGATGATGCGCGTTATGAAGTTAAGACCAAAGAAGCCTATTGGCAGAGTGTGGGAGTATCATCCGTGCCAACCATGGTATTCAACAATAAGAGTGCTTTAACAGGAGCACAGCCGGTTGATGTTTACAAACAAGTAATAACAGAATTGCTTGCTCAATAAGTGGCATGCGAAAAATAGTTCAACCAATAAGGGTGACCATGGCCAAGAAGTCCATTGTCACCCTTTTTAACATACTTCGTGTAAGCCAAGAATTACCTTCATACAATCATTCCCAATTCCTGACCGACCGCAACTTCGCCCAATTATCTATAGGGGTTTGCGTCCCGAAATAATATTGTATAATATCACAACAACAGCGATTACCAGAAGAATATGAACTAAACTACCGGTTGCTAATCCTGGGATTACACCTAATAAACCCAAAAGCCAAATAACGATACAAATAACGGCTACTAGCCAAAGAAGACTTCTCATAATAATTTCATTTATGGTTGTACCGCTAAGGTAAAAAAGATTAAAATTTCAATCGGATAAATTATTGACTCATACCGTCACGCATTACAAACAAATCTGCCCCGATTTAAATTTTTCCAGAAATCCGGTTTCATACTAGAATATATAGATCCAAACGCAACCTTCTTTGTTTTTTGACACCTAAAGAAAAATAGTATCAATGATCAAAAAGTCGTATTTCGCCATAATATCATGTATTTGTTTGTCCATGCTTTCATGCTCGGTTATACAAGACACCAATTCAGGGGAAGTGGAAGCCAAAGAGCTCACCAATATGCTTGCCCGTATAAATGAAATTGCCAATAGCGTAAAATGTATAAATGCCGATGAATGGAGGTATACATCCTATGGTAGCAAACCCTGTGGCGGACCAAATGGTTATATCGCCTACTCCAGTAGTATTGACACAATCGCTTTTCTAAAGCTTATAGAAGATCATAAATTGGCCCAAAAGAAATACAACGAGGAGCAAGGAATAATGTCCGACTGTTCCGTTCCTGCCGAACCAAGTGGCGTAATCTGCGAAGAAGACATAGCGGTATTGTTATATCAGTAGAAGATCAAACTTACGATGTTTAACTTGGGGTGATTGTCTTTTGATAATCACCCCAAGTTTTTTATTGCCTACACCCACCAAAATGGAATTACGGATAAAATTCACTAAATTTAAGAAGGAAAAATTTCAGCTATTATGGATAAGGAAATCACCAAAGAATATAGCAACGGGGAACTTACCGTAGTATGGAAGCCAAAAGCCTGTATCCATTCAGAGGAATGTATACATGCATTGCCCAATGTGTACAAACCAAAGGAGAAACCCTGGATTACCCCAGAGAACGCTACCACACAAGAATTAAAGGATCAAATTGCCAAATGCCCATCAGGCGCATTGAGCTATTATATGAACGAGGAGGGAAAGAAGATAATCGAGAAAGAAAATGATAACATGGAAACTAAAGTAGAAGTAAAAGAAAATGGACCGTTGTTGGTACATGGAACGCTAAAGGTGACAGACAAAACCGGTAAGGAAGAAATTAAAAAAAGAATCACTGCCTTTTGCAGGTGCGGTGCCTCTAGCAACAAACCGTATTGCGACGGAACCCACAATGAAATAAGCTTTAAAGGATGATTTTCATAAAAAAATAACGCTTTTTATTCTAAATACAGCACCAACTCAGATTGACCCTGCATGAAAAAAATACTGTTTACATTACTCTTCTTATTCGTATTCACCACAACGCTGGCCCAACACAAACCCGCATATACCATTTACAATAGCAAAGGAAAAAAGGTTTCCTATGCCAAAATGGTCAAGGAGCTTTCTTCAAAAGATATTATCCTTTTTGGGGAACTGCACAACAATGCCATTGCACATTGGTTGCAATATGAAATTGCATCCGAATTGGCCAATTCAAAGCCCTTGATCCTAGGGGCAGAAATGTTCGAAACTGATAATCAAGAGCCTTTGAACAACTATCTAAAGGGCAGCATAGACCAAAAAGCATTTGATACCTTGGCCCGACTCTGGCCCAATTATAAAACCGATTACGCACCCTTGGTGAATTTTGCAAAAGAACGCAGCCTCCCTTTCATAGCCACCAATATTCCCAGACGCTTTGCCTCCATGGTCTATAAAAAAGGTTTCGAAGTTTTGGACACCCTTGCGCCCCATGAAAAAGCTTGGATAGCACCTTTGCCCATCCCCTTTGTACCAGAATTGCCGGGATATCAAAATATATTGAGTATGATGGGAGATCATGGCACACCAGAATTGGTCATGGCGCAAGCGATAAAGGATGCCACTATGGCCCACTTTATCCTGAAGAACTACAATACCGGAACTAGGCTCCTACATTTTAACGGAGCTTATCACTCCAACAACTACGAAGGGATTTTATGGTATTTGAAACAATCGGCACCAACATATCTCTATGCCTCCATATCCACTGTTTCACAGGAATCAATAGACAAGCTGTTACCTGAACACAAAGGACTGGCTGATTTTATCATATGTGTGGACAGTCATATGACCAATACCTATTAAGAGGATATTCGACAGAATTTCAGTATCTTAAATCAAAATATAGTAACCTTCGTTGATTATGGAGAAAAAATGTCCCGAATGCGGGGAGAAAATCATAGGTCGCGTAGACAAGAAATTCTGTTCCGATTACTGCCGCAATGCTTTCAACAACAGGTTGAACAAAGACAGTAAAAACCTGATCCGTAATATCAACAACCGACTGCGTAAAAATTACAGAATATTAGAGAGCTTTAGCCTTCAGGATGGCAAAACCAAGACCAACAAAACGAAATTGCTGGACAAAGGATTCGATTTCGAATATTTCACCCATCTCTATACCACGCAAAAAGGAACAGTTTACTTTTTTGTGTACGATTTAGGGTATTTACCGCTCGACAATGACTTTTATATGATTGTTAAAAGGGAATAAAAATAATCCTCCGAGAGGAGGATATATCAATTTACCTAAGAAATCTATAGCGTATAATAAGACACCATTTTTATTTTTACAAGATGCTACTTCCAGTTTTGACCCGATAATTTTAAGGCTGCAATAACGATATCCTTTCTACTAATTTGGCCTACAAGGATGCCATTTTGTAAAACAGGCAATCTACGACGGTTATTCTTATGGAAAATTCCTGCAGCATCAAAAATACTGATATCATGAGGTATGGTCTCCACGTTTTTGGTCATGTACTTCTCTACATTCTTATCCAAAATAGGCATATTAAAATAGCGACTTTCAGAAATTGTCTTCATACAATCTGCTTCTGAAATTATACCTACCAAAAAGTTATTGTCATCCATTACCGGACCCCCAGAAATATTGTATTTGGTAAACAATTCCATTACTTCAAGAATGGATTGCTCTGGTTTAAAAGTAACTAGTTTTTTGGTCATGTAATCCTCGACCATTATTGGTGCGGAATATTCTTTTTTTACGGTCTCCCGTGCGCCTTGAAAACTTTTGATTCCCATATGGTTGATTTTTAGGTTAATTTTAAATATAGAACTTTACGCAACATCATACAATATTTTAACACATATAATAGATAAAATACATGCTTTTGATCAATATTGTGATTATTTATCAATAGATTAAGAAAAATCACACCTTAGAAATATGCTCAAAATGTCATATCGCGCCTTAAAGAATGAAATTCCCATAGGATTTTTATACATTTAGGGAACACTACGACCTAATGAAAAAATTTACCACGGGCATTACCCTTTTCTTATTGGGGCTTGCCACATATTGGAGTTTCAGCTCCTCCATGCCTTCCTATCAACAAAATGATACCATCCTGCTCAACAGTTTTTCGACCGACCGTGCTTTAACACATGTCAAAAAAATATCCGAAGCACCTCATGCGGTAGGGTTTCCTGCTCATAAAGAAGTGAGGGACTACATAGTCTCCGAGCTTGAAGAAATGGGACTTAAAACCTCCTTACAAGAAGGATATACCGCTGGCGACTGGGCCAATTTAAGCAAGGCTACCAATATCTTGGCCCGCATTCCCGGTTCGGAACAGGGCAAGGCACTTTTGTTATTGTCACATTATGACAGCAACCCCCATTCTTCCCTTGGTGCCAGTGATGCCGGAAGTGGCGTAGCTACTATTTTGGAGGGAATAAGGGCTTTTCTTTCCGAAAACAAGATCCCAAAGAATGATATTATAATCCTGATCTCCGACGCCGAAGAACTTGGCCTGAACGGAGCCGATCTCTTTGTAAACCAACACCCATGGGCCGAGGAGGTTGGCCTAGTGTTGAACTTTGAGGCACGTGGAAGTGGCGGCCCCAGTTATATGCTGATTGAAACCAATAGGGGCAACAGCAGACTTATTGAAGAGTTTACCGCTGCCGGCACTGAATTCCCCGTAGCTAATTCTCTTGTCTATAGCATCTACAAAATGCTTCCCAATGATACCGATTTGACAGTTTTTAGAGAGGATCGCGATATTGAAGGGCTTAATTTTGCATTTATTGATGACCATTACGATTATCATACATTGCGGGATAATTATGAGCGATTAGACCGGAATACGTTGGCACATCAGGGCAGTTATTTAATGCCACTATTAACGCATTTTAGCAATGCCGATTTAGGCGACCTGAAAAGTTTGAATGACGAGGTTTATTTTAATGTCCCCTTCTTCAAACTGGTCTCCTATCCCTTTGATTGGATTTGGCCCATGTTCATTCTTGCCCTTCTCTCGTTTATTTGCCTTTTGGCCTATGGTATTAAAAAACAACGCCTTCACTTGAAAGAAAGTTTCAAGGGGTTTCTTCCTTTGGGGATCTCACTCCTGATTAACGGGGTGATCGGATTTTATAGTTGGACCCTTCTAAAATGGCTGTATCCACAATATCTTGACATCTTGCACGGCTTTACCTATAATGGCTATTACTATATTGCCGCATTTGTCTTTTTAAGTATTGCCATTTGTTTTTGGGCCTATCATAAATACCAAAATATCAGTATTGCCAATCTCTTGGTAGCCCCTATATTTTTGTGGCTCATCATCTGTGGGGCAGTGGCCATGTATTTACCTGGGGCCAGTTTTTTCATCATTCCTCTTTTTGCACTATTGGCCTGTTTTCTGGTCATTATCAACCAAAAAGATCCAAATCCCTATCTGTTTGTCTTTATGGCTTTGCCAGCCCTTTGGATCTATGCCCCTTTCATTAAAATGTTTCCAGTAGGATTAGGGCTCAAAATGATGGTAGCTTCAACAATATTGACTTCCCTGACGTTCTATCTTTTACTTCCTATTTTTGGATTTTATAAGTCGAAAGGCAAACTGGCATTCCTGGGCCAGTTACTTTTTGTGATTTTCATAATAGTGGCCCATTTCAATGCAGGTTTCACAAAGGATCGCGCTAAGCCCAGTAGTCTTTTGTATGTACTGAATACGGACGACAATAGTGCGCAATGGGTGTCCTATGATCATGTCCTGATCGATTGGAACAAACAATTCCTGGAAGGGTCCACCTTAAAAAATGAAAATTACCAAGTGATCAGCAGCAAATATAGCTCAGGCTTCACCTACAGTGCCAATGCCCCTTTAAAAGAAATAGCACCTCCCAAAGTAGAGAAATCCCTTGACACCGTTGTTGGAGATAACCGTTTGATCAAACTTACCATAACCCCTCAACGCCCCGTGAACCGCTTAGAGGTTTTCACCAATGCCGTTCCCCTTACCGCCGTTAAGGTGAATGAAATAGAGCTATCTACTTATTACCTCAAGGATAGAAGTGGCAGCAAATTGCTGACCCATTATATTAGTAACAAGGACGCCACAACCCTGGAGCTTCTATTTCCAAAAGAGCAGGTTTTGGAACTTCAAATTTATGAGGCTTCCAATGATCTTCTTAGCCACCCTTTGTTCAGCGTTCCTGAAAGACCAGAAACGAGTATCCCAATGCCGTTTATTCTCAACGATGCCATTTTAACAACTAAAAAAATACGCTTTGAATAGTACAATAGGTATCATGGGTTGTGGTTGGCTAGGCACTCCCTTGGCCCAACATTTCATAAAGGAAGGTCATTCCGTGCATGGAAGTACCACCTCCTCAGAAAAATTACAGGACCTGAAGGCTTTGGGAATTCTTCCCTTTAAAATTTCTCTTTCAGAGAATGGAATTGAAGGACCTATCGAGGCATTTTTAAAAAACGTGAGGGTTTTGGTCATTAATGTCCCCCCCAACCTTAGGGGCTCCAACAGAGAAAACTATGAGGTAAAGATGAAGCACTTACACGCCTCGATCAAAGGAAGTAATGTGGCTAGAATTATCTTTATCAGCAGTACTTCGGTATATGGGGATTTAGAAGGTGATGTTACGGAGACCACGGTGCCTCATCCAGAAACAGAATCGGGCAAACAATTATTGGCGGTGGAAGAGAAATTTAAGAATGACCCAAAGCTCGAAACCACCATTATAAGATTTGGAGGACTCATTGGGCCTAATAGGCATCCGGTTACATTCCTATCCGGCAAAAAAGACCTATCCAACGGCAATCATCCAGTGAATCTAATTCATTTGGAAGATTGCATCCATATTATAGATACCATATTGAATGAAGGGTATTGGGGCGAGATATTCAATGGTGTGTATCCCCATCATCCCCCAAAACAAGAATACTATGTCAATGAAGCACAAAAGAAAGGACTTCAAGCTCCTGTGTATTCAGAACCCAAGAACACCCAGGGTAAAAAGATAGTCCCCTTTAATTTGATGCACTACAAAAAATATCGGTTTCAAAAACCCATTGTCTCTTGAGGTAACACCTGGTAATAAGACCACTTTTTTACTGAACTACAAACCTTTAAGGATTTACTTAACAGATTACTAGAAATAATTTAATAGTTTTGGCGCACTTAATACATAAGAAAATGAAAAAAATTATTGCAGTTCTAATTTTCGCCTTTGGATTTTATGGCGGTGCACAGACCAAAAGTGAACTTCAGAAGCATTATGAAGCTTTTTATAATGAAATGAAATTACAGGGCGATGTTAATGGAGTTATCAATGCCCTCACACATTTGAATGTAATGTCACCTTCCGTAGAACGCAGGGACACCTTGGCATATGTCTATGCCAATGACAACCAACATATGCAGGCACTTAATACCATAGGAATTGAAAAAAATGATTCCGATTCTGATTTGGCCCTACAAGTAAAAGCAATATCACTAAAGGCCTTGAATCAACCAAAACGTGCTTTGGAACAATTTGAACTCTTGTTCAAAAGATCACCAGACGCATATTTGGCCTACGAACTTGCCGATCTGAAAATTCAGACTGGGGATGCCCCGGGTGCTTCAGCAAACATAGAATACGGCATTAGCAATGCTACAAATGATATGAGCTATGCCTTTTATGAAAGACAGCAGCCTTACGAGGTTTCCTTAAAAGCCGCCTTTCTTCATTTAAAAGGTCTTATAGCTTACAACACAGATAAGAGTAATATAGATGCTGCCCTTGCCCTGATCAACGAAGCCTTGACCATTGACCCCAACTTTAATTTGGCAAGTCTTAGCAAACAAGCTTTGGAATCCAGAAAGGAACAAACAGAGACGCCTAAAGAGGTTGTTCCTGAAGTAAAAAAAGATAAATCAAAAGCGAAAAAACAATAATTTCAGCTTAGAAGAAATATAAAAAAGGGGGCCAAATGGCCCCCTTTTTTTGTATTAGATCACTTAATTAGCCTTTAACTCTTGAGTGATGACACTGTCCTTCGCTTTTTTAAGGGACACTACTGCATCTACATTTTCATTGGGAACGGCGATCGAAAGCACATAATGTGCAATTTTCCAACCTTTATCCGTTTTTCTGAGTACCCCAGAACCTCGACAGAGCTTCATTTGAGTATCCAAAAGTTCATCAAACCAAGCCATATCCATGGCCTCGTTAATATAAATATTTCGCTGAAGGGCTGTAAAACTCCATGCCTTTCCCTTATCGAAATAAGGTTTGGAAAATTCCTTAAATTCAGAATTCTGCCAATTTTCCATAGCATCAGTTCCTATAAACACCCCATCATCTGTCATCCTAGAAAAATACGCCTCAAAATTTGCATCTGCTGCTGCCTGGTGCCAGGCATCTAAAACTGTTGAAATAGATTCCTTTTCTTTCTCCTGTTGTGCATGAAGCGTAACTGAAAGAAATGATACCGTCAGTATGCCTAAAAATTTAATCATCTTCATTTATAATTAATGTTGTGTCCAGACGACTATTGACAATCACCGTGAACTGGTTTCTAAATGCATTGTATGCCTTGGCCAAAGCTGTAGTAGGCTCCTCAGTATCCACGCCATATTCCAAACTAAATTTCGTTTTAAGGATCGCTGTCTTAATCACCTTAAGCCTACTCTTGATTTGCGGAACATCAAAGTCCTCAGGAAAAGCTGAAGCCTCCAGTAATTTTTGTTTTTCTATCAAATCTTCAACAACCAAGGTCAACCCTTCCTTATCCTGCACTTTATAAAGTGCATCAAAACTGGTTTCCAAAGCATTGAATTCTACCCAATCCTTTAAAACCACCTTGGCCTCCGGATTGATTCCTGATTTTTTTGGAAGATTTTTTAAGTCGAACACAACCTCTTGTGCTTGTTCCTTATCCACTCCCGTATTGCCCTCTTTACATGATATCACAAGTAGAAACACAGCACCAAAAAAGAATATTTTTCCCATAAGGCTAATGTACAAATTTTAATAAAAGCTATCTTTGCCCACGAATTCATTTAACTACATTTTTATGCCAAAATCCATACTCATTTTAGGTGCATGCGGACAAATAGGAACAGAACTTACTTACACATTACGTGAAAGATATGGCAATGACCAAGTTATTGCCAGTGATATAAGGGAGGGCGATAAAGATCTTATGGCTTCTGGTCCCTTTGAACTATTGGACGCCACCAATTATGGAGCTTTGGAAGATGTGGTGATGCATTACGAAATAGACGAAGTCTACTTGATGGCGGCCATGTTGAGTGCCACCGCTGAGAAATTTCCGATGCGCGCATGGAACTTGAACATGAATTCCCTTTTCAATGTACTGAACCTTGCCAAAGACAATAAAATAAGCAAGATTTTCTGGCCCTCCAGTATTGCTGTTTTTGGACCCAACACTCCTAAGGAGCAAACCGCTCAAAATACCATCATGGAACCTAGTACGGTTTACGGTATTAGCAAACAGACCGGAGAGCGTTGGTGTGAATATTACTTTAAAAAGTACGGAGTGGATGTCCGCAGCGTACGCTATCCTGGCCTAATAAGCCATAAGACCCTTCCGGGAGGAGGTACTACTGATTATGCAGTGGAGATATACCACAAAGCACTATCGGATAAAGAATATACCAGTTTCCTTGGTGAAGACAGCAAGTTGCCTATGATGTTTATGGACGATGCCATTAGGGCCACTATCACTATTATGGAAAGTGCTCCAGAAAAAATTAAGGTACGCTCCTCTTACAATCTTGCAGCCATGAGTTTTACACCAAAAGAAATGGCAGAAAACATCAAAAAGCACATTCCAGACTTTAAAATGTCCTACGCTCCTGATTCAAGACAGCAAATTGCAGATTCTTGGCCGAGCAGTATTGATGATTCCGTAGCCCAAAAAGATTGGGGATGGAAAGCTGAATTCGATTTGGACAGGACCACCCAAGAAATGCTGGACAACCTATCCAAGTAATCAGTTTCTAAACTTTAGCTTCCTTTCAATGGCCATGATCATGATATTGGCAATGTCCTTTCCAGTGGCATTTTCAATACCTTCCAGGCCAGGGGAAGAGTTGACTTCCAATAGCAAGGGCCCTTTATTGGATCTAATGATATCTACTCCAGCTACAGCCAGGTTTAGTACTTTGGAAGCTTTCAGAGCCAATTTTTTCTCCTCAGGGGTGATCTTGATGATAGATGCTTTCCCTCCTTGGTGAATGTTTGCCCTAAACTCACCTTTTTCTGCCTGTCGCTGAATGGAGGCCACCACTTTGCCATCCACTACGAAACAACGGATATCCTGTCCGTTTGCTTCCTTAATGAACTCCTGCACCAAAATATTGGTCTGAACACTTTTAAAGGCATTGATAACACTCTCCGCCGCTTTGTTGGTCTCGGCCAAAACCACTCCTTTCCCTTGGGTGCTTTCCAAAAGTTTAATGATCAACGGCGCCCCATTGACCATACGGATCAAATCCTTGGTATCCATTGGGGATTTGGCAAAACCAGTAATTGGAATATGGATATCGTTCCTTGAAAAGAGTTGTGATGCGAACAGCTTGTCCCTGGATTGGGTGATTGCTTCTGCAGAGTTCTGACAATAGACCCCTAGAGTATCAAACTGCCGTATCAACGCGCAGCCATAAAAAGTAACGGCTGGCTTTATTCTAGGAATAATGGCATCATATGCTTTTAGAATATTCCCGCCACGGTATCTAATTTCCGGAGAATTGGCGTCCAATTTCATATAGGAATGCTCCACATTCAAGAAAACAATTTCATGTCCTCTCGCCTCTGCGGCTTCCATAATCCTTTTGTTACTATATAAGTTGGGGTTACTAGCCAGTAAAGCGATCCTAAGTCCAGATTTCTCCTTTACATAGGGAGCATATTTCATGGTGATCTCCTCATCGGAGATATCCCCCAGGTAGTAGGTTTCAGCCGGGTTTACCATATACCTGTCGTTAAGGGCCTCTCTTCCCAACAACATACGGAATTCCATAGTATCCCTATTGGCCAATGTAAGTTCTATATCAAAGGTTACATTGCCCATCGTTACAGGGGTCTTGATCACCAAACGTTCTTCCGCAATACCGGAAGAGCTTTTTACCGTCCTACGATCTACGAGCCTTGCCTCACATAGCATATTAAAACTACGGTTGTCCTGTAAGGGATTGACCTCAAATTTCACCCACTCCTGTACCCCTTTGGTGAATACCTTGGCATTTGTCGCTTGAATGGAAGAGGTTCTTGCTCCGGAATCTACCCTGGCCTTTATGGCCGGAATACCCATTTCCTTAAACACACACCATTCTTCACTTCCAATAATAGACAAATCTTTCAATTCCATAGTAATAATAGTTGTTGAGCCTTTTTTTTAAGAAAGGGCAATAGTAAGGTAAAAAATGTTACTCGGCAAACATTTCACTCTGGTCATTGAAAGTCTTGAACTCTAATGAGTGCCCACTTGGATCCTGAATAAAAAATGAACGGTGTTCCCCGGTCTTATCCTTTAAAAAGGTTACCTCTGTGGTCAATTCATATTCTGGGGTATTTAATTTTTTGTACATGCGCTCCCAGGTATCTGAATCTACAATCACCCCGAAATGAAAAGAGGGCAATACTGTATCCCCAAATTTATAGGCCCTAAAAACGAAGTTAAATTCCCCAGATTTGGTAAAAGTAATTTGGTTTCCGAATAAATTCACATCTAGCCAACGGGTAGAATTTCTTCCGATCTCCGCCCCAATGACGTCCACATAAAAAGCTCTTGTCTTTGAGATGCTATAACACGGCAAAGACATATGAAAAGGTGCATGTTCCATGAATAATAATTTAAAATGAAATCCATTCTAAATTACAAATTCTAAACGATACCTTTTGTACTTGAATAGCAATTTTTGGAAAGTACTTTTTTGATTGACAGGACTTAAGAATTTCAACCCTCCTTTTACCCCAAGCCAAGTATGCGAAACACGAACAAATCCAGCACTTCCACTAGGATCAGAATGATGATGATCCATTCCAATCGGCTGCTCTCCCTATGCTCCATAATATCTTTGAAGAGTTCCAAATCTTCCTTAATAATCCCAATACGCTCAGAGATATATCGATATCTATCTTTTAGATCAAAGGTTTGCTTGAGTTCCGTATCCAAACGGTTAAGATCTTCATTCTCCCATGTACTGTCCGGGGAATCAAAGATGTAGAGATTTTCTGAAATTTCGTTCTTGATGTTCAGCACCTTCCCGATGAACCTTTTCAGGTTGTTACCCGAAATCTTCAACTTTCCCTTACGCTCTAAAAGTTTGGTGTGCACATTGGTCTCTTCCAGCAATTGCTCTGTAATCTCCAAATATCGATCCAACGCAACCGATTGGGAGGTGTTCAACATCACCAAACGAATGGATTCCGAATCAAAATTGGGAAGAATAACCTTATTAAAGGTCACCTTCTGCTGGCCGGGAATTACTTCTACCTGGATTTTTTCTGAAATCTGATAAGGAACCCTATCCTTTGACAATGGACTTAATTGCTTTAAGATGGCTTGGATTTCCTTTTCCGAATGATTGAAAAAAGAGACCAATCCATACTGAAAAATGTGGACGAATCGTTTATCCCCATTTTTAAAGAATAGTTCAACACTGTCAGAGAATAGGATCTCCAAAGGCAAGAGATTTCTACACTGCCTAATATTTATGGAAGCTGCTATTTGAAACGCGACAACTTCAAACATGGGTGTTAGTCCTCATCGTTATCTTCGTCCTCTTCCGCTATTTCGATGTCCGGAATAGCTTCTGGATCATTATCGTCAAAATCCTCATAATCATCTTCATCATAATTGGCCATGGTCTTTTCAAGTTTCGCACTGATCTTCACCAAATACTTGGTGTCATCAGTAGTAACTTCTACAGCCTCTATACGTTCACCCTGTGCATTTTTAAAGGAGATGATATTCTGATCGTCATATCCGTCAGGATATTTGTCAACCAACAACTTTAAGACTTCCGGGGTGAGCTTTTTAAAATCTACAATTACTCTCTTTAAATTGTCCATAATTACATGTCTAATAGGTAAGCAAAAATTAATGGGGCAACAATGGTTGCATCACTCTCTATTATAAACTTAGGGGTGTTGATATCTAGTTTTCCCCAAGTGATCTTTTCATTTGGCACAGCTCCAGAATAAGAACCATAACTGGTCGTAGAATCACTTATTTGACAGAAATAACTCCAAAATGGCGTATCTGTACGTTCCATATCCTGATAAAGCATAGGTACGACACAAATAGGGAAATCTCCTGCGATACCACCTCCAATTTGGAAAAATCCAATTCCATTTTTAGAATTATCGGTATACCAATCGGCCAAAAAGGTCATATACTCAATCCCAGATTTCATTGTGGTAGCTTTCAATTCACCTTTTAAGACATAGGAAGCAAAGATATTCCCCATAGTACTATCTTCCCATCCTGGGCAAACGATAGGTAGGTTTTTCTCTGCTGCTGCATACATCCAAGAATCCTTCAGGTCTATCTCGTAATACTCCTCTAAAACACCCGAAAGCAACATTTTGTACATGTATTCATGCGGAAGATAACGCTCACCGGCCTCATCGGCTTCTTTCCAAATTTTATAGATATGTTCTTGTAAACGTCTAAACGCCTCATGTTCCGGGATACAGGTATCTGTTACCCTGTTCAATCCTTTTTCCAATAGATCCCATTCTTCCTGAGGTGTCAAATCTCGGTAATTGGGTATCCTTTTATAGTGGGAATGTGCCACCAGGTTCATAATATCCTCTTCTAGGTTGGCACCTGTACAGGAGATGATCTGCACCTTGTCCTGACGGATCATTTCGGCAAAAATCTTCCCCAGCTCAGCGGTACTCATGGCCCCTGCCAAGGAAACCAACATTTTGGCCCCATTGTTCAATTGGTCCTCATACCCCTTGGCGGCATCTACCAATGCTGCTGAGTTAAAGTGTAAATAATATTTTTCAATAAAATTGGAGATTGCTCCCTTAGTCTTCGTCATCTTCGAATCTTGAATTATTAGTATTTCCGGCTTTGGCGTCCACATCGTAGGTGTTGTCATAAGTATCCTCGATGGCTTCTTCCATAAATTTGTAGCTTAACATTTTATAGTAAAGTTTTGCTGCCACAAAATCAGAAGATTTATCCACCTTATTCGGACAAAGCTCCATAATATCAAAACCTACTACGTTTTTCTCGGCAAAAACCTGTTTTAAAAACTCCAAGGTCTCGTACCATAGCAATCCTCCTGGCTCCGGTGTTCCGGTAGAGGGCATAATGGAAGGATCTAATGCATCCAAATCGAACGTAATAAATACGTTATCGGTCATTTGGGCAATTACCTTGTCCATCCAATATTCATCATTCACGATATCATGGGCAAAGAAGGTCTTTTCTTCATCCATAAACGTCTTTTCTATAATATCCATACTACGGATGCCTACCTGCAATAGGTTGGTAGTCTGACTTGCCTCGTGCACCGCACAGGCATGGTTGTATTTTGTGCCCTCATAGGACTCCCTAAGGTCCGCGTGTGCGTCTATTTGCAAAACGGTAAGATTGTCAAAACACTCATTAAAGGCACGGATAGAACCAATTGAGATGGAATGCTCCCCTCCAAAAAGGGTTACAAACTTATTGCGTTTAATGTATTCTTTGGTGTTTTTGTGAACAGCATTCACCACCGCTTCGGCAGAACTATTCTCGGTAATGGTAGGGGCCAAAAATATTCCTTGCTGATAAACCTCGGTCCCAGTTTCTATATCATACAACTCCATATTGGCGGAAGCATCCAAAAACGCCTCGGGCCCTTTATCGGCACCCTTGCCCCAAGTACTTGTTCCATCATAAGGTACAGGTATCAAAACTACCTTTGCCTTTTCCAATTGTGCAAACTCATCTGGAATGCCAGCATAATTGTTATTCGTGCTCATATCCTAAAATTTTAAGCAAATCCTCTGCTTTTTGTTGTTCACTAAATAAGGTTGTAACAAGGTTTCCTTTTTCGTCCCTGTCTATTAATATATGTTTTGGGTGTGGAATTAAACAGTGCTGAAGACCGCCGTATCCACCAATACTCTCTTGGTACGCACCCGTATTGAAAAATCCGATGTACAAGGGCTTTTCCCTCCTGTATTTGGGCAGATAAATAGCGTTCATGTTCTGCTCACTGTTGTAATAATCATCACTATCGCAAGTTAGTCCGCCGAGCAGTACACGTTCGTACTCGTCCTCCCAGCGGTTAACGGGCAACATTATAAATCGCTTACTAATGGCCCAGGTATCTGGCAAGGTTGTAATAAAAGAAGAATCGATCATATTCCATTTCTCACGATCGTTCTGTTGCTTTTGATACAATACCTCATAAATAGCTCCGCCACTTTCTCCAACTGTAAAACTTCCGAATTCAGTAAAAATATGGGGCACCGGAACTTCCGCTTCCTGACAGGTGATATTGATCTGGTTTACGATCTCATCGATCATATATTCATAATCATAATCAAACGCCAACGAGTTCTTTATTGGAAAACCTCCCCCAATATTCAAACTGTCCAATGATGGACAGATTTTCTTTAGTCGCACATAGACCTTCAAACATTTGACAAGTTCGTTCCAATAATAGGCATTATCGCGAATCCCTGTATTGATAAAGAAATGAAGCATTTTAAGCTCCACCCTGTCATTGTTCTTAATCTGGTCCTCAAAAAAAGGAACTATATTCTTATAACCTATGCCCAATCGGGAGGTATAAAATTCAAATTTTGGCTCCTCTTCGGAAGCAATACGGATACCTACTTTGAAATCTCCTTTTATCTCATCTGATAACAGCTCTATTTCTTCATAGTTATCTATAATGGGAATACAATTCTGATGCCCTTCATTGATCAACCTCCCAATATTGGTAATGTACTGATCTCTTTTAAAACCATTGCAGATCACATAGGTATCATCCTTGATTTTACCCGTTCTCTTCAATTTCTCCACAATATTGATATCAAAAGCCGAAGACGTCTCTATATGGATATCGTTCTTTAGTGCCTCGTTCAAAACGGGTTCAAAATGGGAACTTTTGGTACAGTAACAGTAATGGTACTTCCCTTTATAATCGTTCTTTTTGATGGCCGCCTCAAACCATTTGTTCGCCCTATTGATATTATCTGATATCTTAGGCAGATATGTAAATTTTAGGGGACTCCCATATTTTTCAACTAGTTCCAATAAGGGAATTCCATGAAATTGAAGGCTCTCTCCATCCAGGTTAAATTCCTCCTGAGGGAAATAATAACTTTGGTGGATAAGATCAATATACTTAATGTTCATTAAAATAGTTTTTTTATAAACTTAAAAAAAAATGGAGTGTTATGGCAATAAGATAGATTCTTATTTTTTAATTTTATTATCAAATGAAGGTTTCCCATCAAAACTTGATGGAATAGAGACAGTTGGAACAACCCAGAACTATCGAGGACATCGCGGAAGTCACACTTAAAATTCGGCTGCTCATTTGATGGGCATTCACTGGAAAAATCTTCCTAATTTCCAATGGTCCGAATACATAAAAACGTTTCATAACATGAAGCAAAATGCTATGACAAATGAAAACAAAAAAAATGAAAAAACAAGGGATTTAAAAAAAATTACCCCAATTGTGAAAATACACGATAAAAAGGTCTAAATATTGCTAAAATATTCTTTTAATATATTGATTTTCAAGTTTTAATATTAAAATTTAACTCATCAAAATCTTTCCAATGAATCCAAAAAAGATGATACGTTATTCGGTGTTTGTGGTATTCTTCTCCACACTATCTATAGTAAGGGCACAAATACCTTCAAATGCCTATACTTTTGAATCACTAAAAGATGACATAACCACCTCCCATCTGTTTTTGATGGATAAGAATTACTTGGTACACACAAGTTATTCCGAGAATCCCGCAAACTTCATAAAAACGGTCGGTGGCTTTTATGAAATAAAAAATGATCATATCGTTTTGAACCTGGAATTCAATTCCAATTATAAATATGATAGCATCAGTACCATTACTATTCCCTATTCCTTTAAAAACAATCAACTTTATCTCGAGTTCGATGGGAGCCATAACAAAATGAAGACAGACCCACATAAACCACAAGAACTGGACGGGAAATGGCTGATGGCTGGAAGGGTCACTGAAGAAGGGGAAAGCAGAAGGGATACCACAGGCCCACGTAAGACCATGAAATTTCTCCTTAACGGACATTTTCAGTGGATTGCCTTTAATACGGAAACAATGGAATTCTTTGGGTCCGGTGGTGGTGCATTTAGTTCAGAAAACGGAACTTATAGCGAGCATATCCAGTTTTTTTCAAGAGATAATTCAAGGGCAGGTGCCACCTTAGGATTTACCTACGACATAAAAGATGGCGACTGGCACCATATGGGAAAAAGTAGCAAAGGTGATCCTTTGCATGAAATTTGGTCGCCAAGAAAATAAAGTTTAATGCCTCCAGCCCTTTAGCACCTTAAAGCTATGTAATACATGAGGGAAAATGGCATCCATGGATTCCTTGGCTCCATTGGTAGATCCGGGCAATGCCAAAACTAAGGTTGTCCCTATAGTTCCAGCAACGCTGCGGGACAACATGGCATAAGGCATTCTATCCTGTCCATAGCTCCTTATGGCTTCCTCAATTCCTGGAATTCGCCTTTCCAGCAAAGGAATCAGCGCTTCTGGGGTAATATCCCTTTCTGATAGTCCGGTTCCACCACAATATATAATCACGTCCAACCCTTCGGCAACAAATTCCTTTGCCTTCTGTTGGATCTCTTCCTTTTCATCTGGAATGATCATATAATTGGAGACTGAATAATTCAAAGCTTTCAGCTTGTCAATAATAGCCTTTCCTGCCTTGTCCTCTTTTTTCCCTTTCGCAATGGTATCCGAGCAAACGACTACCGCAAAGGTCAACGGCTCTTTGAAATCATCCTTGTAGTCCGACTTACCGCCTTTCTTTTGAAGTAATTTGATATGATGGATTTCCACCCCTTTATCTATGGGTTTTAGCATGTCGTACATGTTCAGGGCAACAATGCTTGCGCCGTGCATGGCCTCTACCTCTACTCCTGTTTTATAAATGGTCTTTACGGTTACCAAAACGGTAATTTCCAGTCCGTTGATCTCATAATCGATCCCCGTATATTCAATAGGCATGGGATGACAGTCCGGCAGAAGGTCAGACGTTTTTTTTACCCCCAAAAGACCTGCTGCCTTGCTAGCTGAGAACACATCACCTTTAGGCACCCTGTTTTCCTTTATCGCTTTTATAGTATCTTCTGAACTCACTTTAACGACCGCTTGTGCTGTTGCTATTCGGAGGGTAAGGTTTTTGTGTGTAATATCTACCATATCTAACTATTCACTTTCCATTGGTAACTCTCATCTTCAAAAAGCTCTTTCCCAAAAATAGGCACCTGTACCTTTATTTCTTCTACTATATGTTGCAATGCTTCAAAAACTTCTTTTCTGTGGGGAGAGGATACAAAAACAAACAGACATAATTCCCCAGCCTTTACAGTCCCTAAACTGTGATATATGTGCATGCAGTTAAGGTTGAACTTTTCAAAAGCAGCCTCCCTAATCTCGTGGAATTTCTTGTTTGCCATTTCTTCATAGGCCGTATATTCTATCGCGGCCACCGTTTTCCCTTCAATAACATCAGCCCTAACTTGTCCCAAAAAAATATCATGGGCACCAATGGTAGTTTTAGATTGGTGCTTGGCTATGGATTCCCCAATAAAATGAGGGGAAATGGCTCCGGAGACAAACACGTTTTTCACTTTTTTCTTTTCCATTACATTCTTTATTGATTCAAAAAAGTTCTTAAAGATACTTAGAATCCACTATTTAACCTCGCCATAGTTTTAATTAGGAAATACCAATACCTCAACCACACCACCCTTATGGATTTCGGATACCGATTCTGGCACATACACCAAGGCGTTGGCAAGGGAATAAGTGTGCAACATTGCCGAACTTTGTCCTTCCAGAATTTCTACCTCCCCATTTTGTAGAACCCTGGCTTTTAGTAGCAAGGCCCTGCCGAAGGTATTTGTTACTGAGGTAGTAATCATTAGTTTTCTTCTCTCTAATCCACTCCCCAATTGACCCATTATTTTTTGAAAGGCAGGGTATACATAAAGATAAAAACAAGTCAGTGCCGCTGCCGGATTCCCTGGCAAGGCAAAGACAATTTTATTTCCCCGTTTTCCAAAGAACAGAGGTTTCCCTGGTTTTTGCCTCACCTTATAAAACAAAGGCTCTACGTCCAATGCTTTTAAGGCTTTATATACATAGTCATGGTCTCCTACAGAGATGCCCCCATTCACAAGAACCACATCATTCTCTAGAAAGGCCTTTGTAAGCACCTCACAGGTAGCCATAAAATTATCCGCTACCTGATACGTTGTACAGGTCTCTATTCCATACCCTTTAACAGCCGCCAAAAGCATTTTGGAATTGCCCTCATAAATTTGACCTGGCTTCAACGCTTCGCCTCCTTCCACCAACTCATTACCGGTGATTACGATCCCAACTCTAGGCTTATCAAAAACATTAACCTCCCTAATCCCCATTCCCGCCAAAAATCCAATGGCCGGAGGGGTAAGCTCAGTGCCTTTTGGCAAAGCTAGAACACCCTTGGTTATTTGCTCGCCACATGGCCTTATATTGCTTCCAGTAACAGCCTCGTCCATAAGCACAATACTATCCCCAAGCCTTGTTACTTTTTCTTGCATAACAACTGCATTGGCTGTCTTAGGTATCATGGCCCCTGTAAAGATCCGCACAGCCTCACCAACCTTTAAACGAACCTCTTTTCCGTCCCCAGCCGCGACTTCTCCAATGATGGTATATTTCTTTTCGTGATGGATATTGATCGCATATCCATCCATGGCCGATTGGTCAAAAGGAGGCAGATCTATAGGGGCAAGCACATCTTGCGCCATGACCATCCCCTTGGTTTGAGTCAAGGGAAGGGCTACACTTTGCAGAATTGGAGTGTTTTTGGCAATTATCTGAAGTGCTTCTTCAACCGAGACCATATAGTTTCATTTTTAATGGGCTCGTTATCGCCCTTTTTACTGACAAGTCCTTTGGTAAATTCATTTAAGGTTTCTACTTTTTCCTCAAAATCCCCTTTAATGGTCTTCCGATATTCATTTAAGTTCAGTACCAGATCGTCTATATTTTCAGGGATAACATCTTCAAAGAATTGACGCAACCTTTTGGCCGTTGTAGGGGATTTTCCGTTGGTGGATATTGCCACTTTTACATTTCCTTTGGTTACGATACCACCCATATAAAAATCACAGAAGGGCGGATTATCGGCAACATTCACTAGAATGGTTCGCGCCCTACAATCATGGTACACCTGTTCATTAACCTCCACTTTATCCGTGGTGGCAACTACCATATGTCTGCCTTCCAAATATTTTTCATGGTAAGCATCGTAGGTGATTTTTACATTGTGTTGCTTCGCCAAAGTCAAGGTGTCCTCCAAAAATTCAAGGGAGACCATTTCCACCTGTGCATTTGGGCTTGATTTCAACAAAAAAGTCAGTTTCTCCAACCCCACATTGCCCCCTCCCACAATGAGAACATTCAATTGTGATACTTTTAAAAATACAGGGTATAATTCATTTCGCTCCATAATGGATGTCTTTTTCTGTCTTATAATTAATGGTAACCCTAGTTCCTTTTCCCGGGACCGAGTTAATGAACAATCGTCCATTGATATAGCTCATTCTTTCTCTCATAAAAAACAGCCCCATCCCTCCTTCACTACTGTTATCTGGTTTGTTCTGAAGTATGGTATCATCAAAACCTTTTCCATCATCATCAATGACCACGCTTAAAATTCCATCCCTAAAGTTAATGGTCACTAAAATATAATTGGCCTCGGCGTATTTTATTGCGTTGTTCACCGCTTCTTGGGTAACCCTATAAATATTGGTTTCTGCTAAAGAATCGAACCTAATATTCTCTTCAGATTTGTTCTCGAACAAAATGTTCTTCCCTGTTAATTTGGATAGCTCCATAGCCATTTTTTGTAGGGCTGGGAATATTCCATGATCGCTAAGTTCGGGAGGGGTTAGGTTAAAGGTAGCAGTTCTAACTCCCTTAATCAAATCTGTAGTTAAGGTTTTTAGATAGGCGATCTTTTCGGCTGCTTTTTCACTATTTTCCAGATTGATGGACTCAATATTAAATTTGAGGGCGGTTAGCATTTGGCCGATGCCATCATGGATATCCTTAGCAATTCTTTTCCGCTCTTCTTCCTGCCCTTCTACAATCTGACTTGCCTGTAATTGTTTTTGTTTGATACTCTCTTCATACTTTTCCTTGGTCAACTGCTCTATTTTCAGCTGGTTCTTTTTGCGTTCTGTAATATCGGAACACAAGATCAGAATACTTTGTTTTACCGCAGATTGCAACATAGGAGTAATGGACATGTCCAACCATAGGTCATCACCTTTTTTGGTCCTTACCTTGATCTCCTCGGAACGAAGTTGCTGCCTATTACTTTTTAGAATTTCTTTTAGGTATTGTTGTTGCCCTTCGTCTACCGTTAAAATCTCTGACAATGGTTTATTTAGATCTTCTTTCTCACATTCCAGCAGCTCCAAAAACTTTTTGCTCATAAATACAATACTCCCATCATTTTTGGCGCTTGCAAACAAAGCAGCATTATCTATGACAAAATTCAGTTCCTGTAACTCCAGAAGCGATTTTTCCTTTTCCTGGAACAATTTTTCGATTTCCATGGAATGTTTTTCCGATCTAACCTGACTTTCCAATAGATTTTTGATGGTCTTACGAATCTGAATGGACATCGGTCTAAAAATAAATAACATTTCCAACATCAAAATCAGCAATGAGAACCCCAACAACAAATACTCCTTATACTTTAAATTTTGTAGTTGCTTCTTACTGCGCTGATCATAATCATTTACCATTGTATCCATTAAGTCCAAAAAGGTGCGCTCATGTTGGAGCAATATGGTCAAATCTTTTTGATAGCGATTGGAAGTTGATTTATCGGCAACCCCAAATTGGGAAAGAACATCTTCCGCTGCGTCTACCATTGCTATATGGTGCGGAGCAATTTTATTGAAAAGCGCCAAAATATCCGGGTCCTCCTCCACCTTTAGTCCCATGGAATCATTCCCAAATTGCAGTGCCTGGTGGGATGTGGTCCAAACGTATAATGTTTGTTTTAAATCCCTGAGTACAGATTCTTGCGATACAATCCCCTCAGACTCCTTGAGCAGTAAGATTTCTTTGACAAGTTTTTGACTATACGCGCGTTGCCTTCCAGCCACGTTGATGATTCTGGAATCATCCAATTGGGAATTTAAATGTTTTTGGATAAGAATCTGGGCACTGATAATGGTGAGCGCAATGCCTGCCAAGGCAAGGACATACCACTTTCGCATTCTTTGAAAGGTGGCGGCATCTAAAGGCTGTTGCAACTTATCGCTGTTCATTAAATTCTGTTTTCTAAACGGAAAGTTTTCGTATTATTATTTGATGGCCAGAAACTTCTAGAGTGCAGAATTAGACCTGCAGAATTAAACTTAATGTACCCAAATTAATTGTAATTGGCCACTACCCTTGTAGAGCTTTCCCAACCAGGGCTAAAGCACCTTCGGACAATGGTAATTTAAGTGCCGCTTCGTGTCCTTTATTGGACATTTTTCGCCAGGTTTTTTGAAGGATGTCTATTAATTTTTCTTCAGAGTGTTTTTCTATAAAGGGCTCAAAATAAAATTCTAGAAATACCAAACATATAACATCTTCCAACGTCTGGGTTTCTTCGTTCTTTTTAAGCTGCTTCTTTTCCAATAGGAAGGCTACTGTATCAATGGTTTTTTGATCATATCCAACTTCCTTTAAAATTCCACTTGCTTTTTCAGCATGAAATTTTTTAAGATCCTGTCGCCATTTCAAATACCCCACCCTGTTCATTTCATAGGATTCCCTTGGAATCTCCCACCTACAGATATGCTGGCAACGAGCTGTTAGCCTTAAAGGCTCTGAAGCATCTGGCGCAAATTTATTCAGCTTTTCGGTCATACGCATGGCATACAAAACCTCTTTTGAATAGGACTTCCCTTGGAATACTTCCCTATTCGGATCTTTTTCATTAGCCAGGTCAAAAAGCTCAAAGGCCTTCTGTAGTTTATTGGTCACTTCCATGAGGATATGGGTTTGTTCCAAAGCTATTCAGAAAAACCAATATACACAAAGCCATCCGTTACTTTTACGGGATAAATCGCAATAGCCTCCAAAGTCCCGTTTAAATTCTCTCCGGTTTTTAAGGAAAATGTATTTTTGTGTAGGGGACATGCAACTTTTGGAGTACCCATATCCTCCCCTATCATCCCTCTTGACAGTACCATTTCCATTTTGTGCGGACAAAGGTTTTGGCAAGCGTACCAAACCCCTTCCCTTGTAAAGTTAAAAACAGCGATCTGTTTCTCCTTATATTTTACACACGCCCCTCCATTTTTGGGGAATTTAGTAACCTCGGCTGCCTTGAACCAAACGGTGACCTGATCTTCTTCAACGCTCGTGTAGTTTTTTAAAAGTGAATCTATCATCATCTTACATTTTAAAGGTTATTGACTTGAAAAAAAACAATTGTTGTTAATTCCAAGGGGCTGGCATTTTTTGTTCTCTAAGGGAAACAAACTCTATATTTTCATCTTCAGAATTTGAGTTTACAAAATGAGTGTATTTAGCTCTTATTTCTGGATTCTCAACAGCTTCCTTCCACTCACATTTATAAGAATCAACAAGGGCTTGCATTTCTTTGTCAAGTTTATCTACAATTCCCAGACAGTCATTTATCACAACATCCTTCACATAATCAATTCCCCCGTCCAATTTATCCAACCAAGCTGCTGTTCTGGTTAGTGGCTGTGCGGTTTGGATGTAGAACATGAGAAATCTGTCCACATATTTGATTGCTGTTTCCTTATCAACCTTTTCTACCAATAGCAGGGCGTGTTTTGGGTTGGCACCGCCATTACCACAGATATAAACATTCCAGCCACCTTCAACTGCTATAAAGCCAAAGTCTTTACCTCTTGCTTCGGCACATTCCCGTATACAACCAGATACTCCGCCTTTAAATTTATGAGGGGACCGTATGCCCTTATACCTATTCTCTATTTCAATGGCAAAACTGACACTTTCATCCATCCCGTACCTGCACCATGTAGAACCAACGCAACTTTTTACCGTTCGAAGAGATTTCCCATAAGCCTGTCCGGTTTCAAAACCTTCGGCGATCAACTCTTCCCAAATAAGGGGGAGTTCGTGCAATTTTGCCCCAAACATATCTATCCTTTGTCCCCCGGTTATTTTGGTGTAGAGATCATATTTTTGGGCTATTCTTCCCATGGCAATCATTTGCTTGGGTGTAATTTCCCCAGCAGCCACTCTTGGCACCACAGAGTAGGTGCCATTTCGCTGAATATTAGCCAAAAAGCGATCATTGGAATCCTGTATGGATTCTTGTTTATTGGCTGTTTCGTTATAAATGCTGGCGAAAATTGAGGCACTTACAGGCTTACAGACCTCACATCCATTTCCTTTCCCATGGGTATCCAGCAATTCATCATAATCCTGGATTCCCTTCAGTTTTACTATATCATAAAGTTCCTGTCTCGAATAGGCAAAATGTTCACAAATGGTTTCTTTTACCACTTTGCCCAAGGATTTTAAGGTCTCCTTTACCAAGTCATCTACCATGGGCTTACAGCCTCCGCAGCCCGTAGTTGCCTTGGTAGCTTTTGAAATAGCTTTCATGGTCTCATTTCCATCTTCCTTGACCGAACAGCAGATCTGTCCTTTGGTCACCGCCTCACAGGAACACACTACTGCGGTATCGGGAAGATCCATGGCACTACCAAAGGAAACATCCTCCCCTCCGCGGCTCCCCAAGATTAGGTTTTCAGGATTTTTGGGAAGTGGCATTTCGTTTAGGTACATCTGCAAGAGCATATTGTAATCCTTGGCGTCCCCAACCAATATACCGCCCAACAACTTTTTACCGTCATGGGTCACATTGATCCTTTTATATAAGCTTTCCGTTTTATTTTCAAAAATGATGGAGTGCCCTTTTTCTGGTGGCATAAACGGCTCCCCAAAACTGGCAACATCAACACCAATCAATTTTAATTTGGTTGACATATCAATTTCTGCCGCCATTAAAGTCGCCGTATCCCCCAATATTTGATCTACCGCCACGCCAGCCATTTCATATCCGGGAGCCACCAGACCATAGATCATTTGATTGTACAGAGCGATTTCACCGATGGCAAAAATATTGGGATCAGAAGTCTTCATTTGGTTGTCCACTACGATACCACCCCTTGTTCCCATGGTCAGGCCACAGCTTTTACCCAATTCATCCCTCGGTCTAATCCCTGCGGAAATTACTAACATATCCACTTCCAACAGATCATCTTCCCCAAATTCCATCCCGGTTATTTGTCCGTTGCCTAAAATTTGATTGGTCGCTTTACTTAGGTGGATATTAATCCCCATGGACTCCAGCTTCACTTGTAACACTTTGCTACTTCTGGTATCCAATTGTCTTGGCATCAGTTTAGGAGCAAATTCCACAACGTGGGGCTCCAGTCCCATATCCATAACCGCCTTGGCCGCTTCCAAGCCAAGCAGTCCCCCACCTAAAATTGCCGCCTTGGGGGATTTTACGGTTTTCTTTATTTTCTCGGCATATGCCAAAGTTTCTTCCAGATCCTCAATGGTCCGATATACAAAAACCCCTTCTTTATCCACCCCATTTATAGAAGGAACAAAAGGAGTAGATCCAGTGGCCAGAACCAAATAATCATAGGACAGTGTTTTTTCACTCAACGTGGTAATGGTCTTGGAATTTCTATGGATGTCAGTTACCCGCTCGTTCGTATAAAGTTGAATTCCATTATCCTCATACCACGATCTTGGGGCCAAGGACAATCGTTCTGCATCGGCATTTTCAAAAAACTCACTTAAATGAACCCTATCATATGCCACCCGTGGCTCTTCTCCAAATACAATCAGTTGGTAGGCCTCTTTGTCGGCCTTGGCCACAAATTTTTCGCAAAACTTGTATCCTACCATTCCATTTCCAACAACTATAACCGTCTTCATACGTATTGTTTTAGGTATTACAAGGCAATATTACGTATTATTACGTATTTTATTACTATTTTTATAAAAATAAATACGTAGTTTTGCTGAGAATTTAATAATTGTTACCCCTTAAAATTCAATAATATGAGCACAATCAAAGTCCCAACAGTAAGTTTAGTAGGCGCAGGACCAGGCAGTAGTGACCTTATTACGGTAAAGGGTTTACGCACCTTACAAAAGGCAGATATCATTTTATATGATGCCCTGATCAGTGAAGAACTATTGAATGAAGTTGATGAAAACATTCCAAAAATATACGTAGGCAAGCGATGTGGTGAGCACTCCTTTACTCAAGACGATATTAATAGAATCATTGTAGAGAAAGCGTATACTCATGGGCACGTAGTTCGCTTAAAAGGTGGCGACCCATTTGTTTTTGGAAGGGCAAGCGAGGAAATAGAATATGTGGAATCTTTTGGCATACCGATAACAGTAATTCCCGGTGTCACAAGTGCCATTGCAGTTCCTGCCAGCCAGGGAATCCCAGTGACGCGAAGGGGAATAAGTAGTAGTTTTTGGGTAATGACCGCCACAAAAAGGGACGGGTCATTTTCTGATGATCTATCCTTGGCAGCACAGTCATCAGCCACAATAGTCATATTAATGGGGGTTCGAAAATTAAAGGCTATCGCAGAGGAAGTAAGCAAATACAGAAAAAGTTATACTCCCATTGCCCTGATACAGAACGGCACCCTAGATAAAGAATCCTGTATAACCGGAACGTTGCTTGGAACGAAAGCAATGATACGGCAAATAGACCCGACGCTTCCCGGCATAATTGTCATTGGTGACGTGGTTGCGGAACACCCCTCATTTTTTGATGAAGAACTTCAACGGGTGCTCAATTCCAATCTTTAATCACGTTTCTCAATCATATATTAAGGTATAGCAAATGTCCAATCTGTGACATTGGTCATAATTTGCCTTTATCTAAGCGCTAATTATTTCTGGTTAGCCACAGAACTGTTGATTTTCCATAACCAATCATAACACCATGGGCATCAATCCCATAAATATTGCTTATCCATTTTTAATATCCCTTAAGATACAAGTCGATTTTTCTTCTATTTCGTAAAACATACGTATTTAAGTCTCTTTTTTTTTCAAAATACGTATTATTACGTATTAGTACTTAATTTTACCGCAGCAATATATACTGAAGTAGAACATAATTAACAACACTATGAAATCAACTGTATCAGAAAAAGCCACAAAACTTGAATTATTGAACTTTAAGAGCATTCCCATGCGTACGTTTTGGATAACGTCCATATCCTTTTTTATATGCTTCTTCGCCTGGTTTGGCATTGTTCCTTTCATGCCTGATGTCGTAAAGGATCTAGGCTTAACCCCAGCACAGAAATGGAATTCCATTATCTTGGCCGTATCGGGAACTGTATTTGCCAGATTACTAATAGGTAAATTATGTGATAAATACGGCCCAAGACTTTGTTATACCTATTTACTTATTCTTGGTGCCATCCCCGTCATTCTTTTGGGATTTGTGCAAACACCCCTACAGTTTTTGATCTGCCGATTGTTTATTGGCTTTATAGGGGCCTCGTTTGTAATCACCCAATTCCATACCTCCATTATGTTCGCCCCAAAAATAGTGGGAACTGCCAATGCCACTTCCGCAGGATGGGGTAATTTAGGTGGCGGGGCCAACAGATTGGGAATGCCCCTGATCGCCGCGGCTGTTATTAGTTTTGGTGTTGCCGAAGATATCGCTTGGCGTTATTCCATGGTAATCGCAGGATTTTTATGCTTGGCCATGGGTCTAATCTATTACTTTTTTACACAGGATACCCCAAAAGGTAATTTTGCCGATCTTAAAATATCCGGAGAAATGCCAATGCTGAAAAAAGACGAGGTCTCCTTTATAAGCACTTTAAAAGACTATAGGGTATGGATTCTTTTCTTAGTTTATGCGGCTTGTTTTGGAATGGAACTCACGGTTTATGGAACCATGGATGACTATCTCCAGAATAGATTTGGTTTGGATCGAAGCACAGCAGGAAATTTAGTGCTATCCTTTGCCTTGATGAACATTTTTGCAAGAACATTGGGGGGTTATTTTGGTGACCTTTTTGGAAAATTAAAAGGCCTGAGAGGAAGGGTCATTTTCTTGGCCTTGATCTTGGCCGCAGAGGGCGCAATGTTGTCACTATTCTCCATCACTACAAGCTTGGCAGTTGGAATGATATTCCTTATTGCTTTTAGTCTAACCGTTCAAATGGCAGAGGGAGCTACTTTTTCCGTAGTGCCCTTTATCAATAAAAAAGCCATTGGTTCTATTTCGGGTATCGTTGGTGCAGGTGGAAATGTAGGTGCTTTTTTAGCAGCCCTATTTTTAAAATCGAAATCCGCCGTAGCAGAAAGTGCGGCTATAAATTCAAATAGTGAGTTTGGGGAACAAGTCATAAAGGCTGCCCAAACCTCAGCGGCTGCCTCAGCTGTATCCAGTGGTTACTTTCTTATAGGGGGATTTGTAGTGGTATCGGCCCTCATGGCGCTAGCCATAAAGTTTGCTGCTGCCGAAGAAGAGGTTGAAGTCCGTGCCATACAATTTTCAGCAGGGGATAAATAACTATCAAATTTGAATTTTTAAACCCCGTATAACCTGATGTACAATTGTGGAATGAATACAATTTGTTTTTGGTTTTACCAATTTACCATGGATTGTAAATACGAATTGACCAACCACCTCAATAATAAAATTATGAAAAAACAACATTTATTAATAGGACTTATATTTTTAACCGTGCAAGTGATAAGCGCACAGCTTACCATTGATGGTGAATTTCGTCCTAGAACAGAATTCCGTCACGGATTTGGCACTATTATAGCCGATGGGGCCGATGCCGGCTTTGGAGTGTCTACCAGAATTCGCCTTAACACCGGTTATTCCGTTGACGCCTACTCTGTTTATGTTAGCCTTCAAGACGTAATTGTTTGGGGAGAAAACAGACAATTACTGCCAGATGATGAAAACAATTCCTTCGCTATTTTTGAGGCGTGGGCTAATATCAATTTAGGCAGTGGCTTTTCTACTAAAATAGGAAGGCAGACTTTGGATTATGATGACGAACGTATTTTAGGAAGTGTAGGTTGGACCCAACAAGCACGAAACCATGATGCAGCTTTATTGAAATATGAAAAAGACAAGTTTCAAATTGATTTGGGATTGGCCTTTAGTCAGGATTATGACAATCCATCTGGTTTCCAGTCGGTAGGGACAGCCTATAACACAACAGGCTTTTTTACCTACAAGACCATGCAATATCTATACCTTAAACAAGGCTGGGAGAATCTAACTGGAAGCTTCTTGCTATTGAACAATGGTTTTCAAAATTTTGAAAGCGATGGCGTCACACCAGATGGGATCAGCAACCTACAAACCATTGGAACTCATCTAGACTATAACAAAGGAGGTTTTGGAGCTGCAGTAAATGCTTTTCTTCAAACTGGGGAAAGACAAGGTGCCATAAATGTTGGTAATGCCTATCTCCTTGGTTTGGACATTACCTATAAAGCTTCAGATAAAATAGGATTGGGTGCAGGCTTAGAAATCATAAGTGGCAATGACACCAATACTACAAATAGAACGGAAGCATTTTTCCCTCTTTACGGCACCAACCACAAGTTCAACGGATTTATGGATTACTTCTACGTAGGCAACCACGCAAATTCAATTGGATTGTTCGATGTACACGTAAGTGCCAATTTCAAGCTAGGGGAAAAGTCGAGCTTAATGGTAAAGGCCCTAAACTTTAGTGGAGAACAGGAGTTGCCAAGTGGTGAAAAAGCTTTGGGCACGGAGTTAGATTTCGTACTTGCTCAAAAATTTAATGGATACTCACTAATGTTGGGATATTCACAACTATTTGCAAGTGACGGAATGTATGAATTGAAAGGCACCACAAAAGATTTGGCCGCTAGCTCCCAAAACTGGGCATGGGCGATGTTGGTTATCAAACCCAAATTTTTGAACACTAACAAAGACTAATCATTTAATTAAGATAGTACCAAACGATCATCGTATGCAATTGCAGACGGTGATCGTTTTTTAATTTATAAACAATACCGTATGAATACTTAGTTTTATTTTTACCCTATATTTGTGTTGTAATAATTGATTGTTTTGAACAAAACCACAAGTATTGTATTAGCAGACGACCACTCCCTGGTAAGGGATGGCATCAAGGCCCTTTTGGAAGAAGAAAAAGATTTATTAGTCATAGGGGAAGTTTCCAACGGAAAGGAAGCAATAGCCATGGTCAATGAAAAACAACCCGACCTGCTTATCATTGATATTCGCATGCCCGAAATGAACGGGATTGAAGCCGTTGAAATCTTAAAGAACCAAGGTACGGACACAAAGTGCATCATTCTATCCATGCACGATTCAGAGGAATACATTTTAAAGTCCGTGAACGCTGGTGCCAGTGGCTATTTGTTAAAAGACACAGGGAAGACCGAATTCTTAAAGGCAATACATACTGTAAGGGATGGAGGCAAATATTTTAGTGGAGATATTAGCAATGTCCTTGTCAATAATCTTTTGAACAAATCAGCGGCACCTCTACCATCTGCTACCACAAACAAGTCAGAAGAAAAGCCTTTCGACCTCACGAGTAAAGAGCTTCAAATATTGGAACTTGTACTTTCGGGTCTTACCAATAAACAAATTTCTGAAAAACTCAATAAAAGTAAACGCACCATTGAGACACATCGGTTCAACCTGATGCGAAAAATGGATGTGAAAAATTTAATTGATCTTTCAAAAAAGGCCCAACTGCATAACTTGGTTTAATTTAAACAAAAATCAAAGTATATTATATTTCATAAACCACCTAAATAGTGGTTTTTGATATTAATGCCAATTTCCCCTTACCTATTTTATGGATTCACCTTGAAATCCTAAGAACTATTACCAAAACAACACTACGTATTTATACTTAATTTTGTAATTTCATCTTCTAAACAGAAGTATTCTTCCAAGACAGAATATCATGCTGAAAAAGAATGTACATAAGACTATTTGCTCCTACTGTGGAGTCGGGTGCGGTATTCTAGTAGAAAAAGATGCAAAAGGAGTTATTAGTGTTGAGGGCGATCCTGATTATCCCGTGAATAAAGGCATGTTATGCTCAAAAGGCAAAAATCTCAATTATGTTGCCCAAGACCTTAGTGACAGGATCCTTTATCCCGAAATGCGTTGGAGTCGCAACCATCCTATGCAACGGGTATCCTGGGATACCGCTATAGACCGTGCCGCGGCCGTTTTTAAGAGCATCATAGAAAAACATGGTCCGGACAGTGTGGGCTTCTATGTTTCTGGACAATGCCTCACCGAGGAATATTATTTGGTGAATAAACTGACAAAAGGCTTTATCGGAACCAATAACATAGACACGAATTCCAGGTTATGTATGAGTTCCGCTGTGGTAGGTTACAAAAAAACGGTAGGGGAAGACGCAGTACCGATTTCCTATGATGATATAGAATTGTCAGATTGTTTCCTTATTGCAGGGGCCAATCCGGCTTGGTGCCACCCTATACTTTTTAGGCGCATAGAAATGCACAAAGAAAAAAATCCCAATGTAAAAATTATCGTAGTAGATCCCCGAAAGACGCAGACCTGTGCTTCCGCCGACCTACATTTACAGATTTTGCCGGGTACAGATGTGATCCTGTTCAATGCCATTGCGAGATGGTTGATTGAAAAGAAAAAAATTGACAAAAGCTTTATAAAAAAACACACCGCTAACTTTGATGCCTGTAAGGAAAGTGCATTTCAGCTTTCCATACGCCAAGCAGCTGATCTTTGTGGCATTTCCGCAGACGATATTCGTAAAGCGGCGCAATATATTGGGAATGCGAAGGCATTTATTAGTATGTGGACCATGGGTCTCAACCAGAGTGTCATAGGAGTTTCCAAAAATGTGTCTTTAATGAATTTATCCCTTTTAACGGGGCAGATAGGAAAGCCAGGTGCTGGACCGTTTTCCCTGACAGGACAGCCCAATGCCATGGGCGGTAGGGAAGTAGGCGGCATGGCCAGTCTATTGGCGGCACACCGCGACTTGGGGAACCCACATCATAGGAAGGAAATTGAAGAATTTTGGGGTGGCAAGCCCATAAAATCAGAACCAGGCCTAACGGCCACAGAAATGTTCGATGCCCTCGACAGTGGAAAACTAAAGGCAATTTGGGTGATTTGCACCAATCCTATCGTAAGCATGCCCAACGCCCACAAAGTTGAAAAGGCACTGGAAAAGGCAAGTTTCGTGGTAGTTCAGGACATCTCCCACAATTCGGAAACCACCAAATATGCAGATCTAGTGCTCCCAGCAGCAGGTTGGCTGGAAAAGGATGGCACAATGACCAATTCTGAAAGAAGAATTAGCTACTTACCAAAAGTCATAGATGCCCCGGGTGAGGCTCTTCCAGATGCCGAAATACTTTGGAAGTTTGCCCAAAAAATGGGCTTTACAGGATTCGGCTACAACAATGTCTCCGAAGTCTATGATGAACACTGCCTTTTGACCAAAGGCACAGAAATAGATATTTCTGGACTTTCACATCAACGTTTAATTAAGGAGGGCAGCTTTCAATGGCCTGTACCCCACAATACCCATAAAGGAACGCCAAGATTGTTTTCGGACCGTAGGTTTTTTACCAATGACCATAAATCCCATTTCAACGCGCCTCATAAAATTTATAACCAATCGGAAAAAACATCCCCAGAATTCCCCTTGATCTTAACCACGGGAAGAGTCCGTGATCAATGGCATACCCGCACCAAAACCGGTAAGGTAAAACGACTTCTAACCCATATTCCAGAGCCTTATCTAGAAATAAACAAGGTAGACGCCTATTTGCGTCAACTTAAAGATGGAGATGTTGCCATTATAAAAAGTATCCGTGGTCAGGTTCAGGTGAAGGTAAAAGTGAATTTCGATATAAGGGAACGGGTAGTATTTTTACCGATGCATTGGGGTAAGGTTTTGAACAATGATTTTGGCAGAGCCAATAATATCACCAATGATTTAGTAGATCCCGTATCAAAAGAACCCGATTTTAAATACTGCGCTGTAGAAGTGGTTAAATATGAAAAACCAAAGCAGAAAATTATTGTGGTAGGTGCCGGGGCGGCAGCATACCGCTTTGTTCAATCGTACCGGGACAAAAATGAAAAGGACGAGCTCCATGTCTTCTCCAAAGAAAAGGAACCGTTTTATAATAGGGTATTATTGCCCGAATACGTGAGTGAAGAGCTTTCTTGGGAAGCATTGGAAAAACTTAAGAAGGGGGAATTGAAAAAGCTGGAAATCAGCTTATATCCAGGGGTAGGAATCCTTTCTATTGACAAGGAACACAAAGAAATTACAGACAGCAATAACCAGACCCATTCATACGACCTGTTGGTGTTGGCAACTGGGAGTCGAGCTTTTGTTCCCAGTGATGTGCAAATTAATATGCCTGGACGTTTCACCATGAGGGAAAGAGGAGATGCCGATGACCTAAGAAAATATCTTCAAAATACTGGACTTCCGGTGGAAGAACAGCATATGGTCATTGTTGGTGGCGGTCTCTTGGGACTGGAATTGGCAGCAGCTCTTAAAAAGCGTAATGTAAACATCAGTATTATACAGCGGGCACCTCGACTCATGGAAAGGCAATTGGACAATATCGCCAGTAGACTTTTGGCTGAGGACGTTATCGAAAGGGGCATAAAATTATACTTTGATAATGAGGTGAGCACTGTTTTTGAGGAGCGTGATCAAAGATCATCCTTATCAGTAACCTTAAAGACTGGTAAAACCATCAAGTGCAATGCCATTGTATATGCCATTGGAACAAGACCAAATATAGAACTCGCCAAACATTCCGATATCAAAACAGGAAGGGGCGTAGTGGTCAATGAATATTTACAGACGAGTGACCCTTCCATTTTTGCGCTAGGTGAAATAGCCGAATTCAATGGTGGGCTTTTTGGCATTACCTCTGCTGCTGAACAACAGGCTGACAGCGCTGCGAGGTATATTTTGGGTGATTTTAGCAGTATTTATAATGGCTCCGTACTCATGAATATTCTAAAATTTGAAAATCTGGATCTGTGCAGCTTAGGGATGGTCAACGCCCCTATTAACGATAGCAGCTATGAAGAGATCATCTTCATGGATGTCACCAAGCGCTATTATAAAAAATGCATTGTCAAAGATGACACACTTCTTGGAGCCATCCTGATGGGTGATAAGAATGAATTCGCGGAATTCAAACGCCTTATTGAGGAAGAGATAGAGCTCTCCGAAAAAAGAAACGAGCTATTAAGGGGCAACACCGCTTCCGTGCCATTGAAAGGAAAATTGGTTTGTTCCTGTAGCCAGGTAGGAGAAGGAAATTTAAAAGATGCCATCAAAGAAGGCTGTAATAATTTCAACAAATTGTGTTCAGAAACAGGCGCTGGCCTCGGTTGTGGAAGTTGTAAACCAGAAATAAAAGAATTACTGCATCGGCAATTGAAATCTGTTGCCTCTTAATACGTAGAAACTATGAACGATAATCTTCACAGAATTCTAATCAAGGGAGGAGTTACTTCCCCGGGAGAATTAAAAGACAGCATAACCATGTTGGAGGCCGCCGGGCTTAAAGAGGTTTTCTTTGGCTCCCGTCAGGACCTTTTGTTTCCGCTTCAGAATATGGATGAAAAACAGCTTGAAAAAATATCCAAGTTCAATACGGACATTATTCCGGATAGAAGCTGTCAAAACATTGTCAGTTCCTATGTGTCCGCAGATATTTTCGATATGACCTATTGGCTCAAGGGTTCTACTTATTTATATATTCTTGAAGGGTTTACTTATCTACCCAAGTTGAAAATTAACATAACAGACCCTAAGCAACGATTGGTTCCCATTTTTAGTGGAAACCTCAACTTCATAGCCTCCCAACATGAAGACTATTGGTACTTCAATATAAAGTTGCCCCATTGGACAAAATCGGCCTATTATCCAGTGCTGGTCTACAGTTGGGATATAAACGCCATAGCGCTGGCCATTGAGGACATCCATGAAGATGTTGCCGATGTGGATGAACTTTTTTATATCCTTAACAAGAGTCTGGATACCAACAATAAGGTCATGGATAAGGAACTCGAAATCCCTTATACTACCTTTCCCTATTACGAGGGAATGAATCGCATGGGTGATGATCAATTTTGGTTGGGCCTCTACTGGAGAAATAATAGATATGACTTGGATTTCCTTAAAGAATTCTGCGGATTTTGCCTGGATAACAGTGTAGGTAAAATTTGTATCACCCCTTGGAAATCGTTTATTGTAAAGGGTATTAAAAGTAGCAGCAGGCCTGAATTGGAACGCTTTCTGGGTCAAAAAGGGATCAATGTTCGGCATTCCCAATTGGAGATGAACTGGCATCTGCCTGTAGATGACAAGGAAGCCTTAGAACTTAAAAAATTCTTGGTATTGAGTTTTGATCAAAATGACATAAGTACCTATGGACTTACCTTTGGCATTAGCAATGATCCAGGAAAAAGGTCCCATTTCTCATCGGTCATCATTGAAAAGAACACCCAACCAACCATTGTGAAGGAATTTGATTTTAGACCTACCTATAATGTGCTGCATTTTAAGAATTTCGACCCAAATACTCAAATATATCAGGCCTATGCACAGGATGTTGACAAAATTGAACTTCCAGGTCTTTTGATGGAACTAAGCAAAAAATACTTCAGTCAATTGGGTACAACTGATTCCATTACTAAATCATCTAAAAAGGAAAAAATCAAAGCTATCAAAGAAGTATATCAATGTGCCTCTTGTATGACAATCTATGATGACACCTATGGTGACCTTAAAGCCAGTATTGTATCTGGGACGACATTTGAAGAATTACCAAAGTCATATGTCTGTTCTGTTTGTGAAGCTCCCAAATCGTCCTTTGAAAAAATAGAGCAGCAGATTGAGATATCCTAAATCTAAACATGAACCCCTTCCAAATCCATTGATCTAAAAGGGGTTTTTTGTTGTAGCCTCACCAAGAATCGAACTTGGATCTAAAGTTTAGGAAACTCTTATTCTATCCGTTGAACTATGAGGCTGTTTTTGGAGCTGCAAATTTAGGAATACTTTTC
>NZ_JBEWYP010000003.1:0-518175 GCF_040566555.1 Sediminicola luteus | reverse complement strand
GCCGATGGTACTGCTATACCAAGTGGGAGAGTAGGTCGCCGCCTTTTTTTGAAGAACCCTTCATCTAACGATGAGGGGTTTTTTTATGCCATAAAGTGAAATAAATATAGCTTCACGTGGTCTTACCTTACCGATCAAAAAAGGCCCACCAAAAATTGTGAGCCGTTGTCCCAGTATCTGTATCCAGTATTACAATAACTTATTGGCTATCTCCAACCAATTATCAGCCCGCTCATATGCCGTAGTATGTATGTTATGGGGTGATGTGAACAATATTTTTCTTCCCTGGAAAAATTCAAGATTATAACTGCGATCGTCAATCAAAATATCACCATATAAAATGTGCTTACTACCACATAGAATTCTATTTTGCCAGTGGATAAAGGGATAATGCTTATCTAACCAATCACTTTTTTCCCGTAGCGAATTGGGAAATTGCATTGCCGCTGATGCTACATAAACATCATATTTTAAGGATAATTCCTTCAGAACCTCCTTGCTGTTTTTTATAGGTTCTAAATCTCTAAAAAATCCTTCCGTCCTTGCATGGTCTTTTACACTTCGTTGCCTTTCTTCAGGTACACATTGCCATACCTCTTTGCCCATACAGTCCATTACCGTAAGGTTTTCATTAAATTCTTTATTATAACGTATTATATGGGCATTATAGGTATCAGCAAATACCTCGTCCATATCGACAAATAAGGTCATTGAATTAAATTTAAAATACAAAAATAACTATTTTCTAACAAAGAATCGCCATATAGATTACTTGTAACAGTTTAAAAATGAATAGGTTAAGTGTGTTCTTTCCTCAAATGAAATATTTAAACAATTGACCCAGTTTTCTAGTAGTATCACCCAGAATGTCTAATAGCCAAGCGTATTATTATTCAATTGGATGAATCCTTTTTTTTATTGAAAAGGCTGTCCATAATGGTTTTAATACCATAAAACCCCAGTGCTATTGCCCCAATGGCCAAAATTAATCCGGTAATCAAAACAGGTAGGTATAGGGGATGATCTTGATTTTTAAAAGCTTGATAGATAGCAAAAGGAGCTGCAAACATTAGGGCTACTGTGAATCCTAAATACTTAACTCCTTTTAATAGTAAGTCTTTATTGGTGTGCATATATTTTTTTAAAATTTATAGGCTACTGGAATCCCTAATAATAAGTTTCGTTTTTAATTCTATCGTTCTATTGGTGGATATATCAGAGTCCTCAGAAATCTCTTCCAATAGATATTTAACGGCATATTTCCCAATATTATATCCAGGTTGTTCCATGGTCGATAGATTGGGTTCAATAATAGTGGAATTTTTCGAATTACTAAAACCAATTACACTAACATCTTTGGGAATGTTAATTCCATTTTTTTTCATAGCCTGTATGGCACCAATAGCCACATTGTCCGTAGCACCAAAGACACCATCAAATTCTACTTTTTCCGCAAGTAAGGCTTCCATAACGGAATACCCATCTTCGATAGACATGGAATCGCATTCCCGGACAAATTTTTCGTCAATAGCTATCCCCGCTCTGGTTAGAGCCCTGGCATAACCTCTATACCTGTTTTCAGAATTGGAAGTTTTGCATTTTTCCCGGATAAGCACAATCCTGGTCCTTCCGCAATCAATTAAATGCTGTACCGCAGTATCAGCTCCAAATTCGTCGTCATCTATAATTTTTGTCAATGGAATTTTTGTGGATACTTTGTCGAAAAGGACAATTGGGATAAAATTGGAGGCATCCAATATATGGTCAATAGTGCTAGATTCCCTGGCAATGGAAAGTAATATCCCATCCACATTGGAATTGATCAAGGTATTCATGGCATCTTTTTCATCTTCATGATGATGACCCGATTCAGAGATAATAACCCTATATCCAGAACCCTTGGCAGATTCTATAATACCTTTCAAGATTAGAGCACTATAGTGAATGGTGATATCTGGGATAATTACCCCAATGGACATTGTTTTTTGCGTGCGCAGCCCTTTGCCAAACAAATTGGGTTGATAATTCATCTTTTTGGCAAGTTCCAAAACCCTATTCTTGGTACTTTCCCCAATATCAGAATGTCCTAAAAGAGATTTTGAAACAGTGGAAGTGGAGAGATTCAATATCTCAGCCATATCCTTAAGTTTTACTTTTTTACTTCTCATTACTATACGCCCATTACTTCTTAAATGTAAACATTTATGCCGTCTAAAATGTCATTTTTCCTAAAACTATAACGTTTTCGAAAACGTTATAGTTGATAATCTGTTAAAATTCAGTACCTTATATAGCACTTATTCCCAATCTTAGCCTTAATAACCTGAGAGTATAACAATACTAACTAATATTAAAACTAAACTAAGATTATGAAAAAAGCATTACTTTTTGCTGTAATTGGTCTGTTGTCCTTTATTTCTTTTGGGCAGACGGACGTAACCGGATCCGTTAAGGATTCACAAGGAACCCCGATCCCAGGGGCCAATGTGTACTTCAAAAATTCTACATCTGGAGGTACAACTGATTTTGATGGAAAATTTTCTTTTTCTACTAGTTTAACTGGAGCTCAGATTCTCCAAATTTCCTATTTGGGCTACACAACGGTTGAAAAAGCAGTGACTTTAGATGGTTCTCCTATTGAATTGGAGATTGTACTTCAGGAAGGTGGAAATATGTTGGATGAAGTTGTGCTTACCGCAACTACTACCTTTAGATCCCAAAAAGAATCACCATTGTCCATTACTTCCATTAATGCGAAAGACTTGACAAAACTTAATGCGAATAGCCAGGCAGACATTGTGGCCTCTATACCAGGTGTTGTTGCCGATGGTGGTGGTGGTGAAGGAGCTACAAATATTTTCGTTAGAGGTTTGCCTTCAGGTGGGCAGAACGACTTTTCTCCTATACAATTTGATGGTTTGACGTTAGCTGGGTATGGCTTAAGTTCAACAGCTGGTGATGTCTATGCAAAGGTGGATCAAGGAGTTAAAGGGGTTGAATTTGTTCGTGGTGGATCTTCCATATTATATGGTGCAGGTTCTACCGCAGGTATTATCAACTATATTTCCAAGACAGGAGACACCAATGATGAAAATATCATAAATATTGAAGTGGCCGATGTAGGAAGGGTTAAAACAGAATTCTATTCTGGAGGTCAATTGGGTAGTGCAGATTCCAATACATTTTATGCGTTCTCTGGTTGGGTTCGTAAGGATGATGGTCCATTAGATTTTGGTTTGCCATCCAAAGGATATCAGTTTAGGGCGAACATTAAAAAGAAATTTGACAGAGGATCATTTACTGTTTATACTCAATTTTTGGATGATAAGTCACAATTTTTACTTGGTCTTCCCTTAGACGGCGATTCTCGTGAAAGGATTGCTGGTAATGATGGTGAGACGGTTTATCAATTAAATTCTTCTCATTTGGCCAATACAAGTTTCTTGACTCCTGCTGGTGAATATAGAAGCCCAATTGAAGAAGGGATTTGGACCAGAGGTTTTTATGCCATGAGTGTTTTTGATTATGATCTTGGAGACGATTGGAAAATTAAGACTAAAGTAAAGGTATCCGACTATATTAATGATTTTGCACTTTATGTTGCAGCTAATGGTAAAGCCAATACCCCGGTGACCTTGAACGATTACTTGGATATACAAGGATTTCCAGGTGCAACCAACGTCAACGCAGCCTATGTAGGAGGTACTGCATTGGGAAGCAATGATCGTATTATTGACAATCTTCATGTAGATAGAAACCGTCCAATTACCGATTATACGGGAGAATTTAATATCACAAAAAAAATCGTGGGAGACGTTGTGGAACATAATATCAATTTGGGAACCTATCTTGCATTTTCTGAAGGTGAAGACAACAATTATCAGTTTAGAACATTAACAGCATTTAACAATGAACCACAATTGGTAAACTTATCTTTCACTGATGCTGGTGGGAATGATGTGATTTTTGCCCAAAATGGACTTACCAATAGAATTGGTGTTACCTCTAATAATTATTTAAGTCAAGAAAGATCAGCGTTTTATTTAACTGATGAGATGATATTGGACAGATGGCGTATAGATGCTGGTATTCGTGTAGAAAAACAAGTTGCACGTAGAGAAAATGGGGGTATTGGTTCTGCACAGGTCTATGATGATCCGAACCTTACAAGTGCCTTACAGAACGTAAACTTTGCTACAGGTTCATTTACGAGAGCAGAAGTTAGCGCTACAGGATTTGCAGCTTCTTTAGCTGCCTTGTACAACATCAACGATAATTTAAATGCCTATGCGAATATGTCCAAAGGATACTTCTTTCCTTTAACAAGAAGCATAAACGTGGTGCGTAATGATGAAACTGCCGGAACATATGATGTAGAAAACATCTATCAATATGAAGCAGGTTTAAAATATGGACAGGCTAAATTTTCAGGGACGTTTGCTGGGTATTATACCACCTTAACAGATAGGGTGGCTATCCAAAGATTAAATTATGGTGGAACTATAGGTACCGTAGATGGTATTAAAACAGTTCAAGATACTAAAACAGTAGGCGTGGAGGCTTCTTGGGATTGGAGATTTATTGATGATTTCTCCTTTAATGGAAACTTTACATACCAAGACCATGAATTGCGAAATGATGAGCGTACCGTGTTACAATCAGGTACAGTTGATGGTGTGGTTTTAGTTGAGGGAACAGTAACTAATGGTGTAAATGTTGGAAAACAATTGAGAAGACAGCCAAAAGTATTGTCCACATTAAGACTGGATTATGATAATAGCTCTTTGGATGCATTCGCTTCCGCCAACATAAGAGGTAGTCAATTTAATGACGATGCCAATCTAGTGGAATTGGACGGGTTTACCGTAATTAGAATTGGTGGTGGGTATACCATCCCGTTTGAGGACAGTAAAAATTTAAGACTTGGATTCTCAGTTTTCAATTTAACTGACAGTCAAGGATTATCTGAAGGGGATCCAAGAGCATTTGCACAAGCAACTGCCGGAGATTTCTTCGTAGGTCGTCCTATTCTACCAAGGCGTATGTTTTTCAACGCAACCTTTACTTTCTAAATTCTTTTGATTTATTAGTACCAACTCATCACTTACTCCTAAGTGTAAGTGATGAGTTTTTTTATACAAATTACATTATGGAAAAACTAACGATAGCACTTTGTCATTTTAGAGTTGGAGAAACCGATGGTGTTTCTTTAGAGATGGATAAATGGAAACTTGTTCTTGAAAAACTTGGTCACAATGTCATTTACGTTGCAGGTTCAAGGGGAACATTGAAGGATGTGGAAATTATTGAAGAATTACATTATAATGATGCCACAAATAATAAGGTCGTTGAGAATGCGTATGTTAAATTTCATTCCTATAAAAATGAAGAGGCCTTTAAGCAAGAAATAGAAAAGGAAGCAAACTCGATTGAAACTAAACTGATAAACATAATTAACAAAAAAGGGGTCGACCTTTTAATGGTAAATAATATGTTTTCTTTAGGTTGGAACTTATCAGCTGGTTTAGGTTTTTTTAATGCCATAAAAAATTCTGATGTGAGATGTTTATGTCATCATCACGATTTTCATTGGGAAAGAGAAAAATATAGCCACCCAACATGTTCTTTTGTTCAAGAGTATTTAATAACGATTTTCCCTCCCAATCACCCGAGAATAAAGCACGTTGTAATTAATACCATAGCTAAGAACGAATTATTAAAAAGAAGACAAATTGAGAGTACAGTTGTGCCAAACGTTTTTGATTTCGATAACAATTGGATCGTTGATGATTTCAATGCTGACTTTCGGACAACTTTTGGTATAAAGGATAATGACTTAATTGTCCTTCAGGCAACTAGGATAGTACAACGAAAGGGAATAGAATTAGCCTTGGATGTGGTTGCAGAATTAAATGCGAACAAACAGAAATTAATAGGTAAAAAACTATACAATGGTCAAGTTTTCGATGTGAACAGTAACATCGTTTATTTGATGGTAGGCCTAAATGAGGACCCTCCATATTTTGATAAAATAATGAAATATGCCCATCAAAAAGATGTGGATATCAGATGGGTCAATGATCATATAGACCACGAAAGATCCCATGACAACGGCCATAAAAAATACTCCTTATGGGACGCTTATGCCCATTGTGATCTGGTTACCTATACCAGTCTATTGGAAGGTTGGGGCAATCAATTTATAGAGGCCCTGGTAGCAAAAAAAATAATTATAAGTTACCAATATCCTGTTTTTGTTACCGATATCCTACCACTTAATTTCCATACCGTGGACCTAGGTGCCCAACATAGCTTAAAGAAAGACGGATTGGCTATAGTGGAACAGTCGATAGTATCCAGCGCCGCAGAAAAAACAATAGAACTCCTTTTGGATGGTGATACATATAAGAAATTGACTGCTGAAAATTACATCATTGGCAAGAAGAATTTATCCATGGATGCCTTAGAAAAATTATTAAAATCCATTGTCAAAAATGAGGAATAAAGCGATAGAAATACTCAAGGCCAATTGGCGGGACGGATATACCGTTCCCAGTAAAAATCTGTACCCTTATCAATGGAAATGGGATTCTGGTTTTATAGCTATAGGATTGGCTCATTTTGATCAGAAAATGGCCGAGAGAGAAGTAGAAACGCTCTTGAATGCACAATGGATCAATGGATTTATCCCCCACATTGTTTTTCATAAAGTAAGTGACACCTATTTCCCGGGCCCCAATTTTCATAGAGCAGATCTACATCCATTGGCAAATAAAGAGTATCCATCCACTGGAATGACGCAACCCCCGGTATTGGGTTTTACCTTGGAAAGAATGCATGAAATAGCCAAGGATAAAAAAGAGTCATTACAGTTTATCAAAAACAACATTGATAGGGTATATAAGAATCATCAGTATTTTTATAATAACCGCGACCCAAAAGATGAAGGATTGGTATATATCTACCATAACTGGGAATCTGGGACGGACAATTCCCCGCTCTGGGATCCCATTTTTGAAACTATTGATGCTCCCGTATATAATTTTGAACGGAGGGATACTTCCATTATAGATCCATCCGAACGTCCTACAAAAAGGGAATATGACTACTATCTACATATAATAGACATAGCCAAGGAACACAATTATAACGATGCCAAAATCGCTGAATTTTCCCCTTTTTTGGTGCAGGATCCTCTGTTTAATTCCATGTTGATCAAATCCAATTCCGCCTTGATCTCCCTATATAAAATGATAGGCGGCAATGAGGATAAAATTGAGCAATTGGAACAATGGCAAGAAAAAAGTATTACCTCCTTTAATCGTAAGCTATACGACAAGGATTTAGGGGCTTACATCCACTATGATCTAAGAAATGACAAACCTATCAGAATGGTGAGTTCATCCTCTTTTTCACCGCTGTATGCCGGTATTCCCAACAAGGATCAAGCTGAGGCATTGGTACGCACAATGATGGATAAATTTGGAGGGGAGGACATGTATCTGTGCGCTTCTTTTGACCCGAGCACTGATAAATTTAATCCTAAGAAATATTGGAGAGGACCTGTGTGGATAAATTTAAATTGGATGCTCTACCATGGCCTGTTGGATTATGGATTCAATGATTTGGCACAAAGAGTCAAATCGGATAGTATTGAAATTTTGGAGAAAGTGGGGTTTTATGAATATTTCGATCCCAGGAAGTCCATTTATAAAGGAGACGTAAAAGGATATGGAGGCAGTGATTTTTCTTGGAGTGCCGCACTATTCTTGGATTTGACTGAAAATTAAAATAATATTCTATTTCGCTTTTATTAAGTGGTGGATAAAAAATAAAATCAATCATGGAAAAACAACTACATAAAGAATCATTTCTTAATTCCTTAAGGACTTTGTATACCGAAAAACAATCGGATTGGGTACTGAAGAAGGTTGAGGAGCTATTGGAAAAATATAGGCCCATAATAAAGGACGTTCATGCACCCCTCACCGAAAAGGATGTTATGCTGATCACCTATGGTGACAACGTCCAGCAGGAGGGCAAGTCACATTTACAGACCTTAAAAAAATTTATTGATAATTATTGTTTACCAGAAATCAATACAACCCATATCCTGCCTTGTTTTCCTTATACATCGGATGACGGGTTTTCTGTAACTGATTATTATGAGATCGATCCTGATTTGGGTACTTGGGAGGATATAAAAAAATTATCCGAGAGCAATAATATTATGTTTGATGCGGTCGTCAACCATATGTCTAAATCTTCCAAATGGTTTCAATTTTATTTAGCTCAGGAAGAAGGCTTTAAGGATTTTTTTATAGCTGTTGACCCATCCATAGATTTATCAAAAGTGGTAAGGCCCAGGGCATTGCCCTTATTGACGCCTTTTAAAACAAAACAAAGGAAAGAAATACATGTTTGGACCACCTTTAGTGAGGATCAGGTAGATTTGAACGCAAGATCCCCTGAGGTCTTTATAGCCATCTTGGATGTATTATTGTTTTATACTTCAAAAGGAGGAAGATTTATAAGGTTGGATGCTATTGCTTTTTTATGGAAAGAGATAGGGACCAACTGCATTCACTTACCAGAGACCCATTTGATCATTAAATTGCACAAAGAGGTTATCCGATTGTTAACCGATGACCTGTATATCATTACGGAGACAAATGTGCCCCACAAAGAAAACATCTCCTATTTTGGCAATGGAGAAGATGAGGCTGATTTGGTTTATAACTTTACCCTTGCACCGTTATTGGTATATTCCATAATGAAAGAAAGCGTAAGTGTCTTAGGAAACTGGGCTCAATCCTTGAAGTTTCCGAGTGATAAAGTGTGTTTTTTCAATTTTACCGCCAGTCACGATGGTATTGGCATGCGCCCCTTACAAAATATTATTCCGGATGAGGAGGTTGGTCAATTGGCCAAACGTGCAGAAAAGCATGGAGGCCTTGTTGGATATAAAAATAATGAAGACGGATCCCAATCCCCTTATGAGCTGAATTGTAATTATATGGATCTTTTAAGCGGTCCTGAAGAGGAAGATGAAGTCCGTGTTGCTAAAATGATCCTTACACAATCTGTAATGTTGGCAATGCCTGGGGTTCCAGGTATTTATTTTCATTCCTTGGTTGGGTCACGTAATTATTACAAAGGGGTAGAGGAATCAGGGATCAAACGAAGGATTAATAGGGAAAAGCTCAACTATGAACAATTGGCCTCTGAGCTTGCCGACACCGATAGTTTGCGCCATACTATTTTTAATGCCTATAAAAAGATATTAAAGATACGTACAAACCAAAAAGCATTCAATCCACTGGGTAAGGCAAGCTATCATGTTTCCGATGACCAAAAAATATTTTCCATTAAAAGAGAGCATGAAGGCGATACTATTTTTGCCGTGTATAATTTCAGCAATTCCGAGGCAACAATGAAAGCCCTATCATCTCATGTTTATGATCTGGTAAATGAAAAGGAATGGACAGGTGATTCTTGGAAATTGAAACCGTACCAATATTATTGGTTTAAAGTAAAATAATATTCAATTGGCTCTGAGAGCCCATCTTTCAAGTACTTGTAATTAAAAGGAACTCGGGTATATTAACGCAAGTATACCTTAGCTCATAAATAAATTTTAAATCAACCGAATGAACGCATTAGATTATAGTATAGTCGCCTTCTATCTTATAGGATTCTTATCCATGGGATTCTTTTTTAAAGAAAATAAGGATTCCAAAGATTATTTTCTTGGAGGAAAGAGCATGGGATGGTTCCCATTGAGTCTTTCAACCATGGCTACACAATTGTCTGCCATAAGTTTTATCTCTGCCCCGGCCTTTGTAGGATTAAAAATGGGTGGGGGAATGAAATGGTTGTCTTTTGAATTTGCCGTTCCCTTGGCCATGCTATTTATTATGGTAATCATTATCCCACCATTGTTCCGTTCTGGGGTAGTGAGTATCTATGAGTTTGTTGAGCGACGATTTGATGCTTCAACACGAATGATATTAAGTATTGTTTTTATGCTCAGTAGGGCTTTAAGTACTGGAGTCATGGTGTATACCATTGCTATTATTCTACAGGCAGTTTTGGATATCGATTTTGTGTACACAGTGTTAATTATTAGTGTGATAACGGTAGTGTACTCCTGGCAAGGCGGTATGAAGGCCGTAGTTTGGGGAGATGCCATTCAAATGATCATTTTATTTTTGGGCATTGCCATCTGCTTTGTTTACGGATGGCAAAATTTAAGTGAAGTCGGTGGATTGGCAAATGGCTTTGATCCCGAAAGATTGGATGTAATCGATTTTAATTGGGGAATTGGTGATAATGAGGAATATGGGTTTTGGCCCATGGTTATTGGAGGTTTCTTTCTTTATGTTTCCTATTATGGCTGTGATCAGACACAGGCGCAACGATTGCTTTCGGCAAGAGATGAAGGAACTATTAGAAAACTGTTATTGGCTAATGGGTTGATGCGTTTTCCAATGGTTTTGATGTATTGCACCATGGGGCTTATCATTGGTTCCTTGGTTACGCTTTCCCCGGATTACATGAACGATATTGCGGTTATGACCCAAAAGTATTTTCCGGAAGAATTTGCTCAAAATGGGGCCAAGGCTGATCTGATGATCCCCATATTTATATTAAAATATTTGCCTCATGGATTTATCGGATTATTGATAGTAGGGATCTTGTCTGCGGCAATGTCATCAATGAGTTCCACAGTCAACTCTTTATCAGCGGTAAGTGTTGAGGATTTTTTTAATAGGGGTAAGGTTAAGTTGCCAGCTAAAAAATATATGTTGGTTTCCAAAATGTCGGTTCTTTTTTGGGGAGCGGTGTGTGTGGGTTGTTCATTTTTATTTGGTGGCAGTAAAAGTGCGGTAATTGAAATTATCAATGCCGTTGGTTCCGTTTTTTATGGTCCTGTCTTGGTTACGTTTTTATTGGCCATGTTCTCAAATAAGGTAAACTATAAAGGGATGAATGCTGGAATTGTCATTGCAGTATTGGTCAATTTAATATTCTCAAAAACAATTCAAAATATTGTTAATGTAGATCTAGGATTCAGTATATTTTGGATATGGTTAAACTTTATAGGAGTTATAATAGCATTGGTCGTGGCTTACGTGGTCAGTTATTTAACCGGAAACAGGAAGAAAGCGGCAGATTTGGGAATTTCAATTATGCCAAAAAAATCGGATTTTCACCAGAAAGAGGTTTATATTCTATTAGTCTTTTTTGTGTTTATTGTAGTATTTAGTTATTTCCTACCACAAATTATTAACTCAATAGTATGAAAGTTTTATTGATACCAGATAAGTTTAAAGGTTCTGTAACTGCGGACGGCGTTGTTAAGGCCTTGTCACAAGGCATTCTTAAATCTGAGCCAAAGGCAGAAATATTCAAGGTAATGGCCTCCGATGGCGGTGACGGGTTCTTGGATGCCGTTCAAAATTACATATCCTTGGAAAGGGTAGAAGTAGAAACCATTGATCCCTTGGGAAGACCCATCAAGGCCTATTATCTGTACAATACAATAAATAGTACGGCATATGTGGAATTAGCAAAAGCCTCGGGAATTGAGCTTCTATCCACCGCCGAATTGAATGTAATGGAAACATCGACGATTGGAACTGGAATTCAAATCGAGGATGCTATAATGAGAGGCGCTAAGAACATAATTATTGGATTGGGCGGTAGTGCCACCAATGATGGGGGAACAGGGATAGCACAGGCCTTGGGCTATCGGTTTTTGGATGCCAAGGGCAATGAACTGGCTCCAAAAGGAAAGAATCTGAGCCTTATTTCGAAAATATCAAAAAAGGAGAATCCAATTTGGAAAGGGGTATCCTTTACAGCCGTAAATGATGTGACCAATCCATTATTTGGTAAGGAAGGAGCGGCATATGTATATGCCAAACAAAAGGGAGCCGATGGTATACAGATTGAAACTCTGGACAAAGGATTGAGAAATCTGGCCAGAACGGTAAAAAATGAAATGGGAGTAGACCATGCAGAATTGCCCGGTACAGGTGCAGCTGGAGGAACAGCCTATGGATTGAAAACGTTCTTTAATGCTGAATTTATCAGTGGAATCGAATTTCTTTTTAAATTGGCAGGAATTCCACAGTTGCTAAAAGAAACCCCCGTTGACTATATTATTACCGGGGAAGGAAAGATAGATGAGCAGACCCTTCACGGAAAATTAATAAAGGGTGTCATGGATATTGGTTTACAATATCAAATTCCTGTTATCGCGGTTTGTGGAAAACTGGATGTTGCAGCCGATGAGTTAAAGAAGAAAGGCTTGAAAGAAGTTTTGGAAATAATGGATACCTCCCAACCCATGCAATATAGTATGGATAACGCGGCCAAATTGATAGAAAAAACTATTTATAATTATTTCGAACAACAGAAACCCGCTTAATACCACTGCCTATGAATGTATTCCTTGTTCTTTTACTGGTAATTGTTTTTATCATTATTGCCACCATAAAACTAAAGATACATCCACTATTTTCATTGATTATAGCAGCCTTGATGGCTGGTGGTATGTTGGGGATGAAGGCCGAGGTGATTTTAGAAACCATTTCTGAAGGTTTTGGAAAGACACTATCCAGTATTGGACTTATCATTGCCTTTGGAACCGTAATAGGCATTTTCTTGGAAAAAACAAATGGTACCAAGGTCATGGCGAATACCATTCTGAAAATGGTAGGCCTTAAACAATCTCCTTTGGCCATGAACATAACAGGGTTTGTTGTTTCCATTCCTGTTTTCTGTGATTCAGGGTTCATCATTTTATCTTCCTTGAACAAAGCCTTGAGCAAAAAAACAGGCTTATCCCTGGTGGTGTTCGCCGTAGCGTTGGCAACGGGCCTCTATGCCTCCCATGTGTTTGTTCCCCCAACCCCGGGACCCTTGGCCGCTGCCGCAGTGCTCGAGGCAGATTTGGGATTGGTTATGCTATTAGGTCTTTCTGTGGCGATTCCTGTGTCCCTGGTAGGTTTTCTTTGGGCTAATTATATTGGAAGAAAGCTTGTGGCCGGTGATGACAAAACCGATGTGAATGAAGATAGTACACCTAATGAAGATAAAGTTGAATACACGGTAAGTACACTAGCTGCCTTTTTACCCTTACTGGTTCCCATACTATTGATTGCATTAAAATCGATCCTGGAATACCCTGGATTTCATTTGGAACCGGGTTGGTTTATTAATACGATAAGTTTTTTGGGAAGTCCAACTATTGCGCTGCTCATAGGCGTTGTATTTGCCTTTAATATGGGTAGAAAGGCGAGTTTAAAAACCCGTTATGATTGGGTGGTGGGCGCCTTAAAGGAAGCCGGATTAATCGTTTTGATTACAGGGGCAGGTGGTGCCTTTGGTAGTGTGCTGCGAGCCATGGACATCGCCAATTATATTCCGATAAATGCGGACCTACTATTTGGTGGAATACTGATCGCCTTTTTTATAGCGGCCGTATTAAAAACAGCTCAGGGAAGCTCAACGGTAGCCATCATCACTACTGCTGCCATCATGGCCCCGCTACTTACTTCCTTGGGATTGGAAACGCCTATTTCTAAAGCATGTACCGTACTTGCTATTGGAGCTGGCGCCATGACCGTCTCCCATGTGAACGATAGTTATTTTTGGGTGGTGTCCCAATTCTCAAACATGGATGTGAAAACCGCACTTAAAAGTCAGACCGTGGCCACTTTTTTGCAAGGAATAACCGGATTGCTATTGGTATTGGGCATTCAATATTTTTTTGGGTAACCAACTCTACTCAATAATCAAGGAGAGCCTATTGGCCTCGGCCAAGGAAAAATAGCCCAATGGATAATTGTCCGGATTGGTGGTGTTGATCATATTGCCCCTAATCGTGGAAGGGACAGATTCAAAAGGTCCGCCTCCGTTTTGTCCACTCTGATCAATCAAAATAGTCATATAGTTATAAAACTGTCTGTCCACCCCATTTATGGTTATGGTCACTTCCTTTCCAGGCGCTAGATCCTCATAAAAGTAGGAAAACACAAACTGTTCCCCTTGGTAAAATCGATCTTCCGTGGGAAGATATAAATCAAAGTCGAGATCAAACAGGTAATAATCGTCCCTACTGCCATCGTCTGTAAATTTTACCAAGACCTCTGTTTCATCCCCTGTAAATAGCGTGCCATCTCCTTGACTGATTTCATCTATGGGAACAGCCGGAATAAGATTTATACTTCCTTTATAGGTTTCAGAGTCATAAACCACCGTTAGCTCATATTTATCATTAAAATTTGGGAGGTCATACGGTTCAATGGGCTCATATATTCCAGTATCCCCATTTTCCTCAAATTGATATATGTTGCCATCATTGGTATTAGTAATAAAAACAGTTGCATTGTTGGCCGGTTCCAATTCTTCTTGATAAAAGGGAGCGGATAATTTTAAGATGACCGAACCTTCCATAGTGCCTGGAAATTCATTAAAAAACACACTAAAACTGGCATCGATGACCAGTCTCGGTGCCGATGTTGGCAAATCGACCTGTATGACATCTTCACAACTTATAAAGGCCATCATTAGTAGTAGTATATAAAATCGTTTTGTCGCCATATTAAAATTTGAAATTATAGGTAACGGAAGGTACCAATCCAAAGATGGCGGTACGGATCGCCTCGTTTCTTCCTGTATCCTGGTTCTGCTCAAAATTTATAGACGCAGCATTTCGTCTATTGTATATATTATAGATGCTGAAAACCCATTCGCCCTGCAAGTTTCTATTCTTGTTCTTTCTTGGGGTGAGGGTGGCGGCAATGTCCCATCTGTGATATGCGGGCAAACGTTGTTCATTGCGACCCCCGTAAACGGGAATGACCAAGCCTTTAAATTCATACTGGCCAATGGGGTAGTTGGTAGGTTGTCCGGTCTGAAAAATAAAGTTGCTGTTAAAGCTCCATTTAGAATTCAACTCATAGGAGGCATTGATAGCAATATCATGGGTTTTATCATACCCTGTTGTATACCAATTTCCCATATTAATTCCGGGTTCGTCTGCAGTTCTTCCAGGTGTTCTTTGTTCAGATTTGGAAAGGGTGTAGGATATCCAGCCTTGCAAAGACCCTTCATTTTTGTTTAAAGAGAGCTCCCAACCGTATGCCCTTGCCTGTCCATTGAGAATTACTTGTTCTATGGCGTTGTTGGCAATTAAATCCGCACCATCTATATAATCAATCCTATTGTCAATATCCTTATAAAAAACTTCTGTTGCCAAGGAGTATTCATTGTCTTTAAAATTTCTGAAATAGCCCAAGGCATATTGATCTAAAATCTGAGGTTTCACATAGGGGCCACTTGGAGTCCATACGTCAAGAGGGGTAGGGGAGCTTGTATTGGACAATAGACTTAAATATTGGGCCATATGATTGTAACTGGCCTTAATTGAGCTTTGATTGTTTAGTGCAAGAGCCACTGCCAGTCTCGGTTCCAATGTGTTGAAGGTTGCCAAACGATCCGTTCGTTTATAACTTTCAATTCCTATTGGATCTGCTTTTTCATAGATTTGAAACTCCTGATTGAATATAACTGGGTTATTATCCTGATACATGTTTAACTCATCCTGTCCCAACCTCATAAAGTTGCTCCATCGCAAGCCATACTGTAATGTCAATTGCTCGTAAACTTGATGTTCGGCATCAATATAGGCTGCAAATTCATTGGCATATTTTTGCGTCAATTGTTCCGTAATTATGCCGGAATCTTCCCTATTAGGCTCAATTTCGCCTGGATTGAAATTATAGTAGATATCATTCAGCCCATAGTTCAATTGAAATGTATTGGATATATACTGTTTAAAATCATATTTAAGATTGAAGTTTCGTATCCCTGAATTCCATTTGAAACCTACAAAATCCAATTCCAATCCATAGAAATAATCAGAATAAATCAGGGAAAGGTTAGAAAAGAGACGATCAGAAAACAGATGGTTCCAGCGCAAGTTGAAAACGGAATTGCCATAAACATTCACAAAACGTTCAGAGATACTGAATACATCCCTTCCAAAATATCCTGAAAGATAAATATTGTTGTTATCGTTTATTTTATAGTTGAGCTTGGTATTCAGGTCATAGAAATAGGCCTTGTTGTCATTATCAAAGAGCGGAAGGAACAAATGTGCATAAGACGCCCTACCACCAATTAGGAATGCGCTTCTATCTTTTTCCAATGGCCCTTCTACCAGTAATCTACTGGAAACAGCACCAATACCACCGCTAATGTTTAAAGCTTTGCTATTACCGTCTTTTTGATAAATATCCAACACGGACGATAGTCTACCCCCGTATTTGGCGGGGATACCTCCTTTAAACAATTTTATGTCTTTTATGGCATCTGGATTAAAAACGGAGAAAAATCCAAACAGATGTGACGAATTAAAAATGATGGCCTCATCCAAGAGAATTAGGTTTTGATCTGCTGCACCGCCCCTTACATTAAATCCGGAAGCACCCTCCCCGGCACTAGTGACACCAGGAAGTAGGAGAATGGATTTAATAACGTCTGCCTCTCCTAATACAACGGGAATCTTTTTTATGGTCCCCGCACTTAAGGTATTGACACTCATTTGGGGTTTACGGATGTTCAATTTTTCTACATCCTCTACGAGGATAACCTCCTCCAACTCTTCTGCCTCTTCAGCCAATTGAAAATTGATTTTAAGATTTTCTGTCAAGGAGATCGTTTGAACGATCTCTCTAAAGCCAATGGCACTTATTTGAATTTCGTAGACTCCCTCGGGCAGGGTGATTGAGAAAAATCCGTATTCATTGCTCACCACTCCCGTTTTTAGTTCGGGTATGGCAACCGTTACGCCTATTAAAGATTCATTACTGCTCAATTCACTAATGGTACCACTTAGGGTGTATTTCTGTTGAGAAAAAGAATAGAGGGAAAATAAAAAGAAACCGAAAAGGACGGGCCAGTACCTATGCTGCATTAAAACTGTTTTGGATAAAAGTAAATAGAATATTTAAAGTCTGAATAAAGTTAATAATAAATAAAAAGGCCCAACAGAATATGTTGGGCCTTAATTTATAGAGAATAGATCGTTAAATCTGGCTCAAAATGGTATTTAAGGTACTGCTTGGCCTCATTGCTTTTGCCATAAGTGCAACATTAGGCTTGTAATAACCACCAATGTTGTTCGCGGAACCTTGTGCTGCATTTAATTCAGAAATAATTTTTGATTCATTTTCTTCCAATTCCTTGGCCACTTTTGTGAAAATGGCGTTTAGTTCTTGGTCTTTGTTCTGATTTGCCAATGCTTGTGCCCAATAAAGTGCTAGGTAAAAATGACTTCCCCTATTGTCCAATTCACCTACTTTTCTTGAAGGTGATCTATCATTGTCCAAGAATTTCTCAGTAGCAACGTCCAAGGCATCTGCCAAAACCAGGGCTTTCGGATTGTTGTTCTTTTCAGAATAGTGTTCCAGAGAAACTCCAAGGGCCAAAAATTCACCCAAAGAATCCCATCGCAAGTGGCCTTCTTCCAAAAATTGTTCAACGTGTTTAGGAGCAGAACCCCCAGCACCTGTTTCAAATAATCCCCCGCCGTTCATCAAGGGAACAATGGAAAGCATTTTCGCACTGGTACCTACTTCCAATATTGGAAATAGATCTGTAAGGTAATCTCTTAATACGTTACCTGTAATAGAAATGGTGTCTTCTCCTGCTTTTAATCTTTTTAAGGTAAATAAGGTGGCCTCGTCAGGCGATAATATACGTATGTCGAGTCCAGAAGTATCATAATTCGGAAGATATGCGTTCACCTTCTTGATGAGTTCCATATCATGGGCCCTATTTTTGTCTAACCAAAATACTGCAGGAGTTCCTGTAGCCCTTGCCCTAGAAACAGCAAGTTTTATCCAATCTTGGATTGGGGCATCCTTTACCTGGCACATTCTCCAGATATCTCCTTGCTCCACCTTGTGTTGGATAAGAATATCTCCACTAGTAAGGTCTACAACGTTTACAGAACCACTACCTTCTATTTCAAAAGTTTTATCATGAGAACCATATTCTTCCGCTTTTTGAGCCATTAGGCCAACATTGGGAACTGTCCCCATGGTTCTTGGATCAAAAGCCCCATTCTTTTTACAGAATTCAATGGTGGTTTCGAAAACACCGGCATAACTACTATCAGGGATAATTGCTTTGGTGTCTTGGGCTTTCCCAGCAGCATTCCACATTTGACCTCCATTTCGAATCATGGCAGGCATGGAAGCATCTACAATTATATCACTAGGTACATGAAGGTTGGTAACCCCTTTGTCAGAATTTACCATGGCCAAGTCTGGTCCGTTGGTAATGGCAGCTTCTATATCAGCCTCAATTTCTTTTCGTTTTGACTCGGGAAGTTCCGATAATTTGCTCAATAGATTTTCCAGTCCATCATTGGCGTTGACTCCAATTTTTTTGAAGGTTTCTGCATGTTTAGCAAATACGGCTTCAAAAAATACCTCCACGGCATGTCCAAAAATGATAGGATCAGATACCTTCATCATGGTGGCCTTCATATGCAATGAAAACAAGACCCCGTTTTTCTTGGCATCGATCACCTGCTCTTTTAGGAAAGCCAACAAGGCTTTTTTGTTCATTACTGTGGCATCGATGATTTCTCCGGCCAGGATAGAAATCTTATCCTTTAAAATTGTGGTTGATCCATCCGCTTTCACCAATTCAACCTTAACGGCGGTTGCCTTGGCAAAGGTTAATGATTTCTCATTGGATTTAAAATCACCATGGTCCATAGTGGCAACGTGGGATTTTGAATCGGCACTCCACGCCCCCATGGAATGTGGGTTTTTCTTGGCGTAATTTTTTATTGCTTTTGGAGCTCTTCTGTCAGAGTTTCCTTCGCGTAATACTGGGTTAACAGCACTTCCCTTAATCTTATCGTATCTAGACTTGATCTCTTTCTCCTGATCATTCTTAGGTTCGTCCGGATAGCTGGGAACAGCATACCCTTGTGATTGAAGCTCTGTAATGGCCTCTTTAAGCTGTGGGATGGATGCAGAGATGTTTGGTAATTTTATGATGTTGGCTTCAGGTGTTTTTGCCAATGCTCCCAATTCGGCCAAATCGTCTGAAATTCTTTGATCTTCTTTCAAAAAATCCGGGAAAGTGGCGATTATTCTTCCGGACAATGAAATATCTTTAGTTTCAATGGTTATTCCAGAGGTTTTGGTAAATGCTTTAACAATGGGTAGAAATGATTCTGTAGCCAGCGCAGGGGCTTCATCAGTTTTAGTGTATATTATTTTTGGCATCTCTTATATTTAAGTGTTTTAGCGGTGCAAATATACAATTTTCGCACAGCTTAAAACCTTGCAAATATTTAATCTTTCTGCTAATTCATTGTCAATTATGTTATTTGGGAGTCCCTTTTATAAATAATTCAGGAATGAAGGTTATTCAGTAGGGAATAAGAGGGTGATACCTTTTGAATATGAGCTTTGTAATGAAGAAGTTTCCTTACAAATTTTGGATTTATATTAGCTTCCTTGAAAAGTCTAAAATGACAAAAGCCATATCATTGTACGAGTACATTGACATGGCTTTTTAGAAATAGCTTTCAAACTGTGTGTTCTGTATTTTCTACAAAACGGCAACCATTGATTGCCTTTGATCCACTATTTCAACGTTTGAAACATTTTTCGTTCTTAATTATAAAACCAAGCAACTACTTTTTGTTTCTTCTCATTGTTTTAACGATCTAATGTCTTTTTGGTCAAATTTTCATTGAACCTGTATACACATCAGTGTTAACTTCAGAACCGATTACATGTGTAATTGGTAATAAGAAACTTTAAAATTTGAAAACACATTGCTGTATTTTCATCTTAAAAAGCCAAACAACAATATAAAGAACGCAAACTTTATAATGATTTGGAATCCTCTAAAAAGAATTTTCCTTTAAATCATAATTGAAGATACGAATTATATTTTGATCTTACACATTTTTGTAAAGAATTAACAATCAACACACTATGAACAATAACTATTAACAATTGTTGAAAACAAAAAATCCACCTAGAAGGTGGATTTTTTAATATATGAAGGTTAAAGAAATTACATTCTAACTTCCTTAATTCTTGCTTTCTTACCTGTAAGGCCTCTAAAGTAGTAAATACGAGCTCTACGTACTTTACCTTTTTTGTTCACCTCTACTTTTTGCAAAGCTGGCATATTCACTGGGAATATACGCTCTACACCTACAGTACCGGACATTTTACGGATAGTAAATGTTTCTGTGGTTCCAGATCCTTTACGTTGTATAACAACTCCTTTAAAGAACTGGGTACGTGTCTTTTCACCTTCCTTAATCTCATAGTACACAGTAATTGTGTCTCCTGCTGAGAATTTTGGAAAGTCCTTCTTAGGAACAAATTCGTCTTGAACAAATTTAATTAATGATTCCATCTTGTTTTTATTTTTAAAGTTTCTTAAAACCAACATCCACGGATATCGCCAGAGGTTAATTTTAACAGGTTGCAAAATTACTTTATTAATTATAATTTACAACTTATTTCGGTTCTTTTTTAGGATCAAGGCGTTTTATTTACTCCAAGAGATCAGGTCTGAGTCGTTCTGTCCGCTTTAAGGCTTCATCTTCCCTCCATTTTTCAATTTTAGGAAAATTTCCACTCAAGAGAATTTCAGGTACTTTTAGACCTTTATAGTCCGAGGGGCGTGTGTATACTGGAGGTGCCAATAAATTATCCTGGAAACTATCCGTAAGAGCTGACGTTTCATTGTTCAAAACCCCGGGAATAAGCCTGATGATGGTGTCACATAATACTGCGGCCCCCAATTCTCCCCCCGAAAGGACATAATCCCCAATGGATATTTCCCTCGTGATCAAAGTATCCCTTACTCGTTGGTCCACTCCCTTATAATGGCCACAAAGTATAATGATGTTTTCTTTCAAAGATATCCCATTCGCCATCCTCTGGTTCAAGGTTTCCCCATCTGGAGTCATGTAAATAACCTCGTCGTACGTTCTTTCCGACTTCAATTTGGAAATACATTTGTCTATAGGCTCTATCATCAGAACCATGCCCGCACCGCCACCAAATTGGTAGTCATCTACTTGGTTGTAGCTTAATTCTGTATAGTCCCTAAGGTTGTGAAAATGAACCTCGACCAATTTCTTTTCTATGGCCCTTTTCATAATCGAAGCTTCAAACGGACTGGTCATAAGCTCAGGTAAAACGGTGATGATATCTATTCGCATCGGGGTATTTCTTTAAAAGATGCTGCAAAGATACATTTTATGGCCCTTTTCTACCACAAAAGGAGGAGTAATAGAAGTAGGATAGCCAAGGTTGAACTATGCTGGCTTATACCTAAATTAAAAAAAGCTCCATCAGGAGCTTTTAGTTATTTCGTTTTCTTGTGCTTGTTCAGTTCGTCTTGGAGCTGTCTACTTATTTTTTGCTCTCGTTCCAAGGCTCTTCTTCTATGGTCCTCATATTCCATTTCAAGATCTGACAGTCCAGTTTTGGCCTCTTGGGTCAAAATATTGCTCTGCCTAAATTTGTAGATGAAAAACAACAATAACAGCAACAAGCCTGTGATAATGGTCCATAACATAAAATTGTAGGTACCTTTTGCAATCATTATACCCAAAAAGGAAATACTGTCCTTCTCTTCATTGACTTCCATCAGGTTGTTGGTAGTTTCTTCCAACTTATTTTCCAAGGTGTTGATGGTTCCTTCACTTGCTGCAATGGTAGCATTTAGTTCTGCAGTCTTTTTGTTATATACTTTTAAGCTATCCAATACATTTTGCCTCAACTTTTCTATAAAAGTCAATTTAACTACCTCGTATCTTATGCCGTTTGCATTATAGTTTCCAGAATTAGAAGTTATGTATTCAAACTGACTGCTAATTGGTCCTCCATCTAAAGATAGACTTTCTTCCTCTTGGACCTGTTCCTGTTCCTGTGCAAATTGTAGGTTAAACGCTAGAAGCGCCATTGCAATAAATAGGACTTTGTAAATTTTCATTTATGTAGTGCTTCTTGTTAATAATTAGTTAGGGTAGACTAAAGTAATTTAATATTGTTAAATAATAAAACATATTAAACAATACCTTTTTATATACGGACAAAATATAAAATCGGACTACAAAAATCCAATATTGATGATTGTAGCCCGATTGGAAATTAACCAGAACATTATTTTAAAGGGTATTCCCTACTATTAATAATAGGTAAACCGTCTTACTTTAGATATATATTTGGCCAAACGAATAACCTGATGGGAGTACCCATATTCATTGTCATACCAAATGTATAGTACTATGTTTTTTCCGTCAGCAGAGACTATGGTGGCCGTACTGTCATAAATGGACGGCGCATTGGTCCCTATAATATCCGTGGAAACCAATTCGTTGCTCAAGGAATATTTAATTTGCTCAACAAGGGACCCTTCCAGAGAATATTTTTTAACGATATCGTTTAAACTCTCCTTAGTTGTCTTGTTTTTTACTTCCAAATTTAGAATGGCCAGTGACCCATTAGGTACTGGGACACGGATGGCATTGGAGGTAAGTTTACCTTTTAGACTTGGTAAAGCCTTTGCAACAGCACTGCCGGCACCTGTTTCTGTAATCACCATATTTAAGGCAGCCGCTCTTCCACGTCTGTATTTACTGTGCATATTGTCTACCAAATTTTGGTCGTTCGTATATGCATGGATGGTCTCCAAATGTCCTTTTTTAATGCCTAAAGAATCTTCGATCACTTTCAATATAGGCGTTATGGCATTGGTGGTACATGATGCCGCGGAATATATCTTGATGGTATCCGGATCATATTCAGTATGGTTTACCCCATGTACGATATTGGGTACTTCTTTGCCTGGGGCCGTCAACAACACTCTAGAGGCACCTTTGGATGACAAATGCCTGCTCAAAGCTTCCTTATCCCTGAAAGCCCCAGTGTTATCGATAACTAAAGCCCCATAAATCCCGTATTTTGTATAATCTATGTCTTCAGGCTTATCTGCACTAATAATATGAACAGTGGTGCCGTTGATCAATAGAGCCTCATTCTTTACATCTACCTCTACCGTGCCCATAAATTGTCCGTGAACAGAATCTGTGCGTAATAGGTTGGCTCTTTTCTCAAGGATTTCTGCAGTTACAGTTCCCCTTGTAACTATGGCCCGAAGTCTTAGTTGGCTTCCTTTTCCTGTTTTTGCCATTAATTCCCTGGCAACAAGCCTTCCAATTCTTCCAAAACCATACAGGACAACATCTTTTGGTTTTATTTCCTTGGAACTACTGGCATCCTTTAGTTTATCTACAACAAATGCTTTTACATTATTGTAGTTGTTATCATCTGAATGGTACTCATATGTCAATTTTCCAATATCTAATTTAGAAGGAGGCAAATTCAAGTCATAAATGGCTCTCAGAAGCTCAACTGAGTCGAAAATAGAAATTGGTTTTTGTACAAACTGTCCGGCGTATTCATGTAAATTAATGATGTCGCTAACATTCTTATCAATGATCTGATTCTTAAAAAGCACCACTTCAATGGCGCTATCATACCAAAGATCACTGGTAATTTTAATAAACTCGGTAGTTGCTTTTCTCCTGTCGGCTTGGAAAGCTAATTCTTTTTCGTATTTGATAGGACTCATTAAATAGGATTGAAACTGTTAATTTTCGGCAAAAATATATATTTCAATCGATTTCGTAAAACATTTGACCAATAAAAAAAGCGCTCATTTTTGAGCGCTTTTTTTTAGAAGTTGGATTATTGGAAAATTATGCGTTCCCGCTCGCCTTTCTCGTTGATCATTGTGATACTTGTTTTACCATATTTGGAAATATTACCAAATAAATTCTTGGCATCTGAAATATCATTGATCTCCTTATTGTCTACAGAAAGTAAAACTTTACCCTCCAGGCCGTAGCCTCTAAAGCTTTCAGGAACGCCTACAATTTTAACACCATTTTTAGTCTTGAATTTCTTTTGATCCTCTTTATTGAGGTTTTTAACCTCTAAGCCCATTACCGGTACAACAAGGGTTTGTCTTTCTTTTAAGATGACAGGAACCTCCATCATTTTACCCGCTCTATCAATAGTTACTTTAATTTCATCCCCAGGTCTTTTGGTGGAGATGTAGCCTACCAGGTCAGGAAATTTATGAACTACTATATCATCAACTTTTTTAAGGATGTCCCCTTCTTGTAACTTGGCATCAAATGCACCGGAATCCTCTTCCACACTTGTGATATAAACTCCATCGACCTCATTAATTCCGTTCTCAATTGCGTAAGGGGTAGAGGACCGTACTGTATTTATGCCTAGTATGCCTTTCTGCACATTCCCGTACTCCATGATATCCTCAACCACTTTTTTCGCGATATTGCTGGGCACTGCAAATGAATATCCTACATAGGAACCAGTCTGTGAAGTTATAGCTGTATTGATGCCTATGAGATCGCCATTAGTGTTGACCAATGCCCCGCCGCTGTTGCCCGGATTTACCGCAGCATCAGTCTGAATAAATGATTGGTTGGTCATGCCGCCCAGATCCCGTGCCTTAGCACTTACAATTCCCGCGGTAACCGTAGAGGTAAGGTTGAACGGATTACCAACAGCTAGCACCCATTCTCCGATTTTGGCATTATTGGAATCACCAAATGCCAAATAGGGAAGCTTGTCCTTAGCTTCTATTTTAAGGAGGGCAATATCTGAATTGGGATCCGTACCCACTAATTCTGCTGTATAAGTTTTATTATTATTTAGCGTAACCTGTAATTGGTTGGCGTTGGCTATGACGTGATTGTTGGTTACTATATAACCGTCAGGCGATATAATAACCCCTGAGCCTGTACCTACTTGTGGCCTTTGGCTTCCTCCGGAACCGTAAAGAAACTCCATGATGGTAGTTGGGCCACTGCTCATAGTGACGTTTTTAACGTGCACAACAGAATTGACCGTATTTTGGGCCGCAATGGTGAAATCTACTTCATTGATCCCGGATCCTTTTGCCGAGGTAGGGGAATAACTTGTGTTGAAATAACCATGACCGGCATCCTCCGTTACAACCGCATAATTTGGCTTTTCTATAAATAGTTTATAGCTTCCCAAGGTAATTGCACCTCCAAAAATGGAAACCAATAATAAAGTTGTGATTTTTTTCATAATGGATAAAAATTTTAAAACTTCTAATGGAGTAAAATTAATTCATTTATGTAGTAATTATTTAGGTTTAACGTCTTTTTAACTGCTAAAAAACACTTAATAAATCTTTATATTTGTACCACAAATTTGGATATGAACCTTACATTTTACAAATATCAAGGAACGGGCAATGACTTTGTCATGATCGACAATAGGGATAACGTGTTTTCTAAAAGCAACACCCAATTGGTGGCTAGACTATGCGATCGAAAATTTGGGATAGGTGCAGATGGACTTATTCTGTTGGAAAATGACGAAAAGACCGATTTTAAGATGGTGTATTATAATTCCGATGGGAATACTAGTACCATGTGTGGAAATGGAGGCAGGTGTTTGGTGGCTTTTGCCAAATACTTGGGTGTCATAACCGATAGGGCTACATTTATTGCTGTTGATGGGTTACACCACGCTACCATAGAAGGAGAAGTTGTGAGCCTTCAAATGCAGGATGTGAACGAAGTAGAGGAGCATAAAGATTTTCTATTTTTAGATACGGGTTCCCCACACCATGTACAGATAGTAGACGACGTCTTAAAGGTTGATGTACCTGTGGAAGGAGCAAAATTGAGATACGGACGCTACGGTGAAAATGGAAGCAATATTAATTTTGTTACCTCGGAAGGTCGGGATACCTTTAATGTGAGGACCTATGAAAGGGGAGTGGAGGATGAAACCTTGTCCTGCGGAACTGGTGTTACGGCCGTAGCTTTGGCAATGCATAAGATTGGTAAGGTCTCTGGAAATAAAGTGGCAATAAAGACCCAAGGAGGCAACCTAAATGTTAATTTTGAGAGAGGGGATAATGGGTACCATAATATCCATTTGATAGGACCGGCAAAATATGTATTTAAAGGGGAGATCGTATGCTAAATTTAAAAGGTAAAAACGGTTATTTAAGGGCTTTGGAGCCAGATGATCTGGATTTCCTTTATGAGGTGGAAAACAATACGGGGATATGGGAAATTAGTGGAACTACCGCTCCTTATTCCAAACACCTTTTACAGCTCTATTTGGAGAATGCCCATAAAGATATTTACGAGGCTAAGCAGTTGCGTTTATGTATATGTAATACTTCAGATAAGGCAGTGGGATTGATAGATTTGTTCGATTTTGACCCCCATAACCATCGCGCGGGTATTGGCATCGTTATCCTGGAAGAAAAGGACAGAAACAAAGGTCTTGGTTTAGAAGCATTGCAACTATTGGAAAACTATGCCTTTAATGGGTTACATTTACGACAGTTGTACGCTAATGTATTGTCCGATAATGAGGCTAGCTTACACTTGTTCCAAAAACTTGGCTTCAGCATGGTAGGAGAAAAGAAGGATTGGGTTTTACAGAATAATGAATATAAAGGTGAAATTTTATTTCAAAAGATAAACAAGTAATGTATATAAAGAAAATTTTACTGGCCATACTAATTATAGGTCTAGTTGTTGGTGGCGCCTTTGCCTATATGGTGTATAATGCCGTTTTTGCACCCAATACCAAATTCAATAATAGCGAAGCTTATGTCTTTGTACGATCGGACGATGATTTTAACAACGTTAAGGAAATGTTGACTCCCTTAATAAATGATATGTCCACTTTTGAGAAGGTTGCAGAGCGAAAGGGATATGTTTCCAACGTGCGTGGGGGAAAGTACCTCATTAAAAAAGGAATGAACAATAATGATATTGTAAATTCCCTTCGAAGTAAAAATATCCCAATTAGGGTATCATTCAACAATCAGGAAACCTTGGCCGACCTGGCCGGAAGGATATCGGCCCAATTGGAGCCAGACAGCCTTACTTTATTGAATAGTTTAAATGATCCTGATTTCTTAAAAGACAATGGTTTTACCAATGAGACAAAATTGGCCATGTATATTCCCAATAGTTATGAATTTTTCTGGAATTCGTCTCCTGAAAATTTTAGGGACAGGATGCTCAAAGAATACCAAAGGTTTTGGAATACCGATAGAATGCAGAAGGCTGAAAAAATAGGAATGACCCCTAATGAAGTTATTACCCTGGCATCCATTGTGCATAAAGAAACTGCAAAAGTAGACGAAAGGCCTAGGGTTGCAGGCGTTTACCTCAATAGGCTAAAGGTGCGGATGTTGTTGCAGGCAGATCCTACTGTGATTTATGCATTAAAGTTGCATAACGGTGATTTTAATACTGTTTATAAAAGGGTATTGTATAAAGATCTGACTCTGGACTCACCCTATAATACGTATAAATACGCGGGATTACCACCTGGTCCCATAGCCATGCCCGATATATCAGCTATAGATGCGGTTCTGAATTCTGAGGAGCACGACTATTACTATTTCGTGGCCAATGTGGAGAATTTTGGGTACCATAAATTTGCTAAAAACCTAGCTCAGCACAACCAAAATAAAGAGCAATATGTGCGTTGGATCAACGCTCAAAAGATAAACAGGTAAACCTATCATCCTGATTTTAAGACATTTTAGCTAAAAAAACGCATTTTTAAGACAATCTTTGGTTTGTTAAGAGAAATTAGGGCGTATATTTGCCCCTAGAAATTTAAGCATCTCTTTTTCAAGCGAGTAAGTCTTAAGAAATCAAAACTATGAGAAGATGGATAAACGTCTTTTGTCCGCTAATCATGATTTTTATTTTAATGAGTTTTGGGTTTAATTCTGCTTCCAATAAAATCATGGAAGTACCCTCAACGTTTAAAGTAAATGAACCTACTGCAGTTTTGTTCCCCAAAAACAAAACTATTTTCAACCCTGTTATGGTGGCACCTCCCTTTTTGGGGAGTTCTTACATCGGATTCAAGGAAGCTTTGGCTTTTAAGGAATCACAAGGTGATTATTTCACCATCAATGCCTTAGGATACTTGGGTAAATACCAATTCGGAATTGGTACATTGCAATTAATGGGTGTGTATAATGCCACTCGTTTTATCAATGATCCCATGTTACAGGAAAGGGCATTTCATACCAACATTGCCCGGAATAAATGGATTTTACGAAGGGATATCAAACGTTTCGATGGGAAACGTATTGGAGGTGTGGAGGTGACAGAGTCTGGAATCTTGGCTGCAGCGCATTTGGCTGGTGCCGGGAATGTAAAAAAGTTTCTGCGCTCTTATGGAGAGCATAATGTAAGTGATGAATTTGGAACAAGTATCGCCCATTACATGAGAAAATTCTCAGGGTATGATATTTCACTTATATCTCCTGTGCGAAACCCGAAAATTTAAATTTAATCTTGAAAATGAAAAGAGACCTTAGTGGAAACGCTAGGGTTTTTTTATGCGTGAATAATAAAGATGGTTGGTCTTTTATGTAGGTCTAGCGGGACTTTTTGCCATTCAAGAACGCTTTTGGTGGAAATATATTCCGTTGAAAGTGTGATGTCACAAGCAACACAAACCATACAGCTATTGGAAAGGGTTCTCAATAAATCGGCCATTAACTTGTCATTCCTATAGGGAGTTTCTATAAATATCTGAGATTGGTCCAATTCCCTTGAAAGTTTTTCCATCCGTTTTATGGCACTCTTTCTTTCAGGTCCGTCAATGGGCAAGTATCCATTAAAGGTAAAGCTTTGTCCATTCATACCACTGGCCATAAGTGCAAGGAGGATAGAGGATGGTCCAACCAGAGGAACTACCTGAATTCCTTTTTGATGTGCGATTCTCACAACATCTGCGCCGGGATCGGCAATTCCGGGACAACCCGCTTCTGAAATAATACCCACATTATGTCCTTGTAGGCAAGGATCCAAAAAAGTGGGAATTGCTTCGGGCTCGGTGAATTTATTTAGTAATTCCAAATGAAGATCAGGTTGGGATTTTTTAGAGCTTATTTTTTTTATAAAACGCCTTGCTGTCTTTTCATTCTCAACAATATAGTAGTCAATTTCTTCAATTGCCCTTTTTATGGAAATGGGTAGGACCTCTAAAGGTTCATTGTCACCTAAGGTGGTGGGAATCATATACAATTTTCCTAAAACAATGTCCTGGGGGTTTTCCATGAATGCTTTTTAATTATGTTGAAGTTGAGATGCAATGGCATCACAAGCTTTATCAATTAATGTGTAGACCTTTTCAAACCCATCTTCAGAGTCGTAATAAGGGTCTGGAACTTCTTTGATATCTATATTGATCTCATCCAAAAGTAACTTCACCTTTTTGATGTCGTTCTCATTTTTCGCCAAGGAGATGATATTTCTATAATTACTTCGGTCCATGGCATAGATGTAATTAAAATCACTGAAATCTTGGCGGGAGAATTTCCTGCAACGCTGACTATCTATTGCTAATCCATGCTTATGGGCAACAGCAATGGAGCGACTATCGGGTTTTTTGCCAATGTGAAAGCCAGCGGTTCCAGCAGATTCAACTTCTACTTCATTTTGGTCTACTTTGCTTTTTAGGATGCCTTCGGCCAGTGGTGACCTACAGATGTTTCCGAGGCATACCATTAGAACTTTCGTTTTCATGATGTATGACTAAGAGAATTTTTTAGTTAAATCTTCAATGTACTTTTTAAACTGCTTATCAGTCTCCGCAAGGTTGTCAACAGTTTTACATGCGTGTAACACCGTTGCGTGGTCCCTCTTTCCAATTTGGGAACCTATACTGGCCAAAGAGGCCTTGGTGAATTTTTTGGCAAAGAACATGGCCATTTGTCTTGCTTGCACAATATGGCGTTTTCTGGTCTTGGATTGCAAGGTAGCAACATCCATTTCAAAATAATCAGAAACAACTTTTTGGATGTAATCTATGGATACCTCACGTTTGGTATTCTTCACAAACTTTTCTACAACCAACTGGGCCAATTCTATGGTAACTTCCTTTTTGTTGAAAGAAGATTGTGCTATAAGAGAAATGATGGCTCCTTCTAGCTCACGGATATTACTTTTGATATGCTTGGCAACATAATCTACTATGTCATCCGGCATCTCAACACCATCCCTGTATAATTTGTTCTTTAAGATAGAGATACGTGTTTCGTAATCTGGACTCTGTAATTCAGCTGAAAGTCCCCATTTAAAACGAGATAGCAGACGTTGTTCAATGTCCTGCATGTCCACAGGTGCCTTATCCGAAGTAAGGATTACCTGTTTGCCATTCTGATGCAAATGGTTGAAAATGTGAAAAAACACATCCTGTGTACCAGATTTACCTGATAAAAATTGTACGTCATCAATTATTAAGACATCGATCAATTGATAGAAATGTATAAAATCATTTCTGGTATTTTTCTTGACAGATTCTATGTATTGTTGGGTGAATTTTTCTGCGGATATGTAAAGTACAGTCCTTTCTGGATATTTGTCCTTTATTTCAACGCCAATGGCATGGGCCAGGTGCGTTTTCCCCAAACCTACACCACCAAAAACCAATAGTGGATTAAAGGATGTGCCTCCTGGTTTATTGGCAACGGCCATCCCGGCTGATCTTGCCAACCTGTTGGAGTCACCTTCCAAGAAATTGTCAAAATTATAATTGGGATTTAATTGAGATTCTATTTTGATATTTCTGATCCCAGGAATGACAAAAGGATTCTTTAGCTCTGGGTTTTTCGACTTAATGGCCACATCCAATTCTTGCGGAGCGACGGTAGATCTATTTGAACTGGGTATTTTTTCGGTAAAGGGTTCTCTATTACCGTAAGTGTTTTCCATTTTAATGACATAAACCAACTTTGCGCTTTCCCCAATTTCCTTGGTTAGGGCAACTTTCAATAATTTTACATAGTGCTCTTCCAGCCATTCGTAAAAAAATTTACTAGGTACTTGTATGCTTAAAGCGTTGTTGGATAACTTGACCGGCTTGATAGGTTCAAACCAAGTTTTGAATGCCTGCGGTTGGATGTTGTCCTTTATAAAAGCCAAACAATTGTTCCATACGGAATTAGCAGTAACACTCATTTTAAAGTTTCGTCTTTTTGGGTTCTTGATTAGGCTAAAAGTTCATTCGATTTACCAGTATAGACTGGTGTACTAGAGCATGACAAATATGTGAACAAAAATTCTAAAAAAAAAATCAAATGGTATTGATTAATAGCTTTTTTTTTCTCATGTTGCTATGGGAAATTTTCTAAACAATTAAATATATCGTTTTTACGTCAATTTATATGGATTATAATCAGATTTCTTTTAGAGTAAGATATGGGGAAACAGATCAGATGGGAGTTGTTTACCACGGAAACTATGCACAATACTTAGAGATGGGCAGGGTTGAGTGGTTAAGGGCACTAGGGTTTTCTTACAAAAAAATGGAAGAAGAAGGCGTAATGTTGCCTGTTATTTCCTTACAGATAAATTTTAAAAAATCTGCGGTTTATGATGACCTGATTAGGGTGGTCACTATCCTGAAAAAGAGACCTTCAGTGAAGATAGAATTTGATTATAAAATTTACAATGAAGCTGACGAAGTTTTAATCGAAGCCCATACTGTTTTGGCATTCATAAATAAAACGACAAAAAGACCGATGAAATGCCCCGATGCTATTTTGGAAAAAATAAAATTATGATATCTTTTAATCCTTTTTTTTGATCTCGACAGGAGGGTGCATGGAAGTAAATAGCGCTAAAGTTTGCTCGGCTTCCTGTTTTCTGACGGATATGATAAAGGTACAGGACAGTTCCATAGTTTGGGTAAGTATTTCTATCTGGTGCTGTTTTAATGTTCTCATGACCTTGTCCATTTGTTCATAATCGAACTTTAGGACAAACCGTTGTTGAAGGGTTTTTTCAACAATATGGGAAGCATCCAAGGCCATTTGGGCTCCTGTTTTATAAGCCGATATCAAACCGCCCACTCCAAGTTTTGTGCCTCCAAATATTCTTGTGACAGCTACAAGTATATTAGTGACTCCAAAAGATTGAATTTGACCATAAATAGGCATCCCAGCTGAATTGTTGGGTTCTCCATCGTCATTAGCCCTATAATGTGGCTCTTCCACACCCAATTGCCATGCATAACATACGTGATTGGCGGTGTGATGCTTCTTTCTAAGCGCCTCTATCAAAGGCTTGACTTCCTCTTCCTCAGAAATGGGAAAGGCATATCCGAAGAACTTACTCTTCTTTTCCTTGAAGAGGATTTCCTCAGAAGGCTTTATAATGGTTCTATATGAATCTTGATTTTCTTCTTCCATTAAGTACTGGCAACTAAAATAATACTTATGACTGCCAAACCAATCCCAAACCAGTTTTTTTTGCTTAATGATTCCTTGAACAACACTATGCCAAAAATGGTGGATAGCAGAACCGTGGCCACATGGTTTAAGGTGAAAATAGAGGCGCTGTTGATAAAATCATTTTCAAGGGCCCTTAATAGAAAGTAGATGGAAAAATAATTTACAATGCCCAAGACCAGTCCGCCCAGCACGTTTCTTAAATTTGGCCTTAATGGTTCCCTAAATGATTTTAACAAGATAAAAATTATCCCAATAAATCCAGCTGCACCAAAGACCGTTGCAGAGAATAATGGATAATCTTCCTTTTCCATATAAGTAGCTTGCAAATACTTAATGGAAGTGTCCACCATGCCAGATCCTAAAAACAACAGGAGAGGCAAAATTATAGTCTCCATCTTTACTGAAAGGGTCCTATTTTTTATAGATGCAAAATACACTGCAACCAAGGCTAAAATGATTCCTATAATCTTAATGGCCCCCAAAACCTCATTATAAATAAGAACCCCAGCAATTACTGGTATGATCAATGACATTTTAGCGGCGACGGAGGCCACGGAAACACCGATCTTTTGGGATGTCTTGGCGGTGATAATAAAGACCACGATAAATAATATGCCAAGTGCCATAGTACCTAAAAACCATGGTTTTTCTGTTAAGTCGTTTACAGTTATTTTACCATCATAAAATAGGGTAGAGAACAGGCATGCCACTACGTAGTTGCAGATAATGGCGTACAATGTTTGTATCTTGTATTTTGAATAAAGCTTGAATATTACAAAGAGTGAGCTGGAAAAAAGGACGCACAAGGCAAGGTCTAGCATGTTATAGTTTTGATTTTATTTGAACGATATCCTCCTTGCCTACCTGAAGGTTCCAACTTGTTATGCCCAATTGTTCCGATGCCAAAGTATTTTCTAAAGTATCATCTACGAAAAAGGTTTCAGACGCTTTTAAATTATTGGCGTCCAATACAAATTGATAGATGTCTGCATTCGGTTTCCGTAAATTAATTTCGTGGGATAGGTAGAATTTGTCAAAGCATTTTTTGAAACGGTCAAAGCGATCTTTTCCCATATTTTCAATTACCTTTTCTATATGCAGGGCATTGGTATTGCTCAGTAAAATAAGGGTATAATAATTTTCTTTGGCCATTTGTTCTATAAATTCCAGCCTGTTTTCCGGGAAATCCAAGATGATGGAATTCCATCCCTTTTTAATTTGATCTAGATTTGCCGATGGGAAATAATCTTTCATTTTAGAAAGAAAGGTGTCAGAATCTAAAAGCCCTTTTTCATAAGAATATAGCAGATTCGTAAATGAAGGCTCAAAATCTTTTAGCCCCCATTTTTTCATCTCTATAATCGGTGCTTGCTTGTCCAGGTTGATAAAGATATCCCCAAAATCAAAAATAATATGTTTAATCATTGTTGAAGAAGGTTAAAGTGTCTGTTGTAATTGTTCGTTTGCCTACAATAGCTTTGTTTATTATAGGAGCTTTTAGGCCTTTGGTGAAATAGTTGGCCCCCTTAAATACCCTTGCTTCATCCCAAAGGTTCTCATCTAGGAACGTTTGTAGCGTTTTGGAACCTCCTTCGATTATTACACTTAAAGTGTTGTGCTTGTAGAGTACCTCGCAAATTTGTTGTGCTATATTTTTTGAAAAATCGATCACCTCATAATCTACTCCGGTCACATATTTTTTACTGTGTTCTATTTGTGTAAAAACGATGGTCTTTACGCTACCATCCATCACATGGAAATCGTTGCCCACCTTCAAGTTTCTATCAATTAGTATTCTCGTAGGTGATTTTCCGGTCCATAGCCTAACATCCAGTTTTGGGTTGTCCTTCAGGATGGTATTGGTTCCTACTAAAATAGCCTGTTCTTCACTACGCCATTTGTGAACCAACTGTCTGGACTGTAAATTAGTGATCCAATATGGGGATGGGTCCGTTTCCCGTAAAGCTTGTTCAGGAGCAATAAAGCCGTCAAGAGTTTCCGCCCATTTTAAAATGATAAAAGGCCTTTTTTGCTCATGGTAGGCCAAAAAACGCTTATGGTGATCCCTACATTCCTTTTCCAGAACAGAGACCAGTACCTCACATCCTGCATCCTTCAGTTTTTTGATACCATCGCCTGCTACCTTCACATGGGGGTCTAATAGTCCGATGACCACCTTTGGTATTTTGTGTTCAATGATGAGATTGGCACAAGGAGGGGTTTTTCCAAAGTGGGAGCAAGGCTCCAGGGTAACGTAAAGCGTGGCCTTGGAAAGTAAGGCTTTGTTCTTAACCGAGTTAATGGCATTTACTTCGGCATGTGGCCCACCATATGGGCTCGTAAAACCTTCTCCAATAACCTTGTTTTCATGGACTATGACACTTCCTACCATTGGATTCGGAAAGGTAAATCCAAGTCCATTTTTAGCTACTTGGATACATCGCAAAATATATTTTTCATGTATCTTCACCCCACAAAAATAGAATTTTAAAAGTTACCCGTTAAGAAAAATGAGTACAGCAATTATTAGGGAAATTCAACCTCAAGACAATAAGCAAGTTGCATCGGTTATCAGACAGGTGTTGATAGATTTGGGTGTGCCTAAAGTGGGTACTGCTTATGCCGATACAGCATTGGATCACATGTACGAGAATTATAATGTTCCCAAGGCAAGTTATTTTGTTGTAGAGGAAAACAATAGGATCATAGGTTGTGCAGGCGTTGCCCAGTTAGAAAATTTTGATGGTAATGTATGTGAATTGCAGAAAATGTACTTTACAGAAGAGGCCAGGGGAAGGGGATTGGGATCGCAAATGATGAAGGTATGTCTTAACAAGGCCCGGGAATATGGTTTTGAGAAATGCTATCTTGAAACCATGCCCTATATGGAGGATGCACAAAAACTCTATAAAAAAACCGGGTTTCAATATATAGAAGCACGTATGGGTGATACGGGCCATTATTCATGTCCGGTTTTTATGTTATTAGAACTTTAGAATAAAATGCTGTTAAAAGAGATCAAGAATATTTTCCATGTTGAACTCGATGGTGTATATCCAAAGGAAGAGGTGGATAGTTTCTTTTACCTTATGGTGGAGCATTATTTAGGGTTAGAACGCTTTGTGTTGGCCCTTGAGCCAAATACCATGGTAACTAAGGAAGAAGAACAGCCCTTGTTCGAAGGGTTGAGCCAGTTGAAATTGCACAGACCGGTACAATATATTCTAGGAGTTGCCCATTTTATGGATATGGAATTTAAGGTTGATGAGAATGTTTTGATACCAAGACCAGAGACTGAAGAAGTGGTAAGATGGATTTTGGAGCAAGCAAAAGAGCATAGAGGGGTATTGAAGATATTGGATATTGGCACAGGAAGTGGATGTATTGCCATAGCATTGGCAAAGAATCTACCAAATGCCGAAGTTTATGCCTTGGATATTTCTAGTGAATCCTTAATCGTTGCTGAAGAAAATGCCGCTAAAAATGGGGTGTCAATAGAATTTATTGAAAAGGATATTCTTCAGACCGACAAATTATACCTGAATTTTGATATTATAGTATCCAACCCTCCTTATGTCCGTGAATTGGAGAAAAAACAGATGAGCGCCAATGTCACTGATCATGAACCTGATCAAGCTCTTTTTGTTCCTGATGATAATCCTCTTTTATTTTATAGGAAAATTTCGGAGTTTGCAACCTTACATTTAAATAAAGGCGGTTGTCTATACTTTGAAATCAATCAATATTTGGGAAAAGATACCGTGCAGTGCATGGAAAGTTTTGGCTTCACAGAATTGCAGTTGAGAAAAGATATGTTTGGAAATGATAGAATGTTAAAAGGCAAGCTTGTCTGAATTCAAATAAAACCTGTAACACAATAGTATCTAGAGATCATAAATGGGAGGAGTTCAAAAATTATAAAGGAGAATGAACATTAAAGAAAAAATAGAGGCTTTACGGAATAGTTTAAGGGAGCACAACCATAATTATTATGTGTTGGACAACCCGACAATTTCCGATTATGAATTTGACATTATGCTGAAGGAGCTTCAAGACTTGGAAGATCAGCATCCAGAGTTTCATGATGCAACGTCACCTACGTTGCGTGTTGGAGGGGGGATTACCAAGTATTTTGAAACAGTGGCTCATGAGCATCGGATGTATTCACTAGAAAACTCCTACTCTAAAGAAGATTTGGAAGATTGGGAGAAGCGTATACAAAAAAATTTAGGGGATGTTCCTGTAGAATTTACTTGTGAGCTAAAATATGATGGTGCCTCCATAAGTCTAACTTATGAAAAGGGACAATTGATGCGTGCCGTTACAAGAGGGGATGGTTTTCAGGGGGATGATGTTACCACCAATATTAAAACCATTAAATCTGTCCCGTTGCGATTAAAAGGGGACTATCCTGAGAAATTCGATATCCGTGGGGAGATTGTCCTGCCTTTCGAGGGTTTTGCCAAAATGAATCAAGAACGCCTTGAAAATGGGGAGGATCCTTACATGAATCCACGGAACACGGCTTCTGGAAGTCTAAAATTACAGGATAGTGCGCTTGTGGCACAACGACCCTTGGAGTGTTTGTTATACAGTATTGTAGGCCCAAATTTAAATATCTCCTCTCAATTTGAGGTATTGGAAAAAGCAAGGTCTTGGGGCTTTAAAGTGCCCACAGTGGCCGAGGTATGCAAATCTACCGATGAAGTAATGGCCTTTGTGGAGTACTGGGATGTGCACCGTCACGAACTGCCATATGAAACAGATGGGGTCGTGGTAAAAGTGAATAATCTGCAATACCAGGATGAGTTGGGCTATACCGCAAAATCCCCAAGGTGGGCCATGGCCTATAAGTTTAAGGCGGAACAAGTGTCTACCTTATTGAACGAGATAACCTATCAGGTGGGTAGAACTGGAGCCATTACCCCCGTAGCCAATCTAAATCCTGTCTTACTTGCCGGAACTACCGTAAAAAGAGCCTCCTTGCACAATGCGGACCAGATTGCAAAGTTGGATATTCGGGAAGGTGACACTGTTTTTGTGGAAAAAGGAGGGGAAATTATTCCAAAAATTATAGGGGTAGATTTTTCTAAACGACCTGCGGATTCTTCACCTACGGTCTATATTGACCACTGTCCGGAATGCCATACCAAATTGGAACGAACAGAGGGTGATGCCAAGCATTACTGCACCAACTATTACGGGTGTCCTCCCCAGATCACAGGTCGTATCCAGCATTACATTTCACGCAAAGCAATGGATATAGAGGGACTTGGGGGTGAAACGGTAGAACTGTTGTTCAAGGAAGGGTTGATTGAAAATTATGCTGATTTATATGTGCTCAACAAGGAACAGGTCATGCCCTTGGAGCGAATGGCAGAGAAATCTGCCGAGAACCTGGTAAAAGGGGTTGCAAAATCTGTGGAAATACCTTTTGAACGCGTACTCTTTGCCTTGGGGATTAGATTTGTTGGGGAGACAGTAGCTAAAAAACTTGCCAAAGCATATAAAAATATTGATGCCCTTATGTCTGCTTCCTATGATGAATTAATGTCTGTGGATGAAATAGGACAGGTCATAGCCGCCAGTGTTATTGAATTTTTTCAAAATGAAAAGAATATCGAGATTATTGAAAGGTTAAAAAGCTATGGGGTGCAGTTTGAACTTTCGGCCGAAAAACTTGAAAATCAGACAGAACTACTAAAGGGGTCTACCTTTGTTGTTTCTGGAGTATTTGAAAAGGTTAGTAGGGACGAGCTTAAAAAACTGATCGAAGACAATGGTGGGAAAGTAGGTTCTTCCATTTCTTCCAAAACCTCTTATTTGGTGGCAGGGGATAAAATGGGGCCGAGTAAACGTACCAAGGCCGAAGGACTCAATATTCCCATAATTTCTGAAGATGATTTTTTAGAAATGCTCCAATAAACCGTGCGCTTATGTCTTTACCTGTAAATCTCGAATTTTTTAATCTATCCTTAAAGGAAAACGAGCCTAACCCCGATTGGTCGGCTGGACTAAAATCTATGTGGTGGGACGTAAAAGGAAATTGGGAAGCCTCCCATGATATTGCCCAAGATATGACCTCCCTCGATGGCAGTTGGATTCATGCCTATCTGCATAGAAAGGAAGGGGACAGGTTTAATGCGGATTATTGGTATAGAAAAGCAAATAGGTCCTTCCCAAAAGTCTCACTAGAAGATGAACAGAAGGAATTGGTGGCCTACTTTATAGGAAAGTAAGTATTGCATATTAGATCTCTTTTATGGGAATCCATACTTCTTCCTCTGAATTTGGATCATTTTTTTTATAGTTGTCTCCCAAAACTTCAAAATGAGGTCTATTGTCCAGTGTATAGATCGAATTGGGTAGCCATACCCTGAAAATATGGTCTAAGGTATTAGGAAAAGTAGAAGCGTCTCCAATGTGTTTGAACACAGCATAGGAGCCTCCTGCCAAATGAAATATTTCAAAATTTTCGGGAATACCCATCGTATTGGAAACTTCTACGGCTGCCCACTTTTCAAATTCTGTTGAAGAATTAAAATTCTGAAGGTTAAAGGACCCCTTGTAATCTTGTAGGGAAATTACCTCGTTGGATGTTTTGTTCCTAATAATTTTTTTAAAGGGCATAAAGCTTTGCCATAGCTCAACGGTCCTATTATTATCTAGGGACATCACAAGTCTTTTCCCTACTAAGGTTTTGGATCTTATAGTAGTTATTCTGACCTCCATAATTCCTAAACGGTTATAGAAATACCATCGACCGTCAAATTTTTCTCTGTATCCAAATAGAAGTCAATCCTACCTAAGTTAATACCATAACACCCAACTTGATTCACCAAAACCTGCTTTCCTATTCTATTTTTGGTGACTGTTGGTTTATCCAAAAAGGTATGGGTATGCCCACCAATAATCAAGTCTATGTTTTCTGTTCCAGCGGCCAGCTTTAGATCATCTGGGAGCTGAAGGTCATTATAGGAATACCCTAGGTGTGAAAGGCAAATAACCAAATCGCAATTCTCTTCTTTTTTTAGGGTGCCACTTATGCTTTGGGCTATTTCTATGGGATCCAGATATACGGTCTCTTTATAAAGTTTTTTTGAGACCAAACCTTCTAAAGCGATACCCAATCCAAATACCCCAACCTTTACGCCATTTAGTAGGAATGTTGTATAAGGTTTTACCTGTCCATCCATGATGGTATTGGAGAAATCATAATTAGCCGATAAGAATTGAAATTTAGCATTGGGAAGTTGTGCATATAGTCCCTCAATACCATTATCAAAATCGTGGTTTCCAATGGTCGCGGCATCGTATTTGAGCATGCTCATTAATTTAAATTCCAGCTCGCCCCCATAAAAGTTAAAGTAGGGCGTGCCTTGGAAAATATCCCCCGCATCCAACAAAAGGGTATTGGGATTCTCTTTACGGATCTGTTCAACCAAGGTGGCCCTACGAGCAAGGCCTCCCAGATTTGGATATTCGGAATGATTTGTCGGAAAGGGATCTATATGGCTGTGCACATCATTGGTGTGTAAAATGGTGATGTGTTTTAATGACAGGCTTTCGCAGGAGGTTAAACTTAAACCTCCCAATCCTACAAAGGCTGATGAGGCTGCGGCTTGGGTCAAAAATTTTCTTCTTTCCATATTACTTTGTTTGAATAAATCTGTCGTCTACCAAGGGCACTATGGTGTCCGTCTTCCTAATGTAATCGATCATGGCATTTCTCAACAGATAATCCGTTTCTGTTACTCCTGCATTATTTGTAAAAAAGTTCATATTATCACCCCCGTTGGCCAAGTAGTTGGAGGTGGCCACAAAGTAGGTGCGGTCCTCATCAAAGGGTTTGCCTTGGATATTAACAGAGGTTAAACTTCCATTTCTATCAATCTTAATCTGAATTCCAGAAATAGGATGGGGCTTCTTGGATTGTATTAAATAAGCAATAAGGTCCCTTACCGATTTTGACGTAAGTTCAACAACAACTATTGTATTTTCAAAGGGCATGACCTGATACATGTTCCGGGCAGTCACATCTCCTTTGGATATTACGGCACGTATACCTCCACTGTTCAAAATGGCAAAGTCTATTTCATTGTTGGTCCTACTTTTAAATATGGGCCCTGCTTCGGATAACACAATATCTGCCATAAAATTGCCGGCACTGGAATTTAGGGCACCATCTCTTGGACTAAAGGGAGCTGTGGCATAGGCTAGAGTGCTGTCCAATACTTCGTTGATGCGGTTCCTATATGGAGTTACAAACTGTTCTATGGAGTCTACTGGCGTAATACTGGAGGCAATGGGCAAATGTTTGCCCTCAATCTTAAATAGGGTCGGCGGATTTTGTTTACAGGAGACAAACACACCTATTGTTATAATTATAACAAAATGTTGTATTTTTAAATTCATTATACTGTGTATCTTCGTATTAGTTTTATTTGGATATTATTTACATTTGTACAAATGTAAAAATACATGTTTTTAAGGGCTATCACCGATAAATTTAAACATATGTCTGGGCAAAAATTTCTCAAAAGGGAATTGGGTAAGAAAACTCAGCATACAGGAAGTAAAAAGGGGGTTACCTCCATTGGTTGTATTGTAAATTTAGATCAGTTTGATAATGTCGATGTATTTTATGATTTAGTGAATGAATTTTCGTTACCACCCAATGCAGTTCAAGTGATAGGGTATAAGGAAGAATACAATAAAAACTCTCCATATGCCAAACCTATGTTTTCAGATAGGGATTTAGGTTGGCGGGGGGAAATCCAAAATGGATATGCCCAGGAGTTTTTGAATAAGGAATTTGATGTGTTGATCAATTATTATACAGAAGATAAATTATTGTTACAATTGATGACATTACATACCAAAGCAAGATTAAATGTTGGTTTTGGTGAAGTAGATAAAGATTTAAATGATTTAATATTGAATACTTCGATTAAGGACTTTACTATTTTTAAAAAAGAACTTAAGAAGTATTTGTTTATTCTTAACGAAATTAAATGATGGAACAGTTGCAAGGAACGGGAGTAGCATTGGTCACCCCGTTTAGGAAAGATTTTTCTGTGGATACGGAAGCTTTGGAAAGAATAGTAGGCTTTTGTATTGATGGTGGTATTGATTATTTAGTGGTATTGGGGACAACAGGGGAGTCAGTTACCTTGAATAAATCTGAAAAACAACTGGTGATCGATACAATTGTTTCTGCAAATGCAGGGAGGTTGCCGTTGGTTCTTGGTGTTGGCGGAAATAATACAGCTGCTTTGGTAGAGGAACTTCAACAAGCAGATTTAAGGGAATTTGAAGCTATTCTTTCTGTTTCACCATATTACAATAAACCGACACAAGAAGGAATATATCAACATTTTAAAGCATTGGCCCAAGCGTCACCAAAGCCAATTATATTGTACAATGTGCCTGGGAGAACCGGTAGTAATATGTTGCCGGCAACAACGTTGAGGTTGGCCCATGAATTTGAAAATATAGTGGGCATTAAGGAGGCCTGTGGTGATATTGCCCAGATCATGCAGATCATTAAAGAGAGTCCAAAAGACTTTATGGTCATTTCAGGAGATGATATTACGGCTTTACCGACAGTACTTGCTGGTGGTGCCGGGGTAATTTCTGTATTGGGGCAGGGTACCCCGACCGAGTTGTCCAAGATGATCAAGTTAGGAATGGCAGGTAAGGTTAAGGAAGCTTATGCGTTGCATTATGAATTGATGGATGCCATGTCCCTTATCTTTAATGAAGGAAATCCAGCAGGGATTAAGGCTATGTTTGAATCTCTGGAACTTTCTACTGCGGTTGTCCGGTTACCCTTAATGGAAGCGACCGCTGAACTCAAAGGGAGAATTGATAAATTTCTAAAATCCCTATCAAAAGTACCTGCGTAATTGACTTTGGCCATCTTGTAAATCAGACAGGTAATTTGCATAACGTTAAAACTTCGCTAAATAGACGGAAGAAAGCAGGTCATAGGACTATTTTAGCCTGTGAAAAAATGTTTTTTATATCCGTTAAGAATCGCTAATTTTGCAGAATGTTTTTAAAAATGAGGCAGCTTTTATCCCTTTTAGTATTTGTAGTTATATTTAGTTCTTGTAGTGAGTACCAGAAAGTGCTTAAGAATGAGGACAGTTCGGCTAAATATGAATTGGCCGAAAAATTATACAATGCAAAAGATTATAAGAAAGCAAACAGATTGTTGGAGCAGATTGCACCTAAATATGTAGGAAAGCCACAGGGAGAACGTGTGATGTTCTTTTTTGCAGATTCTTATTTTAAGATTGGCGATTATAATTTAGCAGGCTATCAGTTTGAAAGATTTATTAAATCTTATCCAAAAAGCGAGAAATTACAAGAGGCAGCCTTTCTTGGAGCTCAAAGTTACTATGAACTTTCTCCGAAATATTCATTGGACCAAACGGATACTGACAAGGCATTGGTGAAACTTCAAAATTTCATCAACACCTATCCAAACTCAGAATTTTTTGAGAGAGCCAATATCATGGCCAAGGAACTTACCACAAAAAAGGAAAAGAAGGCTATTGAAATTGTTGCACAATATAACAAGATCAGTGCTTTTGATTTTAGTTTTCTGACGCCCGCCATTAGTGGAGCGGAAAACTTCTTGTCGGATTTTCCTGGATCTATTTATAGGGAAGATGCTTTATTTTACAAATTCAACGCCTCTACCAATTTTGCAATCAACAGTTTTGATTCTAAAAAAGCAGAACGTTTACAGTCAGCTAAAGTGGCATATAACAATTTAAAAAAATATTATCCTGAATCGAAATATCTTAAGAAGGCGGATGATATGATGCAAACAATCAATAAAGAATTAGAAAATTTTTCCAAATAAAAATACTTTCACCATGAACATGAACGATTTGAAAAACTCTAAGGCTCCCGTTTCTACGGTTACCATTAACAAAAATGAGTTTGACGCTAATACCGGTAATATTTACGAAGCTATTTCCATCGTTTCTAAAAGAGCGATTCAGATCAACTCTGAAATAAAAAAGGAGTTGTTGGAAAAATTAGAAGAGTTTGCTACTTACAGCGATAGCTTGGATGAGGTTTTTGAAAACAAGGAGCAGATCGAAGTTTCTAAATTCTACGAAAAACTTCCAAAGCCACATGCTTTGGCCGTTGTAGAATGGTTGGAAGATAAAATTTACCACAGGAATACAGAAAAAGACGTTTAAGTCATGTTGGGCGGTAAAAATATCCTTCTAGGAATTACCGGAGGTATAGCCGCGTATAAAACAACATTTCTTGTTCGTTTACTGATAAAAGCTGGCGCTAATGTTAAAGTGATTTTAACAGATAGCGCCAGCTCTTTTGTTTCTCCATTAACCCTGGCCACCTTATCTAAGAATCCAGTACTTTCATCCTTTGTTAACGAAGAGGACGAGAGTGTTTCTTGGAACAATCATGTGGAATTGGGACTCTGGGCAGATCTTATGCTCATTGCCCCGGCAACAGCCAACACCTTGTCTAAAATGGCAAATGGGGCTTGTGACAATTTGCTTCTTGCTGCGTATTTATCGGCGAAATGTCCTGTTTTCTTTGCCCCTGCAATGGATTTGGACATGTATAAACACCCATCGTCCTTAGCTACCTTTGAGAAATTACAGTCTTATGGCAATATTATGATTCCCGCTACTTCTGGGGAATTGGCAAGTGGTCTGTATGGGGAAGGACGTATGGCAGAACCCGAAGATATTCTAATTTTTATAAAGGAATATTTATCCAGTGGTTTGCCATTGAAAGGCAAAAAAGTATTGATTACTGCCGGCCCCACTTACGAGGCAATAGATCCTGTAAGATTTATAGGCAACCATTCCTCTGGCCTGATGGGGTTTGAATTGGCAAAAGCAGCAGCTGCCAAAGGTGCTGAGGTGGTCCTAGTTACCGGACCTTCTGCTCTAAATGTTGATAACGACAATATTAGCCTTAAACGAGTGGTTTCTGCGGAGCAGATGTATGATGCGGTACATGAGCACTTCGGGAATATGGATATTGTTATCTGTGCTGCGGCCGTTTCGGATTATAGGCCCAAAGTAGTTGCAGATCAAAAGATCAAGAAAAAAGAAGATAGCCTCACCTTGGAGTTGGTCAAAAATAAGGACATCCTTCTATCCTTAGGGGAACATAAGAAAGAACAATATTTAGTTGGCTTTGCGCTGGAAACTGAAAATGAGCTCGAAAACGCAAAGGGTAAATTGGCCAAGAAAAATCTCGATGCCATTGTCCTGAATTCCTTAAATGATACTGGCGCCGGTTTTGGAAAAGCGACCAATAAAATTTCATTTATAGATAAGAATTTAACTATTAAAACGTTTGGATTAAAGACCAAGGCAGAGGTAGCGTTGGACATAATGAATGAAATAATCAATAGACTCCATGTATAGGCTCTTACTTGCTATTTGTTGTACACTACTATCCATTTCATTGTACGCCCAAGAATTAAACTGCACCATTACCATTAATTCAGACCAAGTAGGGCAAACCAATCAACAGATATTTAAAACCTTGGAGCGTTCTCTGAACGATTTTGTGAATAAAAGTAAATGGACCAATAAGGTTTATAAGGAGCGGGAGAGGGTTAACGCACGGATGTTCATTACCGTTTCAGAATATGAATCCAATAGGTTCAAAGCAAGTATTCAATTACAATCTTCAAGGCCCATTTATAATACTTCCTATGAAAGTCCAGTTTTCAATTACAAGGACAATCAATTTAATTTTGAATATATAGAGTTCCAGCCCTTGGTGTTCAATGAAAATGTATTTGATTCCAATTTAGTGGGCGTAGTGTCTTATTACGTTTATATAATGCTGGGATTGGATGCCGATACTTTTGCGTTGGAAGGTGGAAATGATTTTTTTAGAAAGGCCCAAAATATCGTTACCCAAGCTCAGGGTAGTAGTTTTACAGGATGGAGTCAATCTTCCAGTGAACGTACACGCTTTGAATTGGTAGATAATTTAATGTCCAACACCTTTAGGGAATACCGCATTGCCATGTACAATTACCACAGAAAGGGGCTTGACATCTTGGCAGATAACAACAGTACCGGGAAACAAGTGATTGCAGGAACCATGCGATTAATGGAGACCATGGTAAAGCGACGCCCAAATGCTTTTTTGATCCAAACTTTTTTTGACGCAAAATCTGAGGAGATCAAGGATATCTTTTCCGATGGCCCTAAAATGGACATTGTTCAGCTTAAGGAAACGCTAACAAGAATTGCTCCCTTTTATTCCAATACGTGGAATGAAATAAAATATTGACCTCCATTTTTTTCCAGTAGAATATCAATTATCTTTACGGCAATAATCTATTCAACTTTGCTGACTACAATCTCAATTAAAAATTACGCATTAATAGACCATTTAAACGTTTCGTTTACCAATGGCTTCACCATTATTACTGGAGAAACAGGAGCAGGTAAGTCGATCTTATTGGGTGGCCTGTCTTTGGTTTTGGGGAAAAGGGCAGATCTGTCCTCCCTCAAGAATAAGGAGGCCAAATGTATAGTAGAAGCGGAATTTGAAATTAGCAAATACAATCTGGCACCTTTTTTTAAGGAAAAAGAGTTGGATTACGAGCCCAAGACCATCTTAAGAAGGGAAATACTGCCCAGTGGCAAATCTAGGGCCTTTGTCAATGATACGCCGGTAACACTGGATATCTTGTCCTATTTGGGTGATTGTTTGATAGATGTGCATTCCCAGCATCAAACAATGCAGATGACCGAGGACGATTTTCAATTGAAAGTGATCGATGCCCTTGCGGATAACGGTAAAATTTTGGACGATTTTGGAATGAAGCGTTCCAAGTATCTGGAAACAGGAAAGGAGCTTAAAAAGTTACTGGAATTTCAGGAAAACAGTACCAAGGAGCACGAATACAATAGCTTTCTGCTAAAGGAATTGGAATCGGCACCGCTGAAGATCGGTGTTCAAGAAGAATTGGAAGAACAGTATGAGCAACTGAGCAATGTGGAGACCATCACAGAATATCTGTCCAAAGGGAACCAATTGCTGACTGACGAACAAATAGGAATAGTTACAATACTTACAGAATTAAAACAGATATCCAATAAATTAGCTGGGTTTGGAACACAGTTTACATCCATTAATGAACGTATTCAGTCGGTTTTCATAGAAATGGACGATATCTCTACCGAGCTACAGGACTTTTTTGATAAGGTAGAGGCAAATCCCCAATTATTGGAACAGATCAATGGAAAGCTTCAGTTGTTGTACGATCTGTTGAAAAAACATAACGCCCAGGATATTACCGAACTGATAGCGATAAAAGAGGAGTTGGCCCAAAAGGTGGACGCTACCGAAAATGTAGGAGCCGCCATCAAAGCCAAACAGGCCCAATTATCAGATCAGGATAAAGAGTTGGAAGCGATAGCTGTAACCCTTAGAAAACGGAGGGAAAAGGTTGTACCTTTACTTAAGAAGCAGTTGGAGGAAATGTTGGCGTCCTTGGGAATGCCAAGCGCAACCTTTAAAATAGAGATACATCCCGCCACAACTTTTGGTAAAAAAGGAAAGGATACTTTAGTGTTTCTCTTTTCAGCCAATAAAGGGACAGATTTTGGTCCTTTGAAAAAAGTGGCATCAGGAGGGGAGTTGTCCCGGATCATGTTGACGATAAAATCTATATTGGCCAAATACGAACAATTGCCTACCATGATGTTTGATGAAATTGATACAGGAGTTTCCGGTGAGATTTCCTCCAAGATGGGCGACATAATGAAAGAAATGAGCCAAGGGATGCAAATTTTTTCTATTACGCACTTACCACAAGTGGCCTCTAAAGGGGATCAGCACTTTAAGGTATACAAAGAAGAGGATAATTTGGAGACCCATACCAATATGAAAAAATTAACCCAAGAGGAGCGCGTGACGGAACTTGCGGAGATGCTAGGAGGAAAGGCCATGTCCGATTCTGCGATTGCACACGCAAGAGAGCTCTTGAATTAACTTATTTTAAATATCTTTGAAACAAATAACAACCTAAGAAAACTGTTTACACATGTCATACAACTTATTAAAAGGTAAAAGAGGAATTATTTTTGGGGCTTTGGATGAAAATTCAATAGCTTGGAAAACAGCGGAGAGAGTTCATGCTGAGGGAGGTACGTTCGTTTTGACCAACGCACCAATAGCAATGAGAATGGGGCAAATCAATGAACTTGCCAAAAAGACCGGTTCTGAGATCGTTCCTGCAGATGCAACCAGTGAAGAGGATTTGGAAAACCTAGTTGCCAAAGCTGTTGAAATTCTTGGGGGAAAACTCGATTTTGTTTTGCATTCCATTGGGATGTCCGTAAACGTTCGTAAAGGAAGGGCGTATACCGATGAGAAATATGATTTTACCACAAAAGGTTGGGATGTTTCGGCACTTTCTTTTCATAAAGTGATGCAGACGCTATATAAAGCAGATGCTATGAACGAATGGGGAAGCATTGTGGCCTTGACATATATGGCAGCCCAAAGAACGTTCCCAGATTATAATGATATGGCGGACAATAAAGCGTATTTAGAGTCTGTGGCTCGTAGCTTTGGCTATTTCTTTGGAAAGGATAAGAAAGTAAGGGTAAATACCATATCACAGTCTCCCACGCCTACAACTGCCGGACAAGGAGTTAAAGGGTTTGATGGATTTATAAGTTATGCCGAAAAAATGTCACCTTTGGGGAATGCATCAGCTCAGGACTGTGCAGATTACACGGTCTCTTTGTTTTCAGATTTGACAAAAAAAGTAACCATGCAGAATCTATTTCATGACGGTGGCTTTTCAAGTACAGGCGTAAGTCAAGAAGTTATCGAGGAATTTACAAAGTAGTATTACAAACATAGATATAAGGCCATCCCGTTTAAAAGGATGGCTTTTATGTTTATAAAATAGAGATATGGAGTTGTTTTTTTCCTTTATCGTTCCCGTTTATAACAGACCAAATGAAATTAGGGAGCTGTTGGATAGTCTATTGTTCCAGACTTATAAGGGAGATTTTGAGATTGTAATTGTAGAAGATGGTTCTACAATTAGTTCAGTGGAGGTAGTAAGCTCCTACGAATCGCAACTTCCCATTACGTATCTAGAGAAAGCCAATTCTGGCCCAGGGGATTCTAGAAATTTCGGAATGCGCCATGCGAAAGGAAATTATTTCATAGTGTTGGATTCTGACTGTCTTCTGCCACCAGAGTATTTAGATGTTGTCCATACCTCTTTAAAAGCTGAATTTGTTGATTGTTATGGAGGTCCAGATGCGGCCCATCAATCTTTTTCAAAAGTACAAAAGGCCATCAACTATGCCATGACCTCTGTTTTGACAACAGGAGGGATCAGGGGCGCTAAAAAAGCCGTTGATAAATTTCAGCCGAGAAGTTTTAACATGGGGATTTCCAAAAAGGCTTTTATGGCTACCGGGGGATACGGGAACATACACCCTGGAGAAGATCCAGACCTCACCATTCGCATTTGGGAGCAAGGTTTTAAGACGAAGCTTATTTCTGAAGCCTATGTATATCATAAGAGAAGAATAGATTGGAAGAAGTTTTATGTGCAAGTGAATAAATTTGGGATGGTAAGGCCAATATTAAATAAATGGCATCCTGGAACAGCAAAAATAACATATTGGTTTCCATCATTGTTTTGCTTGGGACTTTTGGTGTCTATTGTATTTGCAATAATGGGAAGTACTTTATTACTTTTGGTCTATAGCTTTTATTTTGGCATAGTTTTTATAGATTCCTTAATAAAAAATAGGGATCTGGAAATAGCAATCCTGACTTTGGTAGCGGTTGCAATACAATTTTATGGATATGGAAAGGGATTTGTGGAAGCCACATTAAAAATTAATGCGACCCAAAAAGAACCTGAAGAAATTTTTCCAAATCTATTTTTTAAAACAAACTAAAGGGTGATAAAAAAAACTAATAACGGACTACAAAAACGAAAAGTGAAAATTTTTTCGCTCTTGTTATTGTGCTCTGCATTGGCTTGGTTTGTTAGTAACTTAACAGAACGATATACCAGTACAACATCCTTTGATTTGGAATACATAAATGTTCCCGATAGTTTACTCTTTAAAGGATCTTCCAAAGATCAGCTGGAAGTAAAACTGAATTGCAGTGGATTTCAATTTTTGCGATACAACTTCAGCCCTAGGGTAGTGCAATTGGATTTGTCCTACATCAAGAAAAAAGGAACTAAATATTATTTGCCACAAGAAACATGTGTTAAACAAATAGAGGCCCAATTGCCATCATCTATTTCCTTGGTCAGTGTTGACAATAGGGATACCTTGTATTTTGCCCTTTATCATCTGTATTCAAAGTCGGTGCCTGTAGTCTCCAGATTGCAAATAGACTACGCACAGAATTATATGTTGGATGGAACTTTAAAAATGGAACCTACCGAAGTGACACTTTCAGGACCTAAAAATGAAATTGATACCATTAGGAGCGTACATACAAGAACTGTAGTTTTAAAGGATGTCAGCAATGATTTTTCTAAAAAATTATCGCTTGTAAAATCAGATAAATTGTTGAATACCAGGTATTCTGCCAATGAAGTTAGGATAACAGGGAAAGTAGCCAGATTTTCAGAAAAAATTGTAGAGGTGCCGGTAGAAGTGACAAATCTTGACAAGGACATGCAGATTAAAACATTTCCCAATAAAGTTTCTGTCTTGTGTAAGGGAAAAATAGAAAGGCTTAAAAAGGTAAAAGCTACTGATTTTAGGGTGGTGGCCGACTTTAATACCGTAAAGGATACAAAATCATCTATGATTACCCTGAAATTGGCCAATAAGCCAGAAGGGCTTTTTGACATTAAGCTTTTGGAGAAGGAAGTGGAATATATCTTAAAAATGGAATGAAATTAATTGGATTGACAGGAGGGATTGGTAGTGGAAAATCTACTGTAGCAAAGATGTTTGTCGCCTTGGGCGTCCCTGTGTATAATTCAGATGCCGAGGCCAAACTGCTCATGGGCAATTCCAAAATAATCAAGAAAGCCATTGTTGAACTTTTTGGTAATGAAGCTTACCTTGAAGGGGATTTGAACAGGGAATTTATTGCTAAAAAGGTATTCTCCGATAAAGAAGCCCTGAGCCAATTAAATGCCATAGTACATCCCGCTGTTAGAGAACATTTCGAAGCCTGGGTCAGGAAACAGGATTACTCTTACGTCATACAGGAGGCTGCCATTATATTTGAAAATAATATCCAAGATAAGTATGATGCTGTTGTTTTGGTGGCCGCCCCTAAAGAAACCAGACTGGCACGGGTCATGGCAAGGGATAAGGTAGATGAACATCACGTCTTGTCCAGGATGGATAACCAATGGGATGAAGCAGATAAGAAGGCGCTTGCCACTTATGTTATTGAAAATATCAACTTGGAGGAAACCAAGAGAAAGGTACAGGAACTTCACCAAATTTTTCTTAAGAAATAGGACCTACATAATAAATTTTAACATTTTTGTTAAGGTTAGGTTAAACGTACAATCCACTAAATGTTAAATTTCTAATTTTACGCTAATGAACAAGAAGTTATTCGTACTCCTTGTTATCCTGATGAGTCTGTCCCTTGTGGGCATTATTTTTGTCCAAGGATATTGGATAAAAAAGTCAGTAGATGATAAAGAGGAGCAGTTTTCAAATGCGGTTTCTGAGGTTTTAACCAAGGCCACGGAGAAGATAGAGGACAGGGAGATAAAGGACTACTCGGATAGGTACGTGAACCTTAAGGACAGTCTTGGTAAACCCAAGGATTCACATTTTAGGAATTTCTTTTTTGTAGATAGAGATGTCAATTCCAATGAAGTACTCTTTTATTCCCATGGAATTTTAGAAGAGGATTATAACGTTGCATCCACGTTCTTTGACAATGACATAGGTTCAGATAGTACAACCCTGAAAAATTTTACGAGCAAACGTACAAAAACAATTTTTAGGGAAGACTATGGTTTGGACGGCAAGGGATTTAAATTAAGCCCTGTTCAAACCTTGGAAAAGATTGGTGGCCTTTCCTCAATTGAAAAGGCTCAATTTGATGATGTTTTTAGGGAATATGCCAAAACAGTCCCCATACACAAGCGCGTTTCCAAACAGGAAATAGAATTGATTTTGGATAGGGAGTTTAATAACCGGGGAATAGACATAGACTATGAATACGGGGTATATAGTAAAGGATTGCCTACCAAAATAAGGTCTAGGAAATTTAAATTTGTAGGAAGTACATTGTACGAAGCACCCATATTTGGAGATAGTGAAGGGGCAACAGATTTTTCCCTTTTGATATCTTTTCCTAAAAAGAAAAAGTTCTTGATCAGTTCAATTCTTGGAATGGCAATATTATCCTTGGTGTTTACCTTGGTAATAGTAGTAGCCTATTCAAGTGCCATATATCAATTGATTAAACAAAAACAGATCTCTGAGATCAAGTCTGATTTTATCAATAATATGACGCATGAATTTAAGACGCCCATCGCCACTATCAATTTAGCGGTTGAAGCTATTAAAAATCCAAAGATCATAGACGATAAGGAGAAAGTATTGCGCTACCTACAGATGATAAGGGACGAGAACAAAAGGATGCATGCACAGGTAGAGAACGTGTTGAGAATTTCAAAACTCGAAAAAAATCAACTGGATATCAGTAAGGACAGAATAGATGCCCATGAGATCATTGATGATGCCATAGCCCATGTGGAACTAATTGTTGGTGATAGAGGTGGTTATATAAAAACACATCTGGACGCAGAAAGATCCGATGTCTTGGCTAATGACATGCACTTTACCAATGTTATTGTTAATATTTTGGACAATGCCATTAAATATTCGCCAGATGCACCAAAAATTGATGTGTTTACGGAATTGGCAAAAAATTATATAGTTATAAAAATACAGGACCAGGGATCAGGAATGAGCAAAGCGGTTCTTAATAAGGTATTTGAAAAATTTTATAGGGAACACACGGGTGATATACACAACGTAAAAGGTCACGGCCTTGGGTTAGCCTATGTAAAAAGAATAATTGAAGATCACCAGGGTGAGGTCTATGCAGAAAGTGAAAGAGGTAAAGGAAGTACTTTCTATATAAAACTACCTTTAATTTAAAATATGGATATGGAAACAGCGAATAAGAAAATACTTTTGGTTGAAGATGATCCCAATTTTGGGATTGTCCTTAAAGATTATTTGACCATGAACGACTTTGATGTTGTCTTGGCAAAAAATGGGATGGAAGGTTTTGAAAAATTTAAAAAAGATAATTTTGACGTTTGTATTTTGGATGTCATGATGCCTTACAAGGATGGTTTTACCTTGGCCAAGGAGATTAGGGAAAAGAACGAGCATGTGCCCATTGTTTTTCTTACCGCAAAAACCATGAAAGAGGATGTTCTTAAAGGGTATAAGGCAGGTGCCGATGATTATCTTAACAAACCATTCGATTCGGAAGTATTGCTGATGAAACTTAAGGCTATTTTGCAAAGAAAAGCTTCAAATGGACTTGCAGATAGTAAAAAATTCGAATTCACCATTGGAGGGTTCCAATTGAATTCTAAACTTAGGTTTTTAAAATATAAGGACGAAGAGGCTATAAAACTCTCTCCAAAGGAAAATGAATTATTGCGCTTGTTAGCCTTACATGAAAACGATCTAATGCCAAGGGAATTGGCTCTGACTAAAATATGGAGGGATGACAACTATTTCACATCCAGAAGTATGGATGTGTATATTGCAAAACTGAGAAAATACCTTAAAAAGGATGATAATGTTGAAATTTTGAACATTCACGGTGAAGGTTTCAGATTGGTTGTAAAGACAGAAGAATAACTATTCATATCATATTAATTAAAAAACCGTTCAGAACCCTGAACGGTTTTTTCTTTTATAGAAAAAGGCTGATTAGGGTTACACTTATAAATCCGGTAAAAGCGAGAATAGTAGTCATAACGGTCCAGGATCTAAATGTTTCTTTTTCAGTAATTCCCAAATATTGACCCACCAACCAAAATCCACTATCATTAACGTGGGAGAAGATACTTGCGCCAGAAGCTATAGCGATGACCATACAGCCCAATTGGGGACCACTTAAGGTGGTATTGGCCATTAAAGGGGCTACCAAGCCAGCTGCGGTGATCATTGCCACGGTAGATGATCCTTGTATGATTCTTACTATGGCAGCACTTATGAAAGCAAAAGCCAGTAATGGGATACCTGCATCACTTAAAGAGGTAGCCAGTAATTCTCCGGCCCCTGTATTGGTGAGCACTTGTTTGAAGACACCTCCGGCACCTGTCAAAAGGATTATAGTGCCCGCAGGTTCCAGAGACTTGGAGGTGATCTTGAATAATTTTTCCTTGCTAAATCCTCTTTTAATTCCGAAAAAGTACCACGCAAGTATATTGGCAATTATTAGGGCAGTAAATGGATGGCCCACTAAGGAGATGCCATTTAGCAACGTTTTGTTCTCAAGCGGTACCAAGTCACTGTTCAAAACAGTATTTAACAAGATCAAAAATATGGGGACACTTATGATCCATAAGGTTATACCTATGTTTGGAAGATCTGTTTCTTCCCCCTTTTCAATTTCCTTTGGTGCCTCAACATGTATTCTTTTAGAAATATACTTTCCAAAGAGAAGTCCGCTTGCAAGCGCCGTTGGGATACCAACAATAAATCCGATTAGAATCACCCAACCCAATTCAGCGCCAATAATATTAGCTACGGCAATTGGTCCCGGTGTGGGAGGTATAAAGGCATGGGTAATTGCCAAACCTGCTAGTAGGGGAATGGCATATAATAACAATGACTTCCCTGTCTTTCTCTGCAATGCGTAAATCATGGGCACCAATATGATAAAGGCCACATCAAAGAATACTGGGATAGCTATTAGAAACCCAGAGACCACCATGGCCATTGGAGCTCTTTGCACACCAAATTTGGAAATCATAAAGTTGGCAATGGTCTTTGCGCCACCCGAATATTCCAATATAGCACCAAACATGGCCCCAAGGCCCACCACAGTGGCGACAAACCCTAAAGTGTTTCCCATTCCCTCCTGAACAGTTTTTATGATCTGTTCAGCATCGAGACCAGCGGAAATACCTACGATAATACTACCGATCAACAGGGCGATAAAGGCATTGATCTTTAATTTTAAAATTAAAAATAAGAGCATGGCAATACCGAGGATGACTGCTAATATCAATTGGGTTTCCATCATTTTTTAGTGGATTGAGCTATTTGTAAACTGGTATTGTTTCTATTTGTCTAGGGCGATTAAAATTGTATCTACTATTTTTTCAGGTTGCTCCTTAATTTCAACTACAATGGCATTTTTTGGTGGTGAGAGAGCTTCAAATTGTGATTGTAACAATTCCAGTGGCATAAAATGGTCCTTTCTTTGTTGTAATCTTTCAAGTATTTCTTCAAATGACCCCTTTAAATAGATGTAATGAACCTTGGTATCAATACCTTTTTGTAATAGGTCTCTATAGCTTTCCTTTAAGGCCGAACACGCAATAACAGCCCCTTTTGACGTATGATTCTTGGCCAATTCATTTAAGGCCAGTAACCAATCATAACGATCTTCGTCATTTAAAGGTTCGCCCGCAGCCATTTTTTTAATATTGTGATCAGGATGATAATCGTCTCCATCATAAAAAGGGTAACCCAATGCTGTTGCCAATAGTTTTCCAATAGTGGATTTTCCTGATCCGGAAACGCCCATTACAAAAAGAATATGTTTAAAAGTTTGGTTCAAAATTTATATTTTAAATTTTTGTTTAATCTTATCTACTATTGAGTCGATATCCTCTAGGTAATCTACCCAAATGGTTTGTTCATTTTTCTTAAACCATGTCAATTGTCTTTTCGCAAATCTTCTGGTATTCTTTTTTATTTCCGAAATGGCGAAATCCAACGTCCAATCTCCTTCAAAATATTTGAAAAGTTCCCTGTAGCCAACAGTTTGAAGGGCATTTAATGCTTTTTGGGGTTCTAGGGATCTAACTTCATCTACCAAACCCGCTTCTACCATTAGATCTACACGTTGATTGATGCGATCGTAAATAATATGGCGTTCTGCATCTATCCCAATACTGATGGTCTTAAAATCCCTTACTACCTTATTTTGGTGTAAAAAAGAAGAAAAAGGTTTTCCGGTACCCATGCAAATTTCAAGGGCCCTTATTAATCGATGGGGATTTTCAGTATCCACTTTATTGAAGTAGGTAGGATCCAAGACGGACAGTTTTTCTTGTAATACAGAAATACCTTGATCTTTCAGGAGCTTATTTAATTGCACCCTGATATTGGGGTCAACTTCTGGAAACTTGTCCAGTCCTTTTGTAATGGCATCAATATAGAGTCCACTACCACCAACCATTATAACAATGTTACTTTTTTTGAATAATTCATGGAGCAACGCAATGGCATCCCTTTCAAAATCCCCCACGGAATATTCATCAAAAATGCTAATGTTTTGGATGAAATGGTGTTTTATGGTCTCTAATTCTTCCCTAGATGGAACTGCTGTGCCTATGGCCATTTCCTTAAAAAACTGTCTAGAATCTGCGGATATTATTTCCGTTTCAAAGTGTTGGGCCAGTTTAATGGCCAAAGAAGTTTTACCTATGCCAGTTGGGCCAACAATTGATATAAGCCATTTGTCAGCCATTAATCATCTTTTAATTCCGTACTGCAGATTCTGCAGAATTTAGCATCTTTTCTTAGTACTTCGGTGCCACATGTCTGGCAGGCTCTGCCTTTGTCTTGTATTGTATTTCTCTTGTTCATTGCACTTGTGTATTCTGATGATACTATGCCTGTAGGAACGGCTATGATACCGTATCCAATGATCATGATTAAACTGGCAAGAAATTGTCCCAATGGGGTTTGGGGTGAAATATCTCCATAGCCCACCGTAGTTAGCGTCACTATGGTCCAATAAACACTATGCGGAATACTATTGAATCCATGTTCAGGGCCTTCTATGATGTACATGACCGTACCCAACAATACAGAAACGACAATGATGAAAAACACGAAGACCAATATTTTTGTCCGACTGGCACTTAATGCCCTAGCAAGATTATTAGATGCCCCAACAAAACGTGCGAGCTTAAGTATTCTAAAAATCCTTAAAAGGCGCAAGGCCCTAAATGCAGTCAAGTATTGTGAACCTACAAATATTAGGGAAAGGTATTTTGGAAGTGTGGATAAGAGGTCAACCATTCCAAAGAAACTGAAAATATATGTCTTAGGTTTTCGAATACAGATGATTCTTAGGATGTATTCTATTGTGAAAAGGATAGTGACGATCCATTCCGATACATTTAGAAAGGTATGGTATTCTTGGTCTATCCCTGGAACACTTTCCAACATGACAATGATAACACTGTAAACAATGACAATCAATAAGATGATATCAAAAAGCTTCCCTGCGGGGGTATGGGTCCCGTAAATTACTTCATGAATCTTTTTCTTCCAGTTTTTGGAAAGGTTGGGTTGGTGGCTCAATAGAATGCTTTTTTAGTAAAAATAATAAAAGTGCACTAATTAACTCTTCTGCTTACAAGGTAACAATTTTAGCAATCTTTCCTTTTCTAAGATGCGATTCAATTAGAAAGGTGGTATTGGCATTATCCTCCATAGGGGTAATGATGGTTTCCAAAATTTGAAGCTTATTGATCTGATAATTCAAATCAAAAAATCCCAAGCCCATAAAGACTCCATTTTTAATCAGAATTCCGCTTTTTTCTCCCAATTCCCGACCTTTATCAATCAGAATCATGTTCTTATTGGAGATGGAATAAGTGCCCAACGCCAAGTTGACCCTTTCATTGTATGGTGCGGTTTCCTCTTTTTGGATGCATGCCCCTAAGCATAATCCCGAGGTATGTTTGGAACAGTTTGTCTTTGCCTGGGAAATTCCATTTAGCTTATCACATAACTGAAATTCTTCGGTAATTTTGTAAAGGAAATTTTGGGCAGCATGTATACTGTTAAAGGTTGCCACTAGATCTGAACTTTCTTTGATCCTCTCAGTACTCAGGGAGAAATACCCATTGGGGTTTGTGCGTTTATAGATCCCGTAAGAAAAAAGCTTTCGCCTGGAATAGGTATTGTATTTCGGCTTGTTCCTTTGCAGTTCTTCATTTTCCTTTAAAAGGGCCACTAACTCACTACCCGTACGCTCAAAAGTTACTGTTTTTGTCTCTTTTTGTATTTTTCTTGCCTTGGAACCATCATTTGTAAAGTGCTGATTTACCCGCTTTTTTATATTTCCTGAATTACCCAAGAATATAATTTCCCCATCCTTGTTGTGCATATAATAAACCCCCCTGATAGAAGGGAGTTGTTCTACAATATCTAATTGGGTGGGGGAGAGCTCCCCCAAGGTAGCAGCTTTGGTAATTTCCTTTACGATGGACTTGTCATTGTCTTTTGACAACAGCAATTTAAATAGTTTTAAGGTAGCCAAGGCATCGCCATTGGCCCTGTGCCTATCACTGACAGGGATGCCCAAGGAACGAACCAATTTCCCCAAGCTGTACGAATCTTGATCTGGAATCAATTTTTTTGAAAGATCAACCGTACATAAGGTTTTACGTTCGAAATTAAAACCCAACCTACGGAATTCGGTCCGTAAGATTCGATAATCAAATTGGGCGTTGTGTGCTACAATTACAGCATCTGATGTAATTTCAACTATTCGTTTTGCAACCTCATAAAATTTGGGTGCCGTCCTTAACATCTTATTGTTAATGCCGGTTAGGTTTACTACGAACGGCTGTATTTCCTTCTCTGGATTGATAAGGCTGATAAACTGATCAACAACTTCATGTCCGTCGAACCTATGGATGGCAATCTCGGTGATGCCCTCCTCATTGTATTTGCCGCCAGTTGTTTCTATATCGAGTATTACGTACATTTTTCTCTGCCCTTGCGGGTCACTGTTTCTTTACAACATTAATTGTAGTTTCTTTCCCCAAAAATACTACTTCCTATTCGGATCATAGTACTCCCTTCTTCAATGGCTATTAGATAGTCACCACTCATCCCCATGGACAAGGTATCAATCTTAGGTAATGTTGCCTTTAATTTATCAAATTGTGTTTTAAGGTGTTTGAATTCTCTACGGATCTGATTTTTATCGTCTGTAAAGGTGGCCATGCCCATTAGTCCCACAACCTTTATGTTTTCTAATTTCCCAAAGGTTTCTGAACCCAACAAATCCTTTAGTTCTGATTCGTCCAGCCCAAATTTGGTGTCCTCTTCAGCTATATGTATTTGCAACAGACAATCTACAATACGATGGTGCTTTTTTGCCTGCTTGTTAATTTCTTTTAGAAGTTTTAGGCTATCCACCCCATGAACCAAGGAAACATATTCTGCCATGTACTTTACTTTGTTGGTCTGTACATGACCAATCATATGCCACTGTATATCCTTGGGTAGATTCTCCCATTTTTGGGTCATTTCCTGTATCTTGTTTTCGCCAAATACCCTTTGGCCTGCATCATACGCTTCTTGGATATCTTTTTCAGGCTTTGTTTTTGATACGGCAACTAAAGTTACAGATTTTGGGATGGAGGTAAGTATTTCTTGTAAATTATCTTTAATAGCCATTTTTGAAAATTCTTTAAACTTGTTTTAGAAGTTTTTGATACTAGCATCTATAGTTCATAGATGGTAAGTCCACTTCTTATTTTAGGTTCAATATAAGTGCTTTTTGGAGGCATTACCAATCCGGCATCGGCAATATCCTTGAGTTCCTTTATGGAGACGGGAACCATTCCAAAGCCAACCATAAAATTCCCCTTATCTATTTCATCTTTCATATTGAAGATGTTGTTCTTGCCAAAACCATATTTGATTCTTTTATCCTTTCTAAGATCGGATATGCCCAAAATTGGTTCCAAAATAGTTTTATAGAGTATTTGTGTGTCCAATCTGCTCAGGGCATCGGTGAACTTGAAAATTTGCTTTCTCAATTGCAACGCATAAAAATCACCATCCAAATACATACTGAACTGATGCTTTTCCAAGGGTTTGAATAGGGCATTACCTTTCTTTTCGATCTTAAAGTAAGTATCCAGTTCTATTAAAAATTCTTCCTTCGTCAAACCATTTAGGTCCTTTACCAATCTATTGAATTCAAATATCTTGATCTCTGACTCCGGGATCAGGTAACTCATAAAATAGTTATAGGGTTCCATTCCCGTGTGCCCCGGATTGCCTTTTTTGCTCTTATCGGCAAAAATCATTGAGGAAGCACTTCTATGGTGACCGTCAGCAATATAAAGTGAGTCAATCTTACTGAATTCATCCTGTAATTTTGAAATGTCCTCTTCCCTGGTGATGGTCCATAGTGTATGGGTAGCTTTATCGGTCGTTGAAAATCGATATTCAGGATCCCTGTTTTTTACCTCGCCAATAATTTCTCCAATGGTGGGATTATCAGGATAAGTCAATAATACCGGTTCCGCATTAAAGCTTACATTCTTCAAGTATACTGCAAAAAGGTTTTCTCTATGCTTAATAGTATCCTCGTGTTTTTTGATCACATTATTCTTATAGTCCTCAACACTGGTACCACAGAACAAACCGCAACAGCTAAAATCTTCCTTTTCTATTTTATAAAGATAAAAGGATGGTTGGGTATCACGTATAAGGATTTCATCCTCTAGAAACTCCAAGTACCTATTTCTGATAAGTTTTAAACGCTCTCCTCCTGATACCTTTTTATCAAATTTAAAACCCGGGTTAATAATATGTAAAAACGAAAATGGATTATAGGTCAGGATGGCATTTAGCTCTTTAACGGTATAGTCTTCATAGGAACGGGACGCTAAAAAGGGAGCTTTATCCTTCGCTGGTCTAATAGCCTTAAAAGCCTTGATGATGGCCATCTGTTAATCTAAATGAATTGAGCGGAAACTTTTTCCGCTTTTTTGGATTCCGAGTAATCATAAAAGCCTTCTCCGGATTTTATTCCTAATTTTTGAGCCATTACCATGTTCACCAAAAGAGGACATGGTGCATATTTAGGATTTTTAAAGCCATCATACATTACGTTAAGAATAGAAAGACATACATCCAGACCTATAAAATCTGCCAATTGCAATGGTCCCATTGGATGCGCCATTCCCAATTTCATCACGGTGTCTATTTCAGAAACTCCTGCAACCCCGTTGTAAAGGGTTTCAATAGCCTCGTTGATCATTGGCATTAAGATCCTATTTGCCACAAACCCTGGATAATCGTTGACCTCAGTTGGTGTTTTACCCAATTTTTTGGATAATTCCATGATGTTCTTGGTCACTTCGTCAGAAGTATTGTAGCCTCGGATGATTTCAACCAATTTCATGATAGGTACAGGGTTCATAAAATGCATTCCAATAACCTTATCGGCCCTTTTGGTAACAGCTCCTATCTGGGTTATGGAAATGGAGGAGGTGTTGGTGGCCAAAATAGTTTCGGGGTTACAGATCCCGTCCAACTCCCTGAATATATTTAATTTGATCTCCACATTCTCGGTAGCGGCTTCCACTACCAAATCCATATTTTTCACTCCTTCCTTAAGAACAGTATGGGTAGTAATGTTTTTAAGGGTATTTAATTTTTCTTCATCCGAAATGGTCTCTTTTGAAACCATTCTGTCCAGGTTTTTTTCAATAACCGCCATTCCCTTGTCTAACGAGGCTTGTGAAATATCTATTAGGTTTACCTTATAACCATTTTGGGCAAAAACGTGCGCTATACCATTACCCATGGTGCCGGCACCTATAACTGCAATATTTTTCATGCTTTGATTTTACTGTTTTTCAATCATTATTTGATGTGTTGTTAGATTTTTAGAAGATCAATCCAATCTTTTAAACCTAACCTAATTCTTATATTATTTCTTTTCAAAAGAAGCTATTACTTGCAGTGCTACCTTTAATGCTTGTGTTCCTTGGTAAAGGGATACAATGGGCGTAGTATTGTTGTTAATAGCATCTGCAAATGTTTCCAACTCATCCAATATGGCATTGTTGGTTGATATGGTTGGATTTTCAAAATAAATCTGTTTCTTTTCACCTTCTGCATTCTGCAGCACCATATCAAAATCTCCTGGTGTTTCTGGAGCGTCCTTCATTTTTACCACCTCTACTTTTTTCTCGAGAAAGTCTACAGAAATGTAGGCGTCTCGCTGAAAGAATCTCGATTTACGCATATTTTTCAGTGAGATTCTACTGGCGGTTAGATTGGCAACGCACCCATTTTCAAATTCTATCCTGGCATTGGCAATATCAGGAGAGTTGCTTATAACAGAAACCCCACTGGCATTAATTTGCTTCACCTCAGAATTTACAACGCTAAGGATGGCATCTATATCATGGATCATAAGATCCAGAACCACTGGAACATCAGTGCCCCTCGGGTTGAACTCGGCGAGTCTATGGGTTTCTATGAACATTGGATTTTGTATCTTATCCTTTACTGCCGAAAACGCCGGATTAAAGCGTTCTACATGTCCCACCTGTCCTTTTATACCATGCTTTTTTTCCAGTGCCAATAATTCTTCTGCTTCCTCGTAGGTATTGGTAATGGGCTTTTCTATAAATACATGCCTTCCCTTTTCCATGGCTTTTTTTGCACAATCAAAATGGGAAAGGGTAGGAGTGACTATATCTACCACATCCACTGCGTCAATTAGTTTATTGATATTGTCAAAATAGGTGTATCCAAATTCGTTGGCCACCTTTTTCCCATTGATGGCATCCGGATCATAAAAGCCAACCAGATTATATTTTTGGGATTCATTCAAAAGGCGCAAATGAATTTTACCTAAATGTCCTGCTCCCAGGACTCCAACCTTGAGCATAAATTTCGTTTTTGTCAAAAATAAGGATATGAAACGATTCTTCCATGAAAATTGATACGTAGTTTTTAGGAATTCACAACTCAAATTATATGCGAGGAGTCGTACTTGGCCAAATGCTTGAATCGTTGTTCTAAAAAATAAATTTCAATTATTTCTTTAAATGAATTGGATAACTTTTTAAATCCTTCAATGCACATAGCGTCCTTTTTTTTAACTTCGTAATCCAAAACCGAACTTTTGAAAGACACCCTAAAACATCGTGGAATGCGTAATAAATTGGCCGAAATTCTGGCCGATAAAGGAATAGTAGACCACAAAGTATTGGATGCCATACGAACAATACCCCGACATTTATTTTTAGATAGTAGTTTTGAAGCCCATGCCTATCAGGATAAAGCATTTCCTATAGGTGCCGATCAAACTATATCCCAGCCTTTTACCGTTGCTTTTCAGACAGCACTTCTAGAAACCCAGCCTAATCATAAAATCTTGGAAATAGGTACAGGAAGTGGATATCAAACGGCCACCCTATTACATTTAAAAACCAAAGTCTATACTATAGAGCGTCAATTGGAGCTTTTTAAAAAAACGAATATCTTTTTCAAGAAAATGGGCTATCGACCTAAAAAGATGATATTTGGCGATGGGTATAAGGGCTTGCCAGAGGAAGCACCCTTTGATGGTATCGTGGTTACTGCAGGCGCTCCATTTGTGCCCAAGCCATTGATGGCGCAATTGAAAATAGGAGGTAGATTGGTCATTCCAGTGGGCAATAACGATCAGATAATGACCCTTTATATTAGAAAATCGGAACTGGAATTTGAAAAAATGGAATATGGATCGTTTAGGTTCGTACCTCTTTTGGAAGATAAAAATTAAGAAAATTGGCTTGGTAAAAGTAGCAAATACTAGTTATTAAAACTTTTTTTGATCCTGTCCAGGTTTCTCTTGGTATCCCTTTCTTTAATAGATTCCCTTTTGTCGTATAATTTTTTACCCTTGGCCAAGGCTATCTTGATTTTAGCCAACCCGTTGTCATTGACAAAAAGATTTAAGGGTACAATTGTTAGTCCAGATGTATTGACCTCTTTTTCCAGCTTTTTAAGCTCTCTTCTTTGTAATAATAGTTTTCGTTCTGCTTTAGGTTTATGGTTGTAATGACTCCCATGGGAATATTCATCTACCTGCATATTGATTACAAATAATTCTGATAGACTATTAAATTCACAGAAACTTTCGGATATGGAGGCCCTGCCAAGACGAATAGATTTTATCTCGGTACCTGAAAGGACAATGCCCGCAACATAAGTATCCAAAATCTCATATTCAAATTTGGCTTTCTTATTCTTTATATTGATGTTTTTCTGCATATCATTTACAAAAGTAACAACAATAAAAGAATAAACCATTTATAGCATTTAGAATTATTTTGTGAACCTTTGCCATATAAATTGAATCTGACAATTTATCTTAAATTTACACCTATGAAAAATATATTTGTTCTATTCGTATTTTGCTCCATTTTGTCCTGTAAAGAGAAGAAAAAGGAAAGTTTAACAGCACAACAAATTGTAGACAAAGCTATCGAGGTAAGCGGAGGAGAGTTATTTACCAAGAGCAAAATATCCTTTGATTTCAGGGACAAACATTATATATCTGAGGGGATTGGTAATAATGGTGTCTTAAAGCGGGTTTTTGATCTGGAAGGAAAGACGGTAGAAGATGTTAAGTCAAAGGCGAAATTCGAACGGTATATAGATGGCACCTTGGAAGTACTTCATGATACTGTTGCCTATAAATATGACAATGCCGTTAACTCCGTGCATTATTTTGTAAAACTACCTTATGGTTTGAATGATCCTGCTGTAAACAAATCATTGCTGGAGGAGGTAACCTTAAAAGGAAAAGACTACTATAAAATAAAGGTGACTTTTGATCAAAATGGGGGAGGTGAGGATTTTGAGGACACCTACCTGTACTGGATCAACAAAGAAACCTTTAAGCCCGATTATTTGGCGTATGATTTTCATGTCAATGAAGGCGGAGTACGCTTTAGGGTAGCCTATAATGAAAGATATATAGAAGGTATCCGGTTTGTAGATTACGAAAACTACCAACCAAAAGATGATGCTACTACGATAAATAACATTGATGCAAAATACGAGTCGGCGGATTTGGAACTTTTATCTAAGATTGAATTGAAGAACATCTCCGTAGAGAGATAGGATCAATTAATCTTAAGTCTTATATCAGTGGCTTTTCCATTTACAATTTGGACAATGAATAAATTACTATTGTCATAGTCATCTATGTCGTCATATTTTTGAGTTCCAATCAGTTTGTTTACAAATTCTGGAGTCGTATTGCTATGGCCAACAATTAACACATTTTGCCCCAAGTTATCAGAGATGAACTGAGCCACATCAATATCTTTTGGATCATAGTATTGTAACGTAAGTTCTTTTTTTACCGTTGTTGGTGCAGCAGTCATGGTGGTCCTTTCATAATCCGTTGAATACACCGCATCCAGAGGAACCAAATCCAATACTTCAGCCCAACGTATTGCCCTTCCCAACCCGTCTTGATTTAATTCTGGATCCGTATTCTCGGGATTGCTTCTATCTTTTTCCGCATGCCTGATTAAGTAAAAGGTAGTGACCACGGATTCCATGGGCTGTTCTAAAACCTTTTCCTCCTTACAACTTGTTAAGAAGGCAAAACAAAGCACTAAAACTAAAAGTTTTTCTATTTTCATATCGATCATGCGTATTATTTACTATTACCTTAAAACTAACTAAATTTAACGTAATTTAGTATGCCTGACACTTAGAATCTTGTTTTTTTGATTATGGGAAAACTTCGTTTAATTCTTTTATACTTCATCGTTGTCCATGGTATTAATGCCCAGGAGGTAGAATTGCCCGGCGATTTTAGACAACATAACCTGACGACGTTTAATGCTAGCTTGTTGAATCCCACTTTTGCATTGGATCAAAATAGGCCGCAGTCGATAGCTTTGTGGACCAGGTGGCAATGGCAAACAGTGGATACAGATCCTACTACCACATTTATAAATTATACGACCAGCCTTAACGAAAATTCTGTGATAGGTGGTGGATTTCTTCAGCACAATACTGGGGTTTATTTGCAGACAGGGGGAATTGTGAATTATGCCCATGCATTTGATATCAGTGATAATGCTAAACTTGCATTGGGCATGAATGTTCTTGGCTATCAAAGGGAAATAGCAGATGATAGATTTTCATCAAATGGGGGGATAAATATTCTAAATGCTGATTCGAACGAATTTATCATGCAGTTTGCACCAGGGGTTAGATTAATGCTAGATGCCTTTAGCCTTTCCTTTGCTTCGGAAAATTTAGTTGAAATCAGCTCCAATAACAATGCGAACGAGAATAGAAAAAAAGTATTCCTTGGAGCTATGGCATATGATTTTCCAGTACAACTTTTTGGTGGCACAACGGAAACTGCTTTAAGGCCTATGCTCTATCTTAAAAGTATTCCGGACATGGAGACCCAATTAGGGTTCAACGCCTTGCTAACAAGTCAAAGGTTTTGGGCACAAGGAGGGTACAATAGTTTTTATGGAGCATCTGCTGGGGTAGGAGGAATATTTCTTAAGACACTCTCAATTGGAATTTTAATGGAGTTTGGATTGGACCAAGGTGTCAAGGATAAGGATGCAACGTTTGAATTGGTTACGGCCATCAGATTCGGTAATAAGAAAGAGACTCAATTTTTACCACAGGAAGTTGAAATCACTCAGGAATTAAAGAACGAAAAAGAAGAAGCAAGGGAACGAAAGGATTTGTTGAAAAATGAAGAAAAAGTCATTGAAAGCAAAAAACAAGCTGCCATCCCTCAAGGAAAAACGGAAAATATAAAAACAGCGGAGACCAAAAATGAGGATACCTTAAAAACGGAGCAACCTTCTAAACCCAAGAGTGTTACAAAAGGAAAATATGAGGAAGTAGAGACGTTGGAAGGATTACAGCCCGGATATTATTTGATAGCCAATGTATTCGGCACTAAAAAATACTTGGATAATTTTATGGTGTCACTACGTAAAAAAGGATTGGAGCCAAAATCGTTTTACAGGTCCGTCAATAATTTCAACTATGTTTATCTTGAGAGCTATAATAGTCTGGAAGCGGCTGAAAAGGCTAGGGATAGTAAGTTTTACGGCAGGTATGCCGAAGAAACCTGGATTTTTAGGGTAATAGGAAAATAAGTTTATTTTTTAATTTCCTTACTGATCAATTGGTCCAGGTAGGCAATGGTATTCAATAGGTACTTTTTGTCCCTCGTAATTGTGGCCATGGCCACAGCGCCTTGAATCATGGTATATAATTGCTTGGCAAATTGTAAGGGCGTTACCGGAATACTGATCTCATTATCCTTGACCCCGTTTTCTATCACCAAAGCTATTTTTCCTTCAATGGTCTTTACGGTTTCTTTTACTGCCGCAGCCAGTAAATGATTGTTTTCCTGAGCATCTACACCCACGTTTAAAACGGGACACCCTCCCAATTCATACGTAAATTCACTATAATGACGATACAGGTCAGTTAGTTTAAATAGCTTTTGAAGAGAATTGCCCTCACTATTTAGTGCTTCATCTATTGCTGCCAATAATCTTTTGCTGTTGTATTCAAACGCAGAAAGGGCCAATGCTTCTTTGTTTTCGAAATTGCCATAAAGCGCACCCTTGGTTAGTCCGGTTGCATCCGTTAAGTGGCTCATACTAGTGCCTACATACCCATATTTATTAAAAATTGGGGCAACTGTTTCTATGATATAAGCGGTGGTTCTTTCAGCTTTGGTTGACATTCTTAGGCAATTTTATACGAAGATAAAAAATATATATACTGTATGGTATTTGTTTTTTAATAAAAAAGGGCATCCTGTTTAGAATGCCCTCATTTTTAAAAAATTACTCCTTTTATTCTACCAATTCATTTTGGTTTCTAAATACCAGTTCATCATCAAAAGCATCAATAAGAATAATACTATCGGCTTTAATACTACCAATTAGTAACTCCTTGGACAACTTATTTAGGACTTCTTTTTGTATGGTCCTCTTTATAGGCCTAGCCCCGTACTGAGGATCGTATCCCCGGTTGGCCAGATGTAAAATGGCCTCTTCGGTAGCATCAATTGTAATGTTCTGCTTGGCTAACATTTTCTTAAGACCACCTATTTGTAGTCCTACTATTTCAGTAATATTCTCCATATTTAAAGGAGTGAACATAATGATATCATCTATTCTATTTAAAAATTCGGGACGTATTGTTTTTCGCAACAGTCCCAGCACTTCAACTCTCGCCGCTTCAGTTGCACTATAAATATCTTTGTTGTCCTCAAATTTTTCTTGAATAATATGACTTCCCATATTACTGGTCATGATGATGATGGAATTCTTGAAATCGGCCACACGTCCCTTATTGTCCGTTAGCCTTCCTTCGTCCAATACCTGTAACAGGATATTAAAAGTATCTGGATGTGCTTTTTCAATCTCATCCAATAACACCACTGAATACGGTCTGCGTCTTACAGCTTCCGTTAATTGACCACCTTCATCGTATCCAACATATCCAGGAGGTGCGCCTACCAATCTACTCACCGCATGTCGCTCCTGATATTCACTCATATCAATTCTCGTCATCGCATTTTCATCATCAAAGAGGTAGGAGGCCAAGGTTTTAGCGAGTTCTGTTTTACCAACTCCCGTAGTACCTAGGAACAGAAATGAACCTATTGGTTTTTTGGAGTCCTGTAAACCGGCCCTACTTCTCCTGATGGCATCCGAGACGGCCTGTATTGCCTCCTCTTGTCCTACCACTCTTTTGTGGAGTACATCTTCCAATTTCAAGAGTTTCTCTCGCTCACTTTGAAGCATTTTAGCAACAGGGATCCCTGTCCATTTGGCAACGACCTCTGCAATATCCTCACTGGTTACCTCTTCCTTGATCAATGTGCCTGCGACTTGCTGTTCTTCCAATTCTTTTTGGAGGATTTCCAGCTTTTCATTGGCTTCTTTTATTTTTCCATAGCGTAATTCAGCAACCATACCGTAATCCCCATTTCGCTCTGCACGTTCAGCTTCCAATTTAAAGTCTTCAATATCCTGTTTTGTTTTTTGAATATTGTCAACAACCGCTTTTTCGCTTTCCCATTTGGCGAACAGTTCGTTTCTGTCTTCTTTCAGGTTTGCCAGATCAATATTGAGCGACTTCAATTTGGCGTGATCCGCTTCCCTTTTGATCGCCTCCATTTCAATTTCAAGCTGCATAATTTTTCGATCCATGACATCCAAATCCTCAGGTTTGGAATTTATTTCCATGCGAAGTTTGGAGGCAGCTTCATCCATAAGATCAATGGCCTTGTCCGGTAAAAATCTATTGGTGATATACCGTTGGGACAATTCAACTGCAGCAATGACCGCTTCGTCTTTAATGCGCACCTTATGGTGAGCTTCGTACTTGTCCTTGATACCCCTTAAAATGGAAATTGCACTTTCGGTATCAGGTTCGTCTACCACGATTTTTTGAAATCTCCTTTCCAAGGCCTTATCCTTTTCAAAATATTTTTGATATTCATCCAACGTGGTAGCACCAATGGCGCGTAATTCGCCTCTTGCCAATGCGGGTTTCAGTATGTTGGCCGCATCCATGGCGCCCTGACCACCTCCAGCCCCTACAAGGGTATGGATTTCATCAATAAATAATACGATGTTGCCATCGGAGGAAGTGACTTCCTTAATAACTGCTTTTAAGCGTTCCTCGAACTCCCCTTTGTATTTGGCCCCGGCAATCAATGCACCCATATCTAAAGAGTAAATAGTTTTATCCTTTAAATTTTCGGGAACATCCCCTTGTACTATTCTATGAGCCAATCCTTCGGCAATGGCAGTTTTACCTACTCCTGGTTCCCCTACTAACATAGGGTTGTTTTTTGTTCTTCTAGATAAAATCTGCAGGATACGTCTAATTTCCTCATCGCGTCCAATAACAGGATCTAATTTCCCGCTATCTGCCATTTCATTGAGGTTTTTTGCGTACTTATTGAGAGAATTATATGTTTCTTCAGCACTTTGTGAAGTTACTTTACCGCCTTTTCGCAATTCTTCAATAGCCGAGATCAGGTGTTTTTCTGTTCCACCCTGATCTTTTAAGATTTGTGCAATCTTGCTTTTCGATTTAAAAATGGCCAACAGTAAATGTTCAATGGAAACATATTCGTCTTCCATTTTTTTTGCAATAACACCTGCTTCCGTAAGTGTTTTGCTAGCTTCTCGGGAAAGCATTAGGTCTCCGCCAGAGACTTTGGGAAAACTTTCCAATTCCTTATCCAGGATCTGGTTTACTAAGCCTATATTAACATTTAGCTTTTTAAGGATAAAGGGCAATACATTTTCATCAACAACAGCAATGGCTTTAAAAATATGCTCATTTTCTATTTGTTGGTGTCCAAAACCTTGAGCAAGCTGCTGCGCTTGCTGTATGGCTTCCTGCGACTTTGTGGTGAAATTATTTAAGTTCATATCTTTTATGTCTTTTAATGATATTGTTTACTTTTGAATTAGTTAAAGTCAATAATCTATCCAAAATGGAGGTGCGGACAAAATGACGGTAAACTTTAGAAAAAATACGACAATTAGTCAGGTGTAAGTTTTGAATACACCTCCGACTTATCATTAAAATTACGAAATGGGATTATTAAATAATATTTTTGGGAATAAGAATTCTAATGAGAAAAAGGTGGAAACCGATTTACCTTGGGTTAATTTGAATTCTTTATCCCAATTGGATGAGATTCAATCAAAATCTGCTAATAGGGTACAGGTGATTTTTAAGCATTCTACCACATGTGGTATCAGTAGAATGGTAATGAACATGTTTAAAAGTTCATACAATTACCCAGAAGACCAGATAGACCTGTATTACTTGGATCTGCTTGCCAATAGAGAGGTGTCCAATGCCGTGGCGGAAAAATTTCAGGTAATGCATCAATCCCCACAATTATTAGTGATAAAAAATGGTACAGTGGTAGCCCATGATTCCCATGGGGCCATAAACGAAATTTCCTTGGAGAAATATCTATAAACAAAAAACAGCCCTTAAAAAAGGGCTGTTTTATTATAATGTCATCGATTTGAATCAATTGAATCTTTGGTTTTGTAGGATATTTTTAAGTTTTCCCTTTACATCTTCCCCAGCATCATAAACCATTTGTTCATTGGATGGGAAGGGAACGGAAACCACTGTTATTAAATTTAATAGATCCGTTTCCAAGGCTCTTTTGTCTCCTTGATAATTGGCATATATATGCTCAAATATAAACTCGCTGGCCAAAGGATAGGTATTGATAGTTTGTTTTGTCCTTAAATCTTTAAAACTCACGTTTCCTACTACTTGTGCAGCTTTAAATTGGGTGAATTGATGAAAATCACATCGAACGGTTTTAAAGTTGTCAATTTTTATTTCATTACCAAGACTATCTTTTAGGATATTGCCGTTTGCATCTTCCGCATAACGATATCCGTCCTTGATCTGTCTTTCTTTACTGATTTGTTTTTCGCTCACCTTTTCAGGGGAAATAACAATACTTCTGAAAGCAACCTGCATTTCATAATCATAGTCGATATTCCTACGTGGCTGGGCATGGTATTCTGTCCAAAGATTATTTACCCCATAGGTGTTAAAGTTTAAAAGGTCTTCCTCCAATCTCGATGGAATAATTTGATCAGAATCATTGATCATACTCACCTTAACAAAATCACGGCCTTTGGCATATGCTTCCTCTTGCTTTATTTTACAATCGGAATATCCAGGGCTTAGTTCATTCAGATATGCAAAATCATCATATGCTTTTCTATAATCTGCCTTACTGGAGGCATTGCTCAGTAAATCACTGGCATTGTTATATAGATAATCGGACAATTGTTGTTTTGCCTTGATTATTTTTTCATCGTAATTATTAAAGCTGAATTTGGCATTTCTATTCTCATCTCTGATATACAGAGGCAAGATAGGCCTTATCCTTTGCTGAATATTTTTCAACTGGGTGTAGGAATCATAAATCCTTTCCAAATTGGCTGGATTGTTTTCCTTTTGTAAAAAGGCGATTTCTTGTAATTCCCTTTCCGTATTTTTTTTATAAGCCTCCTCCAATAATAAAATATAAGGCTGATTCCCTTTTTTGTCTTTGTTTTCTGCAAGATTGCTTAAAGAACTATTTATGGCGTTCCCGTAGTTCCCCACGTTTAGAGCTTCTTGTGTTTTTTTTACGCCTCCGCATGCTATAAATAGCAGTACTAAAGAGCTAAGTAGTAGTAGTTTTTTCATAATGGTTTGTTTAACGATTGTGACATATAATCCAATAGCCGTGCCAAAAAGCTATATGATTACTAAACGCAGCTTGTTGCGATATCGTATACAAACAAAAAAAAAGCCCTATTTAAAGGGCTTTTGAAGGGTTGCTATTTTTTATTTTTTTTTCGATTGATATACCGGAAGTAATTTGGAAGATACTTCTCCAAAGCCTATTCGAACTCCACTTTTCTCACAAAATCCACGAATGGTCACGGTATCATGATCTTGAATAAACTTACGTTCGGTCCCATCTTTTAGTTTCAATGGTTTTTCTCCTCTCCAGGTCAGCTCCAGCATGGAGCCGTATGAATCAGGGGTTGGCCCTGAAATGGTACCACTTCCCATCATGTCACCACTGTTTACCTTACACCCGTTAACAGTATGATGTGCCAATTGTTGGGACATAGTCCAATACATGTATTTGAAATTCGACTTTGTGACCGTTGTAGATTCTCCATTTTCTGGGGTGATATCTACCTCTAAATTAATATCGAATCCTTTTTTTCCAGTCTGTTGAAGATAGGGTAGTGGTTGTGGTTCTTGTTTAGGGCTTTCTACTCTAAACGGTTCCAAGGCGTCCATGGTAACGATCCATGGTGAAATGGAGGAGGCAAAGTTTTTAGCCAAAAATGGTCCTAAAGGAACATATTCCCATTTTTGAATGTCCCGAGCGCTCCAATCGTTAAATAGGACCATCCCGAAAATATAGTTCTCTGCTTCGTTCACGGGGATGGTCTCCCCAAGAACATTAGCGTCTGTTGTGATAAAAGCCATTTCCAATTCAAAATCTACCAGTTTGGAAGGGCCATATATAGGCTCATCGGATCCTGCAGGCAAAGTTTGTCCCATTGGTCTGTGGATTGGCGTACCAGAAGGTACAATAGAGGAGCTTCTTCCATGATATCCTACAGGAATATGCAACCAGTTAGGAAGCAATGCATTTTCAGGATCCCTGAACATTTTACCAACGTTTGTGGCATGTTCCTTACTGGAATAGAAATCAGTATAGTCCCCAATCTGAACAGGAAGCTGCATTTCTATTTCGTCCATAGTGAATAGGACTATTTTTTTATGATCTTCGTTGTTCTTAAGTTCTGGGTTATTGGCGTCGAATATTTCACTTATCCTATTTCTCACCAATCTCCATGTCTTCTTTCCATCTGAGATAAAATCATTTAAGGTGTCTTGCAAGAAAATATCATCTGTTAGAGGAATATCCTTGAAGTATCCCAATTGGTGCAAAGCTCCTAGATCAATTGCGTGGTCCCCAATTCTGGTCCCTATGGTGATAATATCATCCCGCGTTAAAAAAACCCCAAAAGGGATATTCTGAATGGGAAAATCAGAATTGTCACTTACAGGTATCCAACTTTTTTTTGCAGGGTCGTTACTTTTTATGGGCATGATATAATTGTTAATTTGTATTTGATAAAATTCTTATCAAATATATTATTTTCTTCCAATTTAAGGCGGGCAATTCGTATTTTTACGGCTTATTTAGAAGAATATTTTTATTATGCAGCGAGATAATCAAATTTTTGAATTAATAGAGGCGGAGAAGGAACGCCAATTGGAAGGCATTGAGTTAATAGCCTCGGAAAATTTTACCAGTCCACAAGTAATGGAGGCCGCTGGTTCTGTGTTGACCAACAAATATGCTGAGGGTTATCCTGGGAAAAGATATTACGGAGGTTGTGAAATAGTTGATGAAGTGGAGCAGATTGCCATTGATAGGGCAAAAGAGCTTTTCGGAGCTGCCTATGCCAATGTGCAGCCCCATTCCGGGTCTCAGGCGAATGCCTCTGTATACCATGCATGTTTACAACCTGGAGATAAAATATTGGGTTTTGATCTTTCCCATGGAGGTCATTTGACACACGGTTCCCCAGTAAATTTCTCTGGCCGTTTGTATTCTCCTGTTTTTTATGGTGTAGATAAAGAAACTGGGGTTTTAGATTACGATAAGATCCAAGAAATTGCCACTAAGGAACAACCTAAGATGATTATAGCAGGGGCGTCTGCCTACTCTAGAGACATGGATTTTAAACGCTTTAGGGAAATTGCAGATAGTGTTGGTGCTCTATTGTTGGGAGATATTTCACATCCCGCTGGCCTGATCGCTAAAGGAATTTTAAGTGATCCACTTCCGCACTGTCATATAGTAACCACAACTACTCACAAAACATTAAGAGGCCCAAGAGGCGGACTGATCTTAATGGGTGAGGATTTTGATAATCCTTTTGGAATCACATTGAAGAATGGCAGTCTTAGAAAAATGTCAGCTCTTTTAGATTTAGCCGTTTTTCCAGGAAATCAAGGAGGACCTTTAGAGCATATCATTGCAGCCAAGGCAATTGCCTTCGGAGAGGCATTGACAGATGATTTTTTACATTATATGTTGCAGGTGAAAAAGAATGCCGCCGCTATGGCTGCAGCCTTTATGGCCAAGGATTATAAAATCATTTCAGGAGGCACAGATAATCATATGATGTTGATCGACCTACGAAATAAGGATATCACTGGGAAGGAGGCAGAAAATGTTTTGGTTAAAGCCGACATCACCGCGAATAAAAACATGGTGCCTTTTGATGACAAATCCCCTTTTATAACTTCCGGAATACGTTTTGGAACTGCTGCTATCACCACAAGAGGATTGAAAGAGGCGGATATGGCCACCATCGTAGAATTTATAGATACAGTATTGACCAATAAGGACAACGAAGCCATAATTGAAGGAGTTCGTGACCAGGTCAATGAATTAATGAGTGGGAAAGCGTTGTTTAACGCATAGAACATATGGTCCTTTGAACACCAATAGCCCTACCTATTGGTGTTCATTCAGACCTTTAATGATTTAGCATAAATAGATCGCCATAGACCATTGATTTACTTTCTAAATCATATATTACTGCATCAGTTTCAGAATCGTAGTACAATCCCCAATATCCAAAATAGTCGTTTATAGAACTATTATTGCCTGATCTGATGTTTTCAAGGTTGCTATTACCTTCCAAAGGGCCTTCTTCAAATACAGGAATGAACATCTCAAAAGGAACTTCTTTTGCATTCTTTGTCAACATGAAATGGTGATCTGTAATTTCCTTTAAAATATTTTCAAGTTGTGAAGGAATACTTTGGGAATATATTTTTTTGATGACAATAGAGGTGTCTTTTAATAAAATAGAAATTTCCTCAATATCTATTGTCGAAGAGTTTAGATCTTGTAAAGCTTGTAGTGCTTTTAAAAATGGGTTGACATTAGTTAAGACGCAATGGTCTTCTTCCTGCTCCCAAATATGTGTATTTAAGAAATATAAAACCTCACTTAAGGTTAAATTGTTTTGAAATTCAATATTTAAACAGGCTTCCGCATAGTTGGAGCTATAGATAGAAACTGCAACGTCTGAATAAAAATATTTTGCCAAACTTTTTTCAAAGGTATCCAGTCCAATGATTCCATAATTGGAATCAATTCCGGGTTTTAGATAGTTTTTAAAACTTTCAGTGTACAGAGGCATAATAATCTTGGGATTTGGTTAAGCATATACACGAAGTTATATTTTAATAATGTGTGGTTGCTATATAAAAACCTTAGAAAAATTATGGTTTATGTCTCAAATGGTGCGGTTTGTCGATAAAATGACATATTCCTGCAGGAATTTTCTGATATTTTAAATAAACCCTCTATTCCTCGCTTCTGTTATCAGGGCTTGGTCATTTTGCTTTTCAACGCCGAATATAGCTTTTAATTGTCGCTTTCTATTTTCAATACCAGGAAGGGACAAAGAGATATGATCTATCATATCTTTGGTTTTTGTGCCTATGGAAAGATGGTATAATATTTTCTTGTCGTTGTCGTCCAAGGGGATGTCATTGGCCATTTTGGTCCTAATGGCTATCAATGCTTTTTTAGTGTAAAATGGAGGCTCTTTCATGACCGTATGTACCATATCATTAAGGGCATTTTCGTCAATCTCGGTTTTAACCATATAACCCTCTGGGTTTACAGATTTCAAAATGCTATTAATGCGATAATTATCACTAAAAGAGGATAAGAAAACAATTTTGGATTTTGGAACTATTTTCCTTGCTAGAATACCCAAATCTTCTCCAGTATGCGCTTGGGTCTCATTGGCCGGACCCAATTGAATATCGAGCATGATAATGTCATAGGCAAATGATTTTGCAGAATCTGTTATCTTCTGTTTCCCAAGTTCATAGGTTTTAGCAGTGTCCACTTGAATTGTGAAATCTTCAAACTGAATTTCTTCCAATATAAATTTATACCCAATCATGGTCATTTCATGATCATCCACCGCTAAAATCCGTAGTGTTTTCATTTTCCCTTGATGGTTCTAAAGTTCTTTGTTTGTTGATTTCTGAATTAGATCAGTGGGCATCATATTATTAGCATAAGGGATATTGACCATAAGTGTAGTTCCCTTGCCAATTTTACTTTTTATATCCACAGTACCATTCATTTTTCTTACTCGGGAAGTTATATTTTTCAATCCTATTCCCTTTTTCTCATTTTTGACCTTATATCCAACTCCATCATCTTCAACCCTTACCAATATATCCCTATCGTTACCGTCCAAGGTAACTTTTATATTCTTTGCCAACGCATGTTTAATGCAGTTCTGTAATGCTTCCTGAAGTATTCTATAAATATTTATTTTCACCTCACTGTTCAGGCGGTCCCATTCCAAGTCAGTTGTAAACTCTAAATTACAGTGCACTTGAGAACTGTTTTCAATAGATTTTAAAAGATCTTCTACTGAATAAATAAAGTTATGAATTTTTTGATAAGCAGCATGGTTGAGTTCATGAGAAATGGTTCTAACCTCTTCCTCAACATCCTGAAGTTTTTTTAGATATTCAGCTCTTTGTTTGGTGCTAGTTTCTCCGCTTTTATTGTTCAATCCGCTCAATACGAGTCGTATACCTAGCATTTGACCCAAGATGCCATCGTGGAGTTCTTCCGAAACCCTTTTCTGTTCTTCGTGTTTCCCTTCCAAAAATTTCTCTTTTTGGGATAACATCAGGTTGAAGATTTCCAAGTTACTTTCCTGTTGTTGCTGGTCAAATTTTAGTTTTTGGTTTTTCTTGCGCAGAGAGATGATACTAACTATGGCAATGGCAAGAAAAAAGAGTCCAACTGCAACACCAAGCCAAAGCTGTTTCTGTCTGGCAAGTAATTGGTTTTGCTCTATGAACTGGTCTGTTTCAAATTCTATTCTCGCAAACTTATTCCTTATCTGCCGTTCTTCTTTTTGTAGGCTATCGTTTAACCGTATATACTCCTGGACATATTGTGGGGCATTTTTTGTATCCAGTTTGCTGATCAGCTTTAAACTTTCTAAGACCCGTTTATTATTTGTACTTCGTTTTGCTAATGAGTTAGATTTTTTTGCATAAGCTATTGCGGCATTGGTGTCTTTTTTGGCTACTGCATACTCGGCCATATAGTAATTGGTTAGGGACAAGCCAACAATATCATTGATGCTATCCTGTATTTGTAGAGACTTAGAAAAGGAATCCGATATACCAACTGTATCTTTTAAGTGTAATCTGGTCCTTGCATGATTACTAAGGGCCTTGCTATAGGTGATTGGGTCTTGTTCTTTGTAATTATCGGCTTCCAATACTTTTTGAAAATATCTGGAGGCTGCTACATATTCTTGTTGATTTAAATAGGTGTCCCCAATGTTGTTTATGATAATAAATTCAGCATTTTCATCGTCAAACTTCTTCAAATAATCGAGAGCTATTTGATGATATTCCAAGGCCTTGTTGTATTCTTCTAAGGAGTTATACAATGCGCCCAGATTATTGTAACATTTGTATAATTGTTCATACTTCTCCAATGGTTTTAGCAGTGCAATAGCCTTGAAGGTATTGATTTCACTGCCAGTATAATCCTTAATATCCCCCTGAATAACGGCCATGTTATAAAGCATTTTACCAGATGATAAGGAATTACCTAAGGAATTAAAATGTTTCTGAGCTGCAGCAAAATGATAATAGGCACTATCTTTTACAGCATATTGTCTAAAAAAATTTCCAAGATCCCAATGTGACTCTGCCATTACTATAGAATCCTTGGCGATAATGGATGCTTGTAAAGCTTGATTATTGGTTTTTCGAAATTGTATGGAGTCGCTTAGTTTATAATAGCCCAAAGATATTTTTGAAAAACATTTAGCTCTCAAAGAATCATTGGATAAATTTGCAGTAAGTAGAGTGGCTTTTTGTAGTAAGTTCAATTTTTCCTGTATGGACAATTCTGAACTTTTACTTTCATCTATAAAAGTCAGAATGCTATCTGTAGACGAGTTATAATTTTTTGTGACATTGCTATCGGCCCTATTTTGACAAGCAGAAAAGGACAAAATAAATCCTAATAATACGACTTTAAATAAAAAAGTTTTGATGAGTAAGGCATTAGAATTATAAGTGTACAAGATAAAAAAAAAGCTTTAAACTGGGGTGTTTAAAGCTTTAGTTTAATTTATGGAATACTGAATTAATCTCTTTCTTCTGTTTTTACAACACTACCATCCGTAGCATTCGTATCCATAGTTTCATATAAGGCTTGTGTCTCGTCCATGGTAGAATCTTTTTCACAAGAATATAAACCTGTTGATAATGCTGCTATTGCTAAAATTCCGAATACTTTTTTCATCTTATAGTAGTTTTAGGGGTTGATTAATTATTTGTATACGGCTAATTTATAACGAGGGTTCAATTTTGGAAAGGAGAATAGCAGCACTTTAGTGAAATGCCTAGTTTTGAGGGTGAATGAACCAATTTTGAGAGAATTCGTTAATTTAGGGTACGAATAGTGCTTTTTGAAAGAAACTTCTTTAAATCATCAATATTCTCCTTGTACGATTTGGAAAATGGCAACTGGTGGTTGTCCTGCTTTAAAGAGCAGATAGATTTGCCGTAGTTGATCCTGGAAACATATTTGGTATTTAGGATATAGCTTTGGTGAATCCTAATAAAATTTTTAGGAAGCGTTTCCTCAAAAGTCTTCAAGGTTTTAAACGCACTGATGACACTCCCATCCTTTAAAATGAAATCCGTGGCGTTATTATCTGCCTTTAGATATAGGATCTCATCGGTGTCCACATATCTGTAGTCCTTATATGATTTTAAACAGATGGTTTGGGAGACCTGCTCCTTGGGCATTAGCTTTTTTAATTTCAACAGGGACTTCCTAATATCGAATTCACTGTAGGGCATCAACCAATAATCAAAAAAATTATTCTTTATGGCTTCGTAGGCATATTGTTTTCCTCGGGATATGCCTATTAAAATTGGTAGCTCCTTTACATATTGATGCAATTCCAAGACCATGTGAAAATACTCAGACGCCTTGTCGTTTAAATTGATAAAAACGATATTGGGATTGAATTTTAAAATGGAGTTCAACCCATCTGCACTATTTTGTGCAAGGGCCGTACAACTAAACTCCCCGTACTCCTCCAGATGATGTTGTAATTGGAGATTGGAGGTAGCCTCGGAATCTATAATAATATATGTGTACTCCATAGACAATATATTTGGGTACAAAATACCATTTGTAACCGAGGAGTGATTGTATTTTAACCATAGAATATCTATGGTTTTCCTGTCTAATATATTGTATGTGAAGCATCTCTGAAAGAAAAACCTTTCTTTTTAGACGTATGACGTGTAGGGCACTGTATTAATTTTCTTTAATATATTGATATGCACCCAGATCTGGCTCATTAGTTCTGTCAAATCCCAAAATATCAAGTGGTACCATCAATGCCCTATTGATATCTCCTTTTCCAATTCCTGCGGAGTTGGATCCTATTTTAAAAACATTTTTGGAAGTGTCTTTAAAATCTGAATTTTGATTTAAAATTATATTGCGATAAATAGAATTATTGTCAAAATCAAAATTGGGATTTCCTTGATCTACGGTGTTGGGGCTTGAGGTAATCAGGGAGTGATTAAAATAAATGTTGAACTCGGAACTTGTTTCAGACTTTAAAGACAGCTCATTAGTTGTACTCCCTGTAATAATACAGTTTTCAAAAGAGGCTTTTTTCAAGTCTTTTGTGGAGATTTCTCCCGTATTCAGGATCTGATAATTGGATATTTGAAGTGCTGGGCCCAATCTAAACCCGCTACTGAAAAAGTTGCCTATCGTACAATGGGTAAAAGTATAAGACCCGCCTAGTTCGCATTTTAAGGATGAGTTTCCGGCATTTCCCAAAACCAAATTTTCGCCGTTGATGGTTCCTGTTCTAGCCCATAGATTGGATTTGGAGCTATTGTAAATCTTTGAATTCTTAATGGATAGAGTAGGGGTGTTGGCAGAATCGTTTCCTTCAACCAATAATCCCGTGGTTGCATTCCTGATCGTCAGATAATTTATTTCAACATCCTTACTTTTAGAGGTAAGCCATAAGCTGCCCCATTGTCCAGGAACATCGGCAAATGTTGGTTCTAATCTGTCTCCTTCCAAAATCACCTCATTCTCCAATAAAGTATCATTTTCACTCAATGCTCCGTTAATTTTTAGAGTAGCGCCCTCTCCAATGATCAATCCAGAGTTCTTATGGAAAAACACTCTCGTCCCTGCCTCCATGAGCAAAGTTTTATCCGGACCTACAGTAGCATACCCATATATCACATATGGCTTTTGGCTGGTAAAGTCCAACTGTTCCTCCGGGAGGAAGAATCCTTCTATTTGGGAGTTGGATCCATTCTCTACAGGCAATGAAAATGATGCTTTGGGACCATTTTTAAATTTCTCTGGATATAGAAATACGGCGTCTTTAATCAGAGTCACCAATTCCACCTGCTGCAAATTGACCCCTGAATCAAAAACTATGGCATCTGTACTTAAGTATTCGTTTTGGGCAGTTTCCGTGATGTCCAGTGTATTTTCTATAAATATGTAGAGACTGTCTTTGGCCAATATGGGAACATCCATAAAAGTACCGCCCGCTACTCCATCCACATTTAATCTATAACTACTACTAGATCCGCCTTTTAGTTCAATATTAGGAATTAAAAGATCTTTTTTACTTCTGTTATAGACCTTTAAGCTATATGTACTACTGGAAATTTTAGAAAAGATGGTGTCCAGATAAACGGTGTCTTTTGAAAATTCCAAGTTTCCCATACTAGGGGAATATTCAAAATCTTTTCTACAGGAACTCCAAAGAATAGGCAAAAGAACCAATAGGACAACAAGACGAATTCCATGAGTTTTGAACATTGCTTCTTCCTTGTTGATTTAGGTGAATATATTCTGGATTTCTTCAGATACCCTCATAGGTTTATATGTAGTAGCATTCAGCATACACCACTCCGTTTTTGCATGTACAATGGGTACATTGGTGACAGCGTCAAACATTTCCACGATCCTTGTTGATATTGCCCCTTTGGTTTTTGCTATGTACGTTCTAATTTTAATATGGTCATTTAATTTGGCAGCACTTTTATAAGTGATGTTGTGATTCAGGACCACCCAAATAACATCTTCTTTTAAGCTTTCAGGGGCCTTTTTTTGCCAATGCTCCTTGGAGATATCTTGTATCCATTGTACATAACGAACATTGTTTACATGATTTAAATCATCCAAATCTTCTTGTTGTACGCGTATATCTTTTTCAAAAGGGGTCATGATGCTACTTTTTTAAGATATTAACCTCAAACAGCTTATCCCAGTTTTTACCCGTTACAAAAAAGGTCTTTCTCTCGGGATGGTAGGCAACGCCGTTCAAGACATCGAGATCAGCGTGCTGTTTTACTTTTTCCTTTAATCCGCCAAAATTTACAACGCCTTCAATTGCGCCACTTTGTGCATCAATGATCATCATGCTCTCCTTTAGATATACGTTGGCATAAATCTTCCCGTCAACATACTCCAATTCATTGGTTTTATTGAAAATTGATCTATTGGTTACCGTTTCTATATAACCTTCTTCCTTCAGGGTTTCAGGATTTAAATTCCAAATTTTTTCGGTACCATCGCTTTTTAACAAATTCTTTCCATTATTACAAAGTCCCCAACCTTCCCTGCTTTGGTCATAGGTGAAAGTGTCTATTTTTTCGAAATTATCAAGGCTATATATAAATCCCATACCACTTTGCCAAGTCAATTGATAGATCTTGTTATTTAGGATTGTAATTCCTTCTCCAAAAAACGTTTTGTCAAGGTCTATTTGTTTTAGAATCTTTCCTGATTTATAATCAACCTTCCGTAAGGAAGATTGTCCATTTCTTCCTGTACTTTCATAGAGGGTGTCATTGTGGAATTCCAATCCTTGGGTGTAGGCTTTGATATCATGTGGATATTCATTTAAAACTTCATACGTATAGATTTCCGGAGATTTAGAGGCAAGAACTTTAATGTTTTTTGAAACATCTACCGTGCCATCATCATAGGTTACCTTGGCCACAAGTGTCTTATTTCCCAGAGTAGGTATATTTAAGGTAATTTTACCATCATTGGGGGTCAATTCCTTACCATCTATGCTGTATGATACTGAATTAATGGTTTTTTGTTTGGGGTTTCTCAGATCAATACTGACGGTCTGATTTTGCTGGAATTCTGACTTATTATCTTCCAATTGTATTTTGAAAAGCTTTGAAGTCGTAGAATTGCCTCCTCCACAAGAAACAAATAATACGGAGAATAATCCTAAAGCGATATATTTGAACCTCTTCATTTTGCTCATTTTAAGTAGTAACCCTTGATAAATTAGTACGGCTTGACTACATTTTTTTAATACTTAATTATCTAACATTGGTAAATTCATTAGGTTGTGTCAACCTACTTTTTTATCCCAACATTCTCTATGCCAATCAACTATAAAACCAAGGAGAATGGCAGGATGCTGAGGCAAGGTATTTAATTAAATTAAGACTGTAAAATGATTGCGAAAAAATTAAAAGTTTGTATCTTTGCATCTGGCAAGTCCTACACGACTAGCTCCTGCAGAATCCCCCAGGGTGGGAACGCAGCAAGGGTATGCGGTTGTAGCAGTGCGATGTAGGTAGCTTGCCTTTTTTTGTACCCGAAACTTTCGTTAGGGTGGTACAACTCCATTCCGTTCCAAACGCATCCAACCCCTTTTATCTCTTTTTTTATTCGTTATTTTGTAACCAATTTTTGAGGGTTATGGAAAATAAGGTTGTTTTGATCACCGGAGGTTCTTCTGGGATAGGAAAATCCATTGGATTATTTTTAACATCCAAAGGCTACAAAGTATACGGTACCACCAGGAGTGTGAATAAATATCCCGATTTTAATTTTTTTAGTTTGTTGGAGTTGGATGTTAATGACCCAACATCCATTAAGAAAGCTATAGATGATCTTCTTGAAAAGGAGGGAAGGTTGGATGTATTGATCAACAACGCTGGTATTGGTATAACAGGACCCATTGAAGAAACGCCACATGAGGAAATACAGAAAGCCTTCAATACAAACTTTCATGGCCCAATCCATATGATGAAAGCTGTATTGCCACAAATGAGACAACAACATGCCGGTTTAATAATTAATATTACCTCCATAGCGGGTTATATGGGTCTACCCTATAGAGGTATATATTCTGCTACAAAAGGCGCTCTTGAATTGGTTACAGAAGCCATGCGAATGGAAACCAAAGATTTTGGTGTGCAAATCACCAACTTGGCTCCTGGCGATTTCGCGACCAACATTGCTTCAGGAAGATACCATGCGCCTATCGATTCCAATTCCCCATACAAAGAACCTTATGGGAATACCCTTAAAATGATAAATGATCATGTGGAGGAGGGGAAAGATCCAATATGTGTTGCCGAGACTGTGTATGACATCATACAGACTAAACACCCTAAAGTACATTATAAAGTAGGGGCTTTTATGCAAAAATTTTCACTCTTCTTAAAGAAAATATTACCAGACAAACAGTACGAGAAACTACTACTGAACCATTATAAGTTGTAATTTTGTATTAATTTGAAAAGGAGTCAATGTTCATTTATCTTGCTCCATTATTACTAACCTTTAAAATCAAGTCAGCAAAATGAAATTTTTCATAGACACAGCAAATCTTCAACAAATAAAAGAAGCCCAGGAATTGGGAGTTTTGGATGGAGTAACAACGAATCCATCTCTAATGGCCAAAGAGGGCATCACCGGGAGAAATAATATTTTAAAACACTACGTTGATATTTGTAATATAGTAGAGGGAGATGTTTCTGCGGAAGTTATTGCCACTACATATGATGAAATGATCACTGAAGGAGAGGAATTGGCCGAATTGCACGAACAAATCGTTGTAAAGGTACCTATGATCAAAGATGGTATTAAGGCTATCAAGTATTTCTCAGATAAGGGGATACGCACAAATTGTACATTGGTGTTTTCTGCCGGACAAGCATTATTAGCTGCAAAAGCGGGAGCTTCTTATGTATCACCTTTTATAGGTAGATTGGATGATATTTCAACAGATGGTTTAAACCTTATTTCAGAGATTAGGCTTATATATGACAATTATGGTTTTGATACAGAGATATTGGCCGCTTCAGTAAGACATACCATGCACATCATTGATTGTGCAAAATTGGGCGCAGATGTCATGACTGGACCATTGTCTGCAATAGAAGGTCTATTAAAGCATCCATTAACGGATATTGGTCTTGCCAAATTCCTTGAAGATTATAAAAAAGGAAATTAGGGAGCACCTAGTTTTAAAAATTGAAAAAGCCCTGTAGATGCATCTACAGGGCTTTTATATTTTATATAATCGTTGGTTATTTAAGGGAATACAAGTTATCAAAGGCATCAACAATAGCACCGTCTTTCATAGTGATGCACTTGTTTAATGGATATATGATCAAGGCATTTGTAAGCTGCTCAAAATTATCAGATCTAAATTGCAAATTTTCATCCAACCCATAATTTTCTATGATGCCCTTCCATTGTGGCTGCTCAGTCTTATAATTGATGCCAATGTATCTTACATCCTTGTTTTTGGCTTGAAGCTCCTGTATTTTTTTATTGATATTTTCGAACTGCCTTTTTTGGGTCCCTGTCCAGAAATACAATACTACACTTTTACTATTGGTCAGTTCTCTAAGGGATACTTTTTCCCCAGCGGTATTCAGAAGTTCTAAATCTGGAATTTTATTACCGGGTTGTATATTCTGAATGCCACTGTAAAGACCATCAATCTCCTTAATATGTTTATTATTTCCAGATCTTTTATGGAAATCTTCAATAAAGGAATTATTGTTTTCTTTGTTATCATGGACTTTCAACAAATAATCCATCGCCACATTTCGGAATAGATTGTCCCTTAAACTGTTCTCTTTTACCAAGCTATCTATAAGCTTTAGTTTATGAAGGTTGTAATGTAGTTGACTCTTTATCTTTCCGCCTCCATTTGTACATTCTTCTGCACAATCCATATAGGACATATTGCCTATATTGTAAATCATATAGTTGTAATAAGGTCTAAAATAGGTGAGATTGGTATTGTTATAATCAATATTCTTTCGATACCCGTAAAAATTACTGGAGAGCTCGTGAATAGATTTTTCCCCTACTTTTCTTCTATGCTTAAAGGGATATTTTTCGTAGTAGGCATAATACGTATAGTCAATGTTGGCCCTTGCTATTTCCAATGCCTTTTTAGATAAGGGTATATCATTTTCCAATTCCATTAAGAGTTGGAATTTGGATTTTCTAAGGGAATCTATTTTTTTACTGAAGGCTTCTGGCTCCAACTCATAAAAATTGTTGATTGTAGGCTCCTCTTCCTCATAGGTAAGGAACATTTCCAAAAGAAAGTTGTTAATTCCTTCCCCCGTTCCGGAAAAAACCAAAGATTCATCAAAATCAGAGGTGTTGAGGCGTATTGTTAGGCTGTCCCCTTTTTCCAAATAAACATATTGAAGCTCTGGATGATGGTCAAAATGGTACAGACCTTCTTGAATCGAATCCAATTTTAAAGTAAACCTATTGTTTTCATCCAACTTGGCAGAATCTATAATAACTTCATCCTTGTAAAGAACAACATAGTTATTAGTTGGGTTGACGATCTCGCCAGAAAAGAAGGCCGACTGAGCGCTTTTTTTGTCAACCTGACAACCTACCAATATAAATGCAAACAGATAAAAAGTAATTTTCCTCATATAGGCATATAAACCTTAGTGTCCTCAAATCTACTAAAGAGCTCGGGCATATGTTGTTAATTGCAAGTTAAAAATTCAACCCCTTACTTTTAAAGGGAATATGGGAGGGTAAGTTCTTGGATTACCTCTATTATTTTCACTATTTTTGCACGAATTTAAAAATAAGGAATATGCTGTCTGTATCTAATTTATCGGTACAATTTGGGAAAAGAGTGCTTTTTGATGATGTCAATGTTAGTTTCACACAAGGAAACTGCTATGGAGTCATCGGTGCCAATGGTGCAGGAAAATCAACCTTTCTTAGGATTCTTTCTGGTCAAATTGATCCAACTTCCGGTCGTGTTCATCTAGAGCCAGGCAAAAGGATGTCCATCTTAGAGCAGGATCATAATGCCTTTGATGCCCTTCCTGTTTTAGATACAGTAGTAATGGGTAACAAGCCCTTGGCTACAATAAAAAAGGAAATGGATGCCCTGTATGCAGATTATGACGATAAGAATGCAGATAGGATAGGGGAGCTTCAGGTGCAGTTTGAGGAAATGAACGGATGGAACGCAGAAAGCGATGCGGCAGCCCTATTATCCAATTTGGGAATTTCGGAAGATCTTCATTATTCCCTTATGGCCGATATGGATTCCAAACTAAAGGTTAGGGTTTTATTGGCACAGGCGTTATTTGGTAATCCAGATGTATTGATCATGGATGAGCCTACCAACGATTTGGATTACGAGACAATTAGTTGGTTGGAAAATTTCTTGGCAGATTACGAGAACACCGTAATTGTGGTTTCGCATGACCGTCACTTTTTGGATGCGGTTTGTACAAGTATTGCCGATATAGATTTTGGAAAATTAAATCTTTATTCCGGTAACTATACGTTCTGGTATGAAAGTAGCCAACTTGCGGCAAGACAGAGATCACAACAGAATAAAAAAGCAGAAGAAAAAGCAAAGGAGCTTCAGGAATTCATCATGCGTTTTAGTGCAAACGTTGCTAAAAGTAAGCAAGCTACTTCTAGAAAGAAAATGCTTTCTAAGTTAAAGATAGATGATATTAAACCCTCCAGTAGAAGGTATCCTGCTATAATCTTTGATAGAGAGCGAGAAGCTGGGGATCAGATTTTGAATATTGAAAAATTAGCGGCTACTTCTGATGATGGTGATATCTTATTTAAGGATGCCAACCTCAATTTGGCCAAAGGTGACAAGGTTGCTGTAATTTCAAGGGATTCAAGGGCAACCACTGCATTTTATGAAATATTAAACAACAACAAAAAGGCGGATAGCGGAACCTTTCAATGGGGTGTTACCACCAATCAATCGTACCTTCCTGCAGATAATTCAGGATTTTTCACGGAAAATATCAATCTAGTAGATTGGTTGCGCCAGTGGGTAAAAACAGAAGAAGAAAGGGAAGAAGTATATATTAGAGGTTTTCTTGGTAAAATGCTCTTCAGTGGGGAAGAAGCCTTAAAAAAATGTACAGTTTTATCTGGAGGTGAAAAAGTAAGATGTATGCTGAGTAGGATGATGATGATAAGGGCCAACGTCCTAATGTTGGATGAGCCTACCAATCACTTGGACCTTGAGAGTATTACCGCCTTTAACAACTCTTTAAAGAATTTTAAAGGAACGGTTTTACTAACTACTCATGATCACGAGTTTGCTGAAACAGTGGCCAATAGAATTGTTGAATTGACCCCTAACGGAATTATTGATAGATATTTATCCTTTGATGAATATATGTCCGACAAGTCTATTAAAGAACAAAGAGATAAAATGTACGCTGTTACTGTATAATACTTTCATTGGTCAGAAAACAGAATACGTTTTGATAAAAAAATAAAGCCCCTAATTGTAGGGGCTTTTTTAATGGAATGAAGTTTTTATAGTTTTACGTATTAAAATATTTGCTGTTCCAAATACCTGAATTAAAGTTTTTGCCCAAGGCAAACCCGTAAAATATGATTACAGAAGCGGAGCTTTTGAACATAAAGAAAAAGATGATCCAAAATTCTGCACTGGTATTGCTTTTTGAAAATAGACCAGACGGGACAAGTAGCGTTAAAAGGTAGCTACCTAGAAACACTACGAGGGTTAGGTTTACAATATTTTTAAATGGCCATGCAAATATTCTTCTTAATGGGTGCAGGTCATTCCCCCATTTATGGATCAAATAATAATAATCATTTCCAATTGGAGCAAACAGTAAGGGATCATCCTTGTCCTTTAATTTAAACAATTTTGAAGGAGCCACTATTTTGAATCCTTTTAGATCGAGATCATGATCCTTTTCTAAATTTTTAATTTTAGCGATGGCTTCTTTGGGGATGTCTCCTTTGAAATATTTGGAATCCAAAAACCGCAATCTATAATCTATACATATCTGTTTTATTTGATCTATATGATAGATGTTAGAGGTATTCAATTTATCAAAACAAAATGCGTTTTCAACTTGGGATTGTGAACTTCCAAGATTTTTTTCAATCCTGAGATCAATATTTGTTGAATTATTTAAAATTTGATAAACATCTTGGATAATTTTTTGAGGGTCAGCCCTCCTTTCCTTTACTTGAAGAAGCTTTTCTTCGATGTTGGTTTTCTTTATCATTTTCTTTTTTTTTAGCAACGTAATCAAAGTTAGGGAATTAGAGTTTTTTTTCCCATCAGGACCCTCTTAAATTAAATGTTAAAATAATGTTAAATACAATCAATTGATTTAAGCAGCGAGAATGGAAAGGGGAATAATTGTATATTGTCGAACTTTTGATGCACTTCATCGATAATTAAACTTTTTACTCGTATACTAAGTATGAAATTTCCTGTTAAAATTCTTGTTTTTGCGTTGGGCTTATGTTGCTTTTCTTCCTTTGCCCAAAACAGCAATAAGAATTTGAAACATGGTCGTATCACTATGGATCCCAATAAATCTATAGTTCAAAATACGGAAGATTCGGGAAAGCTTAATGTGCTGTTAGCGGCAATTAATGCATCGGATATGACCGAAGTGTTGGACAAAGATGGTCCTTTTACTGTTTTTGCCCCTTCCGATCTTGCTTTCGATAAATTTACATCCTCCGAGATAGCTCTATTGCTAAAGCCTGAAAATAAAAATAAGGTAAGGTCACTGTTGAATTACCATATCGTTGCTGGTAACATTACGGCTGCCAAATTACTGCAGGCGATGTCCAGGGGAAATGGAAAAACAACGCTTACAACGGTGCAGGGAAATAAGATTACGGCTACTATGAGTGGCATTGATATTGTATTGACTGATAGTTATGGTAATACAGCGCGAATTACCACTGCTGATGCCAATCAATGCAATGGGGTAATGCATGTGATTGACAGTGTAATTTTACCTCAAAAGTACAATCTTCTCTAAGGGCTTAGGTCCAATATATTTTCTACCGATTTATTTCCTTTTCATTTTATGGTTATTTTTTAAAACCTCATTGAACTTATTTGCGTAAGTGCTCTTGAACTTAAAAATAAGTATTATGAAAATTTCAAACATTAAGAACTCTGTATTAGGTATTTTATTGGTAGTCGTAGCGATACCAACAATGGCACAACAAACAAAAATGGTCGGTGGAGCTGAAATGTTTCCAACGAAAAATATTGTCGAGAATGCTGTAAATTCTAAAGATCATACCACTTTGGTAGCAGCTGTTAAAGCAGCAGATCTTGTGGCTACTTTACAATCTGAAGGTCCATTTACTGTATTAGCCCCTGTAAATGCTGCATTTGACAAATTGCCAATGGGTACAGTTGATAATTTGCTGATGATGGAGAACAAAGCCGCTCTACAAGGAGTATTAACGTACCATGTAATCGCAGGAAAACTTAATTCCAAGGATATTTTGAACGCCATAAAAATGGGTAAAGGGAAAGCTACTTTAAAGACAGTAAACGGTCAGGAAATCTATGCCATGAAAAAAGGGAAAGACATTATTATTTCTGACGCTAATGGCTCCATGGCAAAGGTTACCATTGCAGACGTAAATCAATCTAATGGAGTTATCCATGTGATCGACACCGTATTGCTACCTTCTTCGGAAATGTAATCAGGAAATACTAATCATATAAAAAGGCTGGAAATTATTCCAGCCTTTTTTTGTTATCTCAATTCCGCTCCCAACTTCTTTTCGTAATTGGTTTGAAGCTTCAACATTATTTTGTCTATCTGCTTATCTGTTAATGTGTTTTTTGTATCCTGTATGGTAAAGGAGACAGCATAGGACTTTTTACCTTCTGGTAGATTTTTTCCAGTATATACATCAAACAGGTTGATGTTTTTGAGCAATTTTTTCTCTGATTCAAAAGCAAGATCATGTACTTCTTTAAAGCTTACCTTGTTATCCAATAATAGGGCAAAATCCCTTTTTACCTCTGGATACTTTGGGATGTCCTTAAACTGAATACTTTTTATTGGCACCAATTTTAAAATAGTAGACCATTCAAAATCCGCATAAAGGACCTCTTGTTTTATATCGAAATGTTTGGTTATGGATTTTTTTACGACTCCAAAATTAACAAGCACATTTTCTTGGACGTTTAAAGAGAGGCCTTCAGAAAACACATCGCTTTGTGTTGGTAAGGAATTGGTATCCGATATCCCCAACCGAAGTAGAATGTTTTCCACCGTGGCTTTCAAAAAATAAAAATTGGAAGGTTGGGTTGGTATACTCCAGTTATCCTCTGTCTTGTTCCCTGTTATCAGTAAACTCAGATGCTTGTTCTCTATTCTTTCCGTCTGCTTTTGATGGTAGGTCTTTCCAAATTCAAAGAATTTGATATGTTGCTTTTTTCTGTTACTGTTGTAAGAGATAGCTTCCAATCCTGGAAATAGCATTGACTGCCTCATAACGGACAGGTCTGTGCTAAGTGGGTTCATGATCTTTACTGCTTCTTTCTCTGCGTTATCCGAGGATAATGCAATATAATCTGGGGTGGTTAGGCTATTGGCCAATATTTCATAAAACCCCTGTGAGGATAATTGGTCCCCAATTATGTTTTGTAACTTGTAATCCTCAAATTTTGAGGTAGAAGCAATGGAGGCATTCAGCTTTTCTTTTGAGTGGATATTGTTGTAGCCGAATACACGTAATATTTCCTCTATAACATCTACTTCCCTTTGCACATCCACTCTATAAAATGGTATTGCCAGACCCATTCCTGATTCAGAAACATTTTTCACTTTAATGTCCAGCGACGCCATGATGGATTTTATGGTGTCTTCCGGAATTTCTTGACCTATAAGCTTGTTGATTTTATCGTAGGTCAAAAAAACTTGGTAATCGTCTTTCTTTTTAGGATAGAAGTCGGCCACATCGGACGTAATGTCTCCTCCGGCAATTTCCTTGATCAATAATGCAGCACGCATAAGGCTGTATTCCACATTGTTGATATCTATTCCCCTTTCAAATCTAAAAGAGGCGTCAGTATTTAAAGCATGTCTTTTTGCTGTTTTCCGTACTGAAACAGGATTGAAATAAGCACTTTCCAAGAAAATGGAGGTGGTATATTCTGTTACTCCTGAATTTTCTCCCCCAAAAACCCCAGCGATACATAAGGGTTTTTCAGCGTCACAGATCATTAGGTCTTCTTCGTGCAGTTCTCTTTCAATGCCATCCAAAGTGGTGAACTTTGATCCTTTAGGAAGTGTTTTTACAATTATTTTATGCCCTTTAATTTTTGCGGCATCAAAGGCATGTAACGGCTGTCCCAATTCATGCAACACGTAGTTAGTGGCATCCACAATATTATTCTTTGGGGTAATTCCTATGGCTTTTAACCTGTTTTTCAACCAATCTGGTGAAGGTTGTACAATTAGGTTACTTATTGTCAATCCACAATATCTCGGTGCAAGTTCACTTTTTTCTACGGCCACATCTATTTTTAGGGACCTATTTTCTACTATGAAATTACTTACTGATGGGGTTATCAGTTCTTTTTGAATGTCCTTTTGCTTAAGTCCGGCTTTAAGGTCTCTCGCTACCCCAAAATGGCTCATAGCGTCAGCACGGTTTGGCGTAAGGCCAATCTCGAATACTTCATCGTGCTCAATTTTAAAAACCTTTGCACAAGGAGTTCCAGGAACTAAACTATTGTCCAATACCATAATACCATCATGTCCCTTGCCCAAACCAAGTTCATCCTCAGCACAGATCATACCATGGCTTTCCTCTCCGCGAATCTTCCCTTTTTTAATGGTCCAAGCCTCGCCTTCCTGCGTGTATAGGGTGGTGCCAATAGTGGCTACGGGTACTTTTTGACCAGCAGCGACATTGGCTGCGCCACAAACAATCTGTAACGGTGTTCCGGTACCAATGTTCACGGTGGTCAATTTTAACTTATCTGCATTGGGATGTTTTACACATGTGAGAACTTCTCCAACGACAATTCCCTTTAGGCCACCTTTGACCGATTCAAAAGCTGTAATCCCCTCTACTTCCAATCCTAAATCGGTTAAAAGTTCTCCTGTCTTTTGGGAATCCCAATCAATTTTAATGAACTGCTTTAACCAGTTATAAGATATTTTCATTGATACTATATTTTATTTTATCTGTGATCCAATTGAACCGCCATCGCTATATCCACGTGATCAAACAGGGAATTCTAATCTTGGTTTTGGAATAATCAGCTATATAAACTTTTGATTATTGCATTATTGGAGCTTTTATATCTTCTAAAGCCCCATTGAATACTGATTATTTAAGTGCCCAAAGATAAAACAATGCAGGAAGACATTCAATAGGTATTCAATTGAAATCCTTTTATTTTTTATTGTAAGTATATTTGCCTTAATTCGACATTGAAACAATAGCTTATACTTATGCGAAAAATTGCTTTTCTATTTACGATATTTTTAATGCTTACCTCATGTAAGGACGCAGAAACTCCTTCCCTAAAAGAAGGTATTTGGTTGGGGGAAATGAAATTGATGGACAATCAAACACTTCCATTTAATTTTAAAATAAGTAAGACAGCCGATGGGAACTATGTGATGGAGTCATATAATGCTGATGAAGTTTTGGTCATAGATGAAATTAGTACGAATAAAGATTCCATAACGATAAAAATGCCAGCCTTTGAAGGCTTTATCAGTGGCGTGTTTTCAGATTCTGAAATTGTTGGCGACTTTATACAGGAAAGCATGGATCGCAGCGTTTCATTTAAGGCCACCTATGGCATTGAGAAAAGATTTGAGGTTAAAGCATCTTCAAAACACAATGTAAGTGGTATTTGGGAAACAGAGTTTAGTCCGAATACAGCTGATAGTTATATCGGTAAAGGCATATTCACCCAAAAGGATGATAGGGTAGTAGGAACGTTTAGAACCACAACAGGAGATTATCGTTTTTTGGAAGGGGTTATGGATGGGGACTCCCTAAAATTATCAACGTTTGATGGTGCCCATGTATTTTTATTTAAGGCCAAGGTTTCAGATAGTACCCTAAACGGCACCTTCTATTCCGGGAAGCATTTTAAGGAGCCTTTTACAGCACAAAGAAATGACAATTACGAATTACCAGATGAGGATTCCTTGACATATATCAAAGAAGGTTATGACAAGCTATCTTTTGCCTTCCCAGATGCCAAAGGTAACATGGTTTCTTTGGATGATAATTTGTTCAAGGATAAGGTGGTTATAGTTCAGATAATGGGGACTTGGTGTCCGAATTGTTTGGACGAAACAAAATACTTGGTAAATTTCTTAAAGGAACAGAAAAAAGAAGACTTACAAGTAGTGGCACTCTCTTTTGAATATGCAAAAACAGAAGAGGCTGCTTTTAAGGCAATTAACAGATTAAAGGAGCGTATAGGAATAAATTACCCCATACTTCTAGCTCAATACGGGTCGTCGAACAAGGATTTGGCTCAAGAAAAACTTCCAATGTTAAATCACATTCTTTCCTATCCCACAACGATCTTTTTGGATAAAACAGGAAAAGTAAGAAAGATTAGTACAGGGTTTAATGGCCCTGCTACAGGTGAAAAGTACCATCAATTTGATAGGGATTTCCGAGAATTTGTTGGAAGTCTCTTGAAAGAATAAAAAAAAGCCTTTTCATTTGTGAAAAGGCTTTTTTTGTAAAATCCAGCTACTTAATTTATATGATGGTTGACTTGCCAAGACCAATATTTTCATAGTTGAAATTGAGATCTTCTTCCGAGTCAATGATATTTTGTGAAATAAAATCACCTACCTGACTTGTGCCATAGGTACTGGCAGGATTTATATCCTTGGTGGAAATGTTTTTTCTCAAGGCCTTGTCAACTGCAACAATAATGGCCTGTGCCTCTTCATTTAGACCAAAATGGTTCAATAACATTGCTGCCGATAGAATTGAAGCAATAGGGTTGGCGATATTTTGTCCTTGCACTTGTGTATAGGAACCATGAAATGGTTCGAACATAGCATAATCGTTTCCAATAGAAGCCGAAGGCAACAGCCCTTTCGACCCACAAATAGCGCTACCTTGGTCGGATAGGATATCCCCAAAAAGGTTATCTGTCAATATAACATCAAACTGTTTTGGATTTAGCATGATTTGCATCGCTGCATTATCGGCCAATAAATACTCCAGGGTAACCTCAGGGTAACTTTCCCCTATTTTAGAAACTATTTTTCGCCATAGTCTGGAAGTTTCCAAGACATTGGCCTTGTCCACCACAGTCAGTTTTTGTTTTCTGTTTTTAGCAGCCTTAAACGCCAAATGTGCGATTCGGCTTATTTCTCTTTCTGAATATTGACAAAGATCTGAGGCTACTGTGCCATCAGCACTTAATTTTTTTTCACCGAAGTAGATTCCCCCTGTAAGTTCACGATAGATTACAAAATCTGTCCCTAAAATAATTTCCTTTTTTAGAGGGGATTTTTCAAGAAGGGTAGGGAAAATTTTTACCGGTCTTATGCTGGAAAAAAGATTTAAATCCATTCTCAGTTGCAACAATCCTTGCTCAGGTCGCACTTTAGCATCCGGATTGTCGTCGTATTTTAAGGTCCCAATGGTCCCGAAAAGAATTGCATCGGAATTCTTGCATATTTCCAATGTTTCTTCAGGCAGGGGATTCCCTGTCTGATCCATTGCGACAGCTCCAATGGAAGCCTCAGTGTATGTGAAATTATGGCCAAAAGTTTCCTCTACGGCCTGAAGACATTTCACTGCCTGTGCCAATACTTCCGGTCCTATACCATCTCCTGGTAAAAGTGTTATATTTAGGTTCATTAAGCTACCTTTTCTATATTAATCGAACTAGCTTCGATAATTTCATGGATATCTTCATCCATGATCTCTTTTTTGCGATCCGCATATTTTAGGAAATCCTCATAGATGACATCCAACTGTACTTTTGTAAGCTCATATCCTATCTTTTTTGAACGATATGCCAATGCCGCTCTACCGCTTCTGGCAGTAAGTACAATAGAGGATTCGGTTACTCCCACATCCTCAGGATCCATTATTTCATAGGTCTCCCTATTTTTAATAACACCATCTTGATGAATTCCTGAACTATGCGCAAACGCATTGGAACCAACAATGGCTTTATTAGGTTGTACTGGCATTCCCATTTTTTGCGAAACCATTAAACTGGTGTCGTATAACAATTTACTATTGATGTTTGTATCCAAATTCAAGTAAGGATGTTGCCTTAGGATCATGACTACTTCTTCCAAAGAAGTATTACCAGCTCTTTCGCCTACACCATTTATGGTACATTCAATTTGTCTTGCACCATTGATCACCCCTGCAATGGAATTGGCCGTTGCCAACCCGAGGTCATTATGGCAATGACAAGATAGGATCGCTTTGTGTATGCCCGTAACGTTATCCCTAAGATACTTAATTTTTGCTCCATATTCTTCAGGAAGACAGTAGCCTGTTGTATCTGGAATATTTAGAACGGTTGCACCGGCCTTGATAACTTCTTCGCAAATCCTCGCTAAAAAGTCATTGTCGGTACGGCCCGCATCCTCTGCGTAAAATTCTATGTCTTCAACAAAGGTTTTGGCATATTTCACGGCATCTACTGCGCGTTCAATAATGGCCTCTCTGTTTGAATTAAATTTGTATTTGATATGTGAATCAGAAGTGCCTATCCCTGTATGGATCCTTGGTTTCTTTGCGTATTTCAGTGCCTCAGCAGCAACTTCAATATCTTTTTTCACTGCTCTTGTCAATCCACAAACTGTTGCATTTTGCACCAATTTTGCAATTTCACTTACAGAATTGAAATCCCCGGGACTGGAAATAGGAAATCCTGCTTCGATAACGTCTACACCCAATTCATCCAAACGTTCAGCGATAACAAGTTTTTGTTTTGTATCCAATTTGCATCCTGGGACCTGTTCCCCATCTCTCAGTGTTGTGTCAAAAATTTGTACTTTATCTTTGCTCATTATATTTGTGTAATTTAGGTAAGCTATACGAATATATAGCTACCTTAACCAACTGGTTGGAGCCTAAATAAACATTTACAACGTTAAGTTACTTTTTGTTATATTTAAAGTCCTGATATACAGTTAATTAAATAATAATTATTACGATGACAACTGCACATAAAGATGCTTTGTTCGTGTTGGTAAAATCACTTTCTAAGTCAGAAAAGCGTCAATTTAAGCTCTATGTTGGTAGATTGGGAGTCAATACCGACGCCAAGTTTTTAGCCTTATTCAATCTATTGGATAAGATGAAAGACTATGATGAAAAGGCCATATTGGATAGTGGAATTGTTAAGAAAACCCAGTTGTCCAATCTTAAAGCGCATCTCTACAAACAAATATTGGTTAGTCTACGATTAAATCCAGTCAATCAAAATATACGGGTCCAGATTCGTGAGCAGCTCGATTTTGCCACCATTTTGTATCAAAAAGGACTATATAAACAAAGCTTAAAAATTCTGGATAAGGCCAAAAGCACTGCGATAGACAATGAAGAAAAAAATATAGCCTACGAGATTGTGGAACTAGAAAAAATAATAGAAACCCAATACATCACCAGAAGTATCCCGGATAGGGCTGATGAATTGGCAATGCAAGCCAAAAAACTTTCTGAACAAAATGTAATTACCAGCAAGTTATCCAATTTATCCCTGCAATTGTACGGGATGATGCTGAAGGTGGGATATGTGAAAAGTGATGAGGAAATAAAAAATGTAAAAAAGTATTTTGATGAGCATTTACCAGAATACAACATGGAGGACCTCGGATTTAGGGAAAAACTCTGGCTCTATAAAGCGCATTTATGGTATAGTTTTTTAACACAGGATTTTTTGTCCTGCTATAAATATTCCAGCAAATGGGTAGACCTTTTTTATGAACATAAGGAGATGATTTACTTAAATCCCGTTTTCTTTTTAAAAGGCAACCATTATCTTTTAGAATCCTTATTTTATGTAAAATACAGTTCCCAGTTTAAGGAAACATTGGAAAAATTGGAGGCCATGGTCAATAGCGAAGAGTTTCCTAAAAATGATAATATCTCTTCTTTGGCCTTTCTATATATCAATTCCAACAAATTGAACCTCCATTTTATGGAAGGGACCTTCGAAAAAGGGTTATATCTGGTCAAAATAATTGAATACGGTATCAATAAGCACAAAGAGCGTATTGATGAGCACCATGTCATGGTTTTTTACTACAAGATTGCCTGTTTATATTTCAGCATGGGGGATAATAAAACCTGCATCCAATACCTAAAAAAAATCATTAACAACAAAAACTTAAAGATGCGCGAGGATCTCATGTGCTTCGCCCGTGTCCTTAGTCTTGTTGCCCATTATGAAGCGGGAATGGATTACCATCTGGAGGTACAGTTAAAGAGTACGTATAAATTTTTGTTGAAGATGAACGATCTACATGCCGTCCAAAAGGAAATGATCAAGTTTTTGAGAAACTTGGGCAATATCTATCCACACGAGCTAAAGGATGAATTCCAAAAGCTTTATAATGAGCTTAAGAAATATGAAGATCATCCATTTGAAAAAAGAGCATTTTTATACTTGGATATCCTTTCATGGTTAGAAAGCCATTTGGAGAATAGACCAGTAGCCCAAATAATAAGGGAAAAGGCTTTGACGCTAACTAGATAATTGAAGTTGAGTTCAAAGAACCCACACCTAGCTCATTTGCTCGAAATAAATTTGGCCATGCTTTTCGTGAGCACCTCTGGTGCCTTGGGCAGGTTTATTCAATTGCCAGTTCCAATCACCATTGCTTCCAGGGCTATTTTGGCGTTTTTGTTATTATGGCTTTTTTGCAAATGGAAAGGCATATCCTTGAGCATTCTTAAAAAGGACTATCTCCCCATCTTGATGAGTGGCATATTTATGGGGTTACATTGGATTACCTATTTCTATGCATTAAAATTATCCAATGTTGCCATAGGAATGCTGTCTCTTTTTACCTACCCGGTAATTACTTCTTTACTGGAGCCTATTTTGCTCAAGACCAAATTTTTAAAAATCCACCTTTTATTGGGCATCATGGTATTGGCTGGTATCTATTTTTTGGTCCCCAAATTTGAAATGGGCAACTCTTATACTCTTGCAGTTGGAGTAGGGGTTTTGTCCGCACTTTTTTATGCGTTGAGGAATCTTGTACTAAAGGCGAGGGTAAAGCATTATAATGGATCAGCTTTAATGTGTTACCAAATGGTGATCGTAGGTGCTTTGCTATTTCCCGTATTTTTCTTTTTGGAAACCGATGCAGTGCTAAGCCAATGGAAAGGACTTTTAACCCTTGCCTTAGTGACTACAGCTATTGGACATACCTTGTTTTTGAACAGTTTTAAATATTTTTCCATTACAACCGCGAGCATTATCAGTAGTGTTCAACCGGTTTATGGAATTATAATTGGCGCAATTTTCCTGGCCGAAATACCATCCTTAATGACGATTTTCGGAGGGGTATTGATATTAGGTTCTGTTGTCATCGAAAGTGTTCGGACCTATAAATAGAATAACTAAAGACAAGCATTCCAGATGGGTTCGTTAGGGGGAGGGGCAACCAAATTGAGCATTTCCTTTTTAACTGGATGAATGAAAGACAGGTTTCTGGCGTGCAAATGTATACTGCCATCTTTGTTGCTGCGATCAAACCCATATTTTAGATCACCCTTGATTGGGCATCCCAAGGCATTTAATTGTGCCCGTATCTGATGATGCCTTCCAGTCTTTAGGTCAATTTCCAACAAAAAGTAATTGTCCAACTTTTTCAGTATTCTATAATCCAAGATAGCTTTTTTGCTATCTGGCACCTCATTTTTATGGGCGTAGGATTTATTTTGTTTTGTATTTCTTTTTAACCAATGGGTAAGGCTGGCAGAGGGGTTCTCTGGAGCGTTCTTTACAACAGCCCAATAGGTCTTCTTGGCATCCTTTTCAGCAAACAATTTATTAAGTCGCGGTAAGGCTTTTGATGTTTTTGCAAAGACTACAATCCCCGATGTTGGCCTGTCCAATCTATGGGCAACCCCTAAATAAACATTGCCGGGCTTGTTGTATTTTTCCCTAAGGTATTCTTTGACCACCTCACTTAATGGGGCGTCGCCGGTCTTATCTCCTTGGACAATATCCCCAGGCCTTTTATTAATGGCAATAAGGTGGTTATCCTCGTAAAGGACTTGTAGGTTTTTTGGCGTAGAAATTGTTTTAGTCTCCAAATTCAATTAATACTGTTCTTCTTCATTAGGAAAATCCCTGCTTTTTACGTCTGTGACATACTGTGAAATGGCATTTCCCATTTCTTCATATAAATTCATATAACGCCTCAAGAACCGCGGATTGAACTCTTGGGTAATTCCCAAAAGATCATGTACGACCAATACTTGTCCGTCTACTCCGTTACCTGCACCAATACCTATTACGGGAATATTTATGCTCTCGGCAACTTTCTTGGCCAAATCTGCTGGTATTTTTTCTAAAACAATTGCGAAACAGCCTAATTTTTCCAACAACTTGGCGTCCACCAGAAGCTTCTGAGCCTCCTCTTCTTCCTTGGCTCTTACGGTGTAGGTGCCAAACTTATAAATTGACTGTGGGGTAAGCCCCAAATGTCCCATTACAGGTATCCCTGCATTGAGAATTCTTTTTACGGATTCCTTTATTTCTATTCCTCCCTCAACCTTAACAGCATGGGCTCCGCTCTCTTTCATTATACGAATAGCAGAACGCAAGGCCTCTTTAGGATCACTTTGATAGCTTCCAAATGGAATATCAACAACCACTAGTGCCCTTTTCACAGCTCGAATAACCGATGAGGCATGGTAGATCATTTGATCCAGGGTAATAGGTAGTGTTGTTTCATGCCCGGCCATAACATTACTGGCCGAGTCCCCAACCAAGATAACATCTACATTGGCATCGTCAACAATTTTTGCCATGGAAAAATCATAGGCAGTCAACATGGAGATTCGTTCACCGTTCCTCTTCATTTCTATTAAGGATTTTACGGTTACTCTTTTGTATTCTTTTTTGGCTACTGACATGAATTTTGGTTTGAGACGATAAAAGTAAGGAGTTTTGTTCAAAAACTTTAAGGGATTCTTAGTTTCGGCTTTAAAATAATTAAGTTATTTTCGATATCGGACTCTAAAAATCATAAAATGAGAATTTTAATCTGTTTCTGCCTGTGTTTATTTGTTTTAAATGGGAATGCTCAATCTTCGGAAGAGAATGCTGTTAGGCAAACCATTGAAACGTTCTTTAAAGGTTTTCATCAACAAGATTCTTTACTCCTGAAAAGCGTAGTTTCAGATCAGGTAATTATTCAGACGATTGCCAACAAAGTGGATAGTACCTATGTACAGTCCGAAGATTACAATGATTTTGTGAGTCACATTATAGGTATCCCAACCACCACAAAGTTTCAGGAAAAACTGTTATCCTTCAATATCCAAATAGATGGGGCAATGGCGCATGCTTGGACTCCCTATGAATTTTGGTTAAATGATACTTTTAGCCATTGTGGGGTGAATTCATTTCAGCTGTTCAAAGATTCAGATTCCTGGAAAATCATATATATCATCGACACACGGCACAAACAAGGTTGTGATTAAGAATCAACAATCACTAAGATAAACCCCTACCGCTAATCCGCCTTCGGAGGTCTCCTTGTATTTGGAGCTCATATCCTTGGCAGTTTCCCACATGGTGTTCACCACTTTGTCCAAAGGAACCTTCGCGTTCTCAGGATTGGAGTCCATCGCCAATTCAGCGGCATTGATTGCTTTTATGGCACCCATGGAGTTCCGTTCTATACATGGTATTTGTACTAAGCCCCCTATTGGGTCGCAAGTGAGGCCTAAATGGTGTTCCATAGCAATTTCTGCGGCCATTAATGCCTGTTCAGGGGTGCCACCCATTATTTCTGTGAGTGCTCCGGCAGCCATCGCTGAGGAAACGCCAATCTCCGCTTGACAACCGCCCATAGCAGCTGAAATGGTAGCTCCTTTTTTGAAAATGCTGCCTATTTCACCGGCTACCATTAAAAACTTTTTCACGTGTTCAAAGGTGGCATCGTGGTTTTCAATGACCATATAGTACATTAGGACGGCAGGAATCACACCTGCACTGCCATTGGTTGGTGCTGTGACTACCCGCCCTAAGGAAGCGTTGACCTCATTGACACTAAGCGCAAAACAGCTGACCCATTTGAGGATTTGTCTAAATTTTACTTCTGTCTTCCGGATAGCCTCCAACCATTCTTGAGGATTGGAATAGGGGATGTCCCCTTTTAGACTTTGGGACATATCATAGGCACGGCGTCTAACATTTAAGCCACCTGGTAAATGTCCTTCTGTGTGGCAGCCTATGTACATACATTCTAGCATTGTATCCCATATGCGCTGTAACTCCCGATCTATTTCAGTATCTGTGCGCAATGATCTTTCATTTTCCAATACCAATTCCGAAATGGATTTGTTCTCCTGTTTGCAATATGCGAGAAGCTCCGTGCCCTTTACTATAGGGAAGGGGAAGGTTTTGAATACCTTTAGGTTTTGTTTGGCGTTTGCCCTTTCTTCTTTTACTACAAATCCTCCGCCTATCGAATAATAGGTTTCTTCAATCTTTTCTCCAGATTTCAATGTGGCCACAAATAGCATCCCATTGGCATGAAAGGGTAAAAACTGCTTTTCAAAAACAATATCCTGTTTGGCATCAAAAGGAATTTCCTTTTCGCTATTAAAACTCAAAATTCCTGTGGATTTTATTTCCTCTACAATACCACTGATATCTTCAATAGGAATATACTCTGGGTCGGCCCCGGTTAATCCCAACATAATAGCTAAATCTGTCGCATGCCCTTTTCCTGTTAAGGACAAAGAACCATAGATATGAACCTTAATGGAAGCAACTTGATCAAATAAATCATCTTCCTTCAATTCTTTGATCCATCTTTCTGCAGCCCGCCAAGGACCAAGAGTATGGGAGCTAGACGGACCAATACCTATTTTAAGCATGTCGAAGGTGCTAATACATTCCATTTACGCAATCGATTAAGTTGATAACAAATATATGTTTCTCTAAGACAAAAATGAATGAGAAATACGTTAATTCCAATTATGAAATTGGAGGGTATTATAAGTTACGAGGAATCAGCTAAATGCGCTTAAAGTTATTTAAGGTGTCATACACCTATAGTTAGAACTTTTACATGTCATATCATGGGAAGTTAGTGTATTTAAAGCTAGCAAAGGTTTGAATTGTCATTTTAGATACCGATAATCTGACACCTTGTCATATTTCTTTTCATGGCATAATCATTGACTTATAGGTATCGAATTATAAAAGGAATTTTCAACACAATAAAAACATAAATATGAGTAAGATTATTGGAATAGATTTGGGAACCACCAACTCTTGCGTATCCGTAATGGAAGGTAACGAGCCAGTAGTTATCCCAAATGCAGAAGGAAAAAGAACGACACCATCCGTTATAGCTTTTGTAGAAGGCGGAGAGATTAAGGTAGGTGACCCTGCAAAACGTCAGGCAGTTACAAACCCAACTAAAACCATATACTCTATCAAGAGATTTATGGGAAATAAATATTCTGAATCCAGTAAGGAGGCAGGAAGAGTACCTTATAAAGTAGTAAAAGGAGATAATGATACTCCTAGAGTTGATATCGATGGCCGTTTGTATTCTCCACAGGAATTATCTGCTATGATTCTTCAGAAAATGAAGAAAACTGCGGAAGACTATTTGGGACAAACAGTGACAAGAGCGGTAATTACTGTTCCTGCTTACTTTAACGATGCACAAAGACAGGCGACTAAAGAAGCCGGTGAAATTGCGGGTCTTACAGTAGAACGTATTATCAACGAGCCAACAGCTGCATCTTTAGCTTATGGTTTGGATAAGAAAGATAAAGAACAAAAAATTGTCGTATTTGACTTTGGAGGTGGTACTCATGATGTTTCCATCCTAGAATTAGGAGATGGTGTATTTGAAGTATTGTCTACAGATGGTGATACACACCTAGGTGGTGATGATGTTGACCAAAAGATCATCGATTGGTTGGCGGATGAATTTAACAAGGAAGAAGGAATTGATTTGCGTAAGGATGCTATGGCATTACAACGTTTACGTGAGGCTGCAGAAAAAGCTAAGATAGAATTATCTTCATCTGCCCAGACAGAAATCAACTTGCCATATGTGACAGCCACTGCTTCAGGACCAAAACATTTGGTGCGTACATTGTCTAGAGCTAAATTTGAGCAGTTGATCGACGATTTGGTAAAAAGAACTATTGCGCCTTGTGAGACTGCCCTTAAAGCGGCCGGTTTATCAAAAAGCGATATTGATGAAATCATTTTGGTTGGTGGTTCTACAAGAATTCCTGCCGTACAGGAAGCTGTAGAAAAGTTCTTCGGAAAAAAACCATCCAAAGGTGTGAACCCTGATGAAGTTGTTGCTGTAGGAGCTGCAATTCAAGGTGGTGTCTTGACCGGAGACGTGAAGGATGTACTTTTATTGGATGTGACACCATTATCTTTAGGAATTGAGACAATGGGAGGTGTAATGACCAAGTTAATTGAGTCCAATACAACCATCCCTACTAAGAAGTCTCAGGTATTCTCAACAGCGGCAGACAATCAGCCTTCTGTAGAAATACATGTCTTACAAGGAGAAAGACCAATGGCAACGGATAATAAAACTATCGGAAGATTCCATTTGGACGGTATTCCACCAGCACAAAGGGGAACACCTCAAATTGAAGTTACTTTTGATATCGATGCCAATGGTATAATCAAAGTATCAGCGACCGATAAGGCTACCAACAAATCTCAGGATATCCGTATTGAAGCTTCTTCCGGTTTGACCGAAGAAGAAATCAAGAAAATGAAAGCTGAAGCGGAAGCAAATGCCGAGTCGGATAAAAAAGCTAAGGAAACTGCTGATAAGTTGAATGAAGCAGATGGAATGATCTTCCAAACTGAAAAGCAACTGAAAGAATTTGGCGAAAAATTATCTGATGATAAAAAGAAACCAATCGAGGATGCTTTGGAAGAGTTGAAAAAGGCTTACGAATCTAAAGATTTGGCCATGATCTCTCCAGCTTTGGATAAAATCAATGAGGCTTGGAAAGTAGCTTCTGAAGAAATGTACAAAGCACAGGCAGAAGGACAACAAGCAGATGCCTCACCAAATGGTGAAGCTAGTGCAGACGCAGGTGCCAAAGAAGGCGATAATGTGGAAGATGTTGACTTCGAAGAAGTAAAATAATAAATAGAGATAGGTAAATTGATCGTGAAATCAATTTATCCAAAAAAGAAAAGGGGCGAAGCAATTCGCCCCTTTTTTATTTGATCTTCTTTTCTTTTTGTTTTGGTATAATATCGACTAATTTTGACCTATGGTAAAAAACTACATATCAACTTTTTTGGGAATTTTCCTTGGCATTTTAATGGTATTGAATGCCCAATCTTTGTATTCCCAGGAGATCAATATTTTTAAGTATACCGATTTTGACCTTAAGGGACCTGTGAAAACCTGTTTGGTTATCACCGATTACGGGAAAGAGGAGTTTGAGTTTAATGAAGCAGGCCTGCTTACCAAAGCTATTACCCGTTATAATGATGATGATTATGATATCACCATTTACAAATACGCCAAAGAGGAACTAAAGGAAAAACGATTCGAAAATTATAGGGATGGGGTATTTGATAGGAATACTTCCATTGCAAATATCTACACCATAGATACCACAGCAAATAAAAAAATAACGGAAAAGATAGTTTCCTATAACAAGGAATTTCTTGACCAGTACGAATATTATTATGATAAAGATGATCAGCTGGTAAAGATTACAAGAACCAGTACTGATGGCATTGATGAAACGTTGGTGGAATATTCTTCAGCAAAAGGAGAACAGACGGCTTCGTACTTTTTAAATTCAGTATTACTAAAAACGGTAAGGGTAAAAGAAACAAAATCCAACACAAATACCACAAGAAAAAATAAACTGGTCACTGATTTTTTGGATGGAGAGCCCAATACGGCCAAAGAGGAAATCTTCAATGCCAAAAACAAACTTATTTCCGAGACAAAAATGGTTTTTGATAAAAAAGCGAATAAATTATTGCCCATGGAAACCAAGACATATACCTATAATGAAGCCGGAATGTTACTAGAATTACGAACAAAAATAGGACAGGGGGTTTCCTTAAAAAAGTATGTATATCAATTTGACAATACCAAAAGCGGAAACTGGGTAAAGCAGATAATTACCCCAGATAATACTTATATTACCAGAAAAATCAAATACTTTGGGGCTAATTGATACTATAGTTTCAATCCAATTAAAAAGGGCCATGTATGAACATGGCCCTTTTTTTATGACTAAGATATATGGTTATTTCTTGACACAATTATTAATGTCTTCCAATGCTTGCTTTTGCATGGCTACTACTTTATCCATATAATATTTCTTGGTGGCTTCCAGTGTTTCGTTCCTTAATACTTCCTCGTTGCGTTCTGCACTCCAATTAGCGGGAGTGGAAGAAGCGGCACAATCAAAAACATTCATAAGATCCTTGAGTTTTATCCCATACTCCTTAAAGGTTAGCTCTGCAATTCTTTTAAGTTTCAATTGCTCTTCATATTCCAGTTCCCTGGCCCGTTGCATTTGAGCCGTTAATCGTTTTTGCTCTGCTATTTTCTCGGCCAATACCCGTTGTTGCTCTAATAGTTCTTGTTGTTGTTGTTCCAGTTGCCTTTGTTTTTCTTTTAGGCCATTTCCTTCTAATTGAATGGCTTTGGAAGAAGCATCAGATACGGCTATATTCTCCAAGTCATAATTTACACTTGGTGCAGAACTCGTACAAACATCAAATGCGCTTATTAGGGATTGCAATTCCTCATAAGCTTTTTGAGCGAAATACCTCCCTTTGTCCCAATCTTCCGGATCCGCAGATTTTTTTAAATCTACAAGTCCATTTAATATATAGTCCATGGAATTGTCACAACCACAATTTTCTGCTAATCCTTTTGTCTTCTCCAAGGCATCTATTGCCCTATCTGCATAATACATTTGATGGTCAAAGTTATTGGAGTCCAATGATTTTTTGGTGTGGCTTAAGGCATATGTCGCTGTGGAATACGCTTCACCGCAATTTGCAAATATTGCTGAGTTCAAAAAAAGAATTGAAATCAATAAAAAGCTTAATCTGTTCATAATGTCGGGGGTTGCTCATACATATATTAGCCCGCAAGAAGGAGAGAATATTTCTTTTTGGAAAAAATTTGTGGTCAACACAGGTCAAAATGTTGTGAATCAATGCAATTTGTCTGATAAAGCGGTTACTTCACCAGATTAAAAATGGATTAGGAAATGGGTTTTGTCCTTTAAGTGATTGCTTAAATAAGCAGGTCAAAATAATCTAATACATCCGATCCGTACAAAAAAAAAGAGCACGTGCTCTTTTTTTTAATTGATGAGTAAATTTTTGGTGGTAGCATCTTTATAGGATTTCACCTTCTACGGTACACCTAAGATTTTTCCTTTCATTTTCTTTTCTGATTTGAATCTTGTACACCTTTTTTACGTGCTCAGCATCTACGTAATATGACACCAAATAGGCATCCTTATGCACTCTCCAACCAGGATATTCCCTTGCAATATTGTTGCGAACTGGCGGAGGAAGATTCAAATTGGTAAATCTTTCAAATGAGGAAACGATTTTACCATTTTGGTCGTAAGTTGCAATGATGCGGCCGTTGGTCTGTTCAAAGATAACCTCGTACCCTTCGTGGTTGCCATCGTAGATACTAGCCTCTGTGACATCGAATCTTGCGGCTGTATTTTCTAGCTTCTTAACTAACTCTGGAGTATTTTTATCTTGAACCTTTCTTAAATAAGTGGTATTTAAAGGAGTTACAGTTACCCCTATTAATTTCACTTCCTTAAAATCTATGCTCGTAGGAATCTCTTGGGAATAGGCTAGGCTGGTAAGACCTAAATATAATAGACCGAATAATACGTTTTTCATGATGATATTTTTAAAGGATTAAAAATGAAAACTAATTTGTCAATAGAACTTGACTAATTCTTGTATTATCCTATAGATCGGGGGGCATTGGATTTAATTTAAACAATCACTAGCCTTTTATTTGTACTAAAATACATACTATGATGCATTTTTGTAAGCTACTTTAGTAGCCTTTCTGCATATTTTAACAATTTAATGTATGCTTTTTTTGATTTTACTTTTCAGTAATTTATAAAAATGATGGGCGGACAATTGGCCCGCCCATCATAGTATAATAAGACCCAAAAAAATGATGAAACTAATTCATTTCATCATTTATAATATATTGCCGTCCACATCACACTTCAGGTTCAATTTTTGATTTTCTTTCCTAAGTTGAATCCTGTATAATTTTTTGACACTATCTGTTCCTTCATAATAAGAAACTAAGTAAGCATCTTTGTGAACTGTCCACCCTGGGTAAGCTTTATAAAGACTATTCCTCACAGGTGCTGGCAGCGTTAAATCAGTAAACTTTTCAAAAGAGGTTAGTATCTGGCCATCTTTGTCGTAAGTGGCAATGATTCTACCATTTGTCTGTTCGAAAATTACTTCATAAGCTTCATGATTACCATCGTAGATATCGGACGATGTAAGATCGTATCTAGCGGCGGTATTCTCTAATTGAACCACTCTTTCTGGTGTAGTAGGGTCTTGGACCTTATTCAAATAATTAGAGTTCATATTTTTAACTGTAACTCCAGTTAATTTTACTTCCTCTACGTCAGCATCTTTGTCCGCGTTGGCAGGCTTGTCCTGAGCGTAGGCTAGGCTGGTAAGGCCCAGAAATAATAAACCGATTAAAACATTTTTCATGATGATATTTATTTAAAGGTTAATAAACAAAACTAATTGGCCAATGTAGCTTAGCTAATTATTGTTATAACCTGAAGAGGGGGGAATGGGCTTCGAGTAAAAGAATAGTTAGCCATTCACTATTACTAAAGTACACCCTACCTTCAATTTAAAATGCTACCTAAGTAGCAAAACGTGATATAAGATGTAAATCTTTATAAAAAAAATCGATAAAAACGGTAGATTTAATGGGGTTATACTTTTTTTCCGGATATTTTTTCTTCGAGAAGCTCTACATTGGTTACAGTAATTTGTTTTCTGCTTACCTCCAATATGCCTTCCTCCTTAAAGTTTTGAATATGTCGATTCACTACCGCTCTTGTAGTACCAATTAATGCACCTAATTCTGAATGGGAAAGCCCACATATGGACTGATAATGCGAAGAAGATTTATCCATGTTGTTATATAATAAACGGGCCAGTCGTGTTGGGATGTCCTCTAGTGCTACATTAATAATATATCGTTCCAAAATATTCATCTTTTGAACAGTATAGGACAAAAATGACTTATGCACCAAAGGATTGTCTTTCATCCATTCTTTCATTTGGGAAACAGGAATACATAAAACTTCTGTATCCTCCAAGGCCTCATAATATACTTTGTGGGTGCCGCAGCCCATTAAGGAGAAGATATCAAACACATCGTTATCCTGTAATAAAAATAGAGTAAGCAATCGATCGTTGGATGGATCAAAGTGATACACCTTTATTTTTCCTGTGATTAGTATATGAAACGTATATAAGGTATGACTGGTATCAAGAATGCAGGTTTTTTTAGGCCAATTTTGGGCAGTCGAAATTTCCAATAGATGGTTGAGGGAATTGTGCGTGACATGACTAAAGAGTTCACTCTCTATTAAAGTTTCATAATAATGTCGATATTTCTCTAATCCTATATTCAAGACTCCAACCGTTTTAAATTCAAACTATAAAGGGGGCTTCAATGCACTGCCATAAGCAAATATTGCTTATTACTATGTTTAGGAATAATGCGGGAGGAATAAATTCTATATTAAAATAAAAGAATTGTGAACTACAATTTACAAAAAAAAATTATTCCAAATGCTTAGAATAAAAGGATTTAGTATTTAATTATTGAATTAATGCTCTAAAAATCAATAAAATATAGACAATATACAGCGTAGTTTAATTAATTGGATACTTAAATTCAACAAATACTATTATAAGCAATGTGGCGTATTGGAGTAATTGTTTTACTTTTAAAGGGCATTGATAATTTCTTTTTTTACTTCATGTCCTCCTTCAAAAATTATTTCATTTGCCTTGCCTTGGAATATGTCCTCAATCTTGTATACTTCTAGATTTTTTCTTTCAGGGTTCAAATACGGATCCTTGTTTCCCATGATATAGGTGATTTTTGTCTTTTCCGATTGTAAATGTGAGAAATCGGTGTGGTTTAATTCCTTGGGCAAGCTTCCGGCATAAAGCACCAAATGGTTACATTTTATTTTCCTTTTTGCTACCCATCGTGCGGCAATGGATACGCCTTGGGAAAACCCCAGAACTATCAATTCACAATGCTCGGGGACTTTTTCTTTTTTAAATACAATATCTATATAGTGTAGGACATTAGTAATGCCTTCCTCTGTGTTATTTTTTGTTAGCCAACTGGCCCCCACATGAGTGTAGGACTCATTAAGGTAATATTTAGATTGGGCCTGTGGGGCTATGATGTAATTTTCTTCGTTAGGCAATTCGTTAAAATAACGGATAAAATAGGTGCTTAGGTGTCCCAAACCATGAAAGACCATCCAAACCCTTTTTGTTTTTTCGGTAAGCTTGTTTAAAGTGCTATATGAATTGGTAATAGTATAGGCTACACTTTTTTCTTTAGATGTCATATGTCAAATTTACAATTTTAACCACTTTTTTTAGTTTCATTAAGTGATATAATGCAAGGGAGAATTATCATTTGCATTTTAGAATACTTAATTTTACAAAAATCTCAATTATGAACGAATACAAGGAAAAAATACTGCGCATCTGCAATGAGAACTCAAAAAATACCTTGATGGAAACATTGGAAATTGAATATGTGGATGTGGGAGAAAATTTCTTGGTCGGCAAAATGCCCGTTACCTCTAAAGTATACCAACCGGATGGCGTTTTACACGGAGGCGCAATGGTAGCTTTGGCTGAAAGTGTGGGAAGTGCAGCTTCTTACATATTTCTTAATGCACAGGAGTTTTTTGTAAGGGGAATAGAGATATCGGCCAACCATGTGAAAAGTATTAAAGAAGGGGATGTGTTCGCCAAGGCAGTCCTTATGCACAAAGGTCGCACTACCCAGGTATGGGATATTAAGATTACAGATAAGGACGACAACTTAATATCTCTTTGTAAATTAACTACCCTAGCATTGCCGAAAAAATAATATGTTCCAACAACTTTTACAGCAGATTGAAAAACAGCTTTTGGAAAAAAAGCCTTTGGTTGTTTATAGAAAACCCGGCCAAAAGCTAGTAAAGGGGATCTTCCAATCCGATACCAAATTACATCACTGTTCCGATTTTAAGGAAACCGGTTTTGTCTTTGCTCCTTTTGATGAAAAAGACGATGTAGTTCTTATCCCACTAGAAGAGGTTGTTGAGGCCCAATTTGATTTAAGTGCCCAGCATAACCACCAGGACATCACAGCTCCAATAGAATATTCCCCATCGGAATTTGACGGGAGGAATTTTCATCTGCAATTGGTATCTAAAGCTATAAAGGAGATTGAGAAGGGTACTTTTAAAAAAGTAGTTCTCTCCAGGCAAATTTTGACCACATATCAAGGTACGCCCCTCCAATTGTTTTTGAAGTTATTGAATACCTATACAGATGCTTTTTGTTATATGTGGTACCACCCCAAGGTAGGGTTGTGGTTGGGAGCAACTCCCGAGGTATTGGTGAGCATCCAAAATAAAAATATTCAAACCATGTCCTTGGCAGGGACACAACCTTATAAAGGAGAACCCAACCCTGAATGGAAAAATAAGGATATAGAGGAACAAGCCATGGTCACCGATTACATCACCGAAGTATTAAAGAGCATGGTGACCCAATTACAAATTTCAGAGACCGAATCTCTACGGGCGGGCAGTTTAATGCATTTGAGAACAAAAATAACAGGGAGGTTGAAGGATTTGGATATTAAAAAACTCCTGAAAGTCCTGCATCCTACTCCGGCTGTAGGTGGAATGCCAAAAAATGAGGCCTATTTGTTTATAAAGGCCAATGAAAATTATAATAGGGAATTTTATACGGGATATCTCGGAGAGCTAAATTTTAAGGAAGAAATAGCTAGAGCGTCGAACAACAGAAATATAGAAAATAAAGCCTATAGGGCTATTCACACCAAAACAGATCTTTTTGTCAATTTACGTTCCATGCAATTAGAGGATCAGACAGCTACCATTTACATAGGGGGAGGTATAACCATTGATTCAATCCCGGAGCAAGAATGGGAGGAAACAGTAAACAAAAGTGCCACGATGTTAAAAGTAATCCAAAAATAGATTGTAAACCCTTTTAAGGATTGGGTTAAGAACTACTTCCGTTGTATTTTTGTTATTCATGAAATACTCAAGCATACCCTCGGCACAGACTGTAGTTTACAATTGCAAGGCAAATGGCATAAATAATATAGTTATTTCTCCAGGCTCTCGAAATGCACCATTGACCATCGGTTTTTCTGAAGATCCATCATTCAATTGTTACAGTATTGTAGATGAACGTTGCGCAGCTTTTTTTGCCTTGGGCATTGCCCAGCAGTCTAAAAAACCCGTAGCCCTGTTGTGTTCTTCAGGTAGTGCACTCTTAAATTATTACCCAGCCATTGCAGAAGCTTACTATAGCGATATTCCTCTTGTGATTATCACTGCCGATAGACCTCCACATAAAATTGATATTGGGGACGGACAGACCATAAGACAGGAGAATGTTTTTCAAAACCATATAGGATACTCCGCTAATTTAAAGTTGGACATTAGAAATACAAATCCACTGGGCCTGGGCGATACTGAAGGTTCCCAACAAGTATCCATTCAACGATACAACGAAGAGGAGCTCTTAAAAGCCTTGAATATTGCATTTCAGGATAAAATGCCGGTTCATATCAATGTCCCTTTTGAGGAGCCTCTTTATGGTGTTGTAGGAAAGCCCTTGATGCTTACGATAGGTGCGGTAAGGAAGGAACAAGAAAACCCATTTGTTGAGGATCTTGATGAGTTTATTAAATTGTGGAATACAGCTAAAAGAAAAATGATCCTGGTTGGGGTTCATGATCCAAGCCATGAGGTTCAAGAATTATTAGACTCGGTGGCAAATGACCCTTCGGTTATTGTTTTCACGGAGACTACGTCCAATCTTCATCATCCTAATTTTTTTGGGAGTATAGACAGTATCATAGCCCCAATTGAAAAATCAAAGGATAAGGAAGAGCTTTTCCAAAAATTGAGGCCCGAAATACTGCTCACCTTCGGAGGGCTGATAGTTTCCAAAAAAATAAAGGCCTTTTTAAGAAAATTCACACCCGAGCATCATTGGCATATAGACCCCAAAAAGGCGAACAACACCTTTTTTTGTCTTTCACACCATTTTAAGGTGCAACCAATTCAGTTTTTTGAAGTGTTCAACGGTGGACTTGTTTCACAGCCTAGCAATTATTTTAGTTTTTGGAACAGCGTTAAAAAAGGTTATCAAGTAAAGCGGCAAGAATATATGGCACAAATTCCGTTTAGTGATATGCTTGCTTTTCACCATATTTTCAAGAATGTTCCCAATGGGTACCAATTGCAATTGGCCAATAGCTCAACTATTAGATATGCCCAGCTTTTTGACTTGGACCCGAGTCTGCATGTTTTTTGTAATCGAGGTACCAGTGGAATAGATGGCAGTACTTCCACAGCCATAGGAGCCTCAATTGTTCATGAAGATCCCACTCTTTTTATCACTGGAGATTTAAGTTTTTTCTATGATAGCAATGCCCTTTGGAACAATCACATTCGTTCAGATTTTAGGATCATTGTACTAAACAATGAAGGGGGAGGAATTTTTAGGATTCTCCCAGGACAGGAGGATACGGAGAATTTTGAAACCTTTTTTGAAACCGTCCATCATATGGATGCTTCACATTTGTGCCAAATGTATCAAATGGAATACCAAATGGCAGAAAATGAGAAGGAATTGGATATGGCGTTGACATCTTTTTTTGGTAAGTCGGACAAACCCAAGCTTTTGGAAATTAAAACTCCACGAGTATTGAACAATAAAATTTTGCTTAGTTACTTTGATTTTATATCTTAGGAAGGAATTATTAATTAACTAAACCAATAAGGACCATTATGAGTAAAAGAGACGAGCTAATAGAAAAGTATGCTTCAGATTTGAAAACCAAAATAGGGGTAACTCCAGATATGGATTTTTTGACCAAGGTCACCATTGGCTGTGGTCCTTCAATTTACAATAGGGATGCATCAACAGTTTCTGGTTCCGATGATAAAGAACTTGAAACGGTAAAAAATAACTTCTTGATCAAGAAATTGGGAATGAGTGATAGCCCAAAATTGATGGAAGGCATTAAAAGTGTAATGGAACAATATGGTTCTTCGGAAAGAAATAAATACAGGGCGGTAGTTTATTACCTATTAGCCAAACATTTCAAAAAAGAATCGGTCTATAAATAGACTTTCTTTTTATAAAAACTTAAAGCCGTTCTTTAAAAAGAGCGGCTTTTTTTTACAGCAGTTTTTTTAAACGTATTTTTGCATAAAAGTAGATACTATTTTATGATTGAGTTGGGGAATTACAATACACTGGAAATTTTAAGGGATACCAGCGTTGGACTTTTTTTAGGAGATGGTGAGGGAACCGAGGTTTTATTGCCCAATAAATATGTTCCTGAAATTTATGAGATAGGGGATGAGATCACTGTATTTTGCTATTTGGATCATGAAGAGCGACCAGTGACCACTAATATTAAACCCTACATAATAAGAAACACTTTTAATTTGTTGCGTGTTGCTGAGGTGAATAATATAGGCGCCTTTATGGACTGGGGTTTGGAAAAGCATCTTTTGGTACCATTTAGTGAACAACGAACAAAAATGCAGACCGGACAATCTTATGTTGTTTACTGTTATTTGGATGATAAAACACAACGCCTTGTAGCCAGCAACAAGCTCGATAAATTCATTGATAACGAGGTGTTAACCGTAAATAATTGGGAGGAAGTAGACCTTATTGTCACCCGACTCACCGATTTGGGCTGGGAAGTGATCATTAACAACAAACACAAAGGACTGGTATATCTCAATGAGATATTTAAGAAGCTGTCTGTGGGAGATCAAATGAAGGGTTATGTGAAGGCCATACGGGAAGACAATAAAATTGATGTTTCCCTTGAACCGATAGGTTATAAGAGCGTGGAGCCAGCAGCCAATCTTATATATGAGCACCTCACAAAGGCCGGTGGATTTTTGCCCTTTCATGACAAATCACATCCAGATGATATTAAATATGCCTTTGAATTAAGTAAAAAGAACTTTAAAAAGGGTATCGGCACCTTATATAGGGAACGTAAAATTGATATAAAAGAGGATGGAATTTATTTAATTTAAAGGTGGAATTTTCACTTTTACATAATTAAATAAATGAAAATCAATTGTATACTTGCTAATTATAGGAGCTATATGTTTTTAATTTGACTAAAATCTGCTATTTTTGTTATATTAGTTCAAGTTATTGTTAGACATTGATTAAATTTAAGCATACGTACCCCTGAAAACATAAGAAATATATGCCATTCATAGAGGAAAGCGATTTATTGGAATTGCACAAGGATATTGATAAGGCTCAAATCATAAATGAGCGACTTCTAGATCAAATAAAATATAAGAACAAAGAGATTAAAAGAAATAAAATACAGCGCAATGTACTTGCGGGTGTTACAGGTCTTTTTCTTATAGGCGCCTTAGCCATTACTTCTTTCTCGGCCGGTGTTAGTAGTTCTACTTCCTTCGAAAACAGAAATAATCTTTTAGTGTCCATCGATAGCCTAGAGGCTATAAAATACAGGATGGATAACCTGAAGAGAAAAAATGAGGAACTAAGTGAAGTAAAGGAGTTTTATTTGGCAAAAAGTTTCTTGGAAAAGGAAACTATCTACTCAGTACAGATCAAATCCTTTGTAGACAATAATTTAACACTTACCTCTGAAGCCTTGGCCAATACCATGCTTGTAAAAACCAATCCATTTTATTCCTATTCTTTGGGTAATTTTGAATCTTTGGCAGAAGCGAGATCATTTAGGTACCAATTAGTGAAAATGGGATTCGCAGATGCTTTTGTTGCTTCATATCAAGATGGTAAACGAATTAAAATAGAAGAACCTTATTAATTTTGTCCAAAACTAAGGCGTGGCTGAATGCCGCGAGACTAAGAACACTTCCACTCTCTTTATCAGGTATTATTGTAGGAACCGCTCTGGCAGGTTTTTATGGGTATATCAACTATGTCATTTTTGTATTGGCATTGATGACGACCATTGGGTTTCAAGTAACCTCAAATTTCGCCAATGATTATGGCGATGGAGTAAAAGGAACTGATAATGAGGACCGGATTGGTCCAAAAAGAGCACTTCAAAGTGGTTTGTTGACTAGAGAAGAACTCAAGTTTGGGATTGTATTGAGCATTATAATAAACGTATTACTGGTTCTCGTATTGGTATTCGTTGCTTTTGGAATCCAAAATTATGGGTATATCATTTTATTCCTTGTATTAGGGGCAGCAAGTATATGGGCAGCCATAAAATATACAGTAGGCACCTCGGCTTATGGTTATAGAGGTTTGGGAGATTTATTTGTATTTCTGTTTTTTGGACTTTTGGGTGTTCTTGGTTGTATGTTCCTGTACACCAAATTTATCACTGCGGATTCCCTATTGCCCGCAATTACCATTGGATTGTTAAGTGTAGGGGTACTGAATTTAAATAATTTACGGGACTCCTTATCCGATAAAAAGGTGGGAAAAAATACATTGGTCGTACAAATGGGATTTCAAAATGGCAAGAGGTACCACTACACTTTATTGTTGTTGGCCTTCATCACCATGGGGGGGTTTATCTTTTTGAATTTTGTTAATTGGACAAGTACCATCCCCTTACTGGGGTTTGTGCCCATATTTGTTCACATGAGAAAAGTATCTGTTACCCAGGATCATATTTTATTGGATCCTGAACTGAAAAAGTTGGCTCTCAGTACTTTTTTATTGGCAGTATTGTTTTATTTTTCTTTTAATATTTTTTCGTAAATTTGATCAGTTAACAATCAAACCACACTCAATTTGGAACAACCAATTAAGATTCTTATAGTAGAGGATAACGTCATCATTGCAGATGACATGCAGTCGATGTTAGAAGAGATTGGCTATGAGATTGTAGACAATGTGATTGTCTATGAACAGGCAGTGGAAGTACTAAAAAACAATCAGGTAGATCTTGTATTAATTGATATTATTCTAGCTTCTGATAAAACCGGAATAGATCTCGGAAAGCACATCAGGGACAATTATAACATTCCTTTTATATTTGTTACCTCCAACTCGGACAGGGCAACAGTCGAAAATGCAAAAACTGTTAAACCAAATGGATATTTGGTAAAACCTTTCGAGCAGCAAGACCTTTACACTTCTATAGAGATTGCACTTTCTAGCTTCAATTATTCCGAAAAAGGAGATAATGCGAACGCAGAGGATGGGGAAGAAAAATTAATGTCCAATTCTGTCCTTAAGGATTCAATTTTCGTTAAAAAACAGCATTTGTATTACAGAATACAATTTGGCGATATTCAATTTATCAAGGCCGATAATGTTTATTTGGAAGTGAATACTGTAGATAAAAAGTTTTTGGTAAGATCCCCTTTAAAGGATTATTTGGAAAAGTTGCCACAGAACAAATTTTATAGGGCACATAAATCATACATTGTGAATGTAGATCATATTGACGCCATCAATTCCAAAGATATTATGATCAACAACACACTAATCCCAATCTCCAAAGAGTTTAAGGAATTCATTATTTCTGCAATGAATTCTTAGAGAGAGAGAAATGAATTAATATAGAAAACCATTCAATGCAGGAGCGTTGAATGGTTTTTTTGTTTTCTCATTTCTCAAAACACTCTTTTCTATTTTTTAGCTAAACAATAGACCGATTTCTTCGATGAAATGCACCCTCAAATTTTAATTGTCTTTTTCACAACAATTCTAGGTGGTTATACAACAATAATATGGCAGATAGGAAGGAACCGAATATATTTGAAGTGTAATTGAAAGAGACCCAAATCTTATCATTTTCATATATAGTGTTCCTAAAAGGCTGTGCATCTTATGTACGGCCTTTTTAGTTACTTTTATTTCAACAAATAAAAGTGATGAAAAGGAAACATTATAGCATTGCCTCTTAAATATGGCAATATATATTGACAGAATAAGTTTTGAAGACATAGGGATCAGGATGGGAGAAATAATTCCAAATACTGAAATCTATTATCAACAAAATTTCACAGTTGACATTTTATAACGTTATTTTTGGCATATAAATCGTTTACCTTTTTTAACGACTTATGGTTCAATTCTCAAAGGGATGTTACCTTAGAAACAATTAATATAATTATATTCCCAGGCATATTATGGTTAGGTTGCTTTTCAACATATTTATTATCTTTTTTATATTTCACCTAGGTTCAGGCGTGGTACATGCGCAATCCATCACCAAGGAGGACAGTACCCTTAGGAAATTTAAGATAAAAGATGGTGCCTCCGATAAATTCAATTTCTTTTATGATTCTCCAAATAGATACAACGAGAATTCGGCGTATGATTGGTTGGATGCCGTTCAATTGGATCTGATTGAGGCACAAAATGATAAAGATTCCATCAGCATTAGAAAGTATAAGATAATGCAGTCCCAAATATATCACGATCTGGGAGATTATGACAAAAGTGTGGCCATTGCCAACGAGTTATATAAAAAGAAGGGTTCCTTAGATCTAAATACTAAAAGTATTCTCTTGGACCTGATGGATTACAATTATGCCCGTCTACAGATGTATGATAAGCAATTGGAAATCCGAAAGGAAAAAAAGGCAATTGGACTAAGTAAAAGTGTGGCTACCTATGATATTTATGCCAACCTTGGACTACCAAGGAAAGCCATGCAGGACTATATCATGGAAGTCATGAAAACCATTAGTGAGGATGATCATTACTCCCTTGCCAAGTATCACAACAACATAGGTAATTATTTGCGTTTGGATAATTCATCTTCCGTGGCATTATCAAAATTCAAGGAAGCCAAAGGGCATATTGACATCTTCCTGAATGATATTACCAATATTAGAACGGAAAAGGAAATTGTAGAGGCCAATTACCTCAAGGGAATCATTGAGGGCAATATTGGTAGATGCTACGCCCAATTAAGGCAATATAATGAGGCAATACCATGGTTAGAAGGTAGTATAATTACAATTAAAGAATTCAATAAAGGAAAATTCTCTTCAGATGTTGTTGAGAACACGCTAGAGCTAGCAGAATGTCACTTACAGTTGGGTAATTATGAAAAGGCCAGGCAGTATCTCAAGGCAGATCTTAAGCCTAGAAAGATTGAGAACATATTGAAGAAAAATAGGGCCTTAGCAACCTATTATGACAAAATACAGGATTATAGAAATGCCTCTTTTTATCTAAAGAAAAATGTACGGATCCGGGATTCCATAAATGTTTATGAATCTGCTTTGCGCACCCAGCAATTGGCGGCATTGACAAGCCAGGATTTGGAGAACAGTAGGAATCAAATGCAGGAACAAAAATTGGCGTTGGAGAAATCACGCCTAGATCTACAAGCTAAAGACGAGCGTATCAGTCTTGTTTTTATCTCTTTAATTTTTACATTATTGGGTTTTGCAGGATTGGTTTATGCCTACCTCAAAAGTATTAAGACACAACGTTTAATAGCCGAACAGAAATATATAATAGAAGCTTCATTGGTGGAAAAAGATTCACTCCTTAAAGAAATACACCATAGGGTGAAGAACAACCTTCAAATGGTCTCTAGTTTATTGAGCCTTCAAACAAAAAATACTAGGAGCAAGGCAGCTATTGAGGCATTGGAGGAAGGTAAAAGTCGGGTTAAGGCCATGGCATTGATCCACCAAAAGCTATATCAGAACGACGATTTGTCCGTTATTGAGATGCAGGGATACATTGAAAGCTTAATCAACAGCATTCAATCTGTGTATAAAAAAGGAGGGCATAATATTAACATCACCATCGACGCAGAAGGTACAGAGTTGGATATTGATAGGGCCATTCCTTTTGGTTTGATATTAAATGAATTAGTGTCGAACTCCTTTAAATACGCATTCCCTACCGATGATGAAAATGGAAAAATCTATATACATCTTCGCAAAAATGGGGATCAAGGATATTTTGAATATACAGATAATGGGATTGGCTTACCTGAGGATACAGATGAACGTACCAGTTCTTCCATGGGGATTCGATTAATGAATCGCTTGGTGAACCAATTACAATCTACTTTAAATATCGACAAAACTGCGGATGGCGTTCGTTTTTGGTTCAATTTTAAATAAATTTGACCAAAATCTGATTTCATGAAAATTACTTTTTTAGGGCACGCTACACTACTTATAGAAACAGGTGAAAAAATAATACTGGTAGATCCCTTTATTACAGGGAATGAAAAGGCGAAGGATTTAATTAAAATTGAAAACCTAAAACCGGATTATATATTAGTAACCCATGCCCATCAAGACCATATTTTAGATGTGGAAGCTATTGCAAAGGCTTCTGGGGCTACAATCGTGAGCAATTATGAGATTGCCATGCACTATCAAGAAAAAGACTTTAAAGCGCACCCTATGAATCATGGGGGAAATTGGAATTTTGATTTCGGTACCTTAAAGTATGTCAATGCTATCCACACCTCCTCTTTTCCTGATGGATCTTATGGGGGACAACCTGGAGGGTTTATTATCTCTTCTGACAATAAAAATATTTACATTGCCGGGGATACAGCACTTACCATGGATATGAAGTTGATACCCCTAAGCACAAAATTGGATTTGGCCGTTCTGCCCATAGGGGATAATTTTACCATGGGAGTGGATGATGCTATTTTAGCGTCCGACTTTGTTGCTTGCAATACCATATTGGGTTATCACTACGACACTTTTGGATATATTGAAATTGACCATGATTTGGCATTGAAAAAGTTTACAAATGCTGGTAAAAAACTACACCTATTGGCAATTGGGGAAGACCTCGAGCTTTAGCTATCTTACTTTACTTTTTAATACTACTGAGTGCAATATTTTGGGAACAATACGCTTTAGGTAAACACCCATGACCTCTTTTTTTCCTATGTAGGCCTCAAATTTTTGTTGCCTTATCGCCTTGATCATTTTTTTTGCGAAAATTGTGGGATCCATGCCCTTTTCAGTGGCTGTATCATTGCTCAATTGGCTTTCGCCATTACCCGTCAAGGCATTTATGGCGACCTTTGTATTCACAAATCCCGGGCATATAAGAGTTACGTGTACCCCATCTTTTTCATGTTCCATTCTCAAAACATCAAAAAATCCGTGAAGTGCATGTTTGGCCCCGCAATAACCAGAGCGATAGGGAGAACCAAATTTCCCCATTAAACTTGTCACTGTCACAAAATGCCCGTTTCCTTGTTTTACAAAATGCGGTAAGAGGGCTTTGGTTAGGGATACGGTACCCAAATAGTTGATATCCATAAGTTTTTTATAAACTTCCAGTTCAGTCTCTATGATCAAGGAGCGTTGGCTTATTCCTGCATTGTTGACCAGTATATCTATTTGACCAGCTGTGGAAATCGCTTGGTGCACCAATTCATCCATTTTGAAATAATCTTCCAAATCAAGCGGTATAACATGGATCCGCTCTGGATTAGAGCATTTATTTCTTATGGTAAATAGTTGTTCCTTGTTCCTAGCCGAAATCACCAATGTACATCCCAACTTTGAAAGCTCATATGTCAGCGCTTCTCCTATCCCTGAGGAAGCTCCGGTAATCCAAATGGTTTTATCCCCAATCCTTTTCATTTCTTTGTTTTAATGATTCAAAATATAGTTAAATTTGGGTCCATATGATCAAAGCAAGCTACAAAAAATACATTCTGGATTTTAAAAGGCCCAGTGGAACATCACGTGGAATCCTGCATCAAAAAGAAACATGGTTTTTTGTATTGCAAGGGGAGGAAGGATTTGGTATTGGAGAGTGCGGGATCCTGAGAGGATTAAGTATCGATGATGTCCCCGCATACGAACAAAAGCTAAAATGGACCTGTGATAACATTCAGCTTGGCAGAAATAAACTTTGGAATGAATTATTAGATTTTCCCAGTATTCAATTTGGGGTGGAGCAAGCTTTTATCTCCCTTGAGTCCAAGGAGCCTTTTGAGCTGTTCCCTTCACCTTTTACCAGAGAAGCTATGCCCATTGATATCAACGGCCTGGTTTGGATGGGTGATGAAGCTTATATGCATGAACAGATCCAACAAAAATTGGCAGACGGATTTACCTGTATCAAAATGAAAATTGGGGCCATAGACTTTAAAACAGAAATAGCTCTGTTGTCTTCTATCCGTAAAAGGTATAATAAGGAAGAAATAGAACTGCGTGTGGATGCAAACGGAGCCTTTAAGATAGAAGAGGCCATGGAGAAACTAAAAATTCTCTCACAATATGATCTGCATTCCATAGAGCAACCCATAAAGCAAGGGCATATCATGGAAATGAAATCCTTATGCGCCAACACGCCTTTACCTATCGCACTGGACGAAGAGTTGATAGGGGTTACAGATGTTGTGGAAAAAGAATATTTATTAAAAACTATACGCCCACAATACATTATTTTAAAACCTAGCCTGGTTGGCGGTTTTAAGGGTAGTGAGGAGTGGATCCAGGCTGCAGAAAATCACAATGTTGGATGGTGGGTAACCAGTGCTTTGGAGAGCAATATTGGCTTAAATGCCATAGCCCAATGGACAGCAACCTTGAAAAACGATCTGCCTCAGGGATTGGGAACAGGAAGTTTGTACACCAATAATATAGACTCCCCATTGACGGTCAAAAACGGAAAGATCTTTTACCAAAAAAGCGTTGCATGGGATACTAACAAAATTGAACAGATATGTATATAGAACAGGCCTACAAAGGCTTTCATGAAGGTTGGCGATATGTAGTAGGTATTATGATCATATTTTTAGGCTGGCAAGTCGTAGGGATGTTACCATTGGTTGGAACCCTAATTGTGAAGTCGATCGGGACGGGCAGTATGCCAAGTGATATCCCTGGTATGTCGGCCTTATTGGGGACCAATCTATTTTTATTTTTGATGTTGTTGTCCTTTGCATTTGGCCTTTTGGCTACCTTTCTGACTGCGAAACTGGTCCACAGACAAAAAATAATACATCTTACCACGTCAAGGAAGAAAGTGGACTGGAATAGGATAAGTTTTGCTTTTTTCCTTTGGGCCATAATTTCAATTGCCATGGTGGGTACGGACATAATATTTTCTCCCGAAGACTATGTTTTTAATTTTAAACTGGAACCTTTTTTATATCTTTTGCTCATAGGAGCATTATTAATACCCGTACAAACCAGTTGTGAGGAGTATTTGATGCGAGGGTATTTGATGCAGGGAATTGGTATTATGGTCAAGAATAGATGGCTGCCCTTGTTAGTCACCTCCCTTATCTTTGGACTTCTACATTTGGGGAATCCCGAAGTAGAGAAATTGGGATATGGAATTATGGTTTATTATATTGGTACAGGATTATTTTTAGGGATATTGACCCTTATGGACGAAGGATTGGAATTGGCATTGGGATTCCATGCCGCCAATAATATGACAACAGCCCTATTGGTAACCGCCGATTGGACAGCTTTTCAGACCGATTCGCTTTATAGGGATATATCTCAACCCGAATTGGGCTGGGATGTTTTTATTCCTGTATTGGTAATATATCCAACCCTCCTCTATATTTTTTCAAAAAAATATGGCTGGAATAACTGGAAAGAAAGATTAGTGGGCAACATACAAATAGAAAAATCAATCAATTAAAAATGGAAACAATGACAACCAAATATACTGAAGTTCATCCGAGGTTTAAAATCAATGGCATCTCCTGTAATGCAGCGGAATTGAGAGAAATTGGATATTGTCTGATCAAAGAGGGAGAGGCATTTGAGATACCATTTGGAGATTTTCTGTTGGACTGGTTGAATGATAAGCCAACCATTAGTGTTAAAACATCGGGATCTACAGGAAAACCTAAAACAGTTATCCTCCAAAAAGATCACATGATCAATTCAGCTTTGGCCACAGCCGAATTTTTTAATTTGGAAGAGGGAGACACTGTTCTTCATTGTCTGCCAGCATCCTATATAGCAGGTAAAATGATGCTTGTTAGGGCTATTGTACTCGGCCTTCGATTGGACTATGTGGAACCAACATCCACGCCCCTTGTAAGCGTAACTAAATCCTATAAATTTGGAGCAATGGTTCCCTTGCAATTAGAAAATTCATTAGATAAAATAGAACAGATCAATACGTTGATAGTTGGTGGGGCCCCTATTTCGGAACAGTTGAAAGATAAAATTCAGCTCCTCAACAACGAAATTTATGAGACGTATGGGATGACAGAAACAGTAAGCCACATTGCAATAAGGAAACTCAGTCAAAACAGGAATAATAAGGAGCATGATTTTGTATTGCTTCCTAATATTTCCATACAGTCCGATGATAGGGGATGTTTGGTAATAGATGCGCCAATGCTGTCAGAAGAAACTATTGTTACCAACGATTTGGTTCAGATTAGTAATGAAAAGGAATTCAAGTGGCTGGGTAGATATGACAACATTATTAATTCTGGAGGTGTTAAATTAATTCCGGAGGAAATCGAAAGTAAATTGGCTTCTTATATATCTTCTAGGTTTTTTGTCAAGGGTATGCCTGATGATGCGCTGGGAGAGAAATTAGTTCTTTTTGTGGAAGGGAACGGAATTGATAAATCCATTTTAGAGGATTTGAAGAGCAGTGGTACCCTGGAAAATTTTGAGATTCCCAAGGAACTGGTGAACATACCCAAGTTCGCTGAAACAGGGAACGGCAAACTCGACAGGAAAAAAACTTTAAAACTTATCACAACGTAATTTCACGATAGTATATTCATTCTAATATAAAAACCAACCAATTGCATGAGAACTAATTTTTTATTTCTTTTTTTACTGATTAACGTTTGTTTGAGGGCTCAACAAATATTACCAGAAGTAGAACGGGCCAAGGTGGTAGATGAAATTTTGGAGGAGCGCTTCAATGTATTGTTGCCTGCCTTAATGGACAAGACTGGAATAGATATGTGGATCGTTATCTCTAGGGAATATAATGAAGACCCCGTTATTAAAACTATGTTACCGGCAACATGGTTAAATGCAAGAAGGAGAACCATTCTGATGTTTTATAGAAACAAAACCAAGAACAGCATTGAAAAACTTGCTGTTGCACGTTACAATGTTGGGGAGAGTATTTCATCTGCCTGGGATAAGGAAAAGGAGCCTGATCAATGGAAAAGACTGATGCAATTGATTGATGAAAGGAATCCAGCCAAAATAGGTCTTAATTATTCCAAGGACCATAATATAGCAGATGGCTTGGACAAGACAGATTATGACGAGTTCATGGCAAATCTTCCACAGAAATACAAGCCGAGAGTGTCCTCTGCAGAAAAATTGGCAGTAGGGTGGATAGAAACGAGGACTGAGCGGGAAATGGTGATCTACAATCAATTGGTAGACATTACCCATGATATTATCGCAGAGGCATTTTCTGAAAAGGTAATTACCCCAGGAGTGACCACCACCACCGAAGTTGAATGGTGGATGAGACAAAAAGTAACCGATTTAGGGTTGGAGACTTGGTTCCATCCTACAGTGGATATTCAAAGAACCAGCGAGGAATTGGTCTCCCACCTATATTCCTTCTCAGGAAGGCCAGATGATATGGTGATACTACCGGGAGATTTGCTGCATTGCGATTTTGGAATTAAATATTTGCGTTTGAATACCGACTGTCAGGAACTGGCCTATGTTTTAAAGCCGGAAGAAAAGGCAGCTCCAGCTTTTTTGGTCAATGGACTAAAAGATGGGAATAGGGTACAGGACTTCTTGACAAATAACATGATTGCTGGTAGAACTGGGAATGAAATCTTGGCAAAGTCCCTCTCCGAAGCAAAAGCGGCTGGATTAAGGCCATCAATTTACACGCATCCCTTAGGCTTATACGGTCATTCTGCAGGTACTACTATTGGGATGTGGGATTCTCAAGGAGGGGTGATGAAAGATGATGGTGAGAATTATCCTTTAAATCCAAATACGGTTTACGCCATAGAATTGAACACCACCATTACTATTCCAGAATGGAAAAGAGATATCCGTATCATGTTGGAAGAGGCAGGTTTTTTTGGAAATGATGGCTTTAGGTATGTCAACGGACGACAAACAGAACTGTTGTTGATTCCGAGAATCAAGGAGCATCAAGGAAATTAAAAAAGCTGTCATGGTATTCAAAAGATTACTGAGTTGCATCATCGTATTTGTTTGTGTTTCCGTTCATGCACAAAATGAAAAATATGTAATGGTAGGATGGGACGCATCCCTTTCTATGGTTGATAGGGTTATTGATAATGATCTTAAATTTCTAGAAAATTACTTCAAGGTCAACAAAGAGGTAAAAGTCAACTTGGTTATATTCAGTAATGCTGTAGTTGAAAATCAAGAAATCCAGATCAGGGACGGAAATTGGAAACCATTACAAGAAAGATTAGAAAATATTATTTATGATGGTGCCACCAATTATAGTGCACTGGAACAAGTTATCTCCTTAAATCACACCGATTTATTGCTCTTCACAGATGGTAACCAGAATATGGTCAGTACCGTTCCAAATTTTGGGGTTAAGACCTTTATTATAAACAGTAACCCTTATAAAGATCAATTTGGACTTAACAAACTGTTGGTGACCAATAAGGCCAGGATATTCGACTATGGCGTATTGGAAGTAAGGGAGGACGCAACAGACTCCCCAAAAGCATCCAACTCTGAAACAGCTGAAGCAAATGAACCAAGATCGCCAGGAATAAATTTGGAAGAGGTTGTTGTGACAGAAAATACAAAGAATAACAAGGAAGGTAGAACAGTGAGGACTGCTTCTGGTGAGGTAGACGAAGATAGGGTAGGTGTGGCGGTACAATCCATAGGGGAAGAGGATATTACTCCAATACAAACCAATGTATCACAATCTGTACAGAATAAATTTTCAGGAGTAGAGGTTAAGCAAAATCAAGATATCAGTCAGGTAAAAATGCGTACCGATAATTCCATGTTGTTGAATAACTATGGTCTTATCGTTATAGATGGGGTGCCACAGCAGCAATCCAATTCCAACGGGTCTTCCCCTTTGGCGAATTTCGGGTTTTTAAATCCTGATAACATAGCGGATATTACTGTTTTAAAGGGGATGGCAGCTACCACTAAATATGGTACTCTGGGCGCCAATGGGGTGATATTGATTACTACAAAAAGCTCAAAGGCACCAATAACAAATGGAGAGAAACAGGATTTGGCCCGTTTAAAGAATAACATTTACGAAGAGGATACCGATTTGGAAGAAGCTACTTTCACCCCTGTTTATAAATCGTTGCTAAAATCCACATCACCAAAGGAAGCGTACGAAAATTATATAGCCCTGCGTAATTTTAACGGCAGTAGTGTTCAATTTTATATTGATGCTTTTAACTATTTTAAATGGGACAACCCAGAATTGGCAATTCGTGTCATATCCAATGTTGTCGAGTTATTCCCTGAGGATATTGCCAAATTAAAATCAGCTTCTCTAGCCCTATCTACTATTGGGGCATTTAAGGAAGTTGTGCAGATCAATGAGAGAATTATAAGTATAGATCCCAAAATGGTACAATCTTATTTGGACATTGCCTTGGCATTAAGGGACCAAGGAAAATGGCAACCGGCTTTGGATCGATTATTGGCACTGGATAAGGGCACTACAAACGCTACAGTGAACAAGGAGGTGATATCAAAAACCCTTGATCGTGAAATTCGTAATATGCTATTTCTTCATAAGAACGAATTGAATACTACCAATGTAGATCCTAAATACCTCAATAATTTAAAATATAATGTGCGTTTGGTTTTTGAGTGGAATACCCCAAGGGCAGATTTTGAATTACAATTTGTAAATCCTCAGAACAGATTTTTTAAATGGGACCACAGTACGTTGTCCAATCCGGAAAGAATTGAAGATGAGATATCCAATGGATACAGCAGTGAGGAATTCGAATTTTATGGGGACGTAAAGGGAAAATGGGTTTTCAATGCAACCTTTTTAGGCAGTAGTAGCAACATTAAAAAGGAGAGTTTTACTTTAAAATGCAGCATTTATGAAAATTTTGGCGCACCCGATCAAACCAAAAGAGAAGTTTTGGTCAATTTCACAGAGCCACTACAAAAATTAAATATTGCCACACTTCAGGTGAAATAATATATGCAGGGAAGGGTCATAATTCTTCCAGCTTATTATAGGAAAGGAAATACAGTTGTTCCAATCGTATCGTCAAGATTCCATTTTGAGGTAATAATCTGTGGAATGTTTACCCGACCCATAAAAAAGAAAGAACACACACACTATAAATACTGTAATGGCCAAAATTAGATTGGTAGTATTCATTTCCCCTATAAAATTAATGAGGACTGCACCAATTATTATTGGCAATTGAGTAAGTACGGCCCAGCGGGTATATAAACCAAAAATAATAAGAAGGCCTCCGATGAGATGTGCCGGCGCCACGTAATGTACCGCCAACATACTACCAGCAAATCCTTTTAATGGCCCAATGAGTTCCATGATCATTTGAGTATTGCCAATAAAATATAAGCCTTTTATGAAAAGAAATAGACCTAAGGCAATACGCAATAGATCAAGGGGATAATACGTGTGTTTATTTGCCCATTTGTTGAGTGTTTTAATAGTTCCCATGATTGAAAAGATTAAAATTACTCCTATTAAATTACTGAAAATAAGCGATATAAAAAAATTAAACCTGTAGTACCCCTAAATTAAATTTCTTTTCTATTGGTGCGTGATTAGCGGCCTCAATTCCCAAGGAAATCCAATTTCTGGTTTCCAACGGATCGATTACAGCATCTGTCCATATCCTTGCAGCGGCATAATATGGAGACACCTGGTCATCATAACGGTCCTTGATTTTAGCGAAAAGCTCGGCCTCCTTCTTTTCAGTTATAGTTTCCCCTTTCTTCTTTAAAGAGGCTTTTTCTATCTGCAACAAAACTTTAGCAGCAGAATTTCCGCTCATTACGGCCAATTCGGCACTGGGCCATGCTACAATGAATCGTGGATCAAAGGCTTTTCCGCACATAGCATAATTTCCAGCCCCATAACTATTGCCTATCACTATTGTAAATTTGGGCACAACCGAGTTGCTAACGGCATTGACCATTTTTGCGCCATCCTTGATTATTCCGCCATGTTCACTTTTGCTTCCCACCATAAACCCAGTTACATCCTGTAAAAAGACCAAGGGTATTTTCTTCTGGTTACAATTGGCTATAAAACGGGTGGCTTTATCCGCAGAGTCAGAATAAATGACCCCTCCAAATTGCATTTCCCCTTTGGTGGTCTTTACTACTTTTCTTTGATTGGCAACTATCCCAACAGCCCACCCATCGATCCGAGCGTAGCCTGTTAATATGGTTTTTCCATACCCCTCTTTATACTGCTCAAAATCAGAATCGTCAACCAATCGCTTAATTATTTCCAGCATATCATATTGATCGGAACGTGAAGCAGGTAAGATGCCGTAAATGTCTTCCGGCTTTTCAATAGGTTTTTTAGAGGCTATTCTATTATATCCAGCCTTATCAAAATCACCAATTTTACCGACAATATTTTTTATGGTATCCAAGGCATCTTTATCGTCCTTGGCCTTGTAATCTGTAACGCCACTAACTTCACAATGTGTGGTGGCTCCACCCAAGGTTTCATTATCTATACTTTCTCCAATAGCCGCCTTCACCAAATAACTTCCTGCCAAGAATATACTACCTGTTTTGTCAACGATCAGAGCCTCATCACTCATGATTGGTAAATAAGCCCCTCCGGCAACACAACTGCCCATTACCGCAGCTATTTGGGTGATGCCCATACTGCTCATAACGGCGTTATTTCTAAAAATGCGGCCAAAATGTTCTTTGTCCGGAAATATTTCATCCTGCATGGGAAGATATACTCCGGCACTATCCACCAAATAAATGATGGGCAACCTGTTTTCTATTGAAATTTCCTGGGCCCTAAGGTTCTTCTTCGCAGTAATAGGGAACCAGGCACCAGCTTTAACTGTAGCATCATTGGCAACAACAATACATTGTTTGCCTTGTATGTATCCTATTTTGATAACAACACCACCAGAGGGACACCCGCCGTGTTCGGCATACATTCCTTCACCGGCGAAAGCGCCTATTTCTATGGATTTCTTTCCTTTATCCAACAAGTAATCGATACGCTCCCTAGCGGTCAATTTTCCTTGCGAGTGCTGTTTTTCGATTCTGCTTTTTCCACCGCCCAAATGTACTTTGGACAAGCGGTGTTTTAAGGATGAGAGAAGTAATTTATTATGGTCTTCGTTTTTGTTGAAGTTTATATCCATTCCTGAAAATAGTTTCTTTTTGTGGCATAAAGATAAGGAGTTATATTGATTAACTTTGACAAAACTTAAGTTGAAAATGGAAAACAAAATACGATGGGGCATCTTGGGCCCTGGCCGGATAGCCCATAGTTTTACAAAAGACTTACTGCTGACAAGGACCTCTGAGTTAGTGGCGGTAGCCTCAAGGAATTTGACCAGGGCTGCCAATTTTGCCAAGGAATACGATGCCAAATATGCCTACGGCAGTTATGAGGAACTTTTTAATTCTCCGGATGTTGATGTCATCTATATTGCCACGCCACATACACAACATGCCTCTTTGGCCATTGCCGCCATGGAACACGGAAAACACGTTTTGTGCGAAAAGCCCATGGGCGTAAACAGAGATGAAGTAAAGAAAATGATTGCTGCGGCCCAGAAGAACAATGTATTTTTAATGGAGGCTCTTTGGACCAGGTTCAATCCGACTATCAGGAAAATAAAAGCATTGGTAGACGACCAAAAAATTGGTGATCTGAGTTACCTCCAGGCAGATTTTGCCTTTTATGCGTTGGATAGGGAGGTAGAAGGAAGATTGCTAAACCCTGCCCTCGCTGGAGGTTCCCTTCTGGACATCGGGATTTACCCTATATTTTTGGCCTATCTGCTGCTTGGCAAACCAACTAAAATAGTGGCGTCCTCAAAATTTCATAAAACGGGCGCAGAAATCCAGACCTCGTTAGTTTTTGAATACGATAAGGCCCATGCGATGCTTTATTCGGGCCTGACCAGCAATTCTGAAATGAAGGCCAAGATTACCGGAACCAAAGGATCTATTTATATACACCCGAGATGGCACGAGACCAATGGATTTTCCATGGAGAGCAATGGAGAAAAAGAAGATATTTTGGAACCTACTATTGGGAAGGGATACAGCTATGAAATTGAAGAGGTGAACTCCTGTTTGGCCTCGGGAAAGTTAGAAAGTGAACTTTGGTCTTATAAGAACAGTTTGGAGTTGATAGATATATTGGACCAGATACGGAAACAAACTGGTATTGCCTTTCCTTTTGAATCCTAAAGTTTTTGCGTTTCGTTTATATAATCTTTTAAAAATTACGATATTTGTCGGTACCAAAAAAAACTAATCGAATATGGGAATGAACAAGAATACCGTGCTTGCATGGGCGACCTTTATAATGATCATTGTAGGCCTTTCGTTGATTGCTTTAGGGGCTTTTAGATATAAAGATATTGCAGGATGGGGGTTTGCAGCAGTGGGTATTGGTTTTTTTGCCATTGCTTGGGTATTTAATGCCTTAAAGGGCAGGGTATAACTTAGCCAAATCAACAATTTTAATCATATTATTTTATGTCTGACGATAAGAAAGTCATTTTTTCCATGTCTGGGGTTACCAAAACCTATAAGACAGCCAATACACCTGTATTAAAAAATATTTACCTGAGTTTCTTTTACGGGGCCAAGATTGGAATCTTGGGTCTTAACGGGTCTGGTAAGTCTACTTTGTTGAAAATTATCGCCGGGGTAGATAAGAACTTTCAGGGAGATGTAGTATTCTCTCCTGGTTATAAAGTTGGTTATTTGGAACAAGAGCCTCAATTGGATGAATCCAAAACGGTTTTAGAGGTTGTTAAAGAAGGGGTGGCCGAAACGGTTGCTATCTTAGATGAATACAATAAGATCAACGATATGTTTGGTCTTCCCGAGGTTTATGAGGATGCAGATAAAATGCAAAAACTTATGGACAAACAGGCAGAACTTCAGGATAAGATAGACGCCTCGGACGCTTGGGAATTGGATACGAAATTAGAAATTGCCATGGACGCTCTGCGCACCCCCGAGCCCGATAAGAAAATTGGGGTACTTTCGGGAGGGGAAAGAAGACGAGTGGCACTTTGTAGGTTATTGTTACAAGAACCAGAAATATTGCTATTGGATGAACCTACGAACCATTTGGATGCAGAATCTGTACATTGGTTGGAGCACCATTTGGCACAATATAAAGGAACCGTAATTGCAGTAACTCACGATAGATACTTTCTTGATAACGTGGCCGGATGGATCCTGGAATTGGATAGGGGAGAAGGTATTCCTTGGAAAGGAAATTACTCATCTTGGTTGGATCAAAAGTCCAAAAGAATGGCCGATGAGAGCAAGGTAGCTTCAAAAAGACAGAAAACATTGGAGCGTGAGCTGGAATGGGTACGTCAGGGAGCTAAAGGTAGACAGACCAAACAAAAGGCACGTTTAAAAAATTACGATAAATTACTGAGTCAGGATCAGAAACAATTGGATGAGAATTTGGAAATTTATATTCCAAATGGTCCGAGATTGGGAACAAATGTAATCGAGGCTATAGGAGTTAGTAAGGCCTATGGTGATAAATTGCTTTATGAGGACTTGAATTTTAAACTGCCACAGGCGGGTATAGTAGGAGTAATAGGGCCTAACGGTGCTGGCAAAACTACTATTTTTAAAATGATCATGGGGGAAGAGAAGCCTGATAGCGGAGAGTTTGTAGTAGGAGACACTGCAAAGATCGCCTATGTGGATCAGAAACATTCCAATATCAACCCAGAGAAAACGATTTGGCAAAACTTCAGTGATGAGCAGGAGCTGATCATGATGGGAGGTAGACAAGTTAACTCCAGAGCTTATCTGAGCAGGTTTAACTTTTCGGGTAGTGAACAAAATAAAAAGGTAGATATGTTATCTGGTGGGGAGCGCAACAGATTGCATTTGGCCATGACCTTAAAAGAAGAAGGGAACGTTCTGTTATTGGATGAGCCTACCAATGATCTTGATGTAAATACCTTACGAGCCTTGGAAGAAGGTTTGGAAAATTTTGCCGGCTGTGCCGTGGTCATTTCCCACGATAGATGGTTTTTAGACAGAATTTGTACGCATATCCTAGCTTTTGAAGGGGATTCCCAAGTATATTTCTTTGAAGGATCGTTCTCTGATTATGAGGAAAACAAGAAAAAACGATTAGGGGGAGACATAATGCCAAAACGTATCAAGTATAAAAAATTGATTCGCTAGGTTTACCTTAAATATATAGTAATAAAAAAATCCCGTTGAAGAACGGGATTTTTTTATGCTATTCAATTAGTATGATTCCTTTGGATACCAGTCCAGCTGAACAACATTGATGGCTGGATTTCCTTTTTCTACCAAAGCTTTAAATATGGTTACATCACTGACATTTGGATTGCCTCTGTAATGGTAAGGGTACACCTGTTTGGGTTGAAATTCCAATACCGCCTCCGCAGCACTTTCCTCTGTCATTGTATATGGAAGGTTCATACAGATAAAAGCGGTATCAATATTTTCCAAGGAGCGCATTTCAGGAATATCTTCCGTATCTCCTGAAAAATAAATACGCTTACCGCCCATGTTAAGGACGTAACCATTGCCTCTTCCCTTAGGATGCATTTGTAGGGCTTCTTTTCTTAAGTTGTACATAGGAACAGCTTCTACAATAATGCCGTATCGCTCTTTGGAATCCCCATTGTTCAAGATATCCAACTGTGTGGCAAACTCAGATGGCATTTTATCGGCCACCGCTTGGGGCACCATAATTTTTGCCTTTTCAGTATTTAGTTCCTGTAGGGTTTCAAGGCTAAAATGATCTCCGTGGATATCAGTAATTAGAATTAGATCGGGTTGCTTTTGTCCGTCATAAGCCACGGCACCACCAACTGGATCTACATAAATGGTAATGTCTCCCCATTCCAATACTGTACTAGCATGTTCAATAGGAACAATATTAAGTTCTTCTTTTTCTGTTTTAGAGGGAGTAACCTCCGTAGCAATAGGTTCATTGGACTTTTCCTTAGGGGCATCCTTGCATCCAGTTAGGATGGAAGAAAAAACTGCAAGTAAAATTATTATAGTTTTCATAATGTAATTGTTTTATTTAAAGGTATCCTAGAATAGTTGAAAGTACTAAGATTTAAATCGATAAATCTTTTAACCTAATAAGGAAAATCAATTAATTAGTAATTCCATTTTGATATTACTTCGCTCATAGGGGGTATCCGACTCGAGATCTATTTCTTGAAAACCGTATTTTGTATAGATATAAATGGCATTTTCCAACTTCGTATTGGAATAGAGAAGTATTTTATTCCAATTATTCGTTCTGGCAAAGGCCACGGCATGGTTCATTAGTGCCTGGCCAATTTTTAGACCTTGATATTTTGGATCTACCGCCATTTTTCCTAGTTCGTATATCTTTTCGTCAACCTTAATAAAGGAAAAACATCCCACAATGTTGTCTTGGTATTTAGCAAAGAATATAAAACCTCCTTTATTGACAATGGTCTGTTCACAGTTTTCCAAGAGATCGGCATCATGTGATTCCACATAAAAGTATTTCTCCAGCCAAGCGATATTAAGCGCTTTAAAGGCTGGTGCATACTTTGGCTCAAAAGATATTATTTCTACGGACATGTTGGTGATAAGGGTTGAGTGATTGTATAAAATTAAGGTTAAGATTTATTTATTGTGTGAAATAAAATTTTTTTTCCACAAAAAAATCTAAAAGTTCAATTGCGACGTATATAGTCGTATACAAACAATCAACTTTTAACAAAAAGTCAAATCAACTAAAGGTTAATTAATAAATTTATTATGACTGAAACTAAAAACAATAACAGTTTAAAAGTAATCGCTGGATTACTAGGTATCATTTTATTGGGTACAATTATTTACACCGTAAGTCTTTATAAAGACAAGCAAAAGACCACAGAGATTTTGCAACAAGAAAAGCAATTGGTGTTTGAAGATTTAAATAGTTTGAAGTCGGAATACGACAAAGCTATTATGGAAAGTAATATGACCAACGAAGAATTGGTTATCGCAAGAGACAAAATTGCCAAGTACATTGATTCTGTTAAAACAATGAAAGGTGATATTTCTTCTTTGTACAGATTTAGAAATCAAGTTACTATCCTAAAGAAGGAAAGAGAGCAGTTGATGAAACAAGTAGATTCTCTTACAAGATCTAACAGTAAATTGGCCATGCAGAGAGATAGTACTTTTGTAGAATTGGAAAAACAAACTGTTTTCAACGATTCTTTGGTAGTACAGAACACTCAATTGGCATCAGCTGTTGAAAAGGGATCTGCGCTTAACCTTTCACAATTCTCTGTTGACGCAGTTAAAGAAAGATCTAGTGGTAAATTGGTTTCTACCCAAAGAGCTAGAGGAACAGATAAATTTAAAATTTGTTTCACTGTAGCGAACAACGCAATTGCTCAGGCAGGCGATAGAGAGTTCTACCTAGAGGTATTGGATCCACAAGGAAATGTATTGGGTGAAAGTTTTTCTAAAACTATTGATAGCGGTGCTTCCGTAACCTATAGCAAAGAAACTAACTTCTACTACGAGAACAAGTCTTTGGATGTATGTGATTATATCAGCAAGCCATCAGGTGATTTTCAAAAAGGAAATTACATGGTAAATGTTTATGATGGTAAACTAAAATTATTGGGAACTTCTAAGTTCACTTTGAAATAGTAATCACTATCCATTTATAATAAAAAAAAGGGGCAATCATTTGATTGCCCCTTTTTTATGCTTTTTAGTTTGAACTATTTCATAGATCCAACCATATCTTCCGGTTTGACCCAATCATCATAATCTTCGGCCGTAACATAGCCCAGATTGATTGCTTCTTCTTTAAGCGTGGTTCCATTCTTGTGTGCCGTATTGGCAATTTCAGCTGCTTTATAGTACCCAATTTTGGTATTTAAAGCTGTAACCAACATTAAGGAATTGTTTAATAGTTGTTTTATCACCGCGTGGTTGGGCTCTATCCCGATTGCACAATTCTCATCGAAACTGACACAAGCATCCCCAAGCAATTCTGCCGATTGAAGAATATTTGCGGCCATCATTGGTTTAAACACGTTTAACTCGTAGTGACCTTGGGTACCGCCTACAGTGATGGCAACGTCATTACCCATTACCTGGGCACATACCATCGTAAGGGCCTCACATTGGGTCGGATTTACTTTTCCAGGCATAATGGAGCTGCCAGGCTCATTGGCAGGGATGATGATTTCCCCAATCCCAGAACGCGGTCCAGAGGCCATCATTCTAATATCATTGGCTATTTTATTCAAGGCCACGGACAATTGTTTTAAAGCACCGTGACTCTCCACAATGGCATCATGGGCAGCTAGGGCCTCAAACTTGTTTTCAGCGGTGATAAAGGGTAGGCCTGTAAATTTGGCAATGTATTCTGCTACCAACACATCATAGCCTTCAGGGGTATTTAATCCTGTTCCTACTGCCGTTCCACCCAATGCCAATTCACTCAGATGTGGCAAGGTGTTTTTTAAAGCTTTAAGGCCATGGTCCAATTGGGAAACATAACCGGAAAATTCCTGACCTAAGGTGAGGGGAGTGGCATCCATTAAATGGGTACGTCCAATTTTCACCACATTTTTAAATTCTTGAGCTTTCTTATGAAGTGTATCTCTAAGTTGGGTCACTCCAGGAATGGTCACTTCTACAATTTTCTTGTAAGCCGCAATATGCATCCCTGTAGGGAAGGTGTCATTGGAAGATTGTGATTTGTTCACATCATCGTTGGCCTGAACGGTTTTTTCTCCTTCACCTATTTTATTACCCGCCATTTCATGAGCCCTATTGGCAACAACCTCGTTCACGTTCATATTGCTCTGGGTTCCAGATCCGGTTTGCCAAATCACCAATGGAAATTGATCATTGTGCTTGCCCTCCAAGATTTCTTCACATACGGCAGCGATCATGTCCCTTTTTTCTTTGCTAAGTACTCCTAGGTCGTGGTTGGCATATGCTGCAGCTTTCTTAAGATACGCAAAGCCATAGACGATATCCAAGGGCATAGAAGCCGAAGGACCTATTTTAAAATTGTTTCGGGAACGCTCTGTTTGTGCGCCCCAATATTTATCTGATGGGACCTTAACCTCTCCCATGGTGTCTTTTTCAATTCTAAAGCTCATTTTAAAGTGGTTTTGTTTCCTACAAAGGTACTGCTTTGCCAATTTATTTCCATTTTTTTTGAATTTGATTTGTAGTATTCACCTATTTCAAAGTATCTTTGTAAACGTTAAAATTTATCACTCATGTTTGAATTCGACCAGTACTTAGGTTTCTTAGCATTTTTAACGATTCTTACCATTGGATTTTGGTTAATGATATTTCTATTGACCTTTGTTATTCCTTATTGGTTGGGTGGTTCATTGTTGGAATTCTTGAAAGAAAAACGCGACGCCAAAAAAGCGAAACGCAACGAATAATAAAAGAAGCCTCTTGGCTTCTTTTTTGTTTTACCCCCGTTCACTTAGTTGTAAGCATTACACCAAAATTCTAATTTCTAAAATTTGAATTAGATGTTAGGTGGGTGACCAATTTGTTTGATATAGGAATATATTGTTACCCATACGTAATACCTTGCTCAGAATAATACCCCACAATCTTACTTATTGTTTAGGAGATATTTGGGCATAAAAAAAGGAAACCATCCGGTTTCCTTTTTTTATATCGTAACAAACTAGATGCCTTTTAGGCTCCCCCGCCATAATCTCTTTCTTCATCATCTGGCATACCATTACGCCTTCCATTCTGTTTCCCTTTAGGTTGGTTGAAACGGTACACAAAAGATAGATTAAACTGTCTTTGTCTCCATTGAAACTCACTATCTGAAGTAAAAAAGTCGGTCTCCGTGAAAGATCTTCTTTTTCTGGAATTCAATAGATCACTTACATTAAAGGCAAGTGTTCCCTTGTCGCCCATGATATCTTTACTAAAGGCTAAATTCAATGAAAAGATACCTTCATTTTTTGTTTGGGAATTTTGACTAGGACCACGGTAAAAGGCATTGGTCTGCCAATCGATTTTTCCAGGTAAAGATACCTTAGTGCTAAATCTTGTGAACCAGCTGGTATTTTCTGTACCATAATCCACGTTGTTGAAAACTCCTTCTGTGGCAAATTGGAAGAAATTAAAACTCCAGTTTAATCGTAACCATTTATTTGGGTTATATAAGACACCAGCTTCTGCTCCAATTCTTTCATTTGTGGATAGGTTGATGGGAATGGTCCGGATAATTCGTATCCCATCAGCTGTTACCTCACCGGTCTCCTCTTGTACCCTTTCAAAAGAATTGGTTTCTTTTTGGTAGTAAATGGAGGAGGTTAATGTCAATTTCTCCCATCGTTTTAAATACCCTAAGTCAAAGGCATTGGCATAGGCCGGGTCTAAATCTGGATTTCCTTGGAACACATTGGTTCTACTGGATCTGGATGGAAAAGGATTTATAAACCAGCCTCTCGGTCTATTGATCCTTCTATTATATCCTAAGGTTATATTTTCTCGCTCGGCGATCTCAAATATTAAATTTAGGGTAGGGAAAAGTCCTAGGTAGTTCTTGTCAAAATTTACATCAACATCCCCCCCAATAATCTCTTCCAAGGCTTGTTCATCAAATTCTGAATCAACCTTCCCTTTCAATTGGGTATTTTCCAATCTTAGTCCCGCCAGAAAAGAGAATTTTCCGAATTTATTTCCATACTGGGTGTATAGGGCATTTACATTTTCGTTATAAGTAAAAACGTTGGTCAGATTACGGTTTCTTTCAAACTGTCCGGAGTTCTGATTCAGGGTGTCCAATTTGTAATCATTGATGGACTCCTCAAAGTTACCTCTATATCCTACCTCAAACTGTGCATCTCCCATTGGCAGCACATAATCTGTCTGGAAGAGAAATTCTTTTTGATTTTCTTTTTCATAGACATTCTCCAAGGCTAGTAAATTGTCATTTGGGAAGGTGTTGTTCTCCTGAATTACCGTAAAAATGTCTTCTTTATCGAAAGAATATTGAAGATCTGTCGTCAATTTCTGGCCATCTTCGTCCAATCGGTTAATATAATTCAACGCCACCTGGTTACTTTTATCGTCCTGACTTTCGTCTTCACTTCTAAAAGTTCTGCTAGTGATATCGGTTCCTACAAACCTTTTACTGTCATTATCTGTAACATCGCTCTCATCGGAAACGCGGGCAAAGTAGCTCGCGGTAATAGAGGATTTATCGGTGATAAAATATTCCATTCCGATGTTCATATTAAATCCAAGATCTTCTCGTTGAATATCACGGTCTTCAATAATCCTATCAAAATCTCCGTTTGCATAGGTATTATCAAAAAATCCTCCTCCAGGAGGTCTTCTATAGCTGTAACCTAACGTATTAAAAATATTGAACTTATCTGTACGAAGATTTAAATTGGAACTGATCTGGCTTGCAGTTGGATATCCAATACTGGTATTGATCGACCCATTAAAGCCAAGAGTTTTCTCCTTTTTTAGTATGATGTTTAAAATCCCAGCGGTTCCCTCAGCATCATATCTTGCGGAAGGGCTGGTAATGACCTCTACTTTATCTATAGCATCTGCCGGTAGTTGTCGCAATGCATCGGTAGAGCCAAAGCCCGCTAAGGCCGATGGTCTCCCATTGATAAGTATACGTACATTTTCATTACCACGAAGGCTAATGGCGCCCTCAACATCCACATTTACGGAAGGAACATTGTTCAGGGCATCGCTCACACTGGCTCCACTGGTCGTAATGTCTTTCCCTATGTTATATATTTTTTTATCGAGCCTAACTTCAACCGTAGTTTTTTCACCAACAACCTCAACAGCCTCTAATTGTTCAACATTGATTCCCAACTTTATGGTTCCAAGATCTTTGGAAGAGGTTATTCTTTGGTTATCCAAGCGAAAAGTGTTGTAGGATATATATTCCAATCGGATATTGTAGGTACCTGGTTCTGTCTCTACACTAAACTTACCATTGATATCAGTAATTCCTCCGGTGACCTTTTCAGGATTAGTAACACTTTGCAGTATTAAAGTTGCATATTCCAAAGGTTCATTATATTCTTTGTCCAATACCGTTCCTGATATAGTAACTAGTTCTGATGAACCTCGTTGTCTTTGGCCAAATGTTAAGGATGTGGTGAGGATTAGTAGTAACGGTATTAGTTTTTTCATAGTGTAGTTAGCGACTTAAATATTAGTTTTTCTTCTTCTTCTTTTTTCGTTTTGTTTTCCTGATACCATCTTCCTTTAGGTTTAAGAAAGCTTCGTATTTTTCGGCAGGAAGGCCTGCTTTTAATTCTGCATCTTGGTTCAAATTGATCTTTTCATAAGCTTCCCTCATTTTATCGGTCTCCAATTGTAAGATCTGAATCTCTATACGTTGCTTCATATATTTGATCAGGGTAGTGCTGACAACTGCCTTTTCAAATTCATTCAATTCCAAAGCCTCTGCAATTGCCGGCATCTGGGTTTCTACCATTTCCTCTGCCGTTAAAGGCTCCGCTTTCTCAGGTGCTTGCTGGGATTGTGGAATATTACTCTGTCTTCTGCCATATCCATTGTTTCCATAACCATTATTTCCATACCCATTACCATTACCGAATTGTGCCTGGATCAGGGTGGTTGAAAAGAGTAAAATTATTACCGTGAAAATGTACGTATTCTTGGTGCTCATAGCTTTAATGATTGGTTAGAGTCCAAAAATACAGGAAGGTTTAAGCCGCTTTGGTTAAATGTATGTTAAATAACAATCAACAAAAGCGGCTTGGCTAAAACTTGACGTTAAAGTTTGTTAAGGAATAACAATAAAACGTTGAACAAAAAAATAAAGGAAGATTAGAGCAGTTCGTTTACCTTTTCTGGGGGCCTTCCGATAATGGCCTTTCCTCCGTCAATTACAATAGGTCTTTCTATAAGTTTCGGATAGGTAATCATTGCATTGATGATATCTTCTTCAGAAAGTAGCTTACCTCTAAACTTTTCTTTCCAAATAGGTTCATTTTTTCGGACCAAATGCTCGGCATTCAAAGAGAGACAGTTTAGTACTTCCCTGAGTTCCTCCTTGGTAGGGATGTCCTCCAGATATTTTACAACTTCATACTCCTTGCCAGATTCTTTTAATAGGTCCAATGCTTCCCTAGACTTTCTACATCTGGGATTATGATAAATTTTGATCATTACTTAATATTTGGTTAGACTTTACTAATATTGATTCAGAATGGTCTTCCTGGTTTTTATTTCCTTACAATCAGTTTCAGATTAATCAGATTCCTCTTTTTGCCCCATCATCATGAGAAAGGCTTTTAAAAATTGATTAATATGACCATCCATAACGGCATCAACATTTCCTGTTTCCTCTCCTGTCCGTACGTCTTTTACCAGTTTATAGGGATGCATTACGTAATTTCTAATCTGTGAGCCCCATTCAATTTTCATTTTGGAGGCTTCAATTTCATTCCGGGCAGCCTGTCTTTTACGCAATTCAATTTCGTACAATTGGGATTTAAGCAGACGCATGGCGTTCTCCCTATTTTCCAATTGGGATCTTGTTTCCGAGTTATGGACCACAATTCCGGTAGGGTGGTGGGTTAAAATGGCTTTGGTTTCTACCTTGTTTACATTTTGTCCCCCAGCACCTCCTGATCTTGCAAAGGCCCAAGAAATGTCGGCCGGATTGATGTCTATTTCAATACTATCATCGGCAAGTGGGTATACATATACAGAGGCAAAGGAGGTGTGCCTTTTGGCATTGCTGTCAAATGGGGAAATACGCACCAATCTATGGACCCCATTTTCTCCTTTTAACCATCCAAAGGCAAAATCGCCCTCAATTTCCAGGGTGACCGTTTTTATTCCGGCAACATCCCCTTCTTGATAATTGACTTCCTTAACCTTGTACCCATTTTTTTCGCACCACATTAAATACATGCGCATCAACATTGCTGCCCAATCACAACTTTCGGTACCTCCGGCACCAGCTGTGATCTGTAGGACGGCGCTAAGATCATCTCCTTCATCAGAAAGCATGTTCTTGAATTCGAGGTTTTCAATAGCGTCGACTATTTTGTCGTAATGCTGTTGTACCTCTTCTTCGGGAATGGCACCTTCTTTTTGGAATTCTATTAAGACTTCCAGATCGGTTAAAAGTGATTTTGCCTCATTGAAATCGTCTACCCATTGTTTTTTGGATTGGATCAATTTCATATGGGCCTGGGCTTTTTGGGGGTTGTCCCAAAAATTAGGTTCCAGGGTTTTTTCTTCTTCGTTTTCTATTTCGACAAGCTTGGCATCTATGTCAAAGATACCTCCTTAACGCACCAAGGCGATCAATGAGACTCTTATAATTGTCTGTAGTTATCATATCCTATAATTTGACTCAAAAATAGGGTTCTTTTTTTTGATTTTTATGGAAAAGGAAAAGGTTATTTATTGTTGTGACTGCACTTCTACTGAATGCATGGTCTCATTCTTTCCTAAGGCATAAACTACTCCCTTTAAAGGAGAACAATCGTTGTAATCCTTACCATGGGCAACTTTAATATGATTGTCATTGACTAACAGGTCATTGGTAGGATCAAATCCTATCCACCCTGCTTCTGGAATAAAGCATTCTGCCCAAGCGTGCATCTGCGAATCCCCGAAATAACCAATTCCTTGATGAAGATAACCTGAGACATAGCGGGCAGGAATTCCATTGGCCCTAGCCAGGGCACAGAAAAGATGGGCAAAATCTTGACAAACACCTTCCTTATTCTTCAGTACCTCCTCCAATTTGGTATTTACATTGGTGACCCCAGTTTTAAAATTGATATATAGGTACACCCAGTGATTTAATTGCTGTAGATTTTCAAAGATGCTTTCGGAAGCATCAAATTTAAAGATATCCTCTACTTCTTTTGGAAGTAAGGTATATGGTGTTTTACGCAAATAGGGCTCAAAATCTGCCTTAAAGTCCAAGCTTTTTATTTTCTCGTAATTTTCTGCTATGTTGAAAACGGGTATATTTTCAAATGGATTTAAACTTTTCTTGGTCAACTTAAAAGAGCCCTTGAAGTTTATATTTTGGAAGCTTTGTTTCGGAGATACTCTAATGGTTTGAAAACCAAGACCATTGGTGGAATACTCAAATTTGGCATTGAGGGAGTTTTCGAAATCTACCTTGATCAATTTTTGGGTATCGTTCGTTTCTGGCACAATCAAGAATTGCCAAGCTGCGTTATCCACAGCGTTCTCATAATTGTTTTCTGCCTTGTAGGTAACTGTATATTCAAAGGACATCTGATGGTTTTGAGTCGACAAAAGTAAGTCAATGCATTAATAATCAATAGTTAAAAAATTCATTTTCCATCTTTTGGCTAATTTGTACTAAGCTATTAAGTATATTTTCAATGAAACTTTGAATATCCTCCTCAATTTCTTCTGCATATTTAAACTCATATTCCCCTTTTACCTTACTGACTAAAAAAGCAGTTGAATTTTTATCTGGATTCTTAGATTCGTCCAGTACCTTGATATGCTTATACACTTGGTTAATACTGTTGATGACAGATCGAGGACAATCTGGATTTAAAATTAAAAATTCCAAGGTGCAAATGCTGTTTGGAGTCTTTTTATAGAATCGCCTCATCATATCATAAGATTCCACACATTTTAATAAGGTTATCCATTCAAAGCTATTGCTGATTTTGTCACCGTAATTTCCTTTTGCCAGCACAGCATCGTTATATTTGGAATTGATGATTCTAATTACCTGAGTAGCTCTTTCTAAGTTGATACCTAACATGGTAATTGCGTATACCTCATCATGTAACAGCGTGCCCCTGATCTTTCCCCTCATAATAGCTGTCATTTCCGCTATGTTCATTGTAAAATCGTACAAACCCTTTCTTTTGAAATCGTCCTTACAATAACTGATTACAAAATGGTAGAACTTGTTGATGGCCTCATAGAGTTCGGTGGAAATTAGATCTCTCGCACTATTTGCATTTTCCCTAGCCAATTTCACATTATTGATGATGGAGTAGGGCTTATCGGGATTGAGTCCAATATTATATAGGACCTCCTCCTCATCCAACATTACTGTATTATCTTGAATTGGATCACCAACAAAAAACATCATGGACCGTAGTACGAACTGTCTGGACTGGGATAGCTCGTTGGGTGCATCCAAGGAGGAAAAATAATTTACGTTTAAATATCTGGCCAAGTGTTCGGCGCGCTCAATATAACGGCCCATCCAGAAAAGATTATTCGCAACTCTAGCTAACATATGTTGGTTTTATTTTTTTAATACCCAGGTGTCTTTGGATCCTCCTCCTTGTGAAGAATTTACTATTAGATTTCCTTTTTTAAGCGCAACCCGTGAAAGTCCGCCTTTAAGGACAAACTCTTTATTGTTCCCCAACAATGTAAAAGTTCTTAAATCCACATGTCTCTGCTCAAAGGATTCACTGTCATCTATATATGTAGGGTGAACGGAAAGTGACATTATAGGTTGGGCGATGTACTTTCTAGGATGCTCCTTTATTTGTTCCTGAACTACCTTTATTTCTTCTTTGGTAAGCCTGTTGCCAATGGAAATACCATAACCACCTGCTTCATCTACGGGTTTTACCACCAATTCATGGATATGTTCCAATACATATTTTAGTTCATCGGGTCTGCTGCAGTGATAGGTGTGCACATTGTTGAGAATTGGCTCTTCATCCAAATAATATTTAATGATTTGGGGCATATAGGTATATACCGCCTTATCATCTGCGACTCCAGTTCCCGGAGCATTTGCCAAACAAACATTCCCTTTTATATAGGCCGCGAAAAGACCAGGGACTCCTAGAGAGGAATCGGCCCTAAATTCCAACGGATCCAGAAATTGGTCATCCACCCTTCGGTAAATTACGTCTACTTTGATGGGCCCGCGAATGGTTTTCATATATACAAAATCATTCTCCACAAATAGATCCCGACCTTCCACCAATTCCACACCCATGGCCTTCGCTAGATATGAATGCTCATAGAAAGCGGAATTGTACATCCCGGGGGTAATCACCACACAATTGGGAATATCCACGCCTTTAGGTTTTACACTCTCCAAGATATCGAGTAGATTTTCAGCATAGTTGGTAACCGTATGTGTCTTATAATGATTAAACACCCCAAAAAGTGCCCTTTTAAGAGCCGTTCGGTTACAAATGACATAACTTACACCGGAGGGACATCTAATATTGTCCTCCAACACATAATATTCTCCGTCAGAATGTTTGATGATATCGGTACCCGATATATGGTTGTAAATACCTCCCGGAGGATCTACCCCTATCATTTGATGCAGGTAATTGGCAGAAGAACTTATTAGGTCCAAGGGAACAATACCATCTTTGATGATTTTTTTATCATGGTAGATATCCCATAAAAATAAATTTAATGCTTTGCTCCTTTGAATGGCACCGCGCTCTATTGTATTCCATTCATCAGGATCTATGATTCTGGGAAAAAGATCAAAGGGGAATATTTTTTCCTTTGTGTCATGTTCTCCATAGGTCTGGAATGTAATCCCTTGATTAAAAAAGGAAGACTTGGCCTTATTGTTCAGCTGTACATAATCCATGATGGAGTGATTCCCATATAGGTCAAACAACTTTTGGTAAACATTTTTAGTGCTACCAAGGGTATCAAATACTTCATCAAAGAGGTCGGGGTTGTTAATATAAGAGGAGAAAATGGGTTTTTTGATATTCGAGCTCATATACTAAATTTTCTATAAGATACTGCATTTTAGTCAATTGGATATTTAAACTTGTTGCATTGCCCTAAGAATTATTAATTAGATAAAAAGAGGAGTTGAATTTTATCAAAAAGGCGATATCAATATAAAAATACCAAGTGATAATAATGTTTGAACCATTTTACATAAATTTAGAACTTCAATTTTTAGTACTATGAAATACCTCTTTAATTTTGCAGTTGTCTTCTTTATGGCAACGACCGTCTTATTTGCCCAATTTTCCGAAAAAAGTAAAAATTTCAAGAAGTTTGATGGCCTCTTTGCCTTCTACTACGATCAAGGGAATGATAAGGTATATATGGAGGTAAGCGAATTGAACAAAGAATTCCTTTATGTATATTCCCTTAGTAGTGGCATAGGGAGCAATGACCTAGGCTTGGATCGGGGCCAATTGGGTAATGAACAGGTGGTATACTTTAAACGGGCAGGCAACAAACTTCTATTGGTACAGCCCAATCTAAAATATAGGGCCATCACAGAGAATAGCTTGGAGAAAAAATCAATAGAGCAGGCATTTGCCAAATCGGTTTTGTTCGGATTTAAAATAGAAGAGGAGAAAGATGGTCGTTTTATTATAGATATGACCGATTTTTTAATGCAGGACATTCATGGCGTTGCTTTAAAATTAAAGGAGAAAAAGCAGGGGAACTATAGTTTGGATAAGAGTAAAAGTGCTATAGATTTGGAACGTACCAAAGCATTCCCGAAAAATGTGGAAATGGATATTATTTTAACCTTTACCGGGGTTGTAGAGGAAAAAGCCAAGCTTTTGGAAGGAGTCGCCCCCAATAAAAGTATTGTGACAGTATCCCAACACAATTCATTTATAGAGTTGCCAGACAATGGCTATAAAAAAAGGGAATTTGATCCAAGAAGTGGGTCCTATCCTTTTTCGTATTACGATTATGCCACGCCAGTTCAAGAACCCATTTTAAAACAGTTTGTTACGCGCCATAGATTGGAGAAGAAAGATCCTTCAGCTACCATGAGTGAGGCTGTGGAACCTATTATATACTATTTGGACAATGGTACCCCGGAGCCCGTGCGATCTGCATTATTGGACGGTGGGAAATGGTGGAACCATGCTTTTGAGGCTATTGGATATAAAGATGCATTTCAATTGAAAATGCTTCCGGATGATGCCGATCCATTGGACGTTCGTTACAACGTGATCCAATGGGTACATAGGTCAACAAGGGGATGGAGCTACGGAAGTAGCATAACCGATCCAAGAACGGGGGAAATTATGAAGGGCCATGTGAGCCTAGGGAGTTTGCGTATTAGACAGGATTTTCTAATTGCCCAGGCGTTGATGGACAAGCCTTTTGCAGAACGTGATGATAATTACCAAGAACTTTTGGACCTTTCTTTGGCCAGAATCAGGCAATTATCGGCACATGAAATTGGTCATACCCTTGGTTTTTCACATAATTTTGCGGCAAGTACCAACGATAGAGCTTCGGTAATGGATTATCCGCATCCTCAATTTTCAGTTAAAAATGGGAAAATAGATTTTTCCAAGGCCTATGCCAATGGGATAGGGGAATGGGATAAAGTTACTGTGGCATATTCCTATTCACAACTAGAGGAAGGAAGTAATGAAAGGGAGGCGCTAAATGAAATATTGACAAAAGCACAAAATAAAGGATTGCGATATATCTCCGACTCGGATGCAAGACCACAAGGTGGGGCCCATGTATTGGGGCATTTATGGGATAACGGTAAAGCTGCAAGCGATGAACTTAAGGAGATGTTGGAAGTGAGAAAAGTTGCCATCTCCAATTTTTCTATGGATAATATCAGAAAGAACGAACCAAATTCTGTGTTAGAGGATGTTTTTGTGCCCTTATATTTTTTCCATAGGTATCAAACGGAGGCTGTAGCAAAGGTTATAGGAGGGTTGGATTATAATTATACGGTTAAGGGTGATGGACAGTTAACAGTTAAAACTGTAGATAAAAAAGTACAGGAAAATGCGGTTAAGAGCATTTTAAAAACATTGGACGCCCAAGAAATTGCTATTCCCAAGGACAAATTGTCCTTATTTCCTCCCAGGGCCATTGGCTACAACAGGACAAGGGAATCATTTAAGGGTAAAACAGGTGTTTCCTTTGATGCAATATCAGCTCCGGAGACCGCAGCAGATATGACGTTGAAGCTATTGTTGCATCCAGAACGGGCATCCCGACTCATTCAGCAGAAAAGTTTGGAACCTTCCAATTTGGGGTTAAATGAGGTTTTGGATGACTTGGTAAAGGGTACCATAAACCATAATCCTAGGGATCCATATGAAAATGAAGTGCAACAATCCATCAATTTTAGGGTGTTGTTCCATATCATGAATTTAGCTGCCCACGATAAGGTGCACCCACAGGTGAATGCCATTGCAAGTGCTGTTTTGATGGATATCAAATCAGATCTGGTATCTAAATCCAAAGATGCGATCAGTAGGGAAATGGTACGGAGGATCAATGACTTCTACAATCACCCAGAACAGTTTAAAGTGATACCCAGTCCAACTATCCCCGATGGATCGCCCATCGGTATGGATTGTTTGGAATATACCAATTAAAATTACAGTGATATTTTGGAAATAAATTTGATAAGTGATACGGTAACTAAACCTACCCCTGGAATGTTGGATGCCATGATGTCCGCAAAAGTAGGGGATGATGTATTTAAGGCAGATCCTTCGGTAAACGCCTTGGAGGAAAAGGTTGCGGCCATGTTTGGAATGGAAGCTGCCCTTTACTTTCCCAGTGGCACCATGACCAACCAGGCGGCCATAAAGTTGCATACACAACCAGCAGAACAGTTAATTTGCGATAAATATGCCCATATCTATAATTACGAAGGTGGTGGTATTAGCTTTAATAGTGGAGTGTCCTGCAAGTTGGTAGATGGCCATAGGGGTATGATGACGGCTGCTCAAGTGGAAGCTTCCATAAACCCTCCAGATTTTTACCATAGCCCTTTAACAACGTTGGTTTGCGTGGAGAACACTACTAATAAAGGGGGCGGCGCTTGCTGGGATTTTGAAGAATTACAGGAGATCAGAAAAGTTTGTGATTCCCATGGGCTTGCCTATCATTTGGATGGTGCCCGGTTATGGAATGCATTGGTTGCAAAAAATGAAAGCCCCAAACAATATGGAGAACTGTTCGATACCATTAGTGTTTGTCTCAGTAAAGGGCTGGGATGTCCTGTAGGTTCTGTATTGGTAGGTGATGCCGCACTAATTCAGAAAGCGATTAGAGTTCGAAAAGTATTGGGTGGAGGAATGAGGCAAGCTGGTTTTTTGGCAGCCGCAGGGATTTACGCACTAGACCATCAGTTGGAACGCTTGGCGGAAGACCACAAAAAAGCAGATGAAATTGGTAATTTGCTCAATCAATTGGCATTTATAAAAAAGGTAGAGCCCATAGAGACCAATATAATTATTTTTGAGATCGATGATGCCTTAATGAGTGCTGAAACTTTTGTGCAGAAACTAAAAGATAGAAACGTACATTTAATAGGAATGGGTCAAGGGAAATTGCGAATTGTGACCCATTTGGATTATACCGATAATCAACATGAAGAATTTCTGAAGATTCTGAAAAGTTTATAACTCAGGCACGTTGGAGATGGTATCAAAGTACGTTTTTAAATTTTTGATACCATTTTCCATTCCGGCCTCGGAACTATAGAGTTGACTGCTGCCAATAAATTGTCCTTCCCTGTTTTTTAAATGGAATAGAAATTTGCCGCTGTGATCGGTTTTTCGTTCAAATATTTTTCTTTCATTAATGGACTCTTGAAGCTCCGTCACTAACTTTTTTATATCCTCACTATTTGGGAAATCAATACTTTCCAAAATAGTATTTCCAGAAGAAGTACTTACCTTAAATCTGTACGCATTTTCATTATGTTTCTTTATCTCTATCATGTACGTTCCGGCTTTTTTCTAAAAATACTAAACTTTTGGTTGTGTTCTTTTATTTAAACCCAAATAACTTTTAGGAAATTAACTTCATTACATTTTAATTCTCGGAAGTGGATCGTTTACTGATATTCTACTATCAAAGATACTTAAGCCATTGTACTCCTATTCTTTCGGTTCCCAGAGAATTGGTTTAGGAATATCATTGGGGTTTATACTATACATAAGTGGTAAACCCCATTTTTATTCAATAGGAGAACAAATTTCCTGTTGTGAATTAGAGCTTTTATTTACTTGAGAAAAGCGTCCATACCTGGGATATTGGGCATACCTTCTTTTGCAACGGCCGCAAGCTCTGCTTCATTTACTTCCGTAGCCCTTTCTATTGCCTTGTTCAGGGTAAGGATAAGGTAGTCTTCCAATTGTTCTTTATCTGCCAATAGGCTATCATCAATCTGGATGGACTTTATTTTTCTATTGGCCGTGATGGTCACTTTTAAAAGATCATCTGATGATTTCTCTTCCAATGAAACATGGTTCAACCTTTCTTTCGTGGCCTTTACTTTTTCTTGGGTTTCTTTTAATTTTCCCATCATTCCCATTAAATCTCCAAACATAATTTCTTTTTTTTCTATTCGAATTCAAAATTACTAAATTGTTCGGACAAACATGATTTTTATGAGACTCTTGGAAAAAAAGGAATTAGTTTTTTTATTAAGTCTTAGCTTTGCAGCTTCTTGTCAAAATAACAGAAAAGAAATGGTAGATATAAAAGCACCAAACGCAAAGAAAATACCAACGGAACTAGTAAAACACGGTGATGTTAGAATAGACAACTATTATTGGTTGAACGATAGAGAGAATCCTGAGGTTATAGCTTATCTAGAGCAGGAAAATGCGTATTATAATGAACATACCGCCCATACAAAAGAATTTCAAACCACTCTTTTTGAGGAAATGAAATCCCGTATAAAAGAGGATGATTCTTCTGTGCCATATAAGCAAAATGGTTACTGGTATTTTACAAGATATGAAACGGCAAGGGACTATCCCATTTATTCCAGGCGCAAAGGAAAAGAGGATGCCCCTGAGGAGATTATATTTGACTGTAACCTTCTTGCGGAAGGACATGAATATTTTAATTTAGGGGGATTGGCCATTAGTACCGATAATAATTTGGCGGCCTTTGGCGTGGACACCTTTTCCAGAAGGCAATATCAATTAAGGATAAAAAACTTGAAAACAGGGGAAATTTATCCCGATAAAATTGAAAATACAACTGGAGGGGCTGTTTGGGCCAATGATAATAAGACCTTATTTTATGCCAAGAAGGATCCGGTTACCCTTCGATCAGATAAAATTTATAGGCATGTGCTTGGGACCCCTACAGAAAGTGATGTTTTGGTGTTTCATGAAGCGGACGAAACTTTCAATACCTACGTTTACAAATCCAAATCCAAGAAATATATTATCATAGGGTCATCGAGTACACTTACTTCCGAATACCGGTTTCTGAAGGCTGATGACCCGACTGCAAAATTTAAGGTATTCTCCCCAAGGAAAAGGGGTTTGGAGTATTCCATTGCCCATTATGAAGACTATTTTTACGTAATGACCAATAAAGATGGTGCCACCAATTTTAAATTGATGAAAGTGGAGGAGGAGAACACCTTATCCAAAAATTGGAAGGAGTTTATTCCTCATAGGGATCATGTACTACTGGAAGATGTGGATATATTTAAGGACTACTACGTTTTATCGGAACGTGAAAATGGGCTCAATAATCTTAAGATTACCAGATGGGACAATAATGAAAGCTACTATTTGCCTTTTGATAACGAAACCTATACGGCTTATGTGAGTACAAATCCAGATTTTGATACGGAAGTTTTAAGATACGGGTACAACGCACTTACCACTCCTAGTTCTATCATTGATTTTAATATGAGGACAAAGGAGAAGGTGGTCAAAAAAGAACAGGAAGTTCTTGGAGGGAAGTTCAATAAGGAGAATTATAGGTCCAAAAGAGTATGGGCCACTGCCCAGGATGGGGTTAAAATTCCTATTTCCATGGTATATCATAAAGATACCAAGTTGGATGGTACCAGTCCGTTGTTACAATATGCCTATGCCTCCTATGGTTATACGTTGGATCCCTATTTTTCCACGGTTCGCTTGAGTCTTTTGGATAGGGGCTTTATTTATTGCATTGTACATGCTAGGGGAGGGGAATACCTCGGCAGAAAATGGTACGAGGATGGCAAACTGCTCAAAAAGAAAAATACGTTCACGGATTTTATCGATGCCTCCAAATTTCTGATAGATAATAAATTTACCAGTAAGGATCACCTTTATGCCGAAGGAGGATCTGCAGGGGGGTTACTAATGGGTGCAATTGCAAACATGGCACCGGAACTATACAATGGCATCATTGCGGCTGTACCATTTGTGGATGTGGTCACAACGATGCTGGATGAATCCATACCTTTAACTACCGGAGAGTATGATGAGTGGGGTAATCCTAATGAAAAGGAATTTTATGACTACATAAAATCATATTCCCCTTATGATAATGTAACCACCCATGATTATCCCAATATGTATGTAATTACAGGGTTGCATGATTCCCAAGTGCAATATTGGGAGCCAGCTAAGTGGGTTGCCAAGCTTAGAACACATAAAACTGACACTAATATTTTATTGTTCAATATCAACATGGATGCAGGTCATGGTGGGGCTTCCGGTAGGTTTGAGTCTCTTAAAGAGGTAGCCAAGGAATACACCTTTTTATTAGATTTAGAGGGTAAAATCGATTAATTTGAAAAAAATAATTAATTTTGCGGTTGGAACTTTATTAATCTTACAATCAATAGACTAATAGATTCTAACTTAGATGACCTTTATGGAAAATAAGATAAACGCTTACAACAACGTCCTAGAACTCATAGGAAACACCCCTCTAGTCAAATTAAATAAAATTGCATCAGGTCTTACAGGCAACTTCTACGCGAAGGTAGAAGCCTTTAATCCCGGGCATTCTTCAAAGGACAGAATTGCTGCCTATATTATAGAAGAAGCTGAAAGAAAGGGTATCCTTACCAAGGACAGTACCATTATTGAGACAACATCAGGAAATACAGGTTTTAGTATTGCTATGGTGAGCATCATTAAAGGTTATGAGTGTATTCTTGCCGTTAGCTCTAAATCCTCAAAGGACAAAATAGACATGCTTCGTTCCATGGGAGCCAAGGTGTATGTATGTCCGGCCCATGTTAGTGCAGATGACCCAAGATCGTATTATGAAGTTGCAAAAAGACTTCACAATGAGGTAAAAGGTTCTATCTATATCAACCAGTATTTCAATGAATTAAATGCTGAGGCCCACTACCGTAGTACTGGTCCGGAAATTTGGAACCAGACCAACGGCAACATTACCCATTTAGTGGCTTGTAGTGGAACTGGTGGAACTATCTCCGGGACCGCACGCTTTTTAAAAGAGAAAAATCCAAATATTAAAATAATAGGTGTTGATGCCTTTGGTTCTGTATTAAAAAAATACCATGAGACCAGAGAATTTGACTCCAATGAAATATACCCTTACAGAATTGAAGGTTTGGGTAAAAATTTAATTCCTTCTTCCACCAACTTCGATGTAATAGATGAATTCATCAAGGTCACCGATGAGGAAAGTGCTCATACTGCCAGGGAGATTTCAAGAACTGAAGGGATGTTCGTAGGGTACACTAGCGGAGCCGTAATGCAAGCCGTTAAGCAGTTGGATGAAAATGGGGAATTTGGAAAGGATAGCAATGTTGTTGTTATATTTCCAGATCACGGTTCAAGGTACATGAGTAAGATTTATAGTGACCAATGGATGGAGGATCAAGGATTCTTTGATACAAAACATGAATCCGAGCCCCAAGAAATACAATACGTAAAATAAGGAGCCTTATGAAGGTTATATTAAAAGCAATGACTGCACAAGTCATTGCTTTTTTGTTGATACCTGAAAATAATTTATGAAACCTTGTTAAAAATCTATACTTTTGCCATCTAAACTAAGCAGTCTAAATGAGAGACTTATTTGATAGAATAATTGAGAATAAGGGACCACTAGGTAAGTGGGCTTCCCAAGCAGAGGGATATTTTGTGTTTCCAAAATTGGAAGGACCTATCTCCAATAGAATGAAATTTCAAGGTAAAGAAGTAATTACCTGGAGTATCAATGATTACTTAGGCCTCGCCAATTTACCCGAAATAAAAAAGGTAGATGGAGATGCAGCAGCTGAATACGGTGCTGCCTTCCCAATGGGGGCAAGGATGATGAGTGGTCATACTGATTTTCATGAGCAATTGGAGGCCGAACTGGCCGCATTTGTGAATAAGGAATCGGCATATCTATTGAACTTTGGTTATCAGGGGATTTTGTCCACCATTGACGCTTTGGTTTCCAAAGACGATATTATTGTATATGATGTTGATGCCCACGCCTGTATTATTGATGGGGTGAGGTTGCACATGGGTAAACGTTTTACGTTTAAGCACAATGACATCGATAGTCTTGAGAAGAACTTGGAACGCGCCACAAAAATGGCAGAACAGACTGGGGGAGGTATTTTAGTGATCTCTGAAGGTGTTTTCGGTATGCGCGGGGAACAAGGAAAACTGAAAGAGATTGTAGCCCTTAAGGAAAAATTCAACTTCAGATTTTTAGTGGACGATGCCCACGGATTTGGAACTTTGGGTGAAACTGGCGCTGGTGCTGGTGAAGAGCAGGGGATTCAGGATGGTATCGATGTATACTTCGCCACTTTTGCTAAATCCATGGCAGGTATTGGAGCTTTCTTGGCTGCAGATAAGGAAATTATTGATTATTTAAAATATAATCTTCGTTCACAGATGTTCGCAAAATCATTGCCGATGATCTATGTGAAGGGAGCTTTGAAACGTTTGGATATGTTGCGTACTATGCCACAGCTTAAAGCTAAGCTTTGGGAAAATGTTGATGCACTTCAAAACGGTTTAAAAGAAAGAGGTTTTGATATTGGGACCACAACTAGTTGTGTGACGCCAGTTTATCTGAACGGTAGTATTCCTGAGGCTATGGCCTTGGTAAAAGACCTTAGGGAAAACTATGGTATTTTCTGTTCAATAGTAGTATATCCGGTAATTCCTAAAGGGTTAATTCTTTTAAGAATGATTCCAACGGCAACACACACCATGGACGATATCAATGAAACTTTAGAGGCATTTTCAGCTATCCGTGAGCGATTGGAAAATGGAACTTATAAGAGATTATCAGCAGCAGTTGCAGCAGCAATGGGCGAATAGTTGACAACCTTAAATTGTAATATAAAAAAATCCCATATTCAAGAATATGGGATTTTTTATTTGTTATGCTTTTTACTTTAGGTTCTTCCTGAAAGTTTTGCGTCGTTTATAAATTTTTGGATCAAAGTGTTTCCAAAGTTGACGGATGGCCACATTATCTTCCAATTCAGGGGTCCTGTAACAATATTCAATTCCCTTTTTGGAGAAGGTTTTGTGATATTCGCTGAATATTACTGCGGTTACCCCCTTGTTTTGATATTCCGGGTCTACCCCAATCAAGTAAAAAATTACGTCCTTACTCTGTTTTTTAGCCTTGAGTAAATGGTAGATCCCAAATGGGAAAAGTTTTCCATTGGCTTTCTGTAGGGCCTCGGAGAAAGACGGCATCACAATTCCGAACGCAATGAGCTTATCATCCTTGTCCACAACAAATTTGATGTACTCAGGATTGATAAAACTGATGTATTTCTTTTTGAAATATTCTTTCTGAATATCCGTAATGGGCACAAAAGAAGAAAGTTTGGCATAGCTCTCATTGAAGAGATCAAACATCTTGTCGGCCATGGGCATTACGTCCTTGGTCTTGGTAAAATTGATCGCCTTTACCCCGTATCTACGTTTGACCAATTCATTGGCCTTTTCAAAAAATATAGGGTCGGCATTGGAAAACGGGAATTTGTTTTCGGCATATTCCTTTTCCTTTACAAAACCAAAATGTTCAAAGTGCGATACATAATATGGGTGATTGTACCAGGTAATCATGGTGCCTATATGATCAAAACCTTCGGTCAAAACTCCTACCTTATCCATATTGGAGAATCCAACAGGGCCTTCCATATATTCCAACTGATGCTGCTTGCCTATTTCAGCAACCTTGTCCAATAAAGCACCAGAAACCTCAAAATCGTCAATGAAATCGAACCATCCAAAGCGCATTTTGCTAACTTTTTGTTGGTTGACCTCTATTCTATTGATTATTGCGGCAACCCGTCCAACGATTTGGTCACCTTTGTAGGCCAAAAAGAACCATGCGTCAGCATCTTTGAACACCGGGTTTTTACTTTTATCGAAAGATGCTAATTCATCATTTATAATAGGAGGTACCCAATATGGTGAATCTTTATAAAGGGTAAAAGGAAAGGTAACAAACTTCTTTAAATCAGTTTTAGAGATAGCTTCTTTTATCGTGATCATCGTATATGTTTTCTATCGTCAATATTAGTAATATTAATCAATAGAATAAAATACCACTCCAATAATTGCTGTTAATTGATGATCTACCTAATTTTTTGTCTTCTTCACTTAGAAGTCAATCTCATCATTCTTCTTTTTATTCTTCTTTTTGGATTTTTTCATACTGCTGGAATTGATCTTTCCATTCTCTCCATCCTTTTGGTCTTCTATGGGCATCAGCTCGTCTTTATGCATATCCAATCGGTATGAAAAACCTATGGTCCCAAATTGTTTGGATGGGGTATCTTTAAAGTTGGTGGCAATATTGAGATCTGCTTGAAAATTCTCGTTGAATAGATAGGCAACACCAGTTCTTACAATAGCATCGGCGTAGCGATCACTTTTGATCCCTTGGTGTTCAAGAAACACACTCCATTTAGGATTCCCCAAGGCATGTGAAACAGAAACGATATAACTCATTTCTGGAAAATCAGTTCCAATTCTGTCATACGCTATATTCGAAATAAGAACGAATCTAGAGGATAACCTACTCTGGGTAGCTAGCATGACACGCGGAGAAACTATTGGATCCCCTGAATAAAAGGGATTTTCTCCCAAAACAAAATTGGCTCCTGCATAGACTGAAATGGCCGGAATCAAATTTTTCAATTTAAAACCATGATTCGCCTTCCAACTGTAAAGGTTAGGTTTATTGTTCTCTGGATTTTTAAAGGGATCGTACAGTAAATATTTTAACCCCAATCTATTTCTGGTAAAATCCGTTCTTGTGGCCTCAAGGTCCTGTTGGGTGTAAATGATATCTTCTTTAACGTATGAACCTTCGTAGGAAATTTCCAATTGCTCAAAAAACAGACCATATCTCAGGGCTATATCACCTCCTAAAAAGTCAGATTCGGTGAACATTCTAACATGCTCGTCCTTTTCCATGGTAACGCCCATTTCTGCTTGTACCACATTTTTTCCAACTGCATAAGCACTCACGGTTTGTCCTGGTCTATTGGAATTAATAACATCCGTATACTGGGAATTCATGGATAAGGGTACTAAAAAAAGAAATGTCAGGACTACTATTAGGGGATATCTCATTGCGAAGGGGTTACTTAAAGGCATGTTTTTATTATTATTTTATGACTTTTAAACTATTTATACAACGCTAGAATTGTATTTTTGATATAAATTTTTGAATTAATATGGGTTTGTTAAGAACGGTATTAATCATTCTGTTAGTATATTTTTTCATTAAAATATTAGCTAAATGGTTTGGTCCGAAAATATTACGATACGCTGCAAAAAAAACGGAGCAGCATTTTAAGGAAAAGTTTGGTGGATTTCCCAACCAACCTTCCCCTAATGAAGAGAAAGCGGGAGAAGTAATCATAGAGAAAAAAAAGGGCACAACCTCAAAATCCTCCAATAAAGTTGGGGAATACATAGATTTTGAGGAAATTGATTAATTAAAACCACAACCACCAAACATGAAAATCGGCATTAAAGCGCTTTTTGTACATTTCTTTGTTCTTGTTCTTTTTATAATTGCTTCTTTAGCATATTTCCACCCGGTATTACAGGGGAAGAAAATTTTTCAATCCGATATTGCCCAGTATACTGGAATGGCCAAGGAACAGGCCGATTTCAGGAATACCAATGGGAAAGAGCCCTATTGGACCAATAGTGCCTTTGGAGGGATGCCCACGTACCAATTAGGAGCCAACTATCCGCACAATTATGTAAAGCAATTAGACCGGCTCATCCGGTTTTTACCTAGACCTGCCGATTACCTATTCTTATATTTCATTGGTTTCTATATCCTTTTGTGTTGTATGAAGGTGGATTACAGACTGGCAGTCATAGGGGCATTGGCCTTCGGGTTTTCTACTTACCTAATCATTATATTAGGAGTTGGCCACAATGCCAAAGCACACGCTATTGGCTACTTGCCACTTATTCTCGCGGGAATTGTCCTGACCTTCAGGAAAAAATATATTTGGGGATTCATCCTTACAGCTTTGGCAATGGCCCTTGAAATAAGCGCCAATCACTATCAAATGACCTATTATTTTATGTTATTGGTACTGGTCGTGGGAATTGCATATTTAATTGATGCCATCATAAACAAGACTCTAAAAAATTTCTTTATTTCAGTGGGAATTTTAGTTGGTGCTGTATTCTTGGGGATTCTTGTGAATGCCACTAGCCTAATGGCTACCAAGGAGTACGCTGATTGGAGTACCAGGGGGAAAACAGAACTGACCATTAACCCTGATGGATCTCCAAAGGCAAGTACCAGTGGATTGGATAAGGAGTATATCACCCAATACAGTTACGGTATCGCAGAATCTATGAATTTATTTGTTCCCAGGCTGTTCGGGGGATCAAATAGTGAAAATCTGGGGACGGAATCCAATGCCTATACCTATTTAACCAATCAAGGTCTTTCTAGATCCAAAGCCTTGGAATTTACAAGCGGACTACCCTTATACTGGGGAGACCAACCTATTGTAGCTGCTCCGGCATATATTGGGGCCATTGTATTCTTCCTGTTTATATTAGGGATTATTTTGGTTAAGGGAAGAGTCAAATGGTGGCTCGTTGGAGGAACCATTATGGCGCTATTACTTTCATGGGGCAAGAACTTTGGTCTGTTGACCGACTTTATGATTGAGTTTTTTCCTTTGTACGATAAGTTCAGGGCCGTATCGTCCATACAGGTGATCCTGGAATTATGTGCGCCAATCATGGCAATAATGGCCTTGGTGGAATTATTTAAACCTTCCCTGGAGAAGTCCAGAAAATTAAATGCGCTAAAGATTTCGGTTTTGGTTGTTTTAGGCTTTGTGATTCTACTTTTCCTTTTAAAGGGCACGTTCGATTTTGTGGGACAAAGTGATGATACTTACAGGAAATATTTCGGAGATGAAATAATGACCATGATTCAGTTGGATAGGGAATCTGTTTATATCAGTGACCTAATCCGGTCTTTGGTGTATGTTCTTTTGGCTGCCGTAGCAATTTGGCTCTACATCAAGGAGCGAATTAAAGAAAATATATTGACGCTGGCCTTGGGATTATTATTGTTATTTGACCTCGTAGGAATTGGTCTTCGATATGTAAACGAGGATGATTTTGTTCGTGCAAGACAAATGGAGGAGCCTTTTCAGGAAACTGCAATGGATAAGCAGATAGCCAAAGACCCTGGAGTTTTTAGGGTATATGACCCGTCTGAAGGTTTAAATGGAGCCAGAACATCCTATTTCCATCAATCTATTGGAGGTTATCATGCCGCAAAACCAGCAGCTTTGCAGGATTTGTTCGATTTTCACGTGTATATGAACAATATGCGCGTTTTGAATATGCTCAACGTGAAATACGTGGTACAGCAAGACGAAGAGGGGAGAGACTATCCGGCATTGAATCCTTATGCCAACGGAAATGCATGGTTTGTAAATACCTTGCTTCCCGTGAAAAATGCCAATCAGGAAATTCAAGCTCTGGACAGTCTGGATGTTATGAATGAAGCGGTCATTAATACCAATGACTTTCCAAATATCACACCCCTTTCCTTTCAAAAGGATTCCACGGCGACAATTAAGCTTACTAATTATAGTCCCAATCACTTGACCTATAGGTCTATAAATGGACAAGAGGCAGTGGCCGTTTTTTCCGAGATGTATTATGCCAATGGATGGAATGCCTATATAGACGGGATAAAAATCCCCCATTTTAAAGTGAACTATATCCTTAGGGCCATGAAGGTACCTGCCGGGAACCATAAAATAGAATTTAAATTTGAACCAGAGGTGATTGAAACCGGTGGAACCATTACCCTGGCCAGCACGTTGCTATTAGGTCTTTTTATCCTAGGTGGTATCGGTTTTTCTTTAAGGAATTTCCGTAAAAAGGAAGAATCGTAATGAAAAAGGCCCTCATCATCACTTATTATTGGCCTCCTGCTGGGGGGCCCGGGGTACAGCGATGGTTGAAATTCGTAAAATATCTAAGGGATTTTGAGGTGGAACCGGTTGTATATGTTCCTGAAAATCCTGAATACCCTCTTACAGATAGTACTTTTGAAAATGAGATTCCGGAAGGGATTAAAATTTACAAACAGAAAATATTTGAGCCCTACCAATTGGCCAGTATTTTTTCCAAAAAGAAAACAAAAAGAATCAGCTCAGGGATTATCCAGACAAAAGATCAGTCACTTTTAGAAAAAGTACTGTTATGGATCCGTGGAAATCTTTTTATCCCTGATGCAAGGAAATTTTGGGTAAAGCCATCCGTAAGGTATTTACAGCAGGTAATAGATGAGGAGGGTATAGAAACGATTATTACCACAGGGCCTCCACATAGTGTACACCTTATTGGATTGGAACTCAAGGCAATTAATAGTATACAATGGATAGCCGATTTTAGGGACCCTTGGACTTCCATTGGTTATCATAAGAAATTAAAACTTACCAAAAGATCACAAAAGAGTCACCTTCAATTGGAATCTGAAGTGCTGAACCAGGCAGATTCAATAATCGTAACCAGTAACACCACCAAAAAAGAATTTTCTAATATTACGGACCAACCTATAACGGTTATTACAAATGGGTTTGATACCCTTAAGGTTTCTTCCCAAAAATTGGACGATGCATTCACCATTTCACATATTGGGTCCTTGTTATCTGGTAGAAATCCAATAGTATTATGGCAGGCTTTAAAGGAACTTACAGAGGAGAATTCTGATTTTAAGAAAAACTTGGAACTTCAATTGATTGGGGTAGTTAGTAAAGATGTATTAGAATCTATCCAAGGTCACGGATTGGAACCATACGTCCGCCTGGAGGGCTATGTTTCGCATGAAAAAGCAATTGAAAGGCAACAAAGCTCTCAGATATTATTATTGGTAGAAATAGATAGCGAAGAAACAAAGGGAATTATCCCAGGAAAATTCTTTGAATATATTGCTGCGGATCGCCCAATTTTAGGAGTGGGTCCAGAAGGATGGGAAGTAGCCCAAATGATTGCAGAAACCCATACTGGAAGCGCATTTAACTATATGGAGGCTCAGGCAATGAAAGCACAGCTGTTAGAATGGTTCATTTCATATCAAAAGAAAGAACTTTACGTTAAGAGTAGGCATATAGAACAATTCAGTAGGAGGGAACTTACAAGGAAATTAGCACAGTTGATCTAATGGGGATAATATTTAAGCAATCTTTTAAAAATACCCTGGTAACCTACTTTGGGTTCGGCATTGGTGCTATCAATACCCTCTTTCTCTATACCCGCTTTCTTACCGATGAATATTATGGATTGGTAGGCGTTATTTTATCCACCTCGGCTATATTGATGCCCTTGTTGGCCTTTGGGGTACCAAATACCTTGGTAAAATATTACAGTGCTTTTGAGGATAAAAACAGTGCCGATGGTTTCCTTACTTTAATGCTGATCCTTCCTCTGTTTCTAATAATTCCTGCTACGGCCATTACGTATTTTGGCTATATTAGGATCGGGGACTTTTTATCGCAGGAGAACCCTATCGTGAAAGGTTATGTTTGGTACATATTTTTGATTGGGTTTGCCATGGCCTATTTTGAGGTGTTCTATTCTTGGGCAAGAATTAGGATGAAATCTGTTTTTGGTAATTTTATGAAGGAGGTCTTTGCCAGGATAGGAGTTACCATTTTATTGTTCTTGGTGTATTATGACTTCATTTCAATTGATGTATTTTTAAAGGCAATGGTAGGGGTCTATTTAATGCGCACCATTTTAATGAAAATTTATGCCTATCAATTAAGGATGCCCAGGCTGAATTTTTCATTTCCCAAAAGTACACCCAGTATACTCAATTATAGTACTCTCATTATTTTAGGAGGTTCTGCCTCTGTCATTTTGTTGGAAGTGGATCGTTTTATGATCAACCAGTTTATACAAATTGAAAATGTTGCCTATTACAGTGTGGCCATATTTATAGCAACAGTCATCGCAGTACCAGCAAGATCCATGCACCAGATAGCCTATCCTTTAACTGCTGAATTATTGAACAATAAGGATACATTAGGCATGAAAAAGCTATATGAAAAGAGTTCCTTGACCTTGTTTATAGTTTCGGGATTATTGTTTGTGCTGATCATATTGAACCTTAATGACCTTTATTATTTATTACCTGAAGCCTATAGAGGCGGATTTGTCGTGGTCCTATTAATTGGTTTGGCTAAAGTATACGACGCGTTAATGGGAAATAACAATGCCATCTTATACAACTCCGATTTCTATAGGGCCGTATTGGTCATGGGCGTGCTGTTGGCAGTAGGTACCATATTATTAAATCTATGGCTCATTCCAAAATACGGTATTAATGGCGCTGCATTTGCCACATTTACTGCGATTTTCATATACAACACCATAAAATTGGTTTATGTCAAGATGAAATTTGGAATACAGCCCTTTACGGTGGAAACCTTAAAAGTTCTGGCGCTGTTATTAGTCATCATCGTTTTGTTTATCTCCTTACAATTTGCTTTTCATCCTGTGGTAAATATCCTTATGAAAGGCAGCTTGATTACCTTATTCTACATTGGGGTACTTTATCGGTTCAGAATATCAGAGGATGTGTTTGGACTTCTTTCCAAATACCTCAAGAGAAAAGGATAAGGAAAAGATGGGTTTACCGAAAATAAAAACCCCCGCATCAATTAATTGACGCGGGGGTTAAACAACTAACTAACCAACCTAAAAACTATATTTTTAATAATCTCTTGAGCTTCTTCCTCTAGAGCTTGAAGCACTACTTCTTCTAGTACTGGTAGCTGCCTTGCTCACACGACTTGGAGTGGAGGTCCTGGAAGACACCTTTGCACTTTTAGAATTTCTAGAACCATTAGACTTTGAAGAAACCGATTTTTGGGTTCTTGTCGTTACCGTCCTACCAGAACTTCTACCTTCCGGTTTTTTGTAGGATTTACTGGTTCTTGTCGCTGTAGTACTCCTAGGAGTCCTTGAAACTTCTTTTTTTGTTACTGTTCTGTTTACTGTAGGCCTCGACGTTCTGTTTTCTCCTACGTTTCGGTCAGTACTTCTTTTAGAATCATAGTTGGACCTATCTGTTCTTTTAGAATTTCCATTTCTGGAATTGTCAACACTCCTTTTTGAATCATAGTTGTCCCTAACCGATCTGTTCGACTTATCGTTTCTGGAATAGTCCGTGTTCCTTTTAGAATCATAGTTAGATCTATCATTTCTGTTAGATTTCCCATTTCTTGAATAGTCTACACTTCTACTTTCAGTTCTTTTAATAACATTACCTGACGTTCTGTATCCATTATCTCTTCTGGAATTATTATCCCTTGCAACAACACGTCTGTCATTTCTATACACGTCTGACCTTCTATAATGGTCTTTTTTGTATTTATGCTCACGACCAAATTTGGCATAGGATTTTCTATAGTTGTTATAGTAAGGTCTATAATATGTATATCTAACAGGTTCGTAATACCTTCTATAAGGCCTATTGTATACAAGACATAATCCTACTGCAGGTCTTGCAAAATAGTTGTGAAAGGGTCTGTAAACATAATATCTATTATAAACATTGATGTACCCAGTATGGTGACTGAATGCCCCATTTCTATTATAGTACACATATAGTCCACCTAATCTATTAACTCTACCTCTATTGTAAGAGATATCTACGTTGCCCACTTGGGTAACCCGACCGTAATAATCATAATATATTGGAATATTCTCTACTTGTATTACTGCACCATAATCGTCATATTGTACATATGGGTTATAGTCGTATCCAGAGTTATAAGTGATATTAACATTTCTAAAGTTTACATTGGCGTTTACTCCAGCTCTATCATCTATATAGAAATCGAATTCTCCGTCTGGATATACTGAAAACGTAATGCCATCTTCAACAAAAATAAATGAGTTGTTGTAATTATAAGCATTGCGTAGTGCAACCTTATCTTCTACCGTAACAGCCATGGCGCTGGAAGCACCAAAGATCATCGCTGTAAAAAGGAGTATTAAGTTTTTCATGATATAAGGTTTTAAAGTTCAGAATGTAACTATTTACATTTGATTACCTTATTTCAAAGAGCGTGCCAAAAAATGTCAAATACATTTAAGTATCTGATAATCAATTATATAAAAATATATTAAGGTCTAAATTTTTTCTTTTAGGTAATGTGCGGTAAATGATTTTTTATTTTTAGCAACTTCTTCTGGGGTTCCCTGAGCCATTAATTGCCCCCCATTTTCCCCTCCTTCCGGACCTAGATCGATGATATAATCGGCACATTTGATTAGATCTATATTGTGCTCAATGACGACTATAGAGTGACCTTTCGAAATTAGTGCGTCAAAGGATTTCATTAGTTTTTTAATATCGTGGAAGTGAAGTCCAGTTGTAGGTTCATCAAAAATAAAGAGTGCCTTTTCCTTGTTGCTACCTTTTACTAAAAAAGATGCGAGTTTAATCCGTTGTGCTTCTCCTCCAGATAGGGTAGAGGAGGACTGACCAAGGGTTACATACCCCAAACCTACATCCTGTAAAGGTTTTAGCTTGCCTTTTATTTTGGTTTGCTGGTGCTTATTAAAAAATTCAATGGCATCATCAATGGTCATGTTCAGAACATCGTCAATATTGATATCCTCAAATTTCACTTCAAGAATTTCTTTTTTAAACCTCTTACCGTTACATGCGTCGCATTCTAGATGGACATCGGCCATAAATTGCATTTCTACCGTGATCTCTCCCTCTCCTTTACATTTTTCACAACGGCCACCATCTACGTTAAAAGAGAAGTGCTTGGCCTGGTATCCTCTTAATTTGCTCAGCTTTTGATTGGCAAATAAATTACGTATATCATCATAGGCCTTTATATAGGTTACAGGGTTGGATCTCGAAGATCGCCCAATGGGGTTCTGGTCTACAAACTCAACATGTTTAATAGTGGAAAAGTTCCCTTCTACCTCAGAATACTGCCCGGCCTTCTGTCCATAGCCCCCGACTTCCTTTAATATTATAGGATATAATAAGTTTTTCACCAATGTGCTTTTCCCACTACCGGACACACCCGTAATAACTGTAAGTACTTCTAATGGGAAGGTTACATCTATATTTTTTAGATTGTTTTCCCTAGCTCCACTAATATGAATATGATTTTTATATTGTCTTCTTTGCTTGGGAACCTCAATAGCCATGGTTCCATTGAGATATTTAGCGGTTAAAGATGTGGAGTTCAAAATATCCTGCATTGTACCATGGGCCACTACATGTCCGCCATGGGTACCTGCTTCCGGCCCAATATCTATGACTTCATCTGCGGCCTTCATTATATCTTCATCGTGTTCCACCACAATAACCGTGTTTCCAAGATCCCGTAACGATTTTAAAACATCAATTAAGTTCTCGGTATCCTTGGGATGTAATCCAATACTCGGTTCATCCAATATATACATGGACCCAACCAGGCTACTCCCCAAGGAAGTCGCCAAATTGATACGTTGGCTTTCCCCACCCGATAAGCTGTTAGATTTTCTGTTTAAGGTAAGATAGGTTAAACCCACCTTGTTCAGAAATCCCAACCTACTCTTTATTTCAACCAAAAGGCGGGATGCTATTTGTTCATCATGCTTGCTCAAGGAAAACTCATCGAAGAACTTGATAAGTTTGGCAATTGGCAATTCTACCAGTTCAGAAATTGATTTTCCGGAGACCTTTACGTAATCGGTCTCCTTCCTTAATCTGTTCCCTTTACAGACATTACATTTGGTTTTGCCCCTATATCTGGACAGCATAACCCTATTTTGGATTTTATAACTCTTTTCTTCCAAGGTCTGGAAGAACTTGTCAATACCTATAAAATGAGAATTTCCGTTCCACACCAATTGTTTTTGTTCCTCACTTAATTGGAACCAAGGCTTGTGGATGGGAAAATCGAACTTATATGACGCATTCACCAACTGGTCCCTATACCAGCCCATACTTTCCCCACGCCAAGGGAAAATTGCATTTTCGTAGACCGATAAGGAGGTGTTCGGGATTACCAAATCCTCGTCGATTCCTATAACGTCTCCATAACCCTCACATTTCGCACATGCTCCATAGGGATTGTTAAAACTGAAAAGGTGCACGTTAGGTTCAAGGAACTGCATACCGTCCAATTCAAATTTATTACTAAAATGAATTTGTTCGCCACTTTCCAACTCTTCAATTATACAATCTCCCTTCCCTTCAAAAAAGGCAGTATCAATTGCATTTGCCAATCTATTATAAAAGTCTTCATCATCCTTGGTGATGATTCGATCCACAACGAGATCAAACGTCCTGTCTATTTCTGTAATGGTATCATCTATGCGAATTACCTCTCCTTTATATTTAATTCTGGCGTATCCTTGTTTGGAAAATAGCTGTAATGATTTTATAGGATCTCTGTCGGCTTTAATTTGGATGGGAGCAAGAAGCAGTAACTTTTTTCCCTCTTCATAGTTTTTAATGTGGTCCACTACATTGGCAACCGTATGTTTTTTAACCTCCAAGCCAGAAATTGGAGAAATGGTTTTTCCAATTCGGGCAAAGAGTAATTTCAGGTAATCATATATTTCGGTGGTGGTTCCTACCGTGGATCTGGGATTTGTGGAATTAACTTTTTGTTCAATAGCAATTGCAGGCGCTATTCCTTTTATATAGTCTACCTTTGGCTTGTCTAATTTCCCCAAAAATTGTCTTGCGTAGGATGAAAGGGATTCCACATAGCGACGTTGTCCCTCCGCATAAAGGGTATCAAAAGCCAAGCTGGATTTCCCGGAACCGGATAAACCGGTAATAACCACAAGCTTGTTTCGGGGAATTACAACGTCTATATTTTTTAAGTTGTGCAATTTGGCACCCTTTATAATAATATTGTGCTTTGGATTGACATCTAATATCGTGGACATATGCTTATTTAAGGGTGCAAAGATACGATATGTCCAATTTAATAACTACAAACCTTACTTTAACATCACTAATTGGGCAGATCACAACAATGTTTTTTTATAAGCTCTTCTTTTTTATATATTTGAAGTGTAATTAATAACTATATAGGCCTATACAGAAAAATTACTTTTTAGAATTTACCTAAATAACTAGAAGTCCTTTCCGAAAGGGGAGGCCCCTAATTTTAACCAAAAAAAAGTAATTTGTATGGAACTACAGATTGATGACTCAGTATTAGTAAGGGATTATATTGCCGGAAATGAAAGGGCTTTAGAAATCTTAATCAACAGACACAACCAAAGAATCACCAGCTTCATTTACTCAAAAGTATTGGACAGGGATGTAACAGAGGATATCTTCCAAGATACCTTTATCAAAGTGATCAAAACCTTAAAAAAAGGATCCTATAGTGAAGAGGGGAAATTTTTACCCTGGGTAATGCGCATATCGCACAACCTTATTATAGATCATTTTAGAAAGAACAAAAGAATGCCAAAGTTCGAAGGTAGCGATGACTTTAATATTTTCTCTGTAATTGGTGATGATAAGTTAAATGCTGAAAAACAAATTATAAAAGACCAGATAGATAGTGATTTACGAATCCTTATCGATGAGCTTCCGGACGATCAGAAAGAAGTACTTCTAATGCGTATCTATAAGGATATGAGTTTTAAGGAGATATCTGAAAACACAGGAGTAAGCATAAACACTGCACTAGGAAGAATGCGCTATGCTTTGATCAACATGAGAAAGATCATAAACAAACATAATATCGTTTTAACGAATTAATATGCAATAGGTCGTATTGTACAATATTTCCATTTAAGTGGCGTTATCTTAACATAACTAAGCTATTAAATATGGAAAGAATTTACTCTACAAAACGAAACACGTGCAAATTAGCTAAAGCATGTCCAGAAACTATTCAGTTTTTGATGAATTATTCTAGGTCGTTACAGATCGTGGAATATAAAAGTATGCAGTTCGAAAATAATTTGAACTAACATCAACTAGTTCCGAAAAATATAAAAAGACCTATTATTAGGTCTTTTTTTTGTTGGCGTAATAGCTATTCAATATAGTTTTCCTCCCAATGGTCCTTGTAATGATATCTTTTTCCAAGTTCCATCCCCTGGCAGGAGAATATTCGCGACCATACCATATGATCTGAAGATGTAGATCGTTCCATAATTCTTTTGGAAACAATCTTTTAGCATCCTTTTCGGTCTGTACCACATTTTTTCCATTGGTAAAACCCCAACGATACATTAATCTATGAATATGGGTATCTACCGGAAATGCTGGTATCCCAAATGCTTGTGCTACCACAACACTTGCCGTTTTGTGACCTACACCAGGAAATTCTTCCAATAAAGTGATATCCCTGGGAACTTCACCATTGTATTTTTTAATTAATATTTCGGATAAGCCGTGAATTCCCTTCGATTTCATTGGAGAAAGTCCGACTGGACGTATAATATCCCTGATTTCCTCAACACTTAACTTTACCATATCATAGGGATTATCTGCCTTGGCGAATAATAAGGGCGTAATTTGGTTGACACGGACATCCGTACTTTGTGCGGACATTAGTACAGCAATTAATAGGGTATAGGGATCTTTATGTTCCAACGGAACGGGAATTGTAGGATATAATTCCTGAAGCGTACGGATAGTGAAGTCTACCTTTTCGGCTTTCGTCATTTTTGTTTAATTTTACAATAGAAATATCAAACACGAATTTAAATAAAAAAACTATGAACACACTGAAAGAAGGTGATAAAGTACCGGCATTTACTTCAAAAGATCAAGATGGAAATTCTATTTCTTTATCAGACTATGCTGGTAAGAAATTGATCGTATTTTTTTACCCAAGGGCCAATACGCCTGGTTGTACGGCAGAAGCCTGTAATCTTAGGGACAATTATGTCGAACTTCAAAAACAGGGGTATGAACTACTTGGGGTCAGTGAGGATACCCAATCCAAACAATTAAATTTTAAGAACAAATACGAATTTCCTTTTCCGCTCCTGGCAGATGAAGATCATACCGTTATCAATACATTTGGGGTTTGGGGACCAAAAAAATTCATGGGCAAGGAATATGATGGCATCCATAGGAAAACCTTTATCATTAATGAAAAGGGCATACTTACCAAGGTTATAGATAAAGTAAAGACCAAAGATCACGCTGCACAAATCTTGGAATAGCGGCGTATTTAAAATAAAAGCGCCCTAATTTACATTAGGGCGCTTTGTTATTTATGTTGAGTCTATTTGTTTTCCTCGGCCTTTACCAATTTTTTGGTAAACAAATCTTTCTCTTTGATAATTTCTGCAATACCTTCAGGAAGTTCAGCTTCCCAGCCATCATCCTTGTTAATTATTTTCTTCAATACATCCCTAGAGAAGATGTGTAGTATTTCTGGATCGTAATCGATGATGTCCATTACTTTTCCATTGTATTTAAAGAATTTGTACAATTCTTTCATTCTAGGATGTACCTTAACATTATTACTGGTCATTATCTGACCGGTTTCCTCATCTTTCATTGGATATAGGTACACCTTGAGATCTTTAAAGAACAGTTTACCAAATGCCTCCAAAATACCACCGCTTAAATGTCTGTAGTATTTCTCATCAAAAACCTCCACTAAATTGTTTACGCCCATGGTAAGGCCTATTCTAGATTTAGTGTAATTATTGAAATATTCCACAAGTTTATAATACTCTCGGAATTTGGAGATCATCACCGTATGTCCAAGTGAACAAAGTAGTTCTGCCCTGTCCATAAAATCCTGTTCATCTATTTCTCCTGATGCCTTTAGGTTCGAAAGGGTAATTTCGAAAATTACAATGGTATTATTGATGTCTACCGTTTGTTCCCGTACAAAAATATCATAGGATTTCTGGAACATATCCAAATTCACCTTGGTCACAGGTCTAAAACTACCCCTTAGTGCCAAAATGTTTTTCTTGTACAGAATAGCAGCAGGTAATAAGTTGTTGCCATCAGGACCGAACATTACCGCATCGGTCATATCATTTTTAATAAGCTGTAGGCTCATTAATCGATTATCGACATTTTTAAAGTTAGGTCCAGAGAAATTGATCATATCAATCTCAATGGTATCCTTATCTATATGGTCATATAGATATCTTAATAATTTTCTGGGTTGATCATATTTATAGAATGCCCCATAAATTAGATTTACCCCTAAAATTCCCAAAGTTTCCTGTTGTAGTCTGGCTTCATTCTGTCTAAAGCGTATGTGGATTACAATCTCATCCCATTCCTTTTGGTTAGGGTCTAATTGAAAACGAATTCCGATCCAGCCGTGTCCTTTAAATTTTTTGGCAAAATCTATTGTAGCTACGGTATTGGCATAGGAGAAAAATAATCGGTCTGGATGTTTCTGACGGCTAATACGCTCTTCGGTCAGTTGCATTTCATATTCCAACATTCTCTTCAGCCTGGATTGGGTCACATAGCGGCCATCTGGTTCAATTCCATAGATGGCGTCACTGAAATCCTTGTCGTAAGCGCTCATCGCTTTGGCAATAGTTCCAGAAGACCCACCGGCCCTAAAAAAATGTCTTGCTGTTTCTTGGCCTGCGCCAATCTCAGCAAATGTTCCGTATATGTCTGGGTTTAAATTTATCCTTAAGGTTTTTGCCTTAATTGAGGGGATATTTTCAAATGCGGTATCTTTATTTAGGACAGAAGCCATTATAGTTTTTTTACGTGCAACAAAGTTAATAAGATTGGGGTATCTATTAAATAAATATGTTATAAATTTGGAATAAATAGGTGATACGTTGAAAATTACTTTTTTAGGCACCGGAACTTCGCAAGGAATCCCTGTTATTGGGAGCTCGCACCCTGTTTGTTTAAGTAAAAATCCAAAGGATAAGAGGCTTAGGGTCTCGGTAATGATCTCTTGGGACAAATTTAATTACGTTATTGACTGTGGACCGGATTTTAGGCAGCAAATGCTGACCCATAAAGTCACTAAAATGGATGGGATTTTATTCACTCATGAGCATGCCGATCACACTGCCGGGATAGATGATATCAGACCTTTTTTTTTTAGGCAGGGGGATATTCCTATTTACGCCCATCAACGGGTAGCAAATTCTTTAAAAACTAGATTTGAATATATTTTTGCGGGGGAAAACAGGTATCCTGGAGCCCCGGCAGTAGAGGTTAACATTGTGGAAAATAACAAGCCTTTTAAGATTGGAAATACTATGGCCATTCCGGTAGAGGCACACCATAATCGTCTGCAAGTATTTGGATATCGAATTTTTGACTTTGTCTATTTAACAGATGTCAAAACCATGGCTGATGAAGAAATAGAAAAAATAAAGGGGGTAAAGGTGTTGGTCGTTAACGCCTTACGTGAAGAACCCCACCATTCCCATCTCAATCTGGAGGAAGCCTTGGCATTTGTGGAGAGAGTAAAACCTGAGAACACTTATTTTACACATATTAGCCATATGTTGGGTTTTCATGAAGAAGTGGAGAAAAAGCTGCCAAAAAATGTACATTTGGCCTATGATAATTTAATTCTAAACCTTTAAGAACCCTACGTACATATGAAGAGTAAAATATTTTTATACCTATTTATCTTTGCGGCTTTAATAGCCCTTTACCAATTTGTCAGTGCCAACAATATGGTGAAAGATAAAAATGGAAAAATAGAGAATTTGGAAAAGGACATTACCCAAATGCAAGATTCCATTCAAAAACTCAATCTAAAAGTCCTGGATGTACAGTATTTTACCTTGGATAATAACGACGACGCCCTGGCGTATTATGATCATTTACAATTGGAGCAACCATCGCGTTATATCGAGGATAAATTATTGGAAACCAATGAGTCAAAAGGGGATAATCCTTTAGTTCCCTACGAAGGTATGGAAGGAGATTTTAAGATCAATAAGATTAAAACCTTGAACCATAAATGGATCATCGCAGATTTTTCTGATGGTCAGTATTGGGGTGAAGTATTGATAAAGTATGAGCTCAAAGATGATATGAGTGTAGATTTTACTTTATTGGACCATCTATTGTACACCCGTAGCAATTAAATTTTATTACCAAGCCATTTTTTAAAGGAGTAAAAGTTTTGTGGGGCAACGCCATGTCCAACAGGGAACTCCTCATATTTGTGCTCCACACCAAGTGATTCTAAGATTTGCGGTGCTTTTTGTGCCCATTCTGGCGGAATTACTTGGTCTACCATTCCATGGGAAGCATAAATTTTTAGATTTTGGTGGTCCTTGGTTTTATGATCCTTTGTCAATAAATTTTCATTGATATAACCACTGAGTGCCACAACATTCTTAACTTTTTCAGGATAGGACAATGCCACCGCATAACTAAGAATTGTTCCTTGACTAAAGCCCAAGAGGGTAATTCTTTTTTCGTCCAAATGATAGGTAGCACAAGCCTCATCTATAAATTTCACAATTTTTTCCCTGGCAATTACGGCCTGCTCCTCATCGCTCCATTTTCCATTAATATCATCAAAATTTATCGCATACCAAGCGTTGCCATAAGGAGGTAGGGGATATGGGGCCCGGACAGAAATAATGCATAGTTCTTCTGGGAGTTCATTGGCAAAGGAAAATAGATCTTCTTCATTGCTCCCATATCCATGAAACATGAACATTACTGGAGGTTTTCCTGTTTTTAAAGATGATGGTCTTATTATGTGATGAAGGGATAGAGGTGCTGTAGTCATGCTATTGAATGAATGTAAACCATTTTTGAAAATATTCACCAACTAAGGGAACAATCTGTTTTTTACCCGAAATAGCTCCTATGAAACCATAGCCCCATAAAATTAAATATGAAATATAAAGTCCGTACCAGGCATAGGCATTGAACCATTGACTCAAAAATAGGGCAAATCCGAGAAAGAATAAATGTAAACCAAAGGCTTGCCGTGTATGGAAACGTGCAAAATCATTTTTCGGCTCCATGTTCATGGTTATTGCTATCAATGCACCAACCAAGGTGAAGTAAGCTACTATCGCAGTTGTCCTTCCTTTTTCCATATTCTCCATCTTGTGTATTATATAATCTGTCCGTTTGCGATAATCCCTAAGGCCTTACCTTTAAGCTTTGCCCCTAAGAACATACTGTTTTTGGAAGTGGATAAAATGTTCTTGGTATCAAAAGTATATTCCGTCTCTGGATCAAAAATCGTCAAAGAAGCCTGTTCCCCTTCTTTTATAACTGGAGTCACCAGACCAAAACGCTCCCTGCCTTTTGTCAATAAGGCAATGGTCAATTCCAGATCCAAAAGTTTATTAAGTCCACCAAAGGCACTTTCGAGACCAATACTACCGCTTGCAGCATTGTCAAACTCAACTCTTTTTTGTTCTATATCCATTGGGATATGATCGGAGGTAACGGTATCTATTGTACCATCCTTTAGTCCTTTTAGCAATGCCTTTACATCACTTTTTGTCCTTAAAGGAGGCATTATTTTGTAATGTGTATCAAATTCTACCAAATGTTCATCTGTGAAAAACAAGTTGTGGATTGCTACACTACAGCTTACATCCAAGCCTTTCTTTTTCGCTTCTGCAATAAGTTTAACAGAGCCAGCGGTAGAGATTGTTGGAATGTGCAATTTTCCTCCTGTATATTCTAATATGAACAGGTCTCTTGCAATTTGCAATTCTTCTGCCAGGGAGGGTATTCCCTTTAATCCCAATTTTGTGGAGACTTCACCTTCATTTACAAGGCCTTTCCCCGCTATTTTATAATCTAATGGGAAGGACATGACCAAACCATCGAAATTCTGGGCATACTGCAAAGCAATTTTCAGCAAGTTGGAATTTTCTATGGCATGTTTAAAATCATAATAGCCTACCGCTCCAGCATTTTTCATATCATAAAGTTCTGCCAGATCCTTCCCTTCCCCTTTAACGGTTAAGCATCCTAAAGGATACATGTTTGTGGCATGACCATTGGCAGCATTTTTGAGAAAAACAATATCAGAACTTGAGTCGGGTATTGGGTAGGAGGTAGGGTTCAGTACGATATCTGTAAATCCGCTTTTGGCAGCTGTTTGCAATCCGTTTGTTATGGTTTCACGCTCTTCAAAGCCTGGTTCTCCAAAACTAACACTACTATCGAACCAACCCACTGAAACATGTAAATTGGAATGCTCTATCACCTTGGTCTTGGAAGGAGCCTCTATTTTAACGGCAATTTTATCAATGATACCATTTTTGATAAGGATGTCCCTACGCTTTAAATGAAGGTCCTTATTGTTGGTATCGAATATTTTGACGGATTTTAAAAGTATATTCATTTAAAAATTTTTTGGATAAGAACCTCGACCAACAGAAATAGTAGCGCTAAAATAATAAACCATTTCCAAAGCTCGGTTATGCGATTCTCTTTTTCAAGCGATTCGAAGACTGAATTTATGGAGTCTGAGGAAGAAGTTGAGGATAAATTGTCCAAATCCATAAATCTAAGCTCACTTTCGCTCCTAGGGTAATTAAAACTGATGTTTTTTATTGTCCTATTTTTTTCTTTGATGGAGTAAAGCCCATCTTTAGTGGGAACACTGCCAAATTTTAAGGTAGTTTTATTGGTGTAGGATTTCTGTTCAGGGATAACCTCGTATCCGTTTTGGGATAGTTTTATAATCTGATCCTTTCCTAAACTTACAGCCAGATCCACAGTTTTGGTTTGTCCCAATATCTCATATAAATTAGCCATTTTGAGGCTATTGATTCCCATGGTGTACAATGTTGGAACAATCAAGGGAGAGTTTTTAAAATTGGAAATACCTTCGGATAGAGGGGAAGTAAACAAATAGAAACCGTTTAATCCTAGTAAAAATGGAGCCCCATTTTCAAAGGCAAGCATCTGGGGAGCATCGGATGTAACTGTATAAAATTCCGAAACCTTAGGATATTGAAAATTCACCACCTTTTTATCAAACACATTTTCATACAATGGATGCGAAAAATTTATGCTTACTATATTGTTTTCTCCAGTTATTTTCTGGGAAAATGCTGATTTATAAAACCCATTTAATAAGGCGTTATAAGAGGTGATATCAGTGTTTTCTGAAGGTATGATTAATAAGTTGCCCCCATTTTCTTTGAATTTTTGCAATACAGCGATCAAGGAGGCAGGTATTGCATCCAATTCGTTCAAAATGATGATATTTTGCCTGTCTATAGCGCTATAATCCATTTCATTCAAGGCTGAGCTGGAATAAATAAATTCGTCATCCGTAAAAATCCTGGACAAGAAATTATCGTCGGCCTGCTTAATAGCCAGAACGTTGATTTTTTCTTTCGGAGCCATGTTAAAATACATCACGTTATCATAGCTAAGCCCTGAATCTGAAATTTCCAAGGATCCATTTATTTCCGAATTATAGGGAATGGTAAATGAAACTGATGCCCTTTTATTGACAAATTGGGCGGAGGTCTTCGCAATTAATTTTTCAGAATTAAACAAAGAAACGGGGGTGTCCGGGATATCTGTATTAGTGGATAGTAGGACTTCCAATTCTATGTTTTCAGGGGAACTGGAAGATATGTAAACGGAATCCAAGGACACGTTCTCTAAGTTCCCGGATTTTAATTGAACATGATGCCTTTGATAATAATTCGAAGTATCCATAAACTTTGAAGCCATTCGTTCCTGAAAATCAGATATGACAATCAAATTTTTGACCGAAGGTTTAGCCGCATCAAAATAAGTGGCCCCCTTTAGATAGATATCGTTTATTTGTAGTTGGTTCGTAGAATGTTCAAGTCCCAATAATTCGTTTTGGATATCCTTTAGTTTACTATTTCTAAACACTCTATCATTGGTGAACAGCGTAAAGGACTTTTCTCTTGGCAAGGACTTTATTAATTGTTGAATGCCTTTATTTAACAGGGTTTCATTGTCCTCTTTGGCCTGAAGGCTGAAGGAGTTGTCCAAATAGATAACCGTTTCCTTTTCTTGAAGTGCTGATTCATTGGATAGGAATGGCTGTGCAAAGGCTATAATCAAAGCGGTGAAAAGAAGCAATCTGGTGGTTAAAAGTAGCCACTTTTTCAGGGTACTGCTTTTTCGTGATTGGGATACCACCTTTTGCAAAAGCTGAACATTGGTAAAAGGTGTTTTTTTAAATCTTCTAAGCTGAAAAAGATGTACAATAATGGGAATGAGTAGTAGTAATAAAGCCCAAAGTAGTTCCGGATGTTTAAACTGCATTCCTAAATTTAGTTTTCCAAATATAAATAAAAACACCCACTCCCTTGAATCCAAAGTGGCTTTAATTTGGCAATTTTATATTAGGGCTTCACAATTAATTTTAAGATTTTTCCATTAAATTATAAATGTTCCAATAGCGTCATAATTCTACGAATGCTCAACAGAAAAAATAAGAATCTTGTGGGGCGTTCATTTGCAATCCCTTGAGATGTTCCCGAATAAAACTCTGTGCCTCACTATTGGCTACGGTAATAATAATTTGCGGCTGTTCAAAATGTTTTAAGGCGCTAAAATGTTGTAATTCCTTACCATATATTTCCTTTCCTATTTTTTTTGGATTGTTGCAGATCCAATAAAAGTCGACCTTCTTGTTCAATAAATTTTGTGCAAGATTCTTTCCTTTTTTTCCTGCTCCCCACACTACAAGCTGGCGCGACTCCTCAAAGTTTAATTTTAAAAAATAATGGAGTTTTATTTCCAAAAAATAATTTTGCGCATAATGCTCACTAGTTCTTGAAGCTCTATAATCATAGTCTCTCCAATAATGTAAGACTTCATTGGATGGAATACATTTTAATCCATGTTCAAAGAATCTAAAGGCCAAATCATAATCCTCTGGGTAGCGGTTGGGTTGAAAAGCATCACAATTATCGAGGTCCGACTTATGCACCATCCAACAGGGAGATGGAATTGGGCATTCTTTGTATATCTCAGAGAAATTGGCACCTAAATGGGTTAGTCTGTTGAGCCATTTTTCATATTTCAAATACCCGTCGCCAACTCCACCTTCACAAAAATATTTTACTTTTCCGATCGCTAGATGGCCCTTTCCCTTAGATATCAAGGCTTCTAGCAAAAGGTGGATCTTTTTTGGTACCATTATATCATCTGAATCCATTCTGGAAATATAATTTCCTTTACAAAGTGAATACCCCATTCTTAAAGCCTCAATAATGCCAGAGCCTTCATTTTTAAATACATGGATCCGAGGGTCTTCCTTGGCATATTGCCTTATAATAGATATGCTATTATCGGAGGAATGGTCGTCAATGGCAATAACCTCCCAGTTCTGATAGGTTTGTTCCAATATGGACTCAATACACTCAGGAAGGAATTTTGACGTATTCTTGAAAGGAATCAATATGCTGACCAATGTTTCTTGCATAGGGTACAAGGTATTAAAATAAAGAGATTTGATTGGTTTGAACCTGCTTGAGATTAATTTAGTTGACTTTAGCGCAAAAAAAAAGTCCAAATCATTGGTTGAATTTCTTCTTTTCAATGACTTGGACCTATACTATATTCAGGGTTTTACCTAAAGTTTCTTTAATTCAAAAAGGTCTTTTCTTCTATCCCTTAAATTCTTCACGGCACCAAATTGGTTTAATTCACGAAGCAATTCCACATCAACATCAACAATCAAGATCATTTCCGTATTTGGTGTGGCCTCAGCTTTTATTCCGTTCGCAGGAAACGAGAAGTCGCAAGGTGTAAAGACCATGGATTGTGCATATTGGATGTCCATATTGTGCACTTTGGGAAGGTTTCCTACACTCCCCGCAATTGCAACATAGCATTCATTTTCAATAGCCCTGGCCTGAGCACAGTTCCGCACTCTTGAGAATCCATTTTGTGTATCTGTCAAATAAGGAACAAATAAGATATCCATTCCATCATCGGCCAATATTCTGCTCAGTTCAGGAAACTCGGAATCATAACAGATCAGGATTCCAATTTTACCACAATCAGTATCGAAAGTTTTTAATTGGCTCCCACCTTGTAGACCCCAGACTTTAGCTTCATCGGGAGTAACATGTAGTTTTTCGTAACGTTCCCTGGTACCATCACGCTTACACAAATACCCAACATTATAAAGTCGGCCATCAATTATTTCCGGCATACTTCCAGAAATAATATTGATGTTATAGCTGATGGACAATTTGGTAAACTGCTCTACAATGGCTTCCGTGTGTTTGGCCAGCTCCCTAATGGCCGCTGGTTCCGATAGATGGTTGTTTTCGGCCATTAAGGGCGCATTGAAAAACTCTGGAAATAAAGCAAAATCTGATCTATATCCTGATACCGCATCAACAAAGTACTCAACTTGCTGCATCAGTTCCTCCAAATTTTTATAAGGACGCATTTGCCATTGTATGAGGCCTAGTCTAATCAATGTTTTTGTAGTCTCGGCCTTCTTTTGGGGTTTTGTATAGTAAATATTGTCCCATTTCAATAAAACAGCATACTCACCTGAGGCTTCATCGCCCTCTTGATACCCTTTCAATAATTTTTCGGGATGGAAATCATTGGCCATTTGAAAATTAAGGACAGGATCATTGATCTCTTTTCTCTTTACCTTGGCAATATATTCCTTAGGTGATATATCCTTTGAGTACTTATGATAATTTGGGATTCTTCCCCCAAAGGCAACTCCTTTTAAATTGAGTCTTTCGCATAATTCCTTTCTGTAATCATAGAGTCTTCTGCCCAATCGCATTCCCCTGAATTCAGGTTTAATAAAAACATCAATGCCGTAAAGAACATCTCCATCTGGGCTATGCGTAGAAAACATATAATCTCCAGTTATTTCCTGATAGGTATGCTGGTCATCAAATTTATCATAATCCACAATTATGGAGAGGGCACAACCAACAATCTGGTTGTTGATCTTAAGTACAACTTGGCCCTCAGGAAATTTTTTGATCAAGATATCAATTTGATGTTCCCTCCAGTACGAATTGGGAAAATTGGTATAGGAGGCAATCATTGCAGTTTTAAGCTCTTGGTAATCATCTATGCTTAAATATTTAAGCTCAATATTTTCAATTTCTTTCATTTTAACAACTACTAATTAGAGTTTTAAAGGTATCGATTAATTATGATTTGAAAAAAAATCATTTGGTATGGTTACAATAAGTGATTATTTGTGAACATCAGCTTTTAGGGAACAAGTACTATGTTCTAATATCAGATTACCCCATTGATAATAAAGCAATATTCTTTATTGTAATGCCTTTTGAATAGCAGCTTTAGCAAGAGGTCCCATAATTTTATAACCCAGGGCATTTGGATGGATCCCATCGTATGTGTAAATCTTTTGTAAGCCATTGTTAGAATCTACCATATTTGAGAAATAGTCCAAATATACATGGCCGTTGATTTCGGCATACTGCTTGAGCGATGTATTCAAAGCAATAACTTTCATTGAAGGCTCCAATCCTGGGGCCCACGGAAAATCAGATGCTGGTAAAACGGAGGATAAAACTACTTTAATGCCATGTGCTTTTGCCAATTCTGCCATTGAAAATATATTGTCCTCAATCATTTTTTGGGTGGATGGTCCAGTATTTCCAGCAATATCATTGATACCGGCCAACAGTACTACCACTTTTGGCTTAAGGTCCAAAACATCCTGTCTGAAGCGAAGCAACATTTGTGGGGTGGTCTGTCCGCTGATACCTCTGTTGACATATCCCTTGTTATTAAAAAATTCTGGGTTGTGATCGATCCAACCTTCGGTAATGGAATTACCCATAAAAACAATACGGTCCTCTGAATGCACCTCTTTTTCCAAAGCTATATTGGCTTCCTTATATTTATTTAAATTCGCCCAATCTTGGGCAGCCATAGATCCAGTCATGAATATAGTTAGGAATAGGGTGATTAAAGTTAATTTCGGCAACCACATCTTTAGATTTATTTTGGGTCAGGATACTATTGCAGTCAAGGATATTAAGATACCTTTCTAATTGAGCCCAGGCCCAAATCTACCTTTATTTCATCACCAGAAATGATCTTGGCAATTATTTTGGTTCCGGGGAACTGTTCCAATATGACTTTGATGAACACTGTGATTGGGATTGCTAAAATTAAACCTGGGACTCCCCAGATATATCCCCATAGCATGAGCATTACCAAGATAGTAATTATATTGATGGAAAATGACTTGCCCATGAAGATTGGCTCCAATATAGAACCAAATAAAACCTGTACTCCCGTTATCGTAAGAATAAAGAAAAGAAGTACGTTCACTGAATCAAGACCGACAAAGGCAAAAATACTCAATAATATTACCGTGGCAAAGGATCCTATCATTTGTACAAAATTGATAAGAAAGGCAAATAGCCCCCAAAAAATAGGGAAATTCACATCAAAAAAATAACAGGCCAAACCTGTACCTACACCGGTAAAGAAACTTACCAAAAACTTCACCTTAATAAATTTTATCAGGTCATTCTCAATTTTTATAAAGGTCCTGACCGATGCATGTTTTTGTTTGATAATGGTAGAATTCAATAGTTTTTGAACGTTTATAGATTCTGAAAGCCATAATACCGCAAAAAATACGGTCATAAGCAGCATGGTTAAGGTACTACCAAGAAAGCTAAGGGTAGGGACAAAATTTTGCATAATGCTGTCCTTATTTAGAAATTGACCATAAATATCTGTGCCTTCGACCAATTCCATACCCATGGATTCTTCAAGATCGACAATTATGATATTTAATTTATCCTCTGCCTGCATTAAAAAGGATTGGTCGGTAGATAGTATTTCATTACTGGTGAGCTGTATTAATTCACCTCCAATTTTAAATATCCCAGCGATGATCAAGACAATGACCAAAATACTGATTGGTTTTGGAATTCTTTTCTTGTTCATGCCTCTCATTAATGGTAAAAAGAGTAATGCAATAAACATAGAGGACACCAGTGGTATAAAAATAAAAGATAATATTTTGAGCAAATAAAAAACCAAGGGCACTACTATGACCAGTAATAATATATTCGTTGTCCTTAAATCTTTCATGTTCTAAATTTTATTTAATCCTTACCCCAGCTTCACGCACCAACAAGAATAATGCTATTAATTTTGCAGCTGTAATTTTTTGGCTTCAATTTGTCTTGTAATGAAATCCCATAATTTTATTCTTTGTTCCAAAGCCTGTTTTGCAACTACTAGGCACTCTTCCCATTTAGTTTGATCCTCACCACATAATTCCGAAACCATTTTCAGGGATAAAGGACCGTGCTCATCACCATCTATTTCTATATGCCTTTTTAGGTAATAAGAAAGTTTGCTGTAGGATTTGGAGGTATCACCCTTTTCTTCATTCTTTATAATTTCAATAAACATATCGGGAATCAAATCTTCCCTACCAAATGTAAAGGCCGAAGCAATCAAATGTGGCTTATCAGTTGAGATAATTTTAAAAGTGAACTCCACAAATTCCCGAACTCCACTCTCCAAGTTAATGGTGTCACAGGCCTCTGAAACCTGATTGGTCTCATTTATCAGCCCAATGAATTGATTAATTTTAGAAGTGTCAGCCTTAATCTGATCCATGGCATCCAAATACATGTCAAAATGACTTTTTGGCTCTCCTAGTTCGTCAATATCGCTTTCCTCCCCATGTACAATTTCATTGATAAACCTTGCCAATGTTGCGTTTGATCTTGGGGTCCATGGCACGGTCGTACAGGTTAAATTTATTTGAAGGGCCTTGAGCAAGGACATGAAATCCCAAACAGCAAATACATGATGCTGCATGAAAACCCTAATATCATCAACTTCTGATAAGTTCGCATACAATTGATGAGTGGCCAATTGTTGTCTTAAACCATCGATTTCTCTTTCAATTTTTTCTATTTGTTGCATAAGCCAATTGTAATAATACCGCCAAAATGGAATCCTTTAAGAATGAAAAAAAAATTATTTAAAAGATTCTTTGACAGCTGCAATTTTTTTGGGGTAAAGATAATTGACGGCCCCTATTAAATAAAGGGCTTTAACAAGAATATAAGATTATTAAGAGGACAAGGTTAAGATGACATAGGCATAGGGGGAACAGAATTATCGGGGAGTTCAAATAGCTCCAACTCAAAATAAGGGACAGCAGCCAAAAGATGGTCAAAAATATCTGCCATTATGTACTCATAATTTTCCCATCTCCTATCGCTGCTAAAGGCATATACCTCTAATGGGATCCCTTGGGAGGTAGGCGCAAGGTGCCTGGCCATAAGCATCATATTTTTATTAATGCCCGAGTGACTGGCTACATAACTCTCCACATATTTTCTAAAAACACCAATATTGGTCAAATTTCTTCCATTAATTGCCAATTCCTTGTTGATATTGTTAGATGTATTATAGGTATCTATATCATTTTCCCTTTTTTCCAAGTAAGCTGTAAGAAGACCTATGCCCTTTAGCCTTTCAATATCTTCCTTAGTGAGATACTTGATGCTCTTTTGTTTGATGATCAGTGCCCTTTTTATCCTTCTTCCGTCTGAGTTTACCATACTCCTCCAGTTTTTGAAAGAATCTGAAATTAAGGCGTAGGTAGGGATGGTAGTGGTTGTATAATCAAAATTTCGAACCTTTACAGTGGCTAAATTTATTTCGGTAACATCACCATCTGCCCCATATTTCTCAAAGGTGATCCAATCCCCAATACGGACCATGTCATTAATGGACACTTGAATACTGGCTACAAATCCTAAAATAGTATCCTTAAATATTAAAATAATCACGGCAGAAGCCGCCCCAAGGGTGGTAATGAATTTAATAAACTCAAATCCGGTAACAATAGCCAGGGCAGAGGCTACACCTATGATCCACGCAAAGATCATAAACACCTGAATGTAGCTATCTATGGGTTTGTCCCTGAGGTGGGGCAAGGTCTTAAAATAGCTCTTTAGGGTGTTCAATAAACTGCGAACGATCCAGAGGGTCAATATGATGCTAAATACATGAAGTCCTTTTTCTGCTATACTGTCCGCATACTTATAATCGATCAGCACTGTGGGCATAAATTCCAAAGCAATGAATAGGGGAACAATATGGGCAACGTTTCTTGGCACTTTGTTGATCACCAAATAATCATCAAAAGTTGTAGTAGTCTTTTTGGCAAACGCAGTAAAAGCCTGGATTAAGATTTTTCTAATGATAAAATCCAAGATGCTAATAATTAGAAGCATCGCCAAAAGCAGGCCTAACATATTAAAATACTTCGCCGCGGTTTCTGAAAAACCAATCGAAATAAAATAATCGTATAGCACATGGGCTATTTCCGGAAATATAAGTTCTTTTTGAAATATCATAACTCCGGCAAAAGTATCAAATTGATATGGAGAATCGATGTTTAATCGAGATGGATTTTAACGCATTATAAGAATTTATGATTTATGTAACATATCATTTTATTTAAATAAGAAAAGGGCTCCGAACTAAGTAGTTGGAGCCCTTTGTTTACTTAACTTTCCACAATAAATTATTCCGCAGGCATCGTGTGCAACAGCTCCATTCCCGTCGATGACCTGGGAACGAACCCGAACCAATCTTGCCCATTGGAATTCTCCTGAAGATTCAAATATTTTGCGTAATCCTTTTTGGCTTTTAAATGTAGCCCAATAAACGCGGTAACAAAGTGTTGGTTTATATTGTTCATTCGTCGGGAATCCCACGAAGGTTCCGCATAACGGTAATATTCATCTATGTGCAGCCCCTCTTGTAAAGATTCTACCGGAGGTGGGTTGGGCGCCACATTATGTCTGCCATTGGCATAGGTAAGTAAATATCTATCTGCATTGACACTGCCGCTATAAATGGCCTTAATTCCTTTATCATAGCCGGAAATGTCATCTTGATCACCGGCAATAAAAAAAGTGGGGGTTTTTAGGCCCTTGAGACCCTCAAGGTCCCATACACCTCTTTCCATGCCCCAAGGTGCAAAGGCAACAACAGCCTTTATCCTAGGATCCTTGCCGCCCACGAATTGCGGGTCATTGGAAACAAGACTAGTAATGGCAGTATTGCCGCCAGTCATGGTTCCGAAAAAAGTCTTTAATTGGTCGCTATATCCTGCTCCAGCTACATTTAAAACGCCGTAACCACCCATGGAATATCCAATAATAGCGGAATTATTCATATCAATTAATCCAGATAGGAAACTACCCGATTTTGGTTTGTTGAGTTCGTCAATTTTGTTAAGCGTAAACAAAATATCCTTAGGTCTGTTCAATAATGTGCTTTGAAATCCGCCAGCATCTTTAAACGTAGAATCCGTATGATCTATGGCCACCACGATATAACCTTTTGAGGCCAAGTTTTCAGTTAAATAGGTAAGGAGTAACCTAGAACCCAAATACCCATGGGAAACTATGACCAAAGGAAAAGGTCCGTCTTTGGAGAGGGGGGAAGCGTCTTTTGCTGCCCTGCCCTTAAAGGTGAAAGGGATCAAAGGTCTCTTTTCATCATTTGAGGAACCCATTACTTGATCATAAACAACAACCTCGGGAGTATTCCCATCAAGCATAGCCGGATACCATACTTCAATTTTTAACGGTCTATCATATAAGGGAGCAATGCCCTCCTTAGCATTGAGAATATCTATTTGTTTGGGATTAACGAAATCCAAGGTACGTACACCAACCTTATGTTCACCCCTCACTGCCAATTCTGGAGCGTCGGGAAGTGCATCCCCATATATAAATTTATCGGTTCCCTGCCCAAATACAACTGGACCAGTACTAATGAATAAAGCTGTAAAAAAGATTAAAAGGATGTTGTGATTATTTACTTGTGGATTGAGTCTCATAAAATTGGTTAGTTAAGAATTATTGAAAGAAGTGCCGCCAATGATGCGCCCACTATTGGTCCTAATACTGGGATCCAGGCATATCCCCAGTCATTACCGTTCTTATTTTTGATGGGCAAGAGAGCATGAACAATTCTAGGGCCTAAGTCCCTTGCGGGATTAATTGCATACCCAGTGGTGCCACCTAATGAAAGTCCGATCGCCCAAACCAGAAAAGCCACGGGAATTGCTCCCACTGAACCCAGGCCTACGGCGGTTTCGGAGTCTGTTATTGAAGCATCCGTGAAATACAAAATTGTGAATATCAATACAAAAGTCCCTACGATCTCACTAATTAGATTCGTTGGATAATGTCTAATTGCCGGAGCCGTGCAAAAAACTGCTTTTTTTGCATCCCCATTGTCTGTAGCGCTAAAATGATTTCTATATACGGCCCATACTAGAAAAGAACCTATCATGGCACCTATAAATTGGGCAAGAATAAATAAAGGGACCAACTCCCAGTCAAATTTACCCGCAAAAGCCAAGCCTATGCTCACTGCGGGGTTTAAATGAGCTCCGCTGTAAGGTGCTGAGACAACAACCCCAATATAGACTGCAAGTGCCCATCCAGTGGTAATAACTATCCAGCCACTATTATTACCGGCTGTTTTGTTCAATACTACATTGGCTACGACGCCTCCACCCAATAAAATGAGTAGGCCTGTGCCAATAATTTCTGCTATAAAAGGTGTCATAATTTAAATGGTTTGTTTAGTGTGATTATTTTGCCCAAAATTGTAAGGCCGCGATGGCCTTGTACCATCCTTTAATTCCTTTGTCTATACCTGCGCGTTCTGTGGTAGGGTTAAAGTGTACATCGGTTTGCCAGATTTCTTGTATTTCCTCAAGACTATCCCAATATCCAACTGCCAAACCGGCCAGGTAGGCCGCGCCCATAACTGTAGTCTCTATTACTTTGGGCCTGACGGTAGTGGTATTTAGAACATCTGATTGAAATTGCATTAGGGTATCGTTCACCGTTGCCCCGCCATCTACCCTTAATTCTTTTATGGTTAGTTCTGCATCAGCTTCCATAGCCTTTAGTATATCCATAGTTTGATAGGCTATTGATTCAATGGCAGCTCTAGCAATATGGGCATCCGTAGTTCCTCTAGTAATCCCAAATATTGTCCCTTGTGCTTTTTGGTTCCAATATGGGGCACCTAACCCAGCGAAGGCAGGCACAAAATACACCCCTTCTGCATCGCTGACAGAACCAGCAAGTTTTTCAACATCGGATGATGTTTTTATAATCTTCAGTCCGTCCCTTAGCCATTGTACCACAGCACCAGCAATAAAGACACTTCCTTCAAAGGCATAGGTAGTTTTTCCATTTATTTTCCAGGCAACGGTGGTCAATAAATTATTCTTGGAAACTATTGGTTTCTCTCCAATATTCATAAGCATAAAACAACCGGTGCCATAGGTATTTTTAACCATCCCAGGTTTGGTGCACATTTGACCAAATAATGCTGCTTGCTGATCTCCCGCAATTCCGGCAATGGGTATTTTGCTTGCAATGATGGTTCCAGAGGTATGTCCGTAAAGCTCACTGGACTGTTTGACTTCCGGAAGCATACTCTTTGGGATATCAAAAAGCGCTAATAATTCATCATCCCATGACATGGTATTGATGTTGAAAATAAGGGTTCTAGAGGCATTGGTGACATCGGTGATATGATTTTCTCCCAAGGTCATCTTCCATACTAACCACGTATCAATAGTCCCCATAATTAAATCTCCTTCATTGGCCCTTTTTCGTGCGCCCTCTACATTGTCTAAGATCCATTTTACTTTAGTTGCAGAAAAGTAAGAATCAATGACCAATCCCGTTTTTTTTCTGATAAGATCAGATTTGCCCTGTTCCTTTAATTCATCGCAATATTCGGCGGTTCTTTTGTCCTGCCAAACAATCGCATTATAGACAGGTTCTCCAGTCTTTTTGTCCCAAACTACTACCGTTTCCCGTTGGTTCGTAATCCCTATTGCCGCAATGTTACTCCCGTTCAACCCTTTCTTTACTAAGGCTTCCGCAGCTATCCCAGCTTGGGTGGACCAAATTTCCATGGGATCATGTTCTACCCAGCCCGGTTGTGGAAAATATTGGGTAAACTCCTTTTGGGCAATGGAAACAATGTTTCCTTTTTTATTGAAAATGACGGCTCGGGAACTGGTTGTGCCCTGATCTAGGGCAAGAATATATTGGTCCATATATTAAATTTATAAAGATTTATCCAAAATCTATGGGTTAATAATTTAAGTTGTTGGTTGGCTTTTTAAGATATAATTTTTCGCTATAGCATTGAATGCTAAGATTTGTGATGTTTTCCATTCTAAAGACTTTTCGAGTTCCTGTGCCAAAATTTCGGCAACTAAAGGCGCCATTTCTACTGCTGCCCTTGCATCAAGAAATAGAGCCCTAACACGTCTGGCAAGTACATCCTCAATAGTCCGGGCCATTTCATTTCTTACGGCCCAAACCACTTCTGCCTTCAGATAATCTAAATTTGGATGTAGTTTTTCTCCAAGTTCAGGATCTTTTTGTATTAACTTCTTAATTTCTTGGTAATCCGTACCATAGATATATAAGTGATTGTTACGGTCCATGATATCAGTAGAACCATGTATTGCAAGAGAAGCGGTTTTACAGACCTTCTTTTTCAATTTCCCTATTTCAATAACCTTGTTCAAGGTATCCTGTGCCATTCTTCGATAGGTGGTCCATTTACCTCCAGTTATGGTGACTAGTCCAGAATTGGAGACAATTATTTTATGGCTTCTAGATATTTCCTTTGTTTTTTCAGACTCATCTTGTGGCGCCGCTAAAGGCCTTAGTCCCGCATATATGCTAAGGACATCTTTTCTTTCGACTTTTTTGGTCAAGTATCTATTGGCGGTAGTGAGAATAAAGTTGATTTCCTCTTCCAAGGCTATCGGTTCCAGGCTATGACTGTCCAATACAGTATCAGTGGTCCCCACTACAACCTTATCGTGCCAAGGTACCAAGAAAAGGACTCGTCCGTCATCGGTTTTTGGAATCATGATGGCATCATCCCCAGGTAAAAATGATTTATCCAAAACAAAGTGTATCCCCTGACTGGGGCGTACCATATTTTTGGCATATTCATTATCCATTTGTAATATTTCATCTGTAAATACACCAGTGGCATTGATGACCACCTTGCCATGGAGGGTATAGTCCGTGCCTGACTCCCTGTCAATTGCAATTACACCGTTAATAGTTCCTGTATCATCCTTTGTCAACTTTTGGACTTCAAAATAATTGAGAACGGTAGCCCCATTCTCGATTGCTGTTTGGGCAATATTGATAGCCAATCTAGAATCATCAAATTGACCATCTTGATAAACAACGCCTCCTTTTAAATGTTCGGTATTGAGGGTTTTTAATCTATTATGAGTTTCTTTTTTATTGATATGGAAAGATTTTCCCAAACTTAATTTTCCAGCCAAGAGGTCATATATTTTGAGACCTGTGGTATAAAAGATACCATCCCACCATCTATAATTGGGTATGATAAAGGACTGATTTGATACCAAATGTGCAGCATTTTTTAGCATTAACCCTCTTTCATATAAGGCCTCTTTAACCAAACCTATATCGCCTTGAGCCAAATACCGAACCCCACCGTGTACCAATTTTGTACTTCTGCTAGATGTCCCTTTTGCGAAATCTACTTGTTCCAATAGTACCGTTTTATAGCCCCTAGTAACACTATCTAAAGCTATACCCAGACCTGTGGCACCACCACCTATAATTATAACATCCCAGTTTTTGGTACTTTTTAGCCCTTTAAGAATGGTTTCTCTTTCAAAAATATTCACACATTTTACTTTTAAATCCATTCAATAGTAATACAAATAATCATAATAAAAAAACATTTCGAAACTAAAACGAAATTAAATGAAGCTAAAAATAATTATATTTGATCATTTATATAATTTTTATAAACTTTAAGTTTCATTTTATTACATATTTGCATTATGAAAAGACATCAAGATATTCTGGAAAGACTGCAGGAAGAAAAGTATGTGGAAGTATCGTATCTCTGCAAAAGCTTGAATGTTTCTGCGGTAACCATTAGAAAGGATTTAAAAATTTTGGAAGAAAAAGGGCTCTTATTTAGAACCCATGGGGGAGCTTCATTGGATAATCCTTATATAAATGATAGGCCTGTTAATGAGAAGGAAAAGATTTCGGTCTCCCAAAAAAATGAAATAGCAGAAGCAGCAGCCCAACTCATACTGGAAAATGATTCCATAATGATCGCTTCCGGTACTACCGTGCAGGCTTTGGCCAGGTGTATTAGGCCCAAAGGAAAATTAACGGTGATCACCTCCTCTTTAAATGTGACTTTAGAGCTTATTAAGTTTAAGGAAGTGGAAGTATTACAATTAGGCGGTTACGTGCGTCATAGTTCATCTTCGGTAGTGGGGAATTATGCTGCTTATATCCTTGATAATATCTCTTGCAGTAAATTGTTTTTGAGTGTTGATGGGATCGACTTGGAATACGGTTTAAGTACCACTCATTTAGAGGAGGCCCAGTTGAACAAAAGGATGTTGTCGGCTGCTCAAAAAATAATTCTATTGGTTGATTCTTCGAAATTCGGTAAAAAAAGTTTTGCCAAAATATGTGATTTGGAACAAATAGATGAGATTATAACAGATAAGGGTATCTCATTGTCATTAATAGAGAAATTGGAAGAAAAAGGGATAACGGTTACAGTAATGAATAAGGGTTAGAATTTATTTTTTGAACAATTCGCCTGGTTCTCTGGCATCTTTGTCCAACAGCCATTTTTTTGCCTCTTTTGGTTCCACGAACATACGCATATAAGCTGCTCTGTTTACGGCTACGTTTTCGGTAAGTTTGGTCATATGATCAGGGGGCCACACGACAGCAAGTTTTACCTTGGAACGTAAAACCTCTGCTATCCTTTCTCCAATAAAAAAACGGTCAATAGTGGAAGCATCCGTGTCCTTTAATTCTTCTCCCAGCAAAAGTACTTTATAGTTTCCATGTGATTCGCACGCTTCTAATATGATCTCTGGCATTTTGATAAAGTCCTGAAAAATATAGGAACCTGTGATTTTCATAACCATATGGTCCCTTTTATTTTTAAAGTTATATGTACATTTTAGCATCCTGATGTGAACTTAATAAGATGTATCGAAGCTGTTAAAAATATGACAGCCCAAGTTCATGGGCTGTCACAGAATTTCATCTAATATTTTGCCGACTTACCGGTCGCACTAGAATTAATAATAAACTCTCTTATATCGTTATTTGCTTTTTGTAAATCTTCCCTTCTTAAATACATCATATGCCCGCTTCTATATCCCTTAAAGCTAAATCGATCTTTCATGCGCCCGCTAGGATCAATCTGCCACATGGTATATTTGGCGTTAAAGTACGTTGTTGCCCCATCGTAATACCCAGATTGGAACATCACTTTTAAATAGGGATTTTGGGCCATGGCCTGCCTTAAATTGTCCCTCGTATTGTCATCGCTGTCATCCCAAGGATTTACTGGGCCGAACATATTGTACTTCATATCAGTTTTGAATTTCAATTCCTCCTGAAGATAATAGTTTATGGCAGGGGTAAAGGAATGCAACCAAGAAGTCAGCTCAGAGTTGTAATCTGGCGAATCACCGGCCAATTGCTTATCCATCCCTAAATAACGGGAATCCAATCGACCAATAGTGTACCCACTTTTATCCCTTAATAGTGCTTTCCAGAAATAACTTGTAGGAATAACTAAATTGTGTTCCAAAATCTCTTTCTCTGTAAGTCCTGAGTAGAAGGACATTTTTTTAGCCACCTCCAATTTTTCTGTATCCGAAATAAAACCTCCCTTAGACAAGGCAGGAATAAGGGTGTTTAAGGTATAATTTTCGGATTCCGGTAAAATTTCCAGAAGATCTTTCTGCTGTAAGGCCGGATCCAAAGCTTTTTGATACCATGCCGCTGCTGTAAAATATGGCAAGTTCAAGGCGTCGGATACTGGTCCGCCAACACGAATAACTTTATAATCTGCCGGAGAAACCATTATGACCCCATTGAGGTACATCCATTGCCTGTTCTGTAGTTCCAATGCCAATCCCGCTACCCTGGTGCCACCGTAGCTTTCACCGATGATATATTTTGGGGACCGCCATCTGTTATTACGGGTAACAAAGGTGTTCAACCACTCTGCCAGGTATTTAATATCGGCATTGATGCCAAAAAATTTAGATCTATCTACTTCCTTTCCACTCACAGGGATGGTCCTAGAATATCCTGTGTTAGCTGGATTTACGTAAACGATATCTGCAACATCTAAAATCGAATAAGGATTTTCTTTTACCCCATAAGGTTGAACAGGAAAGCCTTCATCGTCAATCTTGAGTATTCGGGGACCTGTATATGCCAAATGCATCCATACGGAACCTGAACCCGGACCGCCATTAAAGGAAATAACCAAGGGCCTTTCCTCCCTGTCCTTTACATTGTTTCTTGTATAATAGGTGTAGTGGAGGGCCGCTATGGGTTTCCCCAATTCATCCCAAACCGGTTGGGTCCCAGTTTTAGCCGTGTAACTAAATGTAGCTCCATTCGCGGTGACACTATGTTGTGTGACTACGGTAGTGTCTATGGGCAGGGTTCTATCTTGGGCTTTGGAAAGCAAGACGGTACAAGAAATAAGAAGAATAGAAAGGGTAGTTTTTTTTATCATAGTTTTTGGTGATTAATTAAGTTTTAAATTTAACTATTAATAAAGGAAAGACGTAAAGCAATACACGGGTGAACTGTTAAAACTATTATAAATTTTGCATGATGGCGATTCGTTTTAATTCCAATTTAGATTTTACTCAAACCTTTACATGTACTTAGAATTGGTGCAAAACGCTTTAAAACTTTTCGAAAACGCCCAATCCAAAGAGCGCAAAATCGTATTTTACTGGATCTTTTGAATCTAATTTGCGCAGGCTGTAATCCAGTTCAGCCAGGGCTTTGGCATCGTTTTGTTTGCGCTTTAATAATCCCAATTTTCTGGCAACATTACCCGAATGTACATCTAGCGGGCAAGAGAGTATGCTGGTGGGAATGTTCTTCCATAAGCCAAAATCCACTCCGGTTGTATTATCCCTGACCATCCATCGTAAATACATGTTGATCCGTTTGGCTGCAGAGCCCTTTACAGGATCAGAGATGTGTTTTGTAGTGCGTTTTGGATGAGGGATCTCAAAGAAGACTTCTTTAAATTTTGATATGGCAGGTTGGATGGACTTTTTGTCAAGATTGCTTGTAAAAACGCCTTCCAGTCCGCCCCTGTATTGATAAATATTCTTAAGACTTTTCACAAAATACACCAGGTCTATCCCATTAAATGTCCTGTGCACAAAATTATGCAGCTTATCCAGATCATCCTCTTGATGGTTTTTTATAAAATCATACGGAGCATGATCCATAAGTTCCATCATTTTATGGGCGTTAGAAATAATACTTTTTCTATTTCCCCAAGCAATGGTGGCGGTAAGAAATCCACTGATCTCCACATCTTCCTTTATGGTAAACAGATGGGGAATTTGAATGGGATCGCTTTCTAAAAATTCTGGATGGTTGTATTGAATTACCTTGGCATCCAAAAATTCTTTTAGTTCGGTTTTTTTCATTCCATTGGAATATTTAGAATTTTTAGCAACATTACCGGTCCTATTAGTACCGTATTAAAGGTAGCATGAAATAAGATAGACCATTTGAGCCTAAGTTTCACTCGGATATATCCTAAGAAAATTCCAGTTATCAGTTGGGGAGCAATAAGTAAAGGAGTATAATAATATAGTTGGGCGTCTCCTTCGAAATTAAAAATATGGACTATTCCGAATAGTAGGACCGAAGTGTAAAATGCATATTTAAAATAGGGACTGTTCCTAAAATACACTAATGGACCTCTGAACAACACTTCTTCCACAATTGGGGCCATAATACTAACGGTTAGGAAAATTATCCAAATAGAATTTTGCGAGAACAATTTTTCTGTAGAATGCTCTCCCATATTGAATCCTAAAATGTTAGAAAGAGCGTAGTTAAATAGTACAATGGACAGGCCAATTATCAAGTTCCATTTTAATAAAGAAAGAAAAATAGTCTTTTTGTAAGCGCTGGGGGCATTGTGATACTCTCGATATACTGGGTTTTTAATATATTTCCATACGTTATAGAGCATGTTTATGAAGTAATGAGTCCGTCGACCATGACTAATTTCCTGTCTGCCATTTCTGCCAATTCTTCATTGTGGGTTACTATGACGAACGTTTGTCCGAATTGTTCTCTCAATGTAAAAAAAAGTTGGTGAAGGTTGTCCGCGCTTTCAGAATCTAAATTACCACTTGGCTCATCAGCAAAAATAATGGAAGGATTGTTCACCAAGGCCCTTGCAACTGCCACCCTTTGTTGTTCCCCGCCAGACAGTTCACTTGGTTTATGATGATACCTATGGGAGAGGCCCAAAAAATCCAAAAGCTCTTTGGCTCTTTTTTCAGCTTGTTCCTTTGGCGTTTTTTTTATGAATGCAGGAATACAAACATTCTCCAATGCAGTGAATTCAGGTAATAGTTGATGGAACTGAAATATAAAACCAATGTGCTCGTTTCTAAATCTGGCCAGCGCCTTATCATTTAAGGAGGTAACATTGATTTGATTGATGAACAATTCACTGTCATTTTTATTGGTCTGGTTATCCAATGTTCCCAAAATCTGTAATAATGTTGTTTTTCCAGCACCAGAAGCTCCAACAATAGAAACAATTTCACCTTTTTTAATATGTAGGTCTACTCCTTTAAGAACCTTGAGTTCACCATAATATTTTTGGATATTGGAAGCCTGAATCATGAATTATTTTTAGGGGTTGAAAGTAATCATAAAGCCCAACATTACAAAATTAGCCATTGTTTGATGTTTTTATAATTATAGTAATCCAAAGGATAGTTCTGGGGAAAAGCAACGACTTAAATGCTGTTAAATGGCGTAAAGGCAATCGAAGAATAAAATTATGACCGATTTATCATTTTATTTTAAGAAAAGTATAAATAAATGAATAAATTTGTTCAACGTTTGTCTAAAAATGATAAACATTAAATCTATGAATGATTCTAATTCTGAAATAGCAGTACTGGCAGGGGGATGTTTTTGGTGTACCGAAGCTGTGTTTCAACGCTTACGTGGGGTTAAAGAAGTAATCCCGGGTTATACGGGAGGTAATATAAAAAATCCTGCTTACAGGGAAATAGTTACTGGAAGGACTGGACATGCCGAAAGTATTAAAATAACCTTCGATCCTTCGGAGATACAATTTAAATCTCTGTTGGAGGTGTTTTTTGCTACACACGATCCTACAACATTAAATAGGCAGGCAAATGATGTGGGTACCCAATACAGAAGCGAAATTTTCTATCAAAATGATGATCAGAAAGCCATTGCCGAACAGTTTATAAAGGAACTTAATCAAAATAATGTTTTTGGTAATCCAGTGGTAACAGCAGTTACTGAGGCCAAACCTTTTTATAATGCAGAAGAAGAACATATCAATTATTACAATGATCATAGAACCCAAGGATATTGTCAAGTGATCATAGACCCAAAAATTAAAAAGTTAGAAAAATATTACAGCAATAAACTACTATAATTATACTAAAAGCATATGTCGCCATATAAAAGTTTAGAAGAGTACAATTTTGAAATTACAGCAGAAGTTCAGGAAAGGTATTCCCGTATTATTGATGAAATAGGGGAGGATGTCAACCGCGAAGGCTTGGTAAAAACGCCAGAAAGAGCAGCAAAAGCAATGTTATTTTTAACACAGGGCTATAAACAAGATGCTGTGGAAATCTTAGAGGGAGCCATGTTCAAGGAAGATTATGATGATATGGTCATCATCAAGGATATTGAACTTTATTCCCTTTGTGAACACCATATGCTGCCATTTTTTGGAAAGGCGCACATTGCCTATATTCCGAACGGACATATTGTTGGATTGAGTAAGATACCACGTGTTGTAGATGTGTTTGCTAGAAGATTACAAGTTCAGGAGCGTTTGACACATGACATCTTGGAATGTATAAACAACACCTTAAAACCTAAGGGAGTTGCTGTGGTTATAGAAGCTTCGCACATGTGTATGATGATGAGAGGGGTGCAAAAACAGAACTCAGTAACCACGACTTCCGGATTTAGGGGTCAATTTGAAAAACAAGAGACCCGAAATGAGTTTCTTAAATTAATTAGTAGTAAGCTTTCTTAATTATTTGCGATTTTTATTGTCTGTAATTATTAACTTTAAACATGTCTATTATTGAAAATCATAAAATAAGAAATCTTTTTCTTGGCCTTGTTTTCGATGCGTTGGGAATGGTTTCCTTTCTAATTCCAGGAATAGGGGAGTTCTCGGACATTATTTGGGCACCCATCTCAGGATGGTTAATGACCAGAATGTATAAAGGAAAAATTGGACAGGCTGCAGGAGTAATTGCCTTTTTGGAAGAGCTTGTTCCCGGTTTGGATTTTATTCCCTCCTTTACTTTAATGTGGCTCTATACCTATGTAATAAAAGCCTCAAGAAAAGGAAAAGTAATAGAAGTTTAACCTATAAAAATCTTAATTTTAAAGACCCATTCCTTAGTTTTCTAAGATTGGGTCTTTTTTGTTTTGTACTTGAATAGAACCACAGCTAGAACAATGACCGACTCAGATTTAAAAAACATACTAGGCAACTTAGATATTTATCTACTGGATCAGATTGTAAAAGGTCGGTATTCAAAGGAAGATAAAATATTGGATGCAGGTTGTGGATCAGGAAGAAATATGTACTGGTTTTATGACAATCAATTTAATATTTGGGCAATGGATAATGATTTGGCAAATATTAAATTGGTAAAAGAAATTTATCCGGGTTCTAGCGATCAATTCATTGTATCCGAACTAGATGAGATGCCATACACCAATGGGGAGTTTAATCATATAATTTGTAATGCGGTATTGCATTTTGCTAGAAATGAGAAACATTTTATTGGAATGATGGCCGAAATACTGAGGGTTTTAAAGGTGCATGGATCTATTTTTATAAGGATGGCTTCCAATATAGGAATAGAGGAATTAGTTGTGTCCGAAGGAAATGGTATTTTTTCCATTCCAGATGGCACTCAAAGGTTTTTGTTGACAAGGGAGCAGTTGAATAATTTCATGGCCAAATTTAATCTTACATTTTTGGAACCTGTAAAAACAACCAATGTCCATGATGTAAGATGTATGACTACCTTGGTACTCCAAAAGAATTAAGGGTAATCTCCGGGCATAAATTTATGGCGTGTTGTATGTATTTTGAATTCATTATTTTTAATCAATAGCTTAAATACAATTGCTAATTGTAGATTTATGAAGAGAAGAAATTTTGTTGGTAAGGTAGCTCTAGGTGCCATGTCGGGGATCATTGGAACCGAAATAGTATTTGGATCTTCTATGCCTTTGGAGTATGTGCCATTGTTCCTACAGGACAATGATCCTTATAAAATGTTTGCCAAGGACAAGGAAATGGTGGTGCTAAATGACAAACCATGGAACATAGAGGCCAAGGCGCACCTTTTGGATGATAGGATTACGCCCAACAAATCGATGTTTATTAGAAATAACGGGTTAATTCCTGAAAATATTGATGCCAAAAATTGGACCCTTACTATTGATGGAGAATCTGTAAAACAAAAAAAGACTTACTCCCTAGCGGAGCTCAAATCAAAATTTAAAATATATACCTATCAACTTACCCTGGAATGTGGAGGAAATGGGCGTAGTGAATTTGATCCCCCGGCCAAAGGCAATCAATGGACGATAGGTGCCGTATCCTGTGCCAATTGGACAGGGATTAGGGTTAGGGACGTGCTGGAAGATGTTGGAATAAAAGAAGATGCCGTATACATAGGCTACCATGCCCAAGATCTACATTTGACTCGCGACCCTAATAAAGAGCCAATTTCTAGGGGAGTACCAATGAAAAAAGCATTGATGGATGAAACAATACTGGCCTTTCAGATGAACGGAAAGGATATTCCCCTTGCCCATGGATATCCGCTGCGTTTGGTGGCAGGAGGGTGGCCCGCATCTGTCTCAGGTAAATGGATCAACAGGATCAGCATTAGGAATAAAGAGCATGACGGTGAAAAAATGACGGGTTCTTCTTACAGAGTGCCAAAAAATCCAGTGGCTCCGGGAGAGGAGGTAAAAGATTCGGAAATGGCGATTATAGAATCTATGCCGGTGAAATCATTGATAACCTATCCAAAATCAGGAGCTTTGTTGCAGTCTGGATCTACCTTGAAGATTAGGGGACATGCATGGGCCGGAGAACTGGAAGTTACTAAAGTGATGTATTCTATTGATTTTGGTGCCACATGGAATTCGTGTTCCCTTGAAAAGCCTATTAACCGATTGGCATGGCAACATTTTTCGGCGGGAATACAATTTCCTAAAAAGGGATATTATGAGGTATGGGCCAAAGCGATTGATAGTAATGGCAAAGCACAACCCATGCTTGTACCTGGATGGAACCCAAAAGGATACTTAAATAATGCATGCCATAGAATAGCAGTTAAAGTGGTATAGATAAATGGCAAAGTCAGAAAAAAACAAACAAAATTTTAAGGCGCCCTATAGACTTCTCATCAGTGGGTTTTTATTACTAGTGGTGCTAATTGCTGTTGTATTTTATTTTTATGATGAGGCTGGAATAGCCTTATCTGACACTTCTAATGATGACGTTGAATATGTTAATATTGAGGAAGATACGGAAAGAATAGTGAATGGAATCCATGTAAGAACCGGGTTTATAGTGTCCGATGGGATGCAGCAAGTAATAAACAATTGCACAAATTGCCATTCTGCAAAATTGGTTACACAAAACAGGATGAGCAAAGAAGGGTGGACAGCCACCATACGATGGATGCAGAAAACCCAAAACTTATGGGATTTAGGTGAAAATGAAGGTGTAATAGTAGATTATTTGGCAAAAAACTATGGTCCAATAAAAAAAGGGAGAAGGGAAGGTTTAAAGGATATAGAGTGGTACCCATTAAAATAGAAAAGGTTTTGATGTAAGGAATTCACCTATTTCACTACTTAGCATAGTAGTAAAACAACAAGTTTTATATTGGAAAAATATACAGAAGCTTTTATAAAATCTTTTATGGGAACCTTAGATTGGACATGGAAATCCATTCTTATGGAGGTGCCCTGGTACAATAATTACTTTTGGGGACTTATAGCAATTTCTTTGTTGGTGTGGACTTTGGAAATCTTATTTCCCTGGCGCAAATACCAGTCTATTTTCAGAAAGGATTTTTGGATGGATGGTTTCTATATGTTCTTTAACTTTTTCATCTTCGCTATAGTAATCAGTGGTTTTTACAAACTATTAGGGGTTTTTTTCAAAGACATTGGAATATCATCCAAGAGTTTGGCCATCTTGGATTTAAGCAATCTTAATATGGTTTTCCAATTATTGATATTTTTTATTGTATTGGATTTTGTGCAGTGGTTTACGCATATCTTACTTCATAGATATGCCTTTTTATGGAAATTCCATAAGGTCCATCATTCCGTAAAGGAAATGGGATTTGCGGCACATTTGAGATATCATTGGATGGAAAATGTGTTCTACAAGCCGTTAAAGACTTTTGGAGTAATGATTTTAGGGGGATTTGAGCCAGAACAAGCTTACATTGTCCATTTTCTTGCCATTACCATAGGACATTTCAATCATTCCAATATTAAAATTACATGGGGCCCTTTAAAATACCTATTCAATAACCCAGTAATGCATCTTTACCATCATGCATACACCTTGCCTAAAGGCACTTATGGCGTAAATTTTGGTATAAGCCTAAGTCTTTGGGACTATATTTTCAAAACCAATTATATTCCTGAAGAAAGTGGAGACATTGAATTAGGATTTAAAGGGGATGAAGAGTTTCCTAAGGGTTTTTTGGAACAAATAACACATGGGTTTGGTCCCTCCAAGAAATAAATAAAAATAAAAAATGGGAACATTTTTGTTGTTCCCATTTTTAAAAACTAATCCATTAGATATTATAAAGGTAAACTAAGTGCCAGACTAATATTTCGGCCTATGTCATTTATTCCATCAGATTTTAATCGTGATAAATGGGAAACATAGGACTTATCCAAAACATTGTTTCCACTGACGCGTATTTCAACATCTTGTTTGCCTACGGTTATGTTGCCACCAATCCCAATATTTAAAATGCTATATCCATCTGTAGCCGTTTCAAATTCATTCACTTTATTTTGGTCGAAAGCCGATTTTAAGGTAACAAAGGCGTAACTATTGTTTAACCAATGATTTGCATTGGATTGCTCAATTCTAATGGTATTGGTGAGACTATTGGCTGGAATAAGGGGTAAGTAGTCGCCGCTATCCAATTTTCCGATCACGGTTTGGTAACTACTTTCCAAATGCAGCCAATCTAATGGATGTGGGTGTAAATGGAACCCAAATTCACCGCCGTATAACTTAGCATCTTGTTGTTGGTAGTTATAAACGGCATTATCATCCTGAACGGTTCCCGTTGGCTCCAAATAAACATAATTGTTCACATCATTTAAAAACCCATTGGCAAATATTTCTATATGTTCATTTTTATATTCCAAGGAAATATCAGTTTGTATGTTCTGTTCATTTTTCAAATCTGCATTACCTATTTCATATCTATTGGTGCCTTCATGGACTCCATTGGAAGTGAGCTCGGCCAAATTAGGAGCCCTAAAACCAGAGGCTAAATTTAATCGACCAATAAAAGACTGGGCAAAGTTCAACTTATAGCCTGCAGCAGCATTAAAACTGCTAAAATCCCTGTTCAATTGGGCTATGTAACCCTCTTCACTTGGTATTCCTGCGGCCTCGCTATTGATAGACCTATGATCAAACCTTAGTCCTACTTGAAGATCGTTATTGCTATTAAAATGGAGGTGGGAGGTAGCCAAGGCGCCAATATCATTGGTAATGGCGTCGGGTATTAATATCTCTTCCCCAAAATTAGTATTGCTCTGATGCATTCCCTGTAAGCCAAAAATGGTCTCCACCTTTCCAAATTTGGGCAGATTATAGTGTATGTTATAATTAAAAGTGGACAAATCCATATCCAAGGCGGCATTTTGAGGGTCATCTTCAAATTCCTTTCTTTCATTAAAAGTATAGCCAAGTGTAAACTCCATGCTTGATCTGTCAAAAAATAAATTGGATTTAGAGCTAAGGATTTGATTGGTTATCTTTTGAAAGGGGAGTTCTGGAGTTCGTTCAGTGGTCTGCTCCCCAATAGCTTCCGGTATTCCAATTTCGGTGGCATAGTAATTATATCTTACCTCCGTATTAAATTTGGTTCCTTGATAAGCAACTCCAGTTTTTATGTCATTTTCTTTAAATCTTGAATTGGTTACCCTATCTCCATCCCCAGTTTTGTAATCTGCATGAGAGGATGTTCCTCCTCTTAGGATGAATTTGAGGTTTTCACCAGATGTCTTAAATCCGGCATTGGCACCATATCCCTGTGTATTGGAAAAATAATTAAGATTGATATCCCCAACTGTAGAATTTGACGGTGCAAATTTTTCTGGATTTAAATATAACACCCCACCCATGGCGTCTGAACCATAGAGTAGGGAGGCGGGCCCTTTTATGACCTCTATGCTCTCAATACCTGCATCATTAACACCTAATCCATGTTCATCACCAAACTGTTGGTTTTCTAATCTTACGCCTTGGGTATAGACCAAAACCCTGTTAGAACTCAAACCTCTAATTACCGGTTTGCCTATGCCAATACCAGTAGAAACACTTTCTACCCCTGCTATGTTGGTAATCCCATCTGCTAAAGTAATGGCTCCTTTCTTTTTTAGCATGGCTACATTGGCATATTCTACCTTAACGACATTTTCACTTTGTAATTTGTGAAAGGGAGTGGAAACTATGACTTCTTCCATTTCTATAGCACTGAGCTTTAAACTAACGTCTAAGACGTTTTCACCCTGATTAATATCAATGGTTTTTGAAAAAGTTTGAAATCCTAAATAGGCAATTACAATTTTATAAGGTCCAACTGGTATATTAGAAAGGGAATAGTTTCCGCTTGCGTCGGTCAAGGTTCCTTTTTCCAATTGGGGAAAATAGATCTCAACTTGTTCCAATGGAGATTGGTCTTCATTGCTTATGATCGTACCGGAAATTGAATTTTGTGAATAACTGCCTTGAGTTATAAAAAATAATGCAATAAGGGGTACTGTTAAAAATTTGCACATAATTAAATTTGAAAAAGATGAATAATATTTTAAATCGAATTATACACTAACTGGTGGGCCCCTAAGAGAATAATGAAGTTTTTGAAAAGTATTTACAAAGGAATAATAATCAAAATGGTCCTCTCTAATGTTTATTACCAGCAATTCATCAAAATGATTCTGAGGAAGGAAATAGTGAAGGGAGACGTTAAATTTCTGAAAAGGACAATCAATTTCGGCACTGTGGATATGAACGCTGCCTTCCAGATCACATTTCACCTCTTTATGGCTATATAGAGAATGCCATAATTTTACTACCGAGGGAGCTTCAATGGCAGCTAATAACAAAAAAGCTGCGGTAATTAATAGAAAATTTTTAAATCTGGTTCCCACATCACAAACTAAACAAATCCTATGAAGAAGGAATGTTAAGGAAAGTATAATTTTATTTAAATAGGAAGCCTAGGCCCAATCTGCCAAGCATTTTCTTTTCAAAATTCCAAAAAAATTTGAACTGGCCAAACAACCATCCGAAAAGCACAAGTAGAAGTTGGTAAATTGGAAATATGATAAGAATTCTTGTGGTCCAATAAAGGAAGGAGTAAATTCCATCTTCAGGGAAAATAGATCTGGTAAATCCTATTGCTTCCAATAAAGGCCTGGCAATTTTAACTGAACTAGAACCTGTTAATGCAAACACCAATAAAATGACGACTACTTCGAAGTTGGAATCTATGCCCCAACGTTCTTTTAGTTTCTTCATATCCTTCTTTAAATTCTCGCGCAAAGATAAAGCATTTATATTCTAGGAACAAAAGGCCCTAAGCGTTGATTGTATTTACGTTTGAAATAGATGAAATAATTATATAGTTGATAGTTTACTTCATATCCATAATCCGTTTGTGGATCATAGTTGATTTGGAGTTCATAAAGGTTGGGGCCAAAACGTTGTGGTTGCAGCACCCTTGCATTCCATTCCCTCACGTAAATATTATTTCTATTTTCCATAAATGATTGAGAATAGTATTGTCTAGGTTTGGCAACAGACTGCAACCAAAAATTAAAACCAGGCTCAATGATAATTATGTCATATTCCAAGCTTTCATTGGCAATGGTGATCGTATCCCCTTCTTTTTGGTTAAAGGCCATTTTTTCCTGATCGGTTACCTCCACGGCCTGTTTAGTTCCTGTACAGCTACCAATGGCAAGGGCCATTACAATAATGAATGCTATAATTTTAAGAAACGATTTAATTAACATGACCATTGTTTTTATTGTATTTAAGGTACAAAAAAACCACCTGAGAGGACAGGTGGTTTTGTTAAAATATTCTTATTTTGAATCCTTACTATTTTCCAAAGAGACCTCCAAGCATACTTCCTAATCCTCCTTTTTTCTTTGTATTTCCTAAGACCATATCTGCAACATCATCAAGAACACTTCCGTCTCCATCAGAATCCAATAAACTAGTTATCAAACTTTGATTTTGTTGTGGCTGTCCTCCTAACATGCTGCCAATTAGACTACTTAGTCCGTTTGCATCGTCAAGGCTGTTCTGAGATTTTTGTTTTCCTAAGAAACCCATTAATATTGGTGCAGCTATTTTCAATATGTCAGCCACTGAGCTGGCATCCAAACCTGATTTTTGACTTAAAGTATTTTCGACTAGTGCTTGTTTGTTTCCCAATAAATGTCCAAGTATTCCTGCGCCGTCACTCATAACCGATTGATCAACACCACCATTGAACATACCTCCAAGATTGTCCAAAATACTTCCATTGTGTTTGGAATTTAAGGCACTCATCAACCCTTCTGCCCCTTGTGGGGTAGATGCGTTTTTCTTCATGGCACCCATTAAAAGAGGCATTGCCATGCTAAGTACATCGGCAGTTTTCTCTTCAGAATTACCAGTTTGTCCAGCTATTCCACCAATTAATTGTTTGCCCATTGGGCTATCTAGTAATTCTAATAATCCTGACATGTTTTTTAAATTATGTTCGTTGGATTCCTAAGATACGAAATTGAAATACAAAAAAACAGATAAGGGCTTTTACCACCACTATTTGGAATGGTCTATAATCAAATTCGCCAATTCCATTCCAATCCTTTCCTGGGCCTCAATGGTACTGCCTCCAATGTGCGGGGTCAGGGAGATTTGAGGATGCATAAGGATCCTTATTTCAGGACTTGGTTCAGATTCGTAAACGTCCAAACCTGCAAAAAGTACTTTTCCATTTTCTAAGGCATCAACAAGAGCCACTTCGTCTATTACACCACCTCGAGCAGTATTTATTATACCAACTCCATCTTTCATCAATTCAAATTCCTTCTTGCCAATAGCGTATTGTTTTTGGGCTGGAACATGCATGGAAAAGAAATCTGCGGATTTCAAAAGCTCCTCCATAGAATTATTCTTTAAAACAAAGGATACGGACTGTCCATCAAAAAAGGGAACAGTAACTGTTGTTTCTTCTCTATGGTGGTCATGATACATCACCTTCATGCCAATACCCAAAGCTATTTTTGCAGTAGCCTGACCAATTTTTCCAAACCCCACGATCCCTAGGGTCTTTCCTTTAAGTTCCAAGCCTTTGGAATATGCTTTTTTGAGCATATTGAACTTGCTATCTCCCTCTAACGGCATGTTTCTATTGGAATCATGAACAAATCGCACACCGCTGTACAAATGGGCAAAAACAAGTTCCGCCACAGAAGCTGCGGATGCCTCAGGGGTATTAATAACTTTTATTCCTTTTTGCACGGCATATTCAACATCAATATTGTCCATGCCAACGCCGGCCCTACCTACTATTTTTAAGGTGGGACAGTTGTCTATTACTTCTTTGTTTACTTCAGTAGCGCTTCTAACCAAAAGAATTTCAATGGCGTTTTTATTGATATAATTTATCAGCTGTTCTTGTGCAACCTTGGTGGTATTAACTTCAAACCCTGCATTCTGCAAGGCCTGTATTCCAGATTGTGATATTCTATCGTTCACCAGTATTTTCATGCTCATCTATCTTGAATAATCTTTTTATTAATTATGCTTTTCGTTCTAATTCACTCATTATATCTACCAATACTCCAACGCTTTCCAATGTTAGGGCATTGTACATTGATGCGCGGTATCCTCCTACAGACCTGTGTCCGCTTAGACCATTGATGCCCGCTTCTTTCCACATGGCATCAAAAGTAGCTTGAAGTTTATCATCCGTAAGATTAAACGTGGCGTTCATTGTTGATCTGTCCTCTTTTACGGAATATCCCTTGAAAAGAGGATTTAAGTCTATTTCTGAATATAATAACTGTGCCTTTTTATTGTTTATCTCTTCAATAGCTTCTATACCACCTAAGTTTTTAAGCCATTCCAGGGTTAACATGGAAACATATACAGGAAATACGGCAGGGGTGTTGAACATGCTCTCTTTGGAAATGTGTACCTGATAATTCAACATAGAAGGAATTTTGCGGCTCACTTTTCCTAAAACGGATTCTTTAACAACTACCAAGGTAGTCCCGGCTGGACCCATATTTTTTTGTGCACCGGCATATATCAAATCAAATTTAGAAAAGTCGAGCTGTCTCGAAAAAATGTCAGAACTCATATCACAAACAAGTGGGACATTTACCTTTGGGAAGTTTTTTATTTGCGTCCCGTAAATGGTATTGTTTGAGGTTAAATGTAAGTAATCCAGATCATTGGGAACACCGTACATCTTAGGGATATGGTTGTAGCCTTCAGATTTGGAAGAGCCAACCTCTAATACCTCCCCGAAGAGTTTTGCCTCCTTTATCGCTTTATCACTCCAAGTTCCTGTATTCAAGTATCCTGCTTTTTTCTCCAATAGGTTATAGGCTGTCATTAAAAACTGAAGACTTGCTCCTCCTTGTAAAAAGAGGGCTTTATAGCCTTTGTTTTCCAATCCCAACAATTCCAATGCCAAGGCTTGAGCCTTATCCATTACAGCTACAAAATCCTTGCTGCGGTGAGATATTTCTATTAGGGACAACCCTGATCCATTAAAATCCTGGATCGCTTCTGCTGATTTAAGTATTACTTCTTGAGGAAGGACACAAGGTCCGGCACTAAAATTATGTTTCTTCATGGGTGGTGAAATGTTTAAGTGGTAAAGTTCATTAATTATGACCAAATTAAATAGGTAAAATCAGGTAATTTTATGCATTTATCAGAAATTCTACTGTATCAATTCCATCGGCATAGTCCGATAAATTTGGATTCTGCGTTTCTCCAAACGCAATTTCCCCATCTATAATCCCATTGCCAACAACGCATTGTATTTTTTCCTTTTCAGCTTCAAGTTTTAATTCCAATTCTTTTAATGAATCATATACCTCGTAAAACACAGTGGCTATGGGGGAGGAATAACTTTCGTCTTCCTTAAGCATCAAAAAACCATTGTCGAGCAACTTAAATTCACTCATTAGATAAACCGCCTTGTTGTAATCATAATTATTGGAATACTTTACTTGATTGATTATCGGATTATAGGAAAAGATAGCCTCAAAAAAGACATTGAAATTATAGTTTTTGGGAACAAAAAACTTAGAGACACTTCTACATCCAAGCCCATAGTATCTAAAAATATCCTCTCCCAGGGCATTCAATTGTTCCGATGTTTCATTACCCGTCAGAACGGCCACGGAATTCCTATTTCTCCTAATAATATTGGGTTTATTCCCAAAATAATGCTCAAAGTACCTTGCAGTGTTATCACTTCCAGTGGCAATCACTACATCAAAACCCTTCATTTGTCCTTCCGTAATGGTAATTTCATTTTTTAGGGTAGGGGCAACGTGAGTTAAATATTTTATCACGCAGGGAAGTAGGATATTGTCATTGGAGGATAATTTAATCAAGGCTTTGTTGCCTGTTAAAATAGTAACCATAAAATCATGAAAACCGACCAAAGGGATGTTGCCCGCCATTATCAAGGCCACAGTTTTAGGTTTATTTAGATCAACATCATAGTCTGACAGCCATTTGACAAGTTTTTCCTCAGTCAATAAGTCTCCCCATTTTTCTAAACAAAAAAGGATATTCTCTTTAATGAACCATCCATTTTTATGTCCAGCTAAAGTAATTGTTTCATCGAATTTTAAAAACCATTCATTAGTAGATTCTTGATTGTGTTCACTTTTATTGGAAAATTCACAAAACTCTCGGAACAAATCACCAAGTTTAACAAATGCTTCTAATCTCAGTTCAAGCTCAGTCATTATATTTGTATAGTGTTTTAATAGGATTTACCTTTGTGCAAAAGTAAGCAATAGAAAAAGAAAATTATGGCAATTATAATAACTGATGAATGTATAAATTGTGGGGCTTGTGAACCGGAATGTCCAAATACCGCAATTTATGAAGGAGCAGATGACTGGAGATATAGTGATGGTACTTCCTTAAAAGGGAAGGTTGTATTGCCAAATGGCTCTGAAGTGGATGCCGATGAAGTACAAGAACCAATAAGTGACGAAATTTATTATATCTCCCCTGACAAGTGTACAGAATGTGTGGGTTTCCATGAGGAACCCCAATGTGCAGCGGTATGTCCGGTGGATTGTTGTGTTCCAGATGACAGTCATGTGGAGACAGAAGAAGAATTACTGGCAAAACAGCGTTTTATGCACCCAGAATAAGAATGGTAAGCATTATTATTAAAAGCCCAATCCTCTGATTGGGTTTTTTATTTGTTCTTTTTAGCAACGATCACAAAAGTATCAAAGGCATAGGTAGGCCTGTCCATTGAGTCCTTAACTTCAAATCCTGCCTGTTTAAGTGCTGACCTTATTTCCGTTTCTGTAAATACCTTGAATATTACCGTGTCCTTTCCCAAAAACAGATTTTCTGCACTTCCTTGTTCATAGTAGGAGGCCGTCCAATGAATTAATTCCGGGTCATCTTTCATGGAATACCATTCTGAAGTTCTATAATAATTGGTATTCCCCACCTTGGATGTATGAAGTACTGTTGGGTTTTCACGGATATATGGTATAAACTTCGTTGCATCTATACAATCAAAAATCATATATCCATTTAGATTCAAGACCTTATGGATACACTTAAAAGTGCTCAAAAGGTCATCACTTGTAAGTAAATAACTGGTTGATCTACCTGTTATAAGGGCGGCATCAAATCTTTTGTCCAAACTAAAATTTCGCATATCCCTATGGACAAAATTCCCGTTTGGAAATTTTTCCCGTGCAATGGACAGCATATGTTCGCTATAATCCAATCCCAGATAGGCATCAAAATCTTTACTGAAATAAGTTGCAAGGTTCCCCGTACCACAACCTAATTCCAAAATGGATTTTACCTTGTTTTCTTGACACAGTTGTGCGTAAAATACATATTCGGCATTATAGTCTATAAAGCCTTTATATATTTTATCAAATACCCTGGATAATTTTGGACCGTATAAATTACTCATATCTGTAACAAAAAAAAGCTACCTAAAAATAGGTAGCTTTTTACAATTAATCTAGTTGTTTACTAGAATCTGTAGTTCACTGAAAAATTCATCATTGTTCCTAATTGACTAAAATGATATCCATCATAAGTCATTTGAGAGTAACGTGAATTGAAAGTTATTAAATTAGCTTGTTCGTCTATTAATGTCAATCCACTTGCTTGGATAGTAGGATTGTCAATTATAGCCTGACCCGCTGCATTCTCTGCTTTAAATGACCATTCTGGCAGCACATCCAATAGGTTATTAATATTCAATGCTAGAGTAAGTTTAGGAGTCGCACTAAAGGTAACACCTAAATCTGTTACAATTTTTGGTGTAAACTCAGTTCTTAAATCATTACTCATCCCTTGCTGCTTGAAAGTAGTCTTACCGAAATAGGTGTTGTTTAAAGAAAAACCAAACTTGTTGATGTCATAATTAGCACCTAAGATCCATTTGGTCTCTGGTCTAGAGGTAAAGAACAATGCCTCTTGTGTGTCGTTCACAACTGACTGTCCGGCATTCGCAACTAGAGTTGGATTTTTTACAGCTCCATCTCTTTCGTTTTGAATAGTATAGTTACCAGATAAGTTTAAATCAAGTAAACCTTGACCTAGCATAATATTATCATAGCTCAATACTACATCTATACCTGAGGTCCTAGTGTCAATAGCGTTCGCAAAGAAACTAACATCTGACAAATTATTATCTCTCAAGATATCATCAAGAGGAGTAGTTCCTATATTATTGCCGTTATCATCAAATTCGGTTCCTGTGATTTCAGAACTTAAAACAATTCTGTCTTTCACTGCGATGTTATAATAATCTAGGGTATAGCTAAATCGACCAGCAATTTTACCACCTAATCCTATAGTAAAGTTATTTGAAGTTTCAGCATCCAATTGTGGAATACCCAATAATTTGGCCTGGGTAGAAACATTGTTAACTAAACCACCAACTTGAATACCTTGACCAGGCACAAAGCTATACTGCGCTTTTTGTGTATAAATTTGGTGTAGGGTAGGAGCTCTGAAACCTGAAGAAAGCGAACCTCTTAAAGTAAAGGCATCACTAACTTTATAACGAGAGCTGAATTTATAAACAAAGGCATTACCAAAATCAGAATAGTTCTCAGTACGAACAGTTCCGCTTAATAGGAATTCATCAGATACATCATAATCCAAACTGAAGTAACCACCAATATTATAACGGTTAAATTTTCCAGAGTTTTGAGGGGATGCTCCTGCAAAGGAATCGGCTCCACCACCATCGTAAGAAGCTAGTTCACCTTCAATAACTTCAAAAGTTTCGGTTCTGAACTCAGCACCAACACCTATACTTACTTTATCAGAAAGGATTCTTGAAATATCAATGTTTCCTACATTATGGGAGAAAGCAGTTCCACCCGGATCAAAGGATTGCTGGCTATTTTCTCTATACAGTTGAGATCCTTGGGAAATTTCAACCCCTTCACCTTGTTCTACTGTCCCATTACCATCTGCATCGTAGGCGGTTGTATTAACATTGCCATCACCGTTAGAGTCAACCCATGTAGAAGGAGAGTACACAAAATTTCTATTGTGCGTATTATTCACTTTGTAAGTCTGTGTATTTCCACCGGTAGTAAAACTGGCATCTATGTTCCAGTCATTAATAGTAGATTTAAAACCAACAGTAGCATTATAATCAGATAATAAGCCTTCAAATGTTGGTAAATAACCATCATAACCACCAGCTGTAGTAGGATTGTCTCCTGGAAAGAAATCCGCTAGATAAGGGAAATCATCTAAAGTTCTCCAATATGGAGTTCTGTAATTTGCAAAACTGTTTACAGCTTTGTAAACATAAGCCGCATTCCCATATAACTGCGTATTATCACTTAAGTCATATCCCATGTTGATCGAAAACTTGGAAGCCGCTGTTTCAGGTGATGCATTAATATTCCCTCCATCTGGTTTACGGGATAAAAATTCTTGGACAAAACCGAGATCCGCTCCAAATCCTAGGTCACCATCAGCTTCAGCTAATGCGTTTACTTTACCTGGTCTGTTTGCCTGATTTACTTTTGATAAATCTATGGTGTAGTTTACAAAGCCTTTGTCGTCACCTATGGTACTACCGTTGTTAACTGCAACTCCAAACATTTCGCCATCACCTTCTGAGGTAATTCCTGTCCTAACAGTTGCAGATCCTTCACTTGGGCTATCTTTTAGAATAATGTTCATTACCCCGGCTATGGCATCAGAACCATATTGAGCAGAAGCTCCATCTCTAAGTATTTCAACTCTTTTGATAGCGTCTGTTGGGATAGCTGAGATATCAGCACCCGTTTCACCTCTACCTGGCGAAGTTTGTGTGTATAATAAGGCACTTAAATTTTTCCTTTTACCATTGATCAAAATCAAGGTTCTACTTGGTCCCATGTTTCTAATTTCATATGGATCCAAAAGAGAAGTTGCATCGTTCACCGGTGTTTGAACCGTGTTAAAAGATGGAATCCTATACTGTAACGCCTTATCAAAGGTCATTTGTCCAGTTGAAGTCAATTCCTTGGCTCCAATAACATCTACTGGTAATGGGCTGTCAGCGTTACTTCTAGGTGCTGTACGTGAACCTACCACAATAAATTCTTCCAATTGCATTCCTTCTGCAAGTGTAACATTAATTGTAGACTGACCTGCAACTTTTACTTCCGTAGTTGCAAATCCTACATAACTGAATACCAAAGTAGCATTGTCCGCCACAGATATTTCATAGTTTCCATCAAAATTGGTTGATGTTCCATTATTTGTACCCTTTTCTACAATGTTCACTCCTGCGAGGGGCAAACCTGCGTCATCCTTTACTGAACCACTTACCGAATTCTGCGCAAAGGCAGTCGATACGGATAGTAAAAGAAATGCTGTAAAAGCATAAAACAATCTCATATAGTTTAAGTTTTGAGTTAATATGTTGCCGAAAATAACAAAAAATTTATGAATTAACATTTTTTTGTGAAATATAAAGTCCAATCGTGAATTTTCTGTTTAATCAAAGGAATGGCAAGTCAGTCATATAGCGGGTTATAATTCAAGGATATTTTCTTAATAAATTTATCAAAAACTTTAATGATAAAATATGGGGTGTATAGGTAATTCTTGTCCATAATAAAGGAAGCCTTAAGATTAATCTGCTTTATTATTCCCTTTAACACTACAAATTCACTTAAAGTTCAATGACTTTAACTGTCTGGTGATAGTTTGTGGAATCAATGGTTTGGAATTTGCTTTTTAGAACTATATTTGCACCCTCAAAATAATGAAAGAATGAAAGCAGGTATCGTAGGATTGCCAAACGTTGGTAAATCAACACTTTTCAATTGTTTGTCCAATGCAAAAGCACAAAGTGCCAATTTTCCGTTTTGCACCATAGAGCCTAATATAGGGGTGGTAAACGTGCCAGATGCTAGATTAGAAAAATTAGAATCTTTGGTCAATCCGGAGCGAGTTCTACCAGCAACCGTAGAAATAGTTGACATAGCAGGGTTGGTAAAGGGAGCCAGTAAGGGAGAAGGTCTTGGAAACCAATTTTTGGGGAATATCCGTGAAACCGACGCAATTCTTCATGTCCTAAGATGTTTTGATAACGACAATATTGTTCATGTAGATGGATCCATCAATCCTATTAGGGATAAGGAGACCATTGATATGGAATTGCAATTAAAGGATCTTGAAACGGTAGACAAAAAGCTTGAAAAAGTAAAACGCGCTGCCAAAACTGGGAATAAGGAAGCACAAAAGGAAGAAGCTGTCCTATTGAAAATTAAACAAGGTTTGGAAGCGGGTGTTTCCATTCGCGCCCTTGAATTTAGCAAAGAAGACAGAAACGAATTTGTAAAGCCGTTGCAGTTTATTACAGATAAACCGGTGATGTATGTCTGTAATGTAGATGAAGAATCCGCAACCACAGGTAATAGCTACGTGGATAAAGTAAAAGAGGCGGTAAAGGACGAGAATGCAGAAGTTATATTCTTAGCAGTAGGGACAGAAGCTGATATTACTGAACTGGAAACTTATGAAGAGCGACAAATGTTTTTGGAAGATCTTGGTCTTGAAGAACCGGGATCTGCCAAATTAATTCGCGGGGCATATAAATTATTAAATCTTGAAACCTATTTTACAGCAGGGGTCAAAGAGGTAAGGGCATGGACTATTCCCGTTGGGGCAACGGCGCCACAGGCAGCTGGAGTAATTCATACCGATTTTGAAAAAGGATTTATCCGTGCAGAAGTGATTGCTTACGACGATTTTGTTGCCTTTGGAAGTGAGGCCAAGGTTAAAGAGGCAGGTAAAATGAAAGTAGAGGGCAAAGAATACATCGTTAAAGATGGTGATGTAATGCACTTCCGTTTTAATGTGTAAGAATCACAATTAATAAGGTTTAAATTATCTTTATACTTTAAACGGTAATAAAAATAATACCCCAAGTAGGATAGATGTCAAAATAGGGCATTCATTTTACTTGGGGTGTTTTATTATATTTTTGCTATATTATCGTTTAGGTCCTTCAGGTAATTCTGATTTTCTACTACCGTTACTGAAATCGAAATCCCTTGGAATACAATCTATATCAACAAATGAATACAAGCTATTGTTAATTACTTTAACAAGTAGTGTTTTTATCTTTTTAGAACACTCCCTATATTAGCAACGCGCCTTAAACTACTTAATTAATGGAAAACACCCAATATACCGAAGATAATATACGTTCATTGGATTGGAAGGAGCATATTCGTATGCGACCTGGAATGTATATTGGTAAATTGGGAGATGGATCCTCTGCAGATGACGGTATCTATATACTTCTTAAGGAAGTTTTGGATAACTGTATAGATGAATTTGTAATGGGGGCAGGGAAGACCATAGATATCAGTATAAAGGATAATGTGGTCAGTGTTCGTGATTATGGCCGGGGTATTCCTTTGGGCAAAGTTGTGGATGTTGTTTCCAAAATGAATACAGGTGGTAAGTACGATAGTAAGGCCTTTAAGAAATCGGTAGGTTTAAATGGGGTTGGTACAAAAGCTGTCAACGCATTGTCCACTTTTTTTAAAGTAGAATCATCTCGAGAAAATAAATTAAAAACAGCAGAATTCCATCAAGGCAATCTGGTCTCTGAAGATGGCCCTGTGGAAACAACAAAACGTAAAGGAACCAAGGTTTCCTTTATTCCTGACGAGGTTATCTTCAAAAAATACAAATACAGGAATGAGTATGTGGAGCGCATGCTTAAATACTATGTCTATTTAAATCCAGGGCTGACCATTGTTTTCAATGGGGAGAAATTCCATTCAGATAATGGTTTAAAAGATTTATTGGAGGACAACAATTCCAAGGATGATATGCTCTATCCAGTAATTCATTTAAAGGGAGAGGATATTGAGGTTGCCATAACACATAGTAAAACACAGTATAGCGAGGAGTATCATTCCTTTGTGAATGGACAGCACACCACGCAGGGGGGGACCCACCAATCTGCATTTAGGGAAGCGGTGGCAAGGACCATTCGTGACTTTTACGGCAAAAATTATGAGGCTTCCGATATACGGAAATCCATAATTTCCGCCATTGCCATTAAAGTGATGGAACCTGTATTTGAAAGTCAGACCAAAACAAAGTTGGGTTCTACGGATATGGGAGGCGATTTTCCCACGGTGAGGACCTACATCAATGATTTTGTTGGAAAGCAGCTAGACAACTACTTGCATAAAAACCCAGATACCGCAGAAAAACTGCAGCGAAAGATCATGCAGGCGGAACGCGAAAGAAAAGAACTTTCCGGAATTCGAAAACTGGCAAAGGATCGGGCTAAAAAAGCGAGCTTGCACAACAAGAAACTTAGGGATTGCAGGGTGCACCTTGGGGATATGAAAAACGAAAAGCGGTTGGAGAGCACCTTATTTATTACAGAGGGAGATTCTGCATCCGGCTCCATTACCAAATCTAGGAATGTAAATACCCAGGCTGTTTTTAGCCTTAGGGGGAAGCCATTGAATTCCTATGGCATGTCCAAGAAAATTGTATACGAGAACGAAGAATTCAACTTATTGCAGGCGGCCTTGAACATAGAAGAATCTATGGAGGATCTCCGGTATAACAACGTTGTGATCGCTACGGATGCCGATGTTGATGGAATGCACATCCGATTGCTGTTGATTACATTCTTCCTACAATTTTTTCCCGAGCTCATTAAGGAGAACCATCTCTATATTTTGCAGACCCCTTTGTTTAGGGTACGCAATAAAAAAGAAACCATCTATTGTTATAGTGAGGATGAACGAAGAGATGCCATAGAGAAATTAACAGGAAAACCTGAGATCACAAGGTTTAAAGGTCTGGGGGAAATCTCCCCGGACGAATTCCAGCACTTCATTGGGGACGACATTCGTTTAGAGCCCGTGATGTTGGATAAAGCGCTGTCCATTGAGAATTTATTGGAATTCTATATGGGCAAAAACACACCCGACCGCCAGAAATTTATTATAGAAAATCTTAAAGTTGAACTTGATCTTGTCAAGGACAACTAAATATAAACCAAACTAATACGAATCTTTCTGAATGGAAGAGAATGAAGAAGTAAATGAAGGAATTAATGAAAACCTAGATAACTCCCAGGACTCCTTGACCAAGGTCACAGGGATGTATAAAGATTGGTTTTTAGATTACGCTTCCTATGTTATTTTAGAACGTGCTGTACCAGCTATCGAAGACGGATTTAAACCCGTACAGAGACGGATCATGCACGCCCTAAAAGAACTGGACGATGGAAGATATAATAAGGTGGCAAACGTTGTTGGACATACAATGCAGTACCATCCCCATGGTGATGCCAGTATAGCTGATGCCATGGTGCAGATCGGTCAAAAAGATCTGCTGATCGACACCCAGGGTAACTGGGGTAATATTTTAACTGGGGATGGGGCAGCGGCATCGAGATATATTGAGGCCAGACTTTCCAAATTTGGACTGGAAGTTGTTTTTAGTCCAAAAATTACAGAATGGCAACAGTCCTATGACGGCAGGAGGAAAGAGCCAGTAAACCTTCCGGTTAAATTCCCACTTTTATTGGCCTCAGGTGCCGAAGGAATTGCGGTGGGACTTTCCACAAAAGTACTGCCACACAACTTTATTGAATTAATAGACGCCTCTATCAAACATTTGAAAGGACAGCGTTTTACCCTTTTTCCTGATTTTCCGACGGCTGGTATTATCGATGTGACCAATTATAACGAAGGACTCAGGGGAGGAAAAATTCGCGTAAGGGCAAAAATTTCACAACTGGACAGGAATACGCTGGTTATAAACGAAATTCCATACGGAACCAATACTTCTAGTTTAATAGATTCCATCCTAAAAGCAAATGATAAAGGGAAAATAAAAATTAAAAAAATTGAAGATAACACTGCTGCGGATGTAGAGATTTTGGTGCATTTGCCAAGTGGACTTTCACCCGATAAGACCATTGACGCCCTTTATGCCTTTACAGCCTGCGAATCTTCAATTTCACCTTTGGGATGTATTATAGAAGACAACAAACCTCTTTTTATTGGAGTGGTTGAAATGCTGAAAAGGTCCACTGATAATACGGTAGACTTATTAAAGGCTGAATTGGAAATACAGCTTTCCGAACTTGAGGAGCAGTGGCACTTTACTTCTTTGGAACGGATTTTCATTGAGAAAAGAATATATAGGGATATTGAAGAGGAAGAGACCTGGGAAGGGGTTATTAAGGCTATTGATAAGGGACTACAACCTCATGTCGGCCATCTAAAAAGAGCTATAACTGAGGAAGATATAGTCCGACTTACAGAAATTCGGATCAAAAGGATTTCTAAGTTCGACTTGGAAAAGGCCCAACAATTTATTGAAGGTCTGGAAGAAAAAATTGCACAGGTAAAGCATCACCTTGAGCATTTGATTGAATATGCCATAGACTATTTCAAAAGTCTAAAGGAAAAATACGGAAAAGGTAGGGAGCGTAAATCGGAAATTAGAGTTTTTGATGATATTGAAGCTACCAAGGTGGTTATTCGGAATACAAAACTCTATGTGAACAAAGAGGAAGGTTTTGTTGGAACTTCTCTAAAAAGGGACGAATATGTGACCGATTGTAGTGATATTGATGATATTATTTGTTTTACGAAGGATGGCAAGATGATGATCACCAAGGTGGACGCCAAGACTTTTATCGGTAAAAATATTATTCATGTTGCAGTTTTTAAGAAAAAGGATAAGCGCACCATTTATAATATGATCTATAAGGATGGGAAAGGTGGTCCTAGTTATATTAAACGTTTTAATGTAACCAGCATTACCAGGGACAAGATTTATGACCTGACCAATGGTAAGGCCAATTCAGAATTATTGTACTTCTCCGCCAATCCCAATGGGGAGGCCGAAGTGGTTACTGTAATGTTGAGACAGGCAGGCAGTATTAAAAAATTAAAATGGGATATCGATTTTGCCGATGTGCTCATCAAAGGCAGGGCTTCTAAAGGAAATGTTGTTACGAAATACCCTGTTAAGCGAGTAGAACTAAAAGAAAAGGGTGTTTCTACCTTGAAGCCAAGGAAAATCTGGTTCGATGACGTGGTTAGAAGGCTCAATGTTGATGGCAGGGGAGATCTATTGGGGGAATTTAGAGGAGATGACCTGCTTCTTGTTGTGACCCAAAAAGGAATCGCCAAAACATTGATACCTGATCTTTCAACGCATTTTGATGAAGACATGATTTTGTTGGAAAAATGGAATCCGGAAAAGCCATTATCCGCTGTGTATTATGAGGGGGAAAAGGAAAAGTATTATATCAAACGCTTTGTCATTGAAAATGAAGGCAAAGAGGAATTGTTCATTTCTGAACACCCTAAGTCGGTCTTAGAACTCGTTTCCACGGATTGGAGACCTGTCGTAGAAATAGAATTTACCAAGCCCAGAGGCAAGGATGCAAAACCCAACCAAACAATTGATTTGGAGGACTTCATAGCGGTTAAGGGAATTAAAGCTTTAGGTAATGTATTGACGTCAGAAAAGGTAAAGAGTGTAAACGCTTTGGAACCATTGCCATTTGAAGAGCCAGAGGAGCAAAAGCCAGAGGACATGGAAGTTGTTGATGAAGAGCCGTTAGACTCTTCCAGTGAAGCTACTTCAAATTCCACGAAGCCCAAGGGGTCCAAACCAGAAGATGAGGGCCAGACTTTATTATTCTAAATAATGCCATGAAAGATTTTTTTAAAGAATTTAAGAATTTTGCGATCAAGGGCAATATGATCGATATGGCGGTGGGTATCATTATAGGAACCGCCTTCAACAAGGTGGTCGATGCCATAGTAAAAAAGGTGATCATGCCTCCGTTGAACTTATTGACAGGTGGCGTAAATTATTCCGATAGAAAGTTTATCCTTAGGGAAAAGCAAGAGAATATAGAAGAAGTTGCTATTGCTTATGGCGAACTGATCGAAGTTTTTGTGGACTTTATTGTAGTGGCCTTTACCATATTTGTGGTCATCAAGTTTATCAACCGCTTTAAATCCAAATCGGAAGATCCTAAAAATCAAGAAGTGGCCACCCCAAAAAATTTAGAATTGCTGGCCAATCTGGAGGAATTAATGAAGGAACAAAATAATTTATTGAGAAGTATAAAAGAAAAATAGAAGCTTGTATTAATTTGATATGTTGATGTTAAAGTATTAAAGAGTAGCGTGAGTTTATTGTTATATTTACAAAAAATGTAGTTTTTATGGATTTTACCAATCCGTTAGTATACGGAGTCCCCTGTTTTATTGCCTTTATCTTATTGGAATTAACTTACAGCAAAACCCACGGAGATGATGACCTTTACGAGTGGAAAGATTTTGCCGCCAGTGGCTTTATGGGCATTGGTTCCGCTATTATTGCCCCTTTAATTAAAGTAATATCTGCCATTGTAATCTTTGAATTTACCTATGAGCTTTTTAATCCTGTAGATGTTTCAGGAGTTCGTACAAACATTCTAGGATATGAATCATTTGGGTATGCCTGGTATGTCTGGCTTCTTTGTCAATTTGCAGATGATTTTACCTATTATTGGTTCCATAGGGCAAACCACGAAATACGTATTTTATGGGCTGCACATATTGTACACCATTCTTCAGATAATTTTAATTTAGGTACTGCTGTAAGAAACGGCTGGTTCACCATATTGTACAAGCCCTTATTTTATATGTGGATGCCTGCATTGGGCTTTCCTCCAGAAATGGTTGTGGTCTGTTTGGGTATAGAGGCATTGTGGCAATTTCAGCTTCATTCGGTCTATGTCCCAAAAATGGGTTTCTTAGAGAAGATCTTTAACACCCATACCATGCATCAGGTGCACCATGCACAAAATGTAGAATATTTGGACAAAAACCACGGAGGGTTTCTGAATATATTTGATAAAATCTTTGGTACCTGGAAAGAACTGGATGATGATATAGATGTAAAGTACGGGGTAATACACGCACCTGATTCCCATAATCCCATTGTGATCCTTACTCATGAGTTTAAGGACATTTATAAAGACGTAAAGAAATCTAAGAAGCTCTCACATGCGCTGATGTATATCTTTGGCCCTCCGGGCTGGAGTCACGATGGCAGCACATTAACTGTAAAGCAACAACAGCGACTTTTTAAGGAGCATAAGGATGTTAATCCGGAATTGGCTTATAGTAGGCCAAATTAGGTAACAGAGCATTATACATATAAAAAAGCCCTTGGAACTCCAGGGGCTTTTTTATGTTTTGGGGAGAATATAAAATTGGTGCTACTTGCACGCAGTTTCGTTCTCCTGATCAGCATTCTTGTAGTATCTGATATCGTAAAATGAGTAGAGGTTGCATCAAGTATGCAGAATCCACTTATGGAGTCGTATATAAATTGTGATGATGGCTGAAATCACCCCTATCCAATAAAAATCAAAAGCAGTTTAATTTGTTTTTGTGGCTGTTCCCCTGGATTTCTTTTTGTTGCCTACAATATTGTATTCAAAGGTATAGCTGTCATTCGTAGTAGAGAGGATCTTCATATGCACCGATTTCTCCTCTGCCATGTTTTTTGGATTAAGCTTTTTCACTATGTACTCACAGTCGTTGATCCATCTTACGGAAGAAGTGTCGCTCTTCCCTTGGAAATAGTCGATTTCAATGTCGTTTTTACGAATGAAGGTAGTTGTCAATTCTTCACCGTTCACCGTAGAAGTAAAACTGAATTCCCCTTCTTTAAACTGGGTACAGTTGCGCTCTGGCTGGTAACATGACACGCATAGGAGAACAGAAAATACAATGTAAAATGAATTTTTAACCATACCACAAAGAAAAGAAAATTGCGGTTATCTACCATTGAAACTTTTTACAACTTTTAAAACAAACCCCTGAAAAAAGGAGCACTATTCTTTATTTCCGAAGTACGATGAAAAACTTCCATCCGAATAAAAAATAACAATTCGTTCTACTGTTTTATTTAAAGAGCTCTTAATGTTATCTAACCTTGGGACCGGAGGTTGGGAGGTCTCTTTTACTTTTGGTTTTTCAGGGGTAGGGAGTTGGGTAGCTTTCTCCTCGTTTTTATTTGAAGGAAAATTACCTTCTCCCTGAAGTAACCAATAAAGATTTACTTCTGGAAAGGCATGGACAATCTTTAATACAAATTCCAAGCTCGGTTTATTTCTCCCGGTTAACAAGTGTGAAATACTGGAACGCTGAACCCCAATTTTATCAGCCATGGCAGAGGCTGAAAGATCATAATACTGGATCACCAGTTCAAGTCTTTTTAAAAATGCATCTTGGTTTAACATTGTAACATATTTAATACAAAAGTAATCATTTCCCCTTCAACTTCAAGTAATCAGATCCCTTAATTTGCTATAATAAATTGAATTATGACTTTAAAATAAAGTATATAACATATTGATATAATGAGATTTAAGATATAACTATACAAATTTCCTATTTGTTAGATTTTAGCTGTTTACAAAAACGCAACATTAATACAATATGCTACATAAAATCGTATACAATTGTATATTTTTATTGTTTACAATTGTAATTGTATTTGATGTTAGTTTTGTAAACAAATAAATGACAGAATTACATGCAACCATTTAATTTGGATTATTCAACGATAAAGGAAAAGACGGTTACGGGAAGATATGTGACCAATGCAGAGGTTGATAAATTTTTAAACCTACACTCCAAAGAATTTAAAATAGAGGAAATAGGTTTTTCTGTACTTCAGAAAAAAATTAAAATGGTCACTATTGGTTCAGGTCCTAAAAAAATATTGATGTGGTCCCAGATGCATGGAAATGAATCCACCACCACCAAAGCTGTTTTAGATCTATTGAACTATTTAAAGGAACCTTCAGATCTTGCAAAAACAATTCTCAAGGAATGTACCTTAAAAATTATCCCCATACTAAATCCTGATGGGGCTGCTGCATACACACGTATAAATGCCAATGAGGTCGATTTAAACAGGGATGCCCATGATCGGTCACAACCAGAAAGCAAGGTGTTGAGAACAGTTTATGATGCTTTTGAGCCCGACTTCTGCTTTAACCTACATGATCAAAGGACCATCTTTAATGTTGGTAATGATCAAAAGCCAGCAACCATTTCATTTTTGTCCCCTGCCCATGATCAGGAAAGGAGTATTTCTAAAACGAGGGGAATAAGCATGCAGTTGATCGCAGCTATGAACAGTTTAATTCAAAAATTGATTCCAGGACAAGTCGGTCGGTATGATGATAGCTTTAACCATAATTGTGTGGGAGATGCATTTCAAATGTTGGGGACACCCACCATACTTTTTGAGGCAGGGCATTTTGAGGATGATTATAAAAGGGAACATACCAGAATGTACATTTTTTATGCCATGTTAAAAGGGGTAGAGACCATTGCAAAATCGGAGATAGAACAATATCCCCAGCATATGTACTTGGAAATTCCGGAAAACAGCAAATTGTTTTACGATATCTTAATTAAAAATGTGGACCAAGTAGTGCCCCACCTTCCCAAAAATTCGGATTTAGGTATCCTTTATAAAGAGGTTTTAGAATCCAACACTATAAAATTTATGCCGTTTGTTGACAAGACAGGCGATCTTGGTGACTATTTTGGACATAAAACGTATAATTGTCTCGAGGAAAATGATGCGGAAATCGTAAAATCCAATAAAAAACTAATGAATTCTATAAGATAAAAATTGAATGAAATCGTTTGAAATATACAAATCGTTATGATTTTCTTAAAAAAATAGATTATTTATTACATTTAATTCCTTTATTTTCTATTTTTGCTCAAAATATTTACACCAATGAGTAAAGTTAAATTAGACGAAATAGATCACCAGATTCTGGACATGCTTATAGACAATACCAGAACTCCATTCACAGATATAGCAAAAAAATTATTGATCTCAGCAGGTACTGTACATGTTAGGGTGAAGAAAATGGAAGAAGCAGGAATAATCAAGGGTTCATCATTAACCTTGGATTATGTCAAATTGGGGTATGCCTTTATTGCATATGTAGGTATATTCTTGGAAAAAACACATCAAACAAAATTTGTCTTGGAGCGTTTGAGTCAAATTCCTTTTGTAACTGTAGCACACATTACCACCGGAAAATTTAATATTTTCTGTAAAATCAGGGCAAAGGATACGAACCACGCTAAAAATATCATTTTCAAAATTGATGATATTGATGGTATTAGCAGAACTGAAACTATGATTTCATTGGAAGAAAGCATTAATGATAAGAAACGTTTGATGCACACTATTTTCAACGAGCTATAACGAATTTTAAATCTTATTAACCATCCCAATCATTACCTTTGATTGGGATTTTTTATTTTTATACAATGAGGACAACAGATTTAAGCACTACAGATTACAATTCTTATTACCAACCCTATATAGAGGCCTTAGGGGATGTAGAATTAATGGACGGATTGAAAACAGGTATGGATCAATTTGTGAACCAAATAAAGAACATTCCTGAAGAGAAATTAACGTATGCTTATGGAGTTGGAAAATGGACCATTTTAGAGGTTTTGGTGCATTTGATTGATACCGAGCGGGTTTTTCAATATAGGGCCTTGCGTTTTTATAGAAATGATAAAACGCCCTTACCTGGATTCGACCAAGATGAATATGTGCCTGCTTCCAAAGCCAATAAGCGCACTAGAGAAAGTATTATAAAAGAATTTAAGGCCGTAAGGCAATCTACCATTGCATTATTCGAAACCTTTGAAGAAGAGGGGTTAAAAAGAACTGGAATGGCCAGCAGTGCTAAAATGAGTGTTGGGGCAGCCGGATTAATTATTTCTGGACATCAGAAACACCATCAGGCCATTATTGAGAACCGATATTTATAATGAGTGATAGCGTACAGATTTTCTTTTCCCTATTAAAAAAAACATTTGCTGCATGGTATAAGGACGATCCATTTGGTAAAAGTGCCATTATTGCGTACTACACTTTATTTTCACTTCCTTCCTTATTAATGATCGTTGTTACCATTTCTGGGTATTTTTTCGGTGTGGATGCTGTGAGGGGAAGAATCGTAGAAAAGTTAGGCGGATTGATAGGGGAAGGGGTGTCCGAGGCTATAGAAGCAATGATTGCCAATGCTACCCTCAACCAAAGTAGTACTTTTGGTGTTATTCTTGGAGTTGCCATGCTGCTTTTTGGTGCAACCGCTGTTTTTGTTCAATTAAAAAAGACCATGAACGCTATTTGGCATGTGAAATCAAAAAAAGAAGGATATATAAAAACGTTGGTGGACAGATTGATTTCTTTTGGAATGGTCTTGGTCTTGGGATTTTTATTTTTGGTCTCCTTGGTGCTGTCCGTCCTATTGAATGTTATGAGTGAATATATAGGGCAAATAGCACCTTATATTGCGGCCATATTTGCAGATATTGTGAGCTTCCTTCTTTCCTTTGGTATTATTACGGGCTTGTTTGGAGCTATTTTCAAATGGTTGCCGGATATTGAGATCCGATGGAAAACTACTTTCTACGGAGCCGGACTCACCACCATCCTTTTTTTGTTAGGCGAGTACCTTTTAGGATTTTATTTTACCAAAAGTGATCCAACATCCGTATATGGAGGGGCCTCTTCGGTAGTTTTAATCTTGTTGTGGGTATACTATACCTGTATCATCATATTTTTTGGTGCAGAATTTACCTATCAATACGCTACTTATCGCAATGAAAAGGTAGGGCCAAACAAAAGAGCTATTAGTGAAGAATAACAACTATTCGTCAAAATCTTCTTCATGCCTATCTTCGTACTCATACTCGGTTTCTTCATCTCCAGCAATAACCTGAGGTTTGATGGGCTTGATCTCTAATTCCTTTTCCATTTTATCATCAAATTCAGCAATAAATCGTGCTAAACACTTACTGATCTTAACAAGATAAAGGGTGTCATTGGTTTTTACTTCAACGGCTTCCACAATTTCACCATGCATGTTCTTAAAGGAGATAATATCACTATCTCCATATCCGTGGGGATATTTTTCAATAAGAAGGTTGGCTACTTGATGGTCCAGTTTTTTGTAGTCTACTAGTCGGCGTATCATAGTTTGGTTTTTAGGATGGTTTCTTATCCTAAGCTATGTTATTTATTCGTTACGCAACTGAAAGAGTTGTAAAACCACCCTTTTAAGTAGGTGTAGGCATTAATCTTTGTAGTAATCAAATGCCTTGATATACAAATCGTTAGGTATTTTTATGTCAATAACAGGGTTTCCGATAGATTCTAAGAGCACAAAATTGATATTGCCATGGGAGTTCTTTTTGTCAAACTTCATTAAACCCAAGATGGCTTGTATATCTTCTTCAGTGAAAGCTACTTTTTTATACCTTTTAAGAAAGGTGGTCTTAATATCTTCCAGTTCCTTTTCCGATAGCCCTGTCAGTTCTTTGGATAAAAACGCTTCCATAATCATCCCTACAGCTATGGCCTCCCCGTGTAAAAGGGTCTCATGTGATGAGCTCTCCAGGAAATAGGATTCTATGGCATGCCCAAGGGTATGACCGAAATTCAAGATCTTTCTTATGTTTTGCTCTGTAGGATCCTGTAGTACGACTTCATTTTTTATTTGTACGGAATGATAGATGAATTCATCCATAGTATCAAAATTGGAAAGTAATTTAAGTTCTTCCCAATACTTTTTTTCCTTGATAAGGCCGTGTTTCAACATTTCGGCAAACCCGCTTTGAAGTTGTCTTTCCTCCAGGGTATTTAAAAATTGGGACACCACCAGTACCATCTGTGGCTGGTTGATAACACCAATCTGATTTTTTATAGCTCCCAGGTCTATTCCGGTTTTACCTCCTACAGAGGCGTCTACCATAGATAATAGGGTAGTGGGCACATTAATAAAATGGATGCCCCTTTTAAAACAGGAGGCTATAAATCCGCCCATATCGGTTATGACCCCACCTCCTAAATTGATCATTAGACTTTTACGGTCTGCATCCAATTCGGACATGGCTTCCCAAACCTGAGTACAGGTCTCCAGATTCTTATGGATTTCCCCCGCTTCTATTTCAATGATCTCGTAAACATAATCTCCCTCTATTTCTGCCATAAACTGGGGCAGGCAAAGATTATGGGTGTTTTCATCTACCAAGATGAAAATTTTGGAATAATCAGCACCCTTTAAGTGCTTGTTTAATGCCTTAAAAGCGTTTTCGTTGAAATGTACGGCGTAGGAATCACTGGATATCGACTTCATTCTGAGCGTATTGAAAAAGACAAAATAAAGGCTATTTTTATAGATAAAATAAATATTCTGTACTTATATTTGGCCCATTACGAAATTGACAATAATGGATCAAATTTTTGAAAATACCGCAACGGCTTTTGCATTAAAAACAGACTCCGAATTGGAGAGAGCCTATTTTTTATTTAAGATGATTGCCAATGAACCATTGGTGAGAATTGGCTCTGCTGTTACTAATTTTGCCATAAAGGCCCATTTGCCTGTGGAAGGATTGATACGAGCTACGGTATTTGACCATTTTTGCGGCGGTGTCAATGAACAGGATTGTTTACCGCTTATTGAAAAAATGCACCAAAAAGGGGTTTCATCGGTATTGGACTATTCCGTTGAAGGAAAGGACGTGGAAAACCAATTTGATTTTGCCTACGAGAAAATAATGGAAATCCTCAATTTTGTAAAAGAGAAAGAGGGGATTCCGTATGCAGTTTTTAAGCCTACCGCTTTTGGTCGCTTTGCGATCTACCAAAAAATAGGGGAGGGAAAAACCTTAACGGAAGCTGAAAACCAAGAATGGCAACGTATCATCAACAGATTTGATAAGGTATGTAAAAAGGCGCATGATATGGATGTGGCCCTTTTGATTGATGGGGAAGAAAGCTGGATGCAGGATGCTGCAGATAGTCTGGTTGAGGATATGATGGTAAAATACAACAAAGAAAAACCTATTGTCTTCAACACTTTGCAAATGTACCGTTGGGATAGGATGGATTATTTGAAGAAACTACACCAAAAGGCCAAAGAAGAGAATTTTAAAATAGGGTTTAAAGTGGTTCGTGGAGCCTATATGGAAAAGGAGAACGATAGGGCAGAGGAGAAAGGTTATCCTACACCTATTTGTGAATCCAAAAAAGCCACAGATGAGAATTTTGATGCTGCCATAGAATATATTGTAGAGCATCTGGACGTTATTGCCCTCTTCTCGGGAACCCATAACGAATTGAGCTGTTATAAATTAATGGAGCTCATGGACAAAAACAGCATTGCCCATAATGATCCCAATATTTGGTTTGGCCAATTATATGGTATGAGCGATAATATCTCCTTTAATCTGGCTGCACATGGGTACAATGTAGCCAAATACCTGCCATTCGGACCGGTAAGGGATGTAATGCCCTACCTTATACGAAGGGCAGAAGAAAATACCTCTGTATCAGGACAGACTACAAGAGAGCTTACCTTATTGAAAAAGGAGCGTACGCGTAGAAAAATATAAATCTAGGAGAACCAGTTGAATTTTAGAACTGGGTAATCCGTTCCACTAGAACCTTTGAAGGGCAATTTTTAACTTCTAAAATTGCCTTTTTCTCTTTTATAGCGCCTTCTATAACATAAGTTCTGCATGGTACAGCCTTCGCATTGCTTTTTCCAAAATCTATATCCCCATCCCTAAAAAAGGTTTCGATATCCAAAGTGTCTAGTTTATTGGACGCTAAGAGTTCGTTAATGTCCTCGGAATACGCAATAGGTTTGGACCTTAAGTCCTTTAAAACCCTACAGTTTGGAAAATAACAGAAAGATGTTCCTGTTTCTTCCGTTTTTTTCTTAAAAAAGAAGGTAAGAAATACTATTCCAATAGAAAGACCGACCAAAAAGAAGCCGAGTCGTTTTAAAAATGCCATACACTAAAAAATAAGAAAATTGATATCGCTATAAGAAAGGTCATACCATTCCCCAACCGATTTGTTGGTCAAAATACCGTGGTACAAATATAGGCCATTTCTTAGTCCTTTATCAAATCTCAAGGAATTTTCAAGTCCACCGTCTTCCCCTATTTTCAAAAGATAGGGCGTAAAGATATTACTGATGGAAATAGAAGATGTTTTTGGATATCTGGAAGGGATATTGGGTACCCCATAATGGATGACGCCAAATTTTTCTCTGGTTGGCTTATCGTGCGTGGTTATTTCACTGGTTTCAAAACACCCGCCCATATCAATACTCACATCAATGATGACGGCCCCTTTTTTCATGTGCTCCACCATGGTACTGGTGACCACAATAGGAGACCTGTCCTTTCCACGGGTAGCTCCAATGGCTACATCACAGCGTTTTAAGGCCTTTAGAAGATTTTTAGGCTGTATGGTAGAGGTATAGACCGTTTGTCTTAAATGGGTCTGTATGTTTCGGAGCTTGGTAATGGAGTTGTCGAACACCTTTACATTGGCCCCCAAGCCAATGGCAGATCTGGCAGCAAATTCCCCTACCGTGCCAGCACCTATAATAACCACTTCAACAGGGGGAACCCCACTGATGTTGCCAAACATAAGGCCATTACCTTTATTGGTGGCAGCCATAATTTCGGAAGCTACCAAAACAGACGATATTCCAGCAATTTCACTTAATGACCGTACGGCCGGGTATTTCCCATCATCATCCAAGATGTACTCAAATGCAATGGCAGTGACCCTTTTCTTGGCCAGTTCCTCAAAATATTTTTTGGATTGTGTTTTTATCTGCAGGGCAGAAATAATGGTTGCCTGCGGATTTAATAGTTGTATTTCGGAGTGGGTAGGTGGTTCTACCTTAAGGATAAGGGGACAGGAAAATACTTTCTTGGTGTCCCTGGTGATTTCGCCTCCGGCATTGGTGTAATCTATATCTGAATAATTGGCTCCTTCTCCTGCTCCGGATTCTATTAATACCCTATGTCCATGTGCGGTAATGGCATTTACGGCATCTGGGGTTAAACAAATACGTTTTTCCTGGAATTGGTTTTCCTTGGGAATCCCAATATAGAGTTCTCCTTTTTGTCTTAAAACTTCTAAAGTTTCTTCTTGTGGCAGTAATTGTTGCTTGCTAAAAGGTGAAGAAGGTTGGTTCATAAGTTGTAATTGAACGTGCCAATAGGCACATCATCTTCAAATTTACAATTTTTTTGTTTTAAGTGCTTCTTTCTCCATTCGTAAACGTTCCCTTTCTTGAAGCATTTTTAATTCCGCATCCATAGCATCCAAATCTATGCCATGCACATGCTTATCATAAAGCTTAATCCTAATAAAATATACAATAGGGGTAATGACCATACATACAGGTAAGATCCAAAGGACATTATCTGTGTCTACATAATCATCGGATCCATAGACCGTTTCAAAAATTTGAAAGGAATACATACATATAGGGATCAAAATGATATGGTACCACCAGTCCTTAGAGGTAAAAAACCAAATAATAAATAAGTATAAGGGAATAATTTTCCCTACCATAAACCAGCCATAAAGCTCCATTGTGCCAAAGCCGTTACTGTCAAAGGTCATTCCAAGAAAAGTAAATGTTGCACCTTGTTCTTTGGGCAGATACTCATGTGCCTTGAATATAAATGGGGCCAATATGATCAAGAATACCATTAAGGATTCTATGAGTAGTTTCTTTTTGGCCTTCTTTGTTTTGGGGGTCTCTTGTTCTTTCATTAATGTAAAAATCTAGCGTATGAAACTATAAAACGCAAAAAAGGGTAATTTATGATTACCCTTTTTAAAAATTTCAAAAAAAAACAATTACAGATGTTTATCCGTTACCATTCCCTTTGTTAATTAGCGTTTTGTCGATGCCTTGCTCGTACAATGCATCATCACTAGCTGTACTGGAAGTACAGGAAGCAACAAGCAATGTTGTGGCGGCGACAACAGCGAAAAAAATCTTTTTTGTGTTCATCGTAAAAAGTTTTTAGTTAATAAAATTTCATCTTCAATACAAATGTAGGAAAAAAATTACAAACAATTTGCATTACAACGACAAAATAATACATTTAATCGATAAAAAAAATACTTTCATCGAATTTAGTGTCTTTTCATGGAAAATGTACAATAATATTTTGACTTATCCGATATGTAGTCCTACAAAATGTTTTAACACTTAATATAATATAGGCTATCTTTTCTCTCAAAATATGAGACTTACAATAGGCCCTTATTCTTTATGGTTACTATTAATCCATAACCTGAATGGTACTATGTCGATATATTATATTAAATCTAATGAATTAAACTATTTTTGAATTGTTGAATGTCATACCCATAAAATATAGCCCCCAGCTTCTACTTACCTTAAGTATTGCACTTTTACCCTTATTGCTATATGTGTATTTATGGATACCAGATTCTTATACTTTATCTATTTTTTCATACTCCATTAGGATCACTGAATTTATATCATATTATGTTTTAGGGAAGCTGTATGTAATTTTATTATTGGGATATTGGTTTATCTCAGAACCGAGGATTTGGCGGTATTGTTTGATACCGGGACTGTTATTGACCATCTTCCAAATGGTTGCTATATTATGGGGCCCGGACATGGGCTATGGTATTTTATCCTTAGTAACTTTACTTTGCGGTTCCCTATATTTTCTTTTATTGATAGTCCTGTCTAAGCGTTTTACCACCCATTTGCAAAACTCCTTATCTGTTGTGACCAGCGACATTATTTTTTTGATAAAAACCATTCAAGATCGTAAGCTTGTCCTTGCCATAAAAGAGAGAACGATAGATAAACTAAAAACACAACCCGTAGAATCTAAAAAGGAATCAGGGCTAGGTAAAATTAAGGATTTGCAATCGAATCGTGAATTTGGATCGGAATCAACTGCATTGTCAAATAATCATAATAATTTGACCAAAGCGAACATAATTGGCATTGTTACTGTTCTTTTGATCTTACCTGTTTTATTTTATTCCTACAAATTGGTTCCCAATGATATTGTGGAAGTACAAATATTTGGATTTTCATATAATGCGGGGTTTCCGACCTTTCAGACTTTCGTATACTTTGTTTGTTTGAAAATGTTCAGTTTAATTTACCTATTAACCTGGTTTCTTACTTGTAAACACATTTGGAGATATGGTGTGCTGATCAATTTGTTAATTGTGGCCTTTCAGCTGGTCTCCATTGTAAATCCAAGTATTTCCCAGGCTCTCGATGAACATGAACTTTATTATTCTTTTCCTTTTATTGTGCCCATACTGTTACTGATGTTACTATTGTTCAAAGTGAACACCTATCAAATGCAAATTAGGGAGGCAGATGGGAAATTGGAATATGAGATCACAAGAATAATTGAAAAACATCAATCATCTGATATCAATGAAAAGTTTGCAATTCCTTTTCAGCAATTGTCAAAAGAAAAGGAATATTTGCGACCAAAAGAATATGAGGAAAGGTTGGCACTTCTTAGAAATAGATTGGTTTTGGAATTGAAAACACTTCAGCATTAGGCCTTTCAATAAACGTTTTACAATATTCTTTTAAAGAACCTCTTTTCTAATTATTTTATAAAATTTTATACTAAAATGTAAGTTTTAGCGCTTAGAGTATAATCTTTATATTCATTTCAAAATTCAACTTTTGTAGGTTGTTCATTAGATTTTTATGGCTGAACAGAAAAGGGAGAGAAATAGCTTATGGAAGAAAAAAATGTCAGTGGATGTCCTTATTGCGTTCGCAATTATATTGCTGCCTATAACACTATACTCACACATATTTACAAATTCTGATACGTCAGGAGTATATAGAATTGGCAACCTGATCATTAAACATAGTTTTCTAAATAATCAGGCGTTGGTATGGTTTAATCTTTCAATGCTTATACCATTACTTCTCTATATTATTTGGTTTTTTACTTCTCATTTTGTTTGGAAATATTTTATTTTAAGCCCAATAGGGCTATTTCTATTTGAGTTGATATATGAAGGAGGAGTACTAAAAAAAAGCTCTCAGAATTTAATACCTATTATAATTTTTATAATGGTATTCTTACTTTCTTTGGTTCTTCTTGATCGAAGGTTTTATGGTTTTAGATTCAACAACATTGGACGAGATATTGATACGGGTGCACCGGTAATTAAAAATTATAAGAACATATATGCTAATTTGCGTGTACACAAAAATAAATTGGAGCGAGTGCAACACCAAACTTCTGCACAAGGCTATTTGAAAAAGTTATACGGAGCGATAGAAGTTTTAAATACAGAAATGGATTTTTCCGTAAAAAAAGCAAAAAAGCGTAAGAGGATACGGCAGGTATTCGAATTAATTAGTTCCATTTTGCTAATTTCAATCCCAGCCATTTACTATGTTGATACTTTAATTCCTATAGGAATAAAAACATATCAATGGGGTTGGTTTGTAATTCATGATTTTGGTTTTAATGGAATACACATGTTCTTGTGGTATTTAAATTTAAAACTATGTGTACTGATTCCGTTGATGATTTGGTTTATTAGTTGTAAAAACTGGTGGAGGTATTCTTTATTGGTGCCAATTATTATATATTCATTTCAAATTTGGGAAACTGTTCAAAGTACATCTGGTCCTGTAGATCAATTTGAACTTTTTAAAGCGTTGCCTGCAATCCTATTTATCGTAGGACTACTTCTTGTTTTATCTTATTTTGTCCAATATCGCTACAAGATTTATGATATTTATTTGGATCTGACCCAAGAGATAAATGATCTGGTAAGTCGGTTGGGCTCAAGCAACAGTACGGTTATTGAAAAAAAGGTATTATTGGATCAACTAAAAGAAACTACGATTTCTGAAGTTACTGCTACAGAACGGATGGAAGCTCTTGTGAAACTTAAAGAATCCCTTATTTCCGAATTGGACAAGAAGAAAGAAAAATAAAGATCTTCCTCTTTTTTAAATTAAATATGGTGTAAATCCCATCGAAACAAGCCAATAAAAAAAGCTTCCTTAATATTAATTAAAGAAGCCTTAGCTGTTGAATAGAATGCTAAAAAAGTAGAATAGGGGGGGACTAATCTTTACTTTTTGTCTTTTCAATTTCTTGGGTCACATCCAAAAGAAGTTTTTGTAACTCATTTTCCTGGCGCTCCCTAATTTTTTGCTCAATTATCTTTTCAATTTCCTGTTGTTTGGTGGCAGGCAATTGATCGAATTCCAAAGACTTGGATTCTGCACCTTTTTTAATCATTTCACCTTCACCCGTCATCAACCAAACTAAATTTAATTGTGGATACGTTCTAATGATTGTTTCAATGACATCACTACCAATTGAGGCATGATTTTTTTTCATCCTTAAAGTATAACCGTTTCCGGCCCCTATGGACAAATCAAACTGTCGGGCACTTAATCCCGCGTATTTGATGAATTGTGTTAACCGATCTATAGTTTTTATCATAATGGAGGATTTTGTTGTAGATATAAATCTATAACGTTATCGAATATACAAACAAATATAGGTAAATAATGAGTGGTATAAAATTATTATTGAGATAAAATTCAATTAATTTTGTGGTTTGTAGGACTTTATCTTCATTTTTGGTAGTTTATTCTGTATGAATGGTGCATTTATCCATATAATTTTTTGTATTCATAGAAAATAAAAAATCAAGACTTTATTCTTCGTTCGTAAAGATTTATTACTACAATCCCATGTGATTCATACTTTTTAGCAGCTTAATTGTTTTTAATTAGAAGCAATTATTGGAATAAAAATGAAGTTGCCTAATTGCCAAAGGTTATGTTCCGGGTCTTGTGATCTACAATTTCTATGAACAGATTTGTACAATCTTCAGGAATATAGGATGGAACTTTTTCCGGCCATTCTATAAAAACCCATGCCCCGGAATATAAATATTCTTCTACGCCAAAATCCAAGGCTTCTTCCTCGTTTTCCAATCGGTAAAAATCAAAATGGTACCCCAATAACTCATTGGTGGTTGTATGATATTCATTAACGATCCCAAAAGTTGGGCTGTTGGCATTGCCTGCGCCACCCAATTCTTTTACCAAGGCTTTTATAAGGGTAGTTTTACCTGCCCCCATGGGACCATGAAAGCAAATCACCTTCGATTTGGCCGATGCCACTATTTTTTTTGCCACTTCGGGCAGCTCCTTTTCTGAATACATCATAATAAAATAATCTAAACTGCCTATCTAGGCTCAAGAACTATAAACGGTATAATAACCTCTTCCAATGAAACGCCCCCATGCTGATAGGTGTTTCTATAATAACTCACATAGTGGTTATAATTATTGGGATAGGCAAAAAACAAATCGTTCTTGGCAAAAATAAAAGAACTGCTCACATTTATAGTAGGAAGATTAACGTCTTTTGGATTCCTAATTTCTAAAACATCCTTCTCCTCATACGTAAGACTTCTCCCTGTTTTATATCGTAAGTTAAGACTCGTCTCCTTGTCTCCTATGACCTTTGAAGGCTGTTTTACATTTATGGTACCATGATCTGTGGTAATGATCAATTTGAGCCCCATATTCTGTGCTTGTTGTATAATTTCCAGTAAAGGGGAGTTTTTAAACCAGCTAAGGGTCAAGGATCGATATGCTTTGTCATTGGATGCCAATTCCTTGATGACCTCCATTTCTGTCCTAGAGTGGGATAACATGTCCACAAAATTATAGACAATCACCGTTAAATCATTTTCCTTGTGGGATTTGAAATTTTGGGATAAGTGTTTTCCTTGTTTTAAACTGCTTATTTTATGGTAATCCCATTTTAGGTCTAACCCCAACCGCTTTAATTGTGTTCCTAAGAATTCAGCTTCAAACAAATTTTTCCCACCTTCATCCGTATCATTTTTCCACCAATCTGGATACTTCTTTTCCATATCCAATGGTGTAAGTCCAGAAAAGATTGCATTTCTGGCGTATTGGGTAGCTGTTGGGAGTATGCTATAATAAGGTGTTTCCTTTTTCTTTTTATAAAAGGTGTTCAAAGTGTCTTCAAAGGCCAGCCATTGGTCATACCTCAAATTATCTATAACCACCAATAAGGTCTTGTTGTCCTTTAGTTCTGGCTTAACCAATTCCTTGAACAGGGTATGCGACATTACCGGTGCATCCCCGCCTTGGTACCAATCTTCATAGTTTTTCTCCATGAATTTACAGAACTGGGCATTGGCCTCCGTCTTCTGGGATTCCAATATTTCGAACATACCAGAGTCTTCAATTTCTTCCAAACGAAGTTCCCAATATATAAGCTTCTTATACAGCTCTGCCCATTCTTCATAGGAGTTCACCATAGAAAGATCCATGGATATTTTCCGGAATTCTTGCTGATAGTTGGCTGTGGTCTTTTCGGACACCAACCTAGAGTGGTCCAAATTCTTTTTAAGTGATAAAAGGATCTGGTTGGGATTTACTGGCTTTATTAGGTAATCCGCTATTTTAGAACCTATGGCTTCCTCCATAATTAACTCTTCCTCACTTTTTGTAATCATCACCACAGGTAAGGAGCTATTGATGATCTTAATTTCATTCAGTGTTTCCAAGCCCGATATTCCAGGCATGTTTTCATCCAAAAAGACAATATCTACCTTACTTTTGGTAAGTTCTTCCAAGGCTTCTTGTCCACTTAAACAGGTAATTACTTCGTAATTTTTGCTTTGGAGGAATATAATATGTGGTTTAAGTAGATCAATTTCATCATCTACCCATAGGATTGTAATCTTGTTCATTTAGTGCTTATATTTGCTGCCTTAAAGATTCGTAATTTTGATTAAATCAAACAAACTTAAAATTTTTAATGATCCAATTTACGGATTTATTAGCATACCCAATACTCTAATTTTTGACCTGATCGCCGAACCCTATTTTCAGCGATTGCGAAGAATTTCACAAATGGGATTATCTTCTTTGGTGTATCCAGGAGCAACCCATACCCGATTTCATCATGCTTTGGGGTGTATGCATCTCATGCAAAAAGCCATACAAGTACTTCGTTTTAAGAAGGTTGAGATAACTGAGCAAGAAGAGGAAGGCCTCTTATGTGCCATCTTATTACATGATATAGGACACGGTCCTTTTTCCCATGCCATGGAGCACAGTATTGTGGAAGGGGTCAACCATGAGCGGATATCCCTTCTTTTCATGGAAAAACTGAATATGAAGTTTAACGGAAGTTTAACTACGGCCATTCAGATCTTCAATAGGGCCTATCCTAAAAAATTCTTGAATCAATTGGTGTCCAGTCAGCTCGATATGGATCGAATGGATTACCTTAAAAGAGACAGTTTTTATACTGGTGTTGCCGAAGGAAATGTGAGTTCTGATCGATTGATTACCATGCTCAATGTGGTGGATGGGGAATTGGTCGTAGAGGAAAAAGGTATTTATTCCGTAGAGAAATTCCTGATGTCCAGACGTTTCATGTACTGGCAGGTATATCTGCACAAGACCGGTTTGGTGGCGGAAAAGTTGTTGATCAGCGTTCTTAAAAGGGCCAAAGAGTTATTGGAGAAAGGGGAGGAACTAGAATGCAGTAAACCCTTGTTGTTTTTTATACAGCATAAAATTAATGAGGGTAATTTTGATGACGATACTTTGGAGATCTTTGCCAAATTGGACGATGTGGACATCCTATCAGCTATAAAATTATGGGTTGGGCATCCCGACTTTGTACTTTCAGAATTGTGCGATATGATCATCAATAGAAGATTGTTGACCATTAAAATGAAAAACAAGCCAATTGATGATGAAAAGCTCCAAAAGCAATTCCAAAAAATAAAAAAATCTTATAACCTTACCGATGAGGAAACTGCGTATTTTGTTTTTAGTGGGAAGATTGGAAACAAGGCCTATGACCAAGATAGGCAGAACATTAATATCGTAAGAAGAAATGGTAGAATCACCGATGTGGCCAAGGCTTCAGACCATTTAAATTTAAAAGCGCTTTCCAAAACAGTGACTAAATATTATATCTGTTATCCCAAAGTTGACGTTTAACTATTTTTCTTACTTTTGTCCTCATGAAATTTACAGCTAGCCAGATTGCGGGTATATTGGAAGGTGAGGTTGAAGGTAACCCTGAAATCACTGTTCATAAGCTATCCAAAATTGAAGAAGGCGAGGACGGTTCCCTTACCTTTTTGGCTAATCCCAAATATACTCCCTACATTTATTCTACCCAGGCTTCCATTACCATAGTGAACAGGAGCTTTAAACCAGAGCATGTTTTAAAGACTACCCTGATCAAGGTGGATGATGCATATGAGTCTTTCTCCAAATTATTGGAGTATTACAATCAGGCAAAGAATATTAAGACTGGAATTGAGAACCCTGTTTTTCTTTCAGAATCAGCATCTTACGGAACTGGATTATACCTAGGTGCTTTCTCGTATGTGGGGGAATATGTGAAAATGGGCAATGACGTAAAGATCTACCCAAATGTTTATATTGGTGACAATGTTACCATTGGCAATAATGTCACCGTTTTTGCTGGGGCCAAAATTTACTCAGATACCCAAATTGGCAATAATTGTGTTATACATAGCGGGGTAATATTAGGTGCCGATGGATTTGGGTTTGTACCCAATGGCAGTGGAGAATTCAGCAAAGTGCCACAGACAGGGAACGTAGTATTGGAAGATAATGTAGATGTAGGCGCGGGCACTACTATAGATAGGGCCACCTTAGGTTCTACCATATTAAGAAAAGGTGTTAAATTGGATAACCAAATCCAAATTGCGCATAATGTGGAAATTGGGGAACATACGGTAATAGCCGCACAAACGGGTATCGCTGGATCTACAAAAATAGGTAAGAACTGTTTGATAGGAGGACAAGTGGGCATTGTTGGCCATATTGTCATTGGAGATAGGGTGAAAATCCAGGCACAATCCGGAATAGGTAGAAATATCAAGGATGGTGAGATTTTACAAGGGTCACCTTCCCTACATTATGGGGATTTCAATAAATCCTATGTACATTTTAAGAATTTACCGAAGCTTGTCAATAGATTGGAAGAACTAGAAAAAAATAAAACCAGTGAGTAAAACAACTGCAAAACAAAGGACTATAGAGAAGGAGATTACACTATCCGGTGTTGGATTACATACCGGAGAGAATGTCACAATGAAATTTGTGCCTGCTCCTGAAAATCATGGCTACGCCTTCAAAAGAGTTGATCTAGAAGGGGACCCCATCATTGAGGCCGATGCCAATTATGTGGTGAACACCCAGCGCGGTACTAATTTAGAAAAAAATGGGGTCAAGATTCAAACCTCAGAGCACGTGCTAGCTGCTTTGGTAGGTCTGGAAATTGATAATGTCCTCATAGAGCTCAACTCGTCTGAACCACCCATTATGGATGGTTCCTCCAAATTTTTTATAGAAGCTTTGGAAAAAGCCGGCATTGTGGAACAAGATGCTGTTAGGAATGAATATGTAGTAAAAGAGGTCATTACCTATAAAGATGAGGCCACCGGAAGTGAAATAACCATTATTCCTTCAGATGAATACCAAGTGACCACTATGGTCGATTTTGGAACCAAAGTATTAGGGACCCAAAATGCTACCTTGGAGCGTTTATCAGATTTTAAAACAGAAATAGCCCCAGCACGTACCTTTAGTTTTTTACATGAACTGGAAATGTTGTTGGAGCATGGGTTGATAAAGGGAGGTGATTTAAATAACGCCATTGTATATGTAGATAAGGAGATTTCTGAATCCACCATGTTGAAACTACAAAAAGCCTTTAAAAAAGAAAAGCTTTCGGTTAAACCAAATGGCATTTTGGACAATCTTACCCTGCATCATCCTAACGAGGCCGCAAGGCATAAATTATTGGATGTTATTGGTGATCTCGCTTTGGTAGGCACAAGAATACGAGGTAAAGTCATTGCCAATAAACCCGGACATTTTGTGAATACCCAATTTGCACAGAAATTGTCCAAAATGATAAAAATGGAGAAAAGGAACAGCGTTCCTACCTATGATCTCAACCTGCCACCCTTGATGGATATCCATCAAATTATGGCCATGTTGCCACATAGACCTCCATTCTTATTGATCGATAGGATTTTAGAGCTTTCTGATAGTCACGTTGTTGGGATGAAAAACGTGACCATGAACGAACCGTTTTTTGTAGGACATTTTCCCGATGCTCCTGTAATGCCTGGAGTTTTACAAGTGGAGGCCATGGCCCAGACCGGAGGGATCTTGGTATTGAGTACTGTTCCCGATCCTGAGAATTATCTGACTTTCTTTATGAAGATCGATAATGTAAAATTTAAACAAAAAGTATTGCCAGGTGACACCCTGACCTTTCACTGTAGCCTGATTACGCCTATAAGAAGAGGAATATGCCATATGCAAGCTTATGCTTATGCAAACGGTAAACTGGTTTGCGAGGCAGAAATGATGGCACAAATAGCAAAAAAGAAATAATATGAACCAACCACTGGCGTATATACATCCAGGGGCAAAAATCGCCAAGAATGTGGTGGTGGAGCCGTTTACGACTATTCATAATAACGTTATTATCGGCGAGGGAACTTGGATAGGATCCAATGTAACCATAATGGAAGGGGCCAGAATAGGAAAAAATTGTAATATTTTTCCAGGAGCCGTAATTTCAGCAACGCCCCAAGACTTAAAATATAAAGGAGAAGAAACTACCGTGGAGATTGGTGATAACACCACCATCCGGGAATGTGCTACCATTAATAAGGGGACTTCAGACAGAATGAAAACCAAAATAGGCAAGAATTGCCTGATTATGGCTTACTGTCACGTAGCCCATGATTGTTTTATTGGTGATAATTGTATCTTCTCGAACAACTCTACCTTGGCCGGACATGTTACCATAGGTGATAATGTGATATTGGCAGGTCTGGTTGCGGTTCATCAATTTGTATCAATAGGTCACCACGCTTTTGTAACTGGAGGCTCACTGGTAAGAAAAGATGTTCCTCCCTTTGTAAAAGCTGCTAGGGAACCCTTATCTTATGTAGGGATTAATTCAGTAGGCCTAAGGCGCAGGGGATTCGAATCTGATAAGATCAGGGAAATCCAGAATATTTATAGAATACTGTACCAAAAAAACTACAACAATTCCCAGGCTGTACAGATCATAGAGGCAGAGATGGAAGCAACTCCGGAAAGAGATGAGATTTTACAGTTTATAAGAGATTCCCAGAGAGGGATAATGAAAGGATATTTTAGTACAAATTAATTTATATGGCATCTACATCAGATATTAGAAAAGGTTTATGCATCAGGTATAACCACGATATTTTTAAAATTATTGAATTTTTACACGTTAAACCGGGAAAAGGTCCTGCTTTTGTTCGTACAAAACTTAAAAGTGTCACTACTGGAAAGGTGATTGACAATACTTTTTCTTCCGGACATAAAATTGAAGATGTTCGCGTGGAGACCCGTACCTACCAATTCCTTTATTCGGAAGGGGAAACGTACCACTTTATGAACACCGATGATTACAACCAAATTACACTTCAGGAAAGTTCATTGGATGCTCCAGGATTATTGAAAGAAGGTGAAATGGTGACCATTTTGTTCAACACCGAGGATAGCATGCCCTTGTCCGTTGATATGCCAGCCAGTGTTGTATTGGAAGTTACCTATACAGAGCCAGGTGTAAAGGGTAATACCGCTACCAATGCCACAAAACCGGCCAAAGTAGAGACTGGAGCCAGTGTAAATGTCCCTTTGTTTATCAATGAAGGTGATAAAATAAAAGTGGATACAGAGAAAGGCGCTTATATGGAGCGCGTAAAAGAATAATCCAGTTAATCATATATAGGTGTTTAGCTTTTGGAGGAAAACTCTTTTTGTTAAACACCTTTTTTAATATCAAACAATGAAATTTCCCATTCCTTATTCCTTAAAACAGATTGCTGGCATTATCAATACAAAGTATGTAGGGGATGATGACTTCCCAGTTTTAGGGATGAACGAAATTCATGTGGTGGAAGCTGGGGACATCGTTTTTGTGGATCATCCAAAGTACTATGATAAGGCCTTAGATTCAGATGCTACCGTTGTACTCATCAATAAGGAGGTTGCTTGCCCGGAAGGGAAGGCACTTTTAATTTCTGATGACCCATTCCGGGATTTTAATACGTTGACCAACTTTTTTAGGCCATTTGAAAAATCGGCCAGCAATATAGCTCCCTCAGCAAAAATTGGGAAACATACAACTATTCAACCCAATGCCTTTATTGGGAACAATGTGGTCATTGGGGAACATTGTGTTATTCATTCCAATGTCTCCATTTATGATAATTGTGTTATTGGAGACCACGTTACCATCCATGCAGGTGCCGTCTTGGGGGGAGATGCTTTTTATTATAAAAACCGTCCTACCGGGTACGACAAATTACTATCGGGAGGTAGGGTAGTAGTAGGGGATCATGTAGATATTGGGGCTTTATGCACCATAGATAAAGGAGTTACAGGGGATACCACCATTAAAAAAGGATCCAAGTTGGACAATCAAGTTCATGTAGGCCACGATACCGTGATAGGGGAGAAATGTCTTATTGCCTCCCAAACGGGAATCGCCGGATGTGTTGTAATCGAGGATGAAGTAATCCTTTGGGGACAAGTGGGCGTTATCAGTGGGATCACCATCGGTAAAAAAGCAGTGATCATGGCCCAATCTGGGGTATCAAAATCATTGGAGGGAGGCAAGAATTATTTTGGTAGTCCGGCTGAAGAAGCAAGGGAGAAATTGAAGCAATTGGCCTATGTAAAACAAATCCCTTTCATCTTGGATAAATTGAAGGAATAAATAAGCAAGCGAATACTTTAGAAATCGTTTTTTAAGACATATTTTTGTAAACCAAAAAATAAACCAAATATAGAATGAGCGTTTTAGTTAATAAGGACTCGAAAATTATTGTACAAGGTTTTACAGGTAGTGAAGGTACTTTTCACGCCGAACAGATGATCGAATACGGAACCAACGTAGTTGGGGGTGTTACTCCAGGTAAAGGAGGTCAAGAGCATTTGGGAAGACCTGTTTTCAACACTGTAGAGGAAGCTGTAGAGAAGGTAGGAGCGGATACAACTATTATTTTTGTACCACCCGCATTTGCTGCAGATGCCATTATGGAAGCTGCTGAGGCAGGAATTAAAGTTATTATTACTATTACCGAAGGTATCCCTGTAGCTGATATGGTGAAGGTTTACGACTATATAAAAAGTAAAGATTGCAGATTGATAGGTCCTAACTGTCCAGGAGTAATTACCCCAGGAGAGGCTAAAGTAGGCATCATGCCAGGTTTTGTCTTTAAGAAAGGGAATATCGGAATCGTTTCAAAATCAGGGACATTGACATACGAAGCTGCTGACCAGGTAGTGCGTCAAGGATTGGGGATTACTACCGCAATTGGAATTGGTGGAGATCCAATCATTGGTACTACTACCAAAGAAGCTGTTGAATTATTGATCAACGATCCAGAAACACAATGTGTGGTTATGATCGGAGAGATCGGCGGTCAATTGGAAGCTGATGCTGCACACTGGTACAAAGCTAGTGGTAGTAAAAAGCCAATTGTAGGTTTTATCGCAGGTGAAACTGCTCCTGCAGGAAGAACAATGGGCCATGCAGGTGCTATTGTTGGTGGTAGCGATGATACAGCTCAGGCCAAGAAACGTATTATGAGGGAATGTGGAATCCACGTAGTAGATTCTCCAGCAGAAATTGGTTTAAAAGTAAAAGAAGTAGTAGGATAACAATTGTCATATTAAAAATATAGGATTCAGTAAATGAATCTCAAAAAAATCCCTATCATTCTGAATTAAATTCGGGAGGAATAGGGTTTTTTTTTCGCCTTATCTGAAACATAGCCTATATTTGAATATCAACTTAAGTAAACAAAAGAATCACATGAAGCTTCTAGAAGGAAAAAATGTTATTATTACTGGTGCCAGTAGAGGTATAGGTATGGGGATTGCCAAGGTTTTTGCAGATCATGGTGCCAATGTAGCCTTTACCTATAGTTCCAGTGAGGCACCTGCCCTTGAATTGGAAAAAGAATTAACGGCTAAAGGCGTTAAGGCTAAAGCATACAAAAGTAATGCGGCCAGTTATGAGGACTCAGAAAAATTGGTTGGCAAAATACTGGAAGATTTTGACAGTATAGATGTCTTGATCAACAACGCTGGTATTACAAAGGACAATTTGCTTATGCGTATGTCCGAAGAAGATTTTGATGCCGTTATAGAAATCAATTTAAAATCTGTTTTCAATATGACCAAGGCTGTACAACGTACCATGTTGAAGCAGCGCAAAGGTTCTATCATCAATATGAGTAGTGTTGTTGGGGTAAAAGGGAATGCAGGACAGACCAATTATGCGGCCTCAAAAGCAGGAATGATAGGTTTTACCAAATCTGTGGCTTTGGAACTTGGTTCCAGAAACATTCGTTGCAATGCTATTGCACCAGGATTTATAGAAACGGAAATGACAGACAAATTGGACGCTAAAGTAGTTCAGGGTTGGAGAGATGGCATTCCACTTAAGCGCGGTGGTTCGCCGGATGATGTTGCAAATGCTTGCTTGTTCTTTGCTTCGGACCTTTCAGCTTATGTAACGGGACAAGTTTTAAATGTTGATGGAGGAATGTTGACATAGCCAGAAATTTTAGGGTAATGATTTTACATCCTTTACTTTTAAAAATAAGGAGATTTTTCCCCTTGGCTATCAAAATGAATTTATAAATTATATGCAGACATCTTCAGTACTATTAATTTTGCTCGCGGTTTTGTTCGCATTCGGAATAGTACTGATTCAATATTTTTACAAGACCAAAGGGAGTAGGAAACTTAAAGTTTTCCTCTCCCTTTTACGTTTTCTGGCCATCTTCGGCGTCCTATTGTTATTGATCAATCCTAAATTTACCAAAACAGAATACGAGATTGAAAAGTCCAATTTGGTAGTATTGGTCGATAATTCCACCTCTTTAAAGGAAATCAATAAAAACGCCAATATTGATTCCCTGCTCAATAAAATTGCCAAAAACGAAGACGTTTTGGATCTGTTCAACCTTGAAACCTTCAGTTTTGGGAACGGTTTGGAAGCTCTGGACAGTTTAAGTTTTACGAAAAAAAGCACCAATATCGCCAATGCGCTGAATTCTATCAATACCTTATTTGATTCCTCCAATACGGCTGTCATAATGATAAGTGATGGAAACCAGACAGTTGGAGTAGATTATGAGTTTTACGGTTCCCCCAATAAAATTGCAGTGTATCCGGTAGTGGTGGGCGACACAGCAACCTATGACGACATAAGAATCTCCCAAGTCAATGCCAATAAGTATGCCTTTCTTAAAAATAAATTCCCCTTGGAAACATATGTTGCTTATGAAGGAGAGGGCAGTATAAATACAGTGGTCCGTATTATGATTGATGGGAAAGTTGTGGCTACGGAGACGGTAAATTTATCAAAAACGGACAATTCCAAAAGGATAAATAGCCTTCTGGAGGCAAAAACAGTCGGAGTTAAGGAAATAAAAATTACGGCAAGTCCTTTAAAGAATGAAAAGAACATAGTCAATAACCAACGTGAAATTGCATTGGAGGTCATAGATGAAAAAACCAATGTGGCCATCATTTCAGATATACTCCATCCCGATATAGGGGCATTAAAAAAGGCTATTGAAAGCAATGAACAGCGTAGGGTAACATTGTTTAAGCCTGGCACGGACGTAACTAAACTGGATGATATCGATCTGTTCATTCTTTACCAACCCATAAGTAGCTTTAAGCCAATATATGACTTTGTAAGGACCAAAGAGGCACAAATATTCACTGTAACGGGTTCTAAAACCGATTGGCGCTTTTTGAATTCTGTACAAAATAGTTTTGAAAAGAATACCTACAATCAAACTGAAGAGATTTTTCCTGTACTAAACCCCAATTTCTCAATTTTCAACAATTCTGAATTTTCCATATCCAATTTTCCACCTTTGGAAAGTGATCTGGGGGAGATCCTGATCACAAAATCCCATGAAACCGTGTTGGACCAGCGCATCAAGGGGGTAGAGGTAGGAGAGCCACTGTTGGCAGTTATTACAGATGGTACCAGAAAGGAAGCGGTCCTGTTTGGAGAGAATATATGGAAGTGGAGAATGCAGAGTTTTAGAAACGACCAAAACTTCAATAATTTTGATGAATTAATGGGCAAGTTGGTATTTTACCTGGCTACAAATAAGGCCAAGGAACGATTAACGCTCGATTATAATACGATATTCTCTGGTGCCGGCGATGCCAAAATTAAGGCGTCTTACTTTAATAAGACTTATGTATTTGATTCAAATGCCTCTCTAACCATTACCATCAAACGATTGTCGGATAACGCTGTACGGGAAATACCTATGTTATTGAAAAATGGGTATTATGAGGCAGATCTGGAAAATTTCACTAGTGGCTCTTATGAGTTTAAGGTAAGTGTGCAAAATGAAAATATTTCGAAATCAGGAGGTTTTAAAATTCTGGATTTTGATGTTGAAAAACAATTCTCATCCAGTAATTATCTAAAGATGGGAAGATTGGCGCAAAATACAGGCGGCAGACTTTTTTACCCAGAGAAGACTGATAATCTTATAGCGGAGTTAATTAATGATAAACGTTATTTGCCAACCCAAATAGGCAGGCAAAATGTTGTATCTTTAGTCGATTTTAGAATTTTATTGGCCATAATTATTGCTGCACTTTCAGCAGAATGGTTTTTGAGAAAATATAATGGATTAAGTTAAATTAAATATAGAAAATGGACAAATTACCTAAGATTGCATTACCTGCAATATTTATTATTATTTTACTAGTTATTCTAATTACTAAATCGGCTGTTACCATTGGATCAGGTAAAGCAGGTGTATTATATGAAACTTTTGGGGGAGGTGTTGTTACTGATGAGCCTGCCATGGGCGAGGGTTTCCATATAGTAGCCCCTTGGAACAAAGTTTTTATTTACGAAGTAAGACAACAAGAAGTATTCGAAAAAATGAATGTACTATCCTCCAATGGATTGGACATTAAATTGGATGCTTCAGCTTGGTTTGAACCTAAAAGAGAATTCTTGGGAAAATTACACCAGGAAAAAGGAGAAGAATACATTCAGCGTGTATTATTGCCAACGATAAGATCTGCTGCAAGAAGCGTTGTAGGACGTTATACCCCGGAACAATTATATTCCAGTAAAAGGGATGCCATACAGGCAGAAATTTATGAGGAAACCAAAAAAATTGTGGACGGTCAGTACATTCAACTAAATGAAATTTTGGTGCGCGATGTTACTTTGCCATCTACGATCAAGGATGCTATTGAGCGTAAGTTAAAGCAAGAGCAGGAATCCTTGGAATATGAGTTTAGACTGGTTACAGCCTCAAAAGAAGCCCAAAAAGTTATAATTGAAGCTCAGGGTAAGGCAGATGCCAACCGTATTTTAAGTGCTTCTTTAACGGATAAAATTCTTCAGGACAAAGGGATAGAAGCTACCATTAAATTAGCGGAATCTCCAAACAGTAAAGTAATTGTTATCGGTTCTGGAGATAGCGGGTTGCCAATAATTTTAGGTAATCAGTAGTATTTTAACATTTTTGAAATAAAATGTGAGGTATTAATTTTTCAAGATTAAAAATTAGTATTATTTTTGCGTCATTATGAAAAAGCAAAGTGTACATCATCATCATTTCTTTACTTGCAATCAGGCGAGCTAGAAATGTATTGTTGTAACTAAAATATATTCTAACCCGTTTGAGCAATCAAACGGGTTTTGTTTTTAACATCCTGTTTGTTTTGTTCAGATCAAAAAACAAAAATTAAACACATGAAAAAAATTAAAATTGCTATTCAGAAAAGCGGACGCCTAAATGAAGATTCCCTACAAATTTTAAAGGATTGCGGTATCTCCATCGATAATGGGAAAGATCAGCTCAAGGCTTCCTCAAGAAATTTCCCCTTAGAAGTGTTTTATCTTAGAAATGGTGACATCCCCCAGTATTTAAGGGATGGAGTAGTGGACATTGCCATTATAGGCGAGAATGTATTAATTGAGAAAGGGCAGGACATAACAGTAGCTGAAAAACTTGGTTTTTCTAAGTGCAAGGTTTCCCTGGCCGTACCAAAGTCGGTCAAATACCAATCGGTAAAGGATTTTGAAGGCAAAAGAATTGCTACCTCCTATCCAAATACCGTTGAGAGCTATCTAAAAGAAAAAGGGGTTAAGGCAGATTTGCACATTATCAGTGGATCAGTGGAAATTGCACCCAACATTGGCCTTGCCGATGCCATTTGTGACATAGTATCCAGTGGTAGTACCCTTTTCAAAAACAATTTAAAGGAGGTGGAGATAATGCTTCATAGTGAGGCTGTTTTGGCAGTTTCACCAGAGATTTCAGAGGAAAATACGCTGCTCTTGGAAAAACTACGTTTTAGAATTCAATCGGTTTTAAGAGCCCGTCAATCTAAGTATGTGTTATTGAATGCCCCAAATGAAAAACTGCAGGAAATTATTGCCCTACTGCCGGGAATGAGGAGTCCAACAGTCTTGCCTCTGGCAGAAGAAGGCTGGAGCTCCGTGCATACTGTTATCAATAAAGACAAGTTCTGGGAAGTGATCCAGGAATTAAAAGAGGCAGGAGCTGAAGGTATATTAGTTTGTCCAATTGAAAAAATGGTCCTGTAATGAACAAAATTTATAATCCTGAAAGAAAGGACTGGGAAGCTGTTTTAAAGAGGCCAACACAAGAGGTTGATCAAATTGAGGGTATTGTCAATCAGATTTTCAAAGAGATAAAGACAAATGGTGATGAAGTTATAAAGAAGTACACCCAACAATTTGATGGGGTCGCTTTAGAGAATAACAAAGTCACGGAACTAGAATTGGAAGAAGGGATAAACTTAGTTTCAGAAGAGCTTAAAAATGCCATCCTTCAGGCAAAAAGTAATATTGAAGTTTTCCATAAGGCCCAAAGGACTTCTAAAATAGAGGTGGAGACCACCGAGGGAGTGGCTTGTTGGCAGGAGAAAAGACCAATTCAAAAGGTTGGACTTTATATTCCCGGCGGTACAGCACCTTTGTTTTCAACGATTTTAATGTTAGCGGTTCCTGCTGCCATTGCTGGTTGTAAGGAAGTGGTTTTATGTACGCCTCCCAACAAGGAGGGAAAAATTAATCCAGCTATATTATATACGGCCAGTCTTTGTGGAGTAACTCAAATTTTCAAGGTAGGGGGTATCCAGGCAATTGCTGGAATGACTTTTGGAACGGAGACCCTGCCCAAAGTCTACAAGATCTTTGGACCTGGAAACCAATATGTGACCGTTGCCAAGCAGATCGCCACTAAATTTGGAGTTGCCATTGATATGCCTGCCGGACCCAGTGAGCTATTGGTCATGGCCGATGATTCCGCTAATGCTGCATTTGTAGCCTCGGACTTATTGAGTCAGGCCGAACACGGTGTGGACAGTCAGGTTATTCTCGTTTCCACGTCCAAGCAACTCATAGAATCAGTTGAAAAAGAGGTAGAAACTCAAATTGAAGTACTCCCCAGAAAGGAGATAGCAATACAGGCTATTGCCAATAGTAAGTTGATATTTGTTGAGGAAGAGCAGACAGCCATTGACCTAATCAACGAGTACGGCCCTGAGCATTATATCCTTTGTGTGGAAAATGAGGCTTTCTTTTTGGAAAATACCTTCAATGCAGGTTCGGTATTCATAGGTAATTATACCCCGGAAAGTGCTGGGGATTATGCCTCGGGCACCAACCATACTTTGCCTACAAATGGGTACGCCAAACAATACAGTGGGGTGAACCTGGATAGTTTCATGAAAAGTATGACCTTTCAAAAGATTTCTGATAAAGGTATCCAAGCAATTGGAAGGACCATAGAGGTTATGGCAGAAGCGGAAGGGTTGCTAGCACATAAGAATGCCGTTACCCTTAGGCTAAAAAGTTTGAAAAATAATTAATTTATCCGGAACCAGTTCGAAGCACTAAATTTTCGGTAATTGGTCCTTGTGGCGTAGACTATGAAAATAGAAATAAATATAAATAATCTGGTTAGGGAAAATGTAAAGGGACTCAGTCCTTACTCCTCTGCAAGGGATGAGTATGTTTCCGATGGATCTCAGATGGTTTTCCTGGATGCCAACGAAAATCCATTTGAAAATGGGGTCAATAGATATCCAGATCCACAGCAGCGGAGCCTAAAGGCTGTTTTGGCTTCCCAGAAAGGTGTTGATGTATCACAGATACTTCTTGGAAATGGGAGTGATGAAGTGCTCGATCTACTTTTTAGGGCATTTTGCGAGCCTAGGGAGGATAATATTATTTCTCTACCTCCAACATATGGGATGTACAAAGTGCTTTCCAATATTAATAACATAGAAAATAGAGAGGTTTTACTAACTGAAGATTTCCAGCCGAATGTGGCAGAAATCCTTAAGGCAATGGATCAAAGGAGCAAGCTCTTATTTGTTTGTTCGCCTAATAACCCTACTGGAAATGGTATCTCAAGTGCCTATATCCATGAATTATTGACTAAATTTAATGGTCTGGTCGTTATCGATGAAGCTTATATAGATTTCTCTAAGGATGCTAGTTGGATTGGTGAATTATCCCAATACCCTAATTTGGTCGTTACCCAAACCCTTTCTAAAGCTTATGGTCTTGCGGGAATTCGACTAGGGATCTGCTACGCGTCGTCAGAAATAATTGCGGTGCTCAATAAGATCAAGCCGCCGTACAACGTCAATGAACTGACCCAACAGCGAGCCCTAGAAAGACTTCAGAATACAGAGAAGGTGCAAGAGGAAGTAACGAATATCCTAAAGGAGAGAAGTGTATTGGAAGCGGTATTGGCGGACATGAATTTTGTAGACAGGATCTATCCTACCGATGCCAATTTTATTTTAGCCAAAGTAGATGACGCTACCAAAAGATACAATCAATTATTAGAGGCTGGAATTGTGATCAGAAATAGGACCACACAACCCCTGTGTTCAAATACCTTAAGATTTACGGTAGGGACTGCAGCGGAAAATAAAAAATTAATAGAAAAATTAAAGGAATTAGATAACCAATAAAAAAATCCCAAAGCCCTCTTTTGTAAAGTTGGGCCAAGGATCAGGGTCATATGAAAAAAGTATTATTTATAGACAGGGACGGCACTATCATTAAGGAAACAATTGATGAGCAAATAGATGCCTTTGATAAAATGATCTTTTATCCAAAAGCATTTACGTTTTTGGGTAAAATTGCCAAGGAGTTGGATTATGAATTGATCATGATCACCAACCAAGATGGGTTGGGAACCGATATTTTTCCTGAGGACACCTTTTGGCCAGTACACAATTTCATCCTAAAATCTTTTGAGAATGAAGGAGTGGTTTTTAACAAGGTGTTCTTGGATAGAACCTTTCCACATGAAAATGCCCCTACTAGAAAACCTGGTACTGGATTATTGACAGAGTATTTTTCCGATGACTATGATTTGGCAAACTCTTTTGTGATAGGGGATAGATTAACGGATATGGAACTGGCAAAGAATCTTGGAGCCAAAGGAATCTTCATCAACGACAATACCAATTTGGGTACTGGGGAAATCACAGTCAAACACGAGGAACTCAATGATGTGATTGCCTTAGAGAATAATGATTGGGAAAAAATATACGAGTTCTTAAAGCTGAAAGACAGGGTTTTTGAAATAAACAGGAAGACCAATGAAACGGATATTTTTATAAAATTGAATCTTGACGGGACTGGAAAAAGTAATATAAAGACCGGACTCGACTTTTTTGACCATATGCTGGACCAATTGGCACGACACGGCCAAATGGACCTAGATATTAAGGTAAAAGGGGATTTGGAGGTAGATGAGCACCACACCATAGAAGACACCGCAATAGCCTTGGGGGAGGTATTCCATAAGGCCTTGGGAAATAAGCTCGGAATAGAAAGATATGGGTTTTGTTTACCCATGGATGATTGTTTGGCCCAGGTTGCCATAGATTTTGGTGGTCGTAACTGGCTGGTATGGGAAACCGAGTTTAGGCGTGAAATGATTGGAAAAATGCCAACTGAAATGTTCTTTCATTTCTTTAAATCTTTTACCGATGGGGCGAAAGCCAATTTGAACATCAAGGCAGAGGGCACCAATGAACACCATAAAATTGAGGCCATTTTTAAGGCCTTCGCAAAAGCTATAAAAATGGCTGTGAAGCGCGACGTGGAAAAAATGGTTTTACCTAGCACCAAAGGGGTACTGTAATATTAAAATAATAATGATCGAGGTTTTATGCAATCCGTTCTCAAAGAAATGAGATGCAACCAAGTATCTAAATCGTCTACCAAAAAATAATGAAAATAGTTATTATCAACTACGGTGCTGGAAATATTCAGAGTATCAAATTTGCAATAAAGCGCTTGGGCTATGAGGCTGTTTTAAGTGATAATGTGTCGGAAATAAAGGCTGCGGACAAAGTTATCTTCCCGGGAGTGGGAGAAGCAAGCAGCGCTATGAAAAAGCTTCGCGACAGTAAGTTGGACGCAATAATCCCCGATTTAAAACAACCGGTCTTAGGAATATGCCTTGGGATGCAGCTTATGTGCAATTCTTCGGAAGAAGGAAATACGCAAGGTTTGGGAATTTTTGATGTAGATGTAAAGAAATTTTCAGATAAGGTAAAGGTGCCGCAAATTGGTTGGAACCAAATTACCGATTTAAAAACATCTTTATTCAAGGGTATACCAGAAAAGGAACATATTTACCTAGTACATAGTTTTTATGCCCCTATTTGTTCTGAAACCATTGCTGTATCCGAATATGAAGTACCCTATAGCGCAGCCTTGCAGAAGGATAATTTTTACGGGACGCAATTTCACCCAGAAAAGAGCAGTACGATAGGTGAAGCAATCCTCAAGAATTTTCTAGAAGTTATTTGAGCCATGGAAACGTATATATCTACCAATAAAGAAGACTTGGACGTCCCTAAAATACACCGATATATCAGTGAAGATTCTTATTGGGGCAAGGGAAGAACCCTGGAAGATGTGCAGAAAACCATTAATAATTCATTCTGTTTTGGTTTGTATTCCGAAACAAATGAACAATTGGGCTTTGCTAGGGTAGTTACTGATTTTGTCGTATTTGCTTATATGATGGATGTAATCATTTTTAAAAATCACCAAGGTAAAGGTTTGGGGGATAAGCTCATATCACACATAATGGAATGTGATGCTTTAAGTAAGATAAAGACCTTTGCGCTGAAGACAAAAGATGCCCATTCGCTCTATGAACGCTTTGGATTTGAAAAAATAGAAAATTCTAAACTTTGGATGACCAAAGACAACGTGGTCCTTTTATAAAATATTAAGATGAGAATAATACCGGCAATAGATATCATAGATGGTAAGTGCGTCCGCCTTTCAAAAGGGGATTATGATACCAAAAAAATATACAATGAACACCCCTTGGAGGTTGCCAAGGAGTTTGAGGCCCATGGTATTGAATATCTGCACTTGGTTGATTTGGATGGTGCAAAATCCAAACACATTGTGAACCATAAGGTCTTGGAGCAGATAGCTTCAAATACCTCCTTAAAAATTGATTTTGGTGGGGGACTTAAAACCGATGATGATCTCAGGATTGCGTTTAACAGCGGTGCCCAACAAATCACCGGTGGTAGTATTGCAGTTAAAGATAGGGACACCTTTATCAATTGGATACAAAAATATGGTGCCGATAAAATCATTCTTGGTGCGGATGCGAAAGACGAAAAGGTGGCTGTTTCTGGATGGCTTGAAGATTCCAAGGAGGAATTAATACCCTTTATCCAAGCGTATCTCAAGGAGGGAATTTCCTATGTGATTTGTACAGATATCAGTAAGGACGGCATGTTGGAAGGTCCGTCCTTTGATCTTTATTCAAAAATTATTAGAGAAGCAGGGCCAAAAATTAAGCTTATTGCCAGTGGGGGAATTTCCACTTTTGATGAGCTGCCCAAATTGGTAGAAATGGGATGCGAGGGAACAATTATTGGAAAGGCCATTTACGAAGGGCGTATTTCCATGAAGCAATTGGAGGAATTTATTTTAAAAAGCACCTAAAATTAAGATTGAAAGTTTAGGAAGGCAATAGCTTTTCAAACTTTCAAAAAAAATATACTTATGTTGACAAAACGTATTATTCCATGTTTGGATATAAAAAATGGACGCACAGTGAAGGGGATCAATTTCGTGGATCTACGCGATGCCGGAGACCCGGTAGAACTGGCGGAGATTTATGCAAGAACAGGAGCTGATGAATTGGTTTTCCTGGATATCTCGGCCACAGAAGAAAGGCGGAGAACCCTGGCCGATCTTGTTTTAAGGGTTGCAGAGAAAGTAAATATCCCATTTACCGTGGGTGGCGGAATTTCTTCGGTAGAAGATGTAGATATCCTATTGCAAAATGGTGCCGATAAGGTTTCCATTAATTCCTCTGCCGTCAAAAACCCCCAATTGATCAATGACCTGGTTGCCAAGTTTGGATCACAATGTATTGTGGTTGCCATAGATGCCAAAGAAATAGATGGGGAGTGGATTGTTCATTTGGTAGGAGGCAAGGTGCCTACAGAACTCAATCTTTTTAAATGGGCCAAGGAAGTGGAGCAACGTGGTGCAGGGGAAATATTATTTACCTCCATGAATCACGATGGTACCAAAAATGGATTCGCAAACGAAGCATTGGCCAAATTATCCACAGAACTTAATATCCCTATTATTGCCTCAGGAGGCGCTGGGAATATGCAGCATTTCACAGATACGTTTATCGAAGGAAAGGCTGACGCCGCTTTGGCAGCCAGTGTATTTCATTTTAAAGAAATTGAAATTAAGGATTTGAAGGAAGAATTGAAAAGGAACCATATTCCGGTACGCTTATAATAGAATTAGGAGTTTAGGATATCCATGAATTACGGGTTTTCTATAGTTCGATTATCACAATATTCAAGAAGTTATGAAAATAGATTTTACAAAAAATTCGGACGGTTTGGTGCCGGCAATTATACAGGATGCGAGTACCAAGAATGTATTAATGCTTGGCTACATGAACGAGGAAGCCTACCAAAAAACTATGGAAACCAAGACGGTAACCTTTTTTAGCCGTACCAAAAACAGACTGTGGACCAAAGGGGAGGAGAGTGGTAATTTCTTAAAGCTCACCAATATTCAATTGGATTGTGATCAGGACACCCTTTTAGTCTCTGTAGATCCTATTGGCCCTACTTGCCATAAGGGTACTGATACCTGTTGGGGCGACAAAAATGTACAGGCTTTTGGGTTTATTTCTGGCTTGGAGGATATCATCCAAAATAGAAAAGACCAAGCGGAAGGTAAAGCTCCCATTGAGGATGGTGCCAAGCCGAGCTATGTCTCTTCTCTTTTTCAAAAAGGGATCAATAAGGTGGCGCAGAAAGTCGGGGAAGAGGCCGTGGAAGTAGTCATTGAGGCTAAAGACAACAACGATGGACTCTTTTTGGACGAAAGTGCCGATCTGCTGTTCCATTACCTGATACTATTGCAGGCAAAAGGATTTAAACTGAATGATATTGTGGAAGTTTTAAAAGTTAGGCATAACAAATCATAACCACCATACTACAAAAATTTTTACGAACTCCCCATTCGATTTTTTTAACCAAACCATAGGGGAGTTTTTATTTGACAATTGGGAATCTATATCCAACTCAATATCTTGATAGGACTGCCAATGTAAACCTGCTGTAGGGTTTTGGGGCCACTCCTTTTTAAAAGGAATATAAAACTGAGTGTTATCCCGGCTATAGGACGCAAAATTATCCCTTGTCATCCAGAACCCAGCAATACATTCTGTATTTAAAGGGGCAAGGTTTTGATATTTTAGATCCCACGGAATATAGACCTGGCCTTTGAAACAAACCTTGTGATCCAGGTCCTTAACATCAATCTCCCTGTCCTTTAATGCTCGGTCACCCTCTTTGGAATACAATAATGGAATCTGATGGTGTTTGATCTTCTCTTTTTTGGCATAAAAAGTATCCCTTTTATTAGGCCCTATCAACTGGTGGATAAGATTTGGAAACGAAGGATCCAAAATGTAAAACTTATAGGTGAGCTCAACATGTACCAGTTTGTCTTTTTCCAGATCCTTCAGGATGAAATCGATTTCACCCAAACTAATTTTGTCTTGTCTGATATGAATATTATAAGCGTTGACCCTATAACGCGAGGAGTGCTGAACAAGTTGATGGAAAACATATTCCATTTGATGCCCCAATCTTATATTATGCGGTATAGGCTCAACTTGCAAATGCTCCAGATCGACTTTTGGAAAGTCAAATTGCTCTAGGCCATCATAGTTTCCATGCCATAAGGGTGGAGTTTGTAAAAAGGCGTTAAATTTTGAAAGGTTTTCACGATCCATACGATACTAAAGTAGTGCAAACAGTTAAGTTTTCTTTAAAAAATAATGGGTCTCTTCCAAATGTATTAAATTTATAGAATGGCTATGAACATAAGAAAAGGGTTTCGTTTTTCCAAGTACGAGGCACCGAACCAAACTCCCTTCGAAAAGCTTTTTGAGATTTTCAAAGAGTTGATTACACATACTTCCGGGGATGTGGAGGAGGCGTTGGATTGGTTGCGGGAGCTGGATAAGGAATACGAACTTACAGATGAGAATTACACCATTGATGACTTCATTGAAGACCTCAAAGCAAAAGGGTTTTTAAGAGAAGAATTTAAAGATGGTGGAGGAGATGGTGCCGGGGAAGGCGAAGGAGATTTATCCATAACTGCCAAAATGGAGCGTGTTATAAGACAAGCGGCGCTGGACCAGATTTTTGGCAAACTCAAACGCAGCGGTTCGGGCAACCATAAAACCGGTAAATCCGGTAGGGGAGACGAGCATACAGGGGAATTCCGTGAATATAGGTACGGCGACGGACTGGAACATATTTCCATGACCGAGAGCCTGAAGAATGCCCAGATAAATCATGGGATGGACAGCTTTACCCTAAGCGAGGATGATCTTGTGGTAGAGGACACCCAATACAAGGCACAAATGAGTACGGTGCTTATGATTGATATCTCCCACAGTATGATCCTCTATGGGGAAGATCGAATTACCCCCGCTAAAAAGGTAGCAATGGCCCTGGCTGAACTTATTACCACCCGCTATCCCAAAGATACCTTGGAGATTTTGGTGTTTGGTAATGATGCTTGGCCAATTCCCATAAAGGATCTCCCTTATTTGAAAGTGGGACCATACCATACCAATACCGTAGCAGGATTACAATTGGCAATGGATATGCTCAGAAGAAAACGGAATACCAATAAGCAAATCTTTATGATTACCGATGGTAAGCCCAGTTGTTTACGAATGCCGGACGGTACTTACTATAAGAACAGTGTGGGCTTGGATGATTACATAGTTGAGAAATGCTACAATATGGCCAGACAGGCTAGAAAATTACATATTCCAATTACCACCTTTATGATTGCCAAAGATCCATATTTAACTCAGTTCGTCCGCCATTTTTCGGAAGCCAATAATGGCAAGGCCTTTTTCACAGGACTAAAAGGACTTGGAGAAATGATTTTTGAAGATTACGAGCAAAACAGAAGAAAAAGATTAAAAGGATAATAACGAATAACTTCCAATAGAGAAGTGTTTAAAAAGCTATATGAAATTGAACTATAAAGAAATAACGACACTTGGAGCCCTAAAAAATGCGGGGTACCAATCAAAAAACATCAAGGATGAGCTTAGGGACAACCTAATACTTAAAATAAAGAACAAGGAACAAACCTTCAAGGGGGTATGGGGTTATGAAAATTCGGTGATTCCCGAGCTGGAAAGGGCCATACTTTCCAGACATAATATTAACCTATTAGGACTCAGGGGACAGGCTAAAACAAGATTGGCAAGATTAATGGTCAATCTATTGGATGAATATATTCCTATTGTGGAAGGGTCGGAAATTAATGATGATCCCTTAAAACCCATGTCCAGATATGCCATGGAACTCATTAAGGAAAAAGGGGATAAGACACCTATTTCTTGGCTGCCGCGCGAAGAACGGTTTTATGAAAAACTGGCCACCCCAGATGTAACTGTTGCGGATTTAATTGGTGATGTGGACCCCATAAAAGCAGCAAACCTAAAATTATCCTATGCAGATGACAGGGTGATCCATTTTGGGATGATCCCAAGGGCCAACCGCTGTATTTTTGTAATCAATGAGTTGCCAGATTTACAGGCGAGGATCCAAGTGTCACTTTTTAACATATTACAGGAAGGGGATATACAGATCAGAGGGTTTAAATTGCGACTACCCTTAGACCTACAATTTGTCTTTACGGCCAATCCAGAAGATTATACCAATAGAGGAAGCATTGTTACCCCTTTAAAAGATAGGATTGGATCACAAATTTTGACCCATTACCCCGAGGACATCAAGACTGCCAGGAAAATTACGGAACAGGAAGCCAAATTGGATGAAAGACAGACCAATGCTGTATTTGTTCCAGATGTGGCCAAAGATCTTTTAGAGCAAATAAGTTTTGAAGCTCGGGAAAGTGAATATGTAGATGCCAAAAGTGGCGTAAGTGCCAGAATGAGTATTACGGCCTTTGAGAACCTATTGAGCACCGCAGAGCGCCGTGCATTGAAAAATGGTGAAGACAGCACGAGTATCCGTTTAAACGACTTTATGGGGATTATTCCGTCTATAACCGGGAAAATAGAACTGGTATATGAAGGAGAACAGGAAGGTGCAGGGGGAGTTGCTTCAATTTTAGTGGAGGATGCCATAAAAACCTTGTTCCCTATGTATTTCCCTCAAATAGATAAATTGGAGCGAAAAGATGCGGTTGGACCCTATGATGAGTTGATATCGTGGTTTTTTGATGGGGACGGTTTCGAAATATTGGATGATGCAACCAATAAGGAGTATCAAAAGGAACTGGACAGTGTTCAGCCATTGAATCAATTGATTAAGGAATATCAACCAGATACTTCAAAAGAAGATAGTTACTTTTTAAAGGAATTACTGCTTTGGGGCTTGGTGGCCCATAAGAAATTGAGTAAACACAGGTTTACGGAGGGGTATCAGTTTAAAGATCTCTACGGAAGCTTTATAAGCGGACTATAAACAAAAAAGCCCTTTCTATTAGAGAGGGCTTTTTTTTATGTGTGGATTCCTATTGCCAAGAATCAATATTATCGTTCACATCCATAAATTTATATTCCCCTACCAAAACCTTACGGTGCTTAAAGGAAACCAACGTCATAAAAATTAATAGGGAGTACAAGGTAACGATCAAGGATCCCATTGGAATAAACGTTTTTGGGATTATTGAAGCATCATAATCTGTATAACTGGAAAGGATATAAAGCGTATCGAAAATTTGAAATACGTAGATGAAAAGTATCACGTACAAGAGATATTCCAGATTCCTCATTTGTGGATCTGGATATTCATTTTCCCGCACTTTGAACCATATTACATAGAGGTATACAAAATGGGCTATGGACAATATGGGAAAAATATAATTGTCAAATTTAAAAAAGTAGAACTTATTGGTATAAAGTCCATAAAAGTTAAGAACGATAAGTGTTATCAATGTCACTATTGATAATAGCTTAATCATTCCCCATGGAAGGATGCGTAGTAGTGTATTCATTTAAGTAGGTTTCGAGGTGCTTGGGGAACCTCAGTTTCTTTAAATAAAACGGAGTACAATTTTATTTATTTCAAACATTTCGATGAAGTGCAGCCATTGTTGGGAACGCTTAAAAAAGTGTTGTGTAATGGGGTTTGGTCCTTCAAATGACGTCTTGATATTGTTGGGAAAAGCCTAAAAAGTGTGGTGAAATGACATTCATATTATTAGAGCCTAAAAGTCTATGGTGTAATTAGTATTTTTGGTGGGCCAAGTTTCAAAAGAAACTTACCTAAACAGCATCAAAATTGGCCCATGCAAAAGGAACGCTATTATTACTTGATTGAATTACAATTCTTGGGCTTCCGATATAGTGGATGGCAGAAGCAGCCGGGCCAAAAGACCATTGAGAGCATGCTCCTCAAAACCTTAAAGTTTGTATTGCCTGAAAGAAAATTCAAAATCTTGGGGGCAGGACGTACTGATGCGAAGGTTTCTGCACTTCATGCCGCTTTTGAACTATTTTTGGATGATGCCCCGTTGAACGACCTAATAGAATTTAAAGCGCTATTCAATAGGAATTTACCCCCAGACATAAGAATTACATCTATTTTATCTGTCGATAAAGACTTTAATGTTATTCAACACAGTAAGGAAAAGGAATATGTCTATTTATTTTCATACGGGCAAAAAAACCATCCCTTTAGTGCCCCCTTTATTGCCAACATACAGGATGACCTGGATTTGGAACTGATGACCAAAGCTACCGGTCTATTTGTAGGGAACCATGATTTTCGAAACTATACGACTAGGCATCAGGAAAATACCAATTCCAATCGAAGCATAAAAAGCTGTGTAATACAGGAGAACACGATTTTAAAGGCCAATTTTTTCCCCGAAAAAAGCTATGCCCTTCATATTGTATCAGAAGGTTTTATGCGCTATCAGGTACGCATGATCATGGGCGCATTAATTTTATTGGGAAAAGGGGAACTCAGTCTAAATGATATAGAAGAATCCCTGAAACCGGAAACTGTTTTCCTTTTGTCCTACGTTGCACCTGGTTCAGGGTTATTGTTGAATAGATTGGACTTTCAATAAATATTTTGGTTACATATCCCTATCTTTAAATCTTAAAATTCCTAGCATGTCCAAAAAGAAACCTAACCATAAAGTAACCCATAGAAAACAACAAAGAGCCAACAAAAAAATAGGAAAGGCACCAGGTACGGTAACCTATCTAGGGTTTAGGGAAGGTCAAAAAAGTAAAGTTATCATAATAGAGTATGATGACAATGCATTTCAAGTGCATCAAACAGATGATGTTGAAAAAATTCTGGATTTTAAGAAGTCCCCCTCTACTTCATGGATCAATGTAGTAGGATTAAGTGATGAAGCCTATATAGAAACCCTTGGTAAGGCCTTTGAGTTGAACCCGTTGATTATAGAAGATGCTGTAAATACAAGTCAAAGACCGAAAATTGACGAATATGAGGATTACATTTTTTGCGTCCTAAAAATGATTTATCTGGATGCCAACAATGAGTTGGTCAGTGAGCATGTTGCCTTTGTGTTAATGGAAAGAACCGTGATTGTCTTCCAGGAACTTCAAGAGGACGTTTTTAATGGTCTCAGAGAGCGTATCCAGACAAAATCGGGTCGTATTAGGAGTAGGGGAGCAGACTACTTACTTTTTGCCCTTTTGGACGCAATTATAGACAACTATTTTGTTGTTTTGGAGAACATCAATGCCAAAATAGAGCTATTGGAAGAAGAGGTGTATGACAACCCAAAACCAGAAACTGCCCGTAAGATCCAAGATTTAAAAAAGGAGGTTCTAAGAGTGCGCAGGAGGATTTTTCCTGTAAAAGAACTGATCAATAGGCTTATAGATACTGAAAACCCCTTGATCACGAAGGACACCAAATTGTTCTTAAAAGATTTAATGGATCACTGTCTCGAAATCAATGAAAGTCTGCAGATTTACCGGGAAATGTCCATGAGCTTATTGGAGATGTATATGAGTAATGTCAGCAATAAAATGAATGAGGTGATGAAAGTACTTACCATCATGGCATCTATATTTATTCCATTGACCTTTATTGCTGGAATCTATGGGATGAACTTTTCCTATATGCCCGAATTACAATGGAAATATGGCTATTTTGCTGTATGGGGAGTTATGTTGACCCTTTTTATAGCTATGTTAATATTCTTCAAAAAGAAGCGCTGGCTTTAACAGATCATTTTGTTAATACTTCCTAAATACCGTTAAAGGTCGTTAAACGCCTTGACATCACCTTGTACACCCTGTATATTGGGGGTGTTGGACATATTTATATAACATCTTTTTTAGGGCATTCGCCCAATCCGCCAATAATCTATTGGCATACCAGAGACTTCCTGTCCAATTAAAAATCACATTTTTTAATCACTAAATTTTATATTGAATATGAACTATTTAAATATTAATGAAGAAAAACTTTTGCCTGTAGTTATTGAACTGAATACACTATTGGCAGATTACCATATGTACTATCAAAAATTGAGGAACTTCCATTGGAACATCTTGGGAAATAACTTTTTTGATCTTCACGAAAAGTTCGAGGAGCTATATACAGATGCAAGAGTGAAGGTAGACGAGATCGCAGAACGTATTTTAACACTACGGTACCACCCAATGAGTAATTATAGCGAATATTTAAAAGCCTCTTCCATTGAAGAAAGTACAATTTCATTAGCTGATAAGGAAATGGTAGAAGAAATTTTAAAGGCACACCGATTATTGCTCAAGCAAATGTCAAAAGTGGTGGACAAGGCCAATTCCATTGGGGATGAAGGTACCATAGATATGATTGGCGGCTATATTGGCAACCTTGAAAAAACAAGCTGGATGCTGGATGCCTGGAACAAAAGTAAAACTGATAAATTAAAAGATGCCACAGTGAGCTAGTCGTAGACTATACTTTAAACTTCATTCAAATAAAGAGATAGTATCAACAATAGCTAAGTGGGAAACACTTGGGAAAAAATTATTAACCTAAAACAAGACATATGAAATCTATAAAAATATTTTTAAGCACTCTAACATTATTTTCTGCAGCTACAATGCTGGCCCAGGAAAACAGTGATATGACCTCAGAAACCACGGAGAAAACATATTCGGTTTACGATGGTGGTGAATTGATAAAAAATTCTGTAAAAATCAACACCATGGTATCTCGTGATGTTCTGATCAAAAAGGAAGACAAGAACAAATTAAATCAAGATCGCGTGTTCCAAAAAAAGAATGTGATGAAAACGGTCAAGATCGATAATGATAGTGACAATACGTATGACGAGATTATTAAATTTAGCTATAGAGCAGACGATAAGTCCGACTTCATGTTGGTGACCAATGACGAGGAAATCATGGTAGCCATAGATAACGGAGATAACTTAGAGATTGTAAAGAGTGAGAGTATTTATAAAAATAAACTCAAAAACAATAAAGAGGCCTATGTCATTACCGATGATAAAGGAAATGAAATAGATTTATTTATTGAAGAGTATAAGTCAATGAAATAGAATGATTTACATTTATTAACTTAAACTCAAGCATTAATGATGTGGCGCTGGACCTTTATATTTTTATTGATGGCAATTATTACCGCAATCCTTGGTTTCGGAGGATTGGCAGGTGCTGCTCAGGGAATAGCAAAAATTCTTTTCATTATCATTATGCTGGTTTTCTTGCTCACCCTCATTAGTGGGTTGTTCAGGAAATAAAAAAAGAGCGCTTATCGGCGCTCTTTTTTTATTCGAATAAGTCTGAGGATAAATAGCGGTCGCCCCTATCGCAAATGATGGAAACAATTACTCCCTTATCTAAGGTTTTGGCCAATTCCAAAGCGGCTGCTGTAGCACCGCCACTGCTCATTCCGGAGAACACTCCTTCTTCCTTGGCCAATCTTTTGGCCATCTCAATGGCAGCTTCTTCGGTTACCTCAATGATTTGGTCGACCTTACTTCTATCAAATATTCTGGGTAAATATTCTTCTGGCCATTTTCGTATCCCTGGTATCTTGGCATCGTCTTCTGGTTGCACCCCTACAATCTGTATGTTGGGATTCTTTTCTTTTAAAAAAGTAGATGTTCCCATAATGGTACCTGTGGTTCCCATGGAGGAAACAAAATGTGTCACTTTTCCTTCGGTATCCCGCCAGATTTCCGGACCTGTACCTTTATAATGTGCCTTCCAGTTATCGTCATTACCAAATTGGTTCAACATAATGTAACCATGGTTGGCCACTTTCTCCTCTGCATAATCACGTGCTCCTTCAATTCCAATATCCGCTGGGGTCAAGGTCACTTTTGCTCCATACGCCCTCATGGTCTGAACCCGTTCTTTGGTGGAATTTTCAGGCATGACCAACTCTATGTCCAAACCATAGATCCCTGCAATCATGGCCAATGCAATTCCGGTATTTCCGCTTGTGGCTTCAATCAGTTTAGAGGTTTTGTCAATATCGCCTCTTTCCAGACCGCTTTGGATCATATTAAGTGCCGCCCTGTCCTTGACACTGCCTCCGGGATTATGGCCTTCCATTTTAAAAAACAATCGGACATTTGGATTTTGGTTCAACACCCTTGATTCTACCAGAGGGGTATTCCCAATTAGATCTATTATACTATGACCCATTAGTGATGGTTTTTATTTTTATCTCTGGTTTATGGTACACCGTTGAGTTTGGAGGTATGGAAGACGTGATCCACGCGTTACCTCCTATGATACTATTTTCACCAATAACTGTTTTTCCTCCTAAAATGGTAGCATTGGCATAAATGGTCACATTATTTTCTATGGTAGGGTGTCTTTTGGTATTCTGCAGGTTTTTGGCAACATATAACCCACCTAAAGTTACCCCTTGGTAGATTTTAACATTGTTCTTGATTATAGCCGTTTCGCCTATAACCACCCCAGTTGCATGATCAATAAAAAAGGAGTCTCCAATCTTGGCTCCAGGATTGATATCGACCCCTGTTTGTCTATGGGCATATTCAGTCATCAGGCGGGGAACCATAGGAAACCCTTCTTCATATAATTCATGGGCCAAACGGTAGATGGCGATTGCATAAAAACCTGGATATGCCATATACACCTCTTCTATGGATAAAGAGGCGGGATCGCAGTTCACAATGGCCTCTGCATCTAAATTAAGTTTTTCCAAAATAGTAGGTATTTTGGCCATATAGTTGTTCCAAACTTTTTTACATGGGGTTTCCAACTGCCAACAGGCCAAACGTACCAACTCATCAAACTCCGATTCCAAAATATCTAAATTTTCTTCTACCGGCGTTTCAATATCGAAAAGCATGAAAAAAAGTCGATCTGTGAAATTCTCTACATTGTGTTTCAACCGGTATCTTAAATTGGGTTGTTTTTTATGTTGTATTATTTTCTTTATGATTGATTCTTTATCCATATGATGATCTAGTTAGTTCAAAATTAACCATAATTTCAAACGATAGCATTGAAAATGTTTAACTTTAAGGTAAAATTATAAAGCCTTTAGGTCGTATGCAAAGCACATTGATTACGAAAGACATCTTCGATTTTTTAAAAGCATTGGAAAAAAATAATAACAGGGAGTGGTTTACAGAGCATAAATCACAGTTTAAAGCCTTAGAATCCAAGGTTAAGGATTTCTACAAAAGTATACTACAGGCCTTGGAGGAACACGATGAGATAGAAAAATTAAAAATGTTCCGCATCTATCGTGATGTACGGTTTTCGAAGGACAAAACACCCTATAAAATTCATTTTGCTGGTTCTTTTTCTAGAGCGGGAGCGTCATTGCGCGGCGGGTATTATATGCGGTTAAAACCGGACGAAAGCTTTATTGCAGCCGGATTTTGGGAGCCAAACAAAGATGATCTCCTAAGAATCAGAAAAGAGTTTGAAACGGATTCATCAGAATTTAGAGAAATACTCAATGATCCTACTTTTAAAAAAGTATGGGGCGATCTACAAGGGGAGGAACTAAAAACTTCTCCAAAAGGATTCGATAAGGAAGATCCCAATATAGATCTTATCCGCAAAAAGCAGTTTATTTTTGTAAAGCACTTTTCAGACCAAGAGGTATTTTCTCCCGAGTTCAAGAATACAGTCAATGAATCATTTAAGACTATTAGACCTTATTTTGATCTTATGAGCGAAATCCTCACCACCAATTTGAATGGAGAGACCTTATTGGACTAAAGCGACCAATTCAAGTAGCTGTATTTGATCTTTGAGACGTTCTATGGCCATATTCATCATCCTTTTGTTCAAGGCCGAAGAATTTCGGATATAGGTTTCGTATTCCTCAACAGTAAATTGACCAATGATCAGACCCTTTAGGGAATTTCTGAACTTAATATCCTTTTGAACAGCATTTTCAATGTATTCCATGCGTTTCTGAAGGGTAAGCTCATAGAACCTGTTCTTGTGTTTCCCAATATAATTTTTGAAAACAGCAATAATCAAAAAGTTCTGTAATTTGATGATAGGACGCAGTGTTTGGTTTTGAAACCGTTCATCGGGGCTCATATCACTTGTAATTCTGGCGGAAGGAATCTCTGGACGAAGGCTCAAGAGATTAGTGGATCTACTATTCATCTCACGGAGTTTTTATAAAGATAGCCATTAACAAAGAGTCTAATTTATTTATACCAATTAGTTTTTAACGGGGTTATGAACAAAAAAAAGCCATTGACTTATGGGTCAATGGCTTTTAGGTATTGTTTGATTTTATTTATTTGCTCCCCACGAAATCCTCAAAACTTTTTAATTGCAGGCTTTCATAAGCCTTGGATTTCTTTTTCAGTTTATCAAAGTCCGTTTTAGCTGCAGTGAATCGGTCAGAGATAACATTTAGGTTGTCCAATTCAGATTTTGTAGGCTTATCATAATTACTGGCCAACTTACTATACAGATCGGTCATTTTTTCCCTAAGCTGTGGTTCGGCCGAACCAACATAATTATCCCCTGTCGTAACGACCAAGGTTTTTTTCAGGTCATTCAGTTTAGAATTCAACTTGGTATTCCCATTGTTTTTAGTTTGTTCCATAAGTGCGTCTACTTCATAAACCAGATAGGCAAGCTCCTGGGTCATATTGTAAAGTTTCATGATCGTTTCATTTTTAAGTTTTCGATCACTTGGAGAAAGGGGAGACCTTTCGTCATAAACCAGTTCAAAGGTATGTTCAAAAGTATCCTTGCCTTTGTTCATGACAACTTTATAAGTGCCGGCCGGTACTTTAGGTGCTGTAAAGCCGCCAAAACTGAATGTTTTTCCCTTGGCCACTTTAGGTACATTCCTGGTGTATCCCCAATTCACTATATTAATTCCTTTGGATTTACCTGGTCCAAGTTCCATAATTTTGTTCCCTTCCATATCCTGTACTTCCATCGACATTTTACCAAAGGTGTGTCTCTTTTTTAAGTAGTACTTAATTTGAACGTCTTTGGTCTTGTTCTGACCCACAAATTGGGTTTCATTACCAAATCCGCTAGAAAACCCTCCTTGCTCATCAATTACTGTTGGCTTGTTCGCGAAAAAATGCACATTTTTATCCATAACCTCAGGGGTAAGATCCCTTAAGGGGGAGATATCGTCAATGATGATGATACCCCTACCGTGAGTCCCCATTACAAGGTCGCTCGTTTTTTTCTGAAGATCAATGAAATGTACAGCCACTGAAGGCATATTGTTTGTGAATTTGTACCAATTGTTACCACCATCCATGGTGATATAGAGTCCAAACTCAGTCCCCAAAAATAAGAGGTTAGGATTTACATAGTCCTCTTGGATGTTCCTAACAAATCCTTCAACATCCGGGGTAATTATATTGGTCCACGTTTTACCAAAATCAGTGGTTTTATAGGCATATGGTTTCATATCCCCAGTCGTATGTCCTTCAAAAACAGCATAGGCAGTCCCTTTATCAAAGGAACTTGCTTCTATGTGGTAGCACCATGTATTCTTGGGTAACCCAATAATATTACCTACCGTATTGGTCCATGTTTTTCCCCCATCTTGGGTAACTTGTACATTTCCGTCGTCCGTACCCACCCAAATGACCTTTTCATCCTTTGGGGATTCCGCGATTGTAAAGATGGTGGTATGGTTTTCCGCTCCTGAATTGTCTTTGGATAGTCCTCCTGAATCTTCCTGATTTTGCTTTTTTGGGTCATTGGTGGTAAGGTCTGGGGAAATAATCTGCCAAGTATCTCCCATATCCTCCGATTTATGAAGGTATTGGCTTCCCATGTAAAAACGATCAGGTTGATGCTCGCTTACTGCCATTGGGGCATTCCAATTAAATCTCAATTTCGGAGTTTCTTTTGTAGGCAGTGGCTGAATGGTTTTGGTAAGGTTTTTTTCCACATCATAGCGCCACACATTTTCAGCTCCTTGCATTTCGGAGTATATAATTTTTTTTGTCGGATGCTTTAAAACTCTAAAGCCATCTCCGTAACCAACAGAATTCCAATCCCTGGCTTCTACGCCTCCCGGGGAACTGGAGGGACCATACCATGATCCATTGTCCTGTAAGCCTCCGTAGACATTGTATGGCTCCTCATTATCAACACTAACATGATAAAACTGTGAAAGAGGTAGGTTCTCCACAATTTCCATGGTATTACCACCATTCCAAGAACGGTAAACACCACCATCCGTACCCACATAAAGGATATCAGAATCTTTGATACTAAAGGCAAAATCATGGATATCACTGTGCATATTTCCAAGATTTTTAAAAGTTTTGCCACCATCCCTGGAAATGGAGCCACTTAAGCCTCCTTTGACAACAACGTTTTCATCTTTTGGATCTACCACAATTCTAGAAAAATAAAAAGGTCTAACCGTAATTCCGAAATCATTGTTCAACTGTTTCCAAGATTCTCCCGCATCATCACTTCGATACAATCCTTTCTTTTCGTCCTTTTCTGCTTCTATAACTGTGTAAAGAATATTTGGCTTTGATGGTGCTACTGCAATTCCCAAACGCCCTAAATTGCCTTCCGGAAAACCATTGTGTATTTTATTCCAAGTTGCTCCCCCGTCAACTGACTTGTATAGGGCGCTGTTACTGCCTCCCGACTCAAAAGACCATCCTGTTCGTCTAAACTCCCACATAGAGGCGTAAAGGATATTGGGATTAGATGGGTCCATGGCCAAATCTGCACAACCCGTCTTGGCATTGATATACAAAAGCTTCTCCCATGTGGCTCCGGCGTCCTTAGATTTATAAACACCTCTTTCCTCACTGTCGCTCCATAAGGCGCCTAAAACACCTACATAGATTTCCTTGGAGTTTTTAGGATTAACAATAATACTTGTAATTCGTTCAGAAGCGTCAAAACCAATTTTATCCCAATTGGTTCCTCCATCCACCGATTTATAAAGACCGTCTCCTATAGAAACACTATTCCTTGTCCAGGTCTCCCCGGTTCCCACATAAATAGTATTGTCCGGATCATTGGGATCCACGGTAACTGTACCAATAGATTGACAATATTCATCAAAAATTGGATTAAACGTCGTCCCGGCATCATTGGATTTCCAAACCCCGCCACCTGCAGTACCTGCATAAATGATGCGGCTATTAGTTGGGTGTACTTCCATATCGTTTATACGTCCGCTCATAAGAGCAGGACCGATATGCCTTGCGGTCATGTCACCAAAAATTTCTTTGCCATTATTGGTTTTTGCTTCCTGTGCAAGCCCAACAAAAGGAAGTAGGATTGCGCCAACTAAAAGTTTATATATTATTTTTTTCATTTGGATGTAGCTTTAAATAAAAAAGACCCTTAAAAAAGAGTCTTTTATGATGTTATTAGATTATTTGTCCTCTTTTATTTCATCGGGAAAAGCAAAAGCTCCATCCTCTACGGTAGGATTAAGAACAATGCTCTCGATAGTCAATGGACTGCCAGGTTGCCCTTTAACGCCCTGGGTCATTGAGAATGGAAAGTATATGCCATCCACTTCTTGGTAGTCACTCATGGTTACCTCTGAAGTCATTCCTTTACCTGGACCCGACTTAACTTCCGACTGTACTGCTATGGGGACATAGTTTTCTGAATCAAAAAAGTAGAAGGAAACATCTTCTTCTTGTTTGCCATCAACCATTATTGGTTCTTTTACCAATTTAATTTTATATGTTTCCGCTCCATCAATGGTTTCCTTACCCATTAATTCAACGGTATATCCCTTTTCTTTGTAATTAATAAATGAATCAGGAAAATCATTGGAATTTAACTTAAAGTTAGCGGTAGCTTCTGCATCACTTTTTTCTGCCTTCATGGTCATGAAATTATGACTCCAAAGCGTGTTGCCATCAAATACTCCTTGTTTGATTTCCTTACCTTGAAAATTGATAATGGTCATTTGTCTACCATCGTTCAATTGCAAAATTTCCAAAGGTATTTCCATACCGCCTTGACTAACTTTGGCGGTCATCTTTACACCTTTTATACTCATCATTTTTTCCAAACCACCAACATTCTCAAAATAATTGGCTAGTATATCGTCAGCTGTTTGGGCCTGTAGTGGCGCCAAAAAAGAAATAAGCAAGGCAGCTAAACTGATTTTTAATGTCTTCATTTCCATTTAGATTTTAAGTTATAGTTTCTAATTAGTAGTCATTTGCAAGAATTGTTACACTATATGAGGTATAATCTTTAATTTTTTAACACCCTAACGCCATAACAGTTAAAATGATCCTAAGTACAAAAACCGAACCTTCTATATATTTAACTATTTGCACAGAATTAACGGTTTAGGGTGGTGGATTATCTTTCTATGGGATCATGGGGTATATGAATAAAAAAAAGATCTATATAAAATGACAATTTCAATAGTATGTTTTTGTCAATATCCGTTATTCATGGGCATTAAAATTTCAAATTCACATTTCTGACTCCTAATCCAAATCCATGTTATTTTTTCAAGATAAAGTCGACTAATTTTGGATAAAACAGTGAGTTATGAGATTTCATACTAGAAAATGGGTCAAACCAGAAGATTTAAATGCGAATGAGACCTTATTTGGAGGTAGATTGCTTGCATGGATAGATGAAGAAGCTGCTCTTTACAGTATTATTCAGCTGGAAAGCAAGAAGGTGGTTACCAAATACATGTCGGAAATCAATTTTATGAGTACCGCGGTTAAAGGTGATATTATTGAAATAGGGATTGAGGTAGTTAAATTCGGGAAGTCCTCGTTGACATTAAATTGTGAGGTCCGCAATAAGATGACCCGTGAGACCATTGTTACGGTTGACAATATTATAATGGTGAACTTAGGGGTCGACGGAAAGCCGGCATCCCATGGCAAAACCAAGATAGAATATGTAAAGGATAGACTAGCGGCCGAAAGTTAATTTTCGGCCAAGTTTTTTGATACTGCCTGCACTTCATCCAAAACCCTTAAAAGGTTTCCTCCCCATAGTTTTTCGATTTCCTCTTCAGAATATCCTCTTTTTACCAACTCCAAGGTCACGTTAAAGGTCTCGGAAGCATCATCCCATCCTTCAATACCACCGCCACCGTCAAAATCAGAGCTAATCCCTACATGATCTATTCCAATAAATTTTACCATATAATCGATATGGTTTACGAAATCTGAAACATTTACTGCTTCAGGGGCATTTTTATCCTTTGAAGCCTCTATTTTGGCCTGTTTTAAAACTTTAGGATAATTCGCCATGAACGCAGCTCTTTGAGCGTCTGACAGCTCGGGAAATTGGGATCTTTCATACCAATCAATATCCATTGAATCGGCAATTTTAGAATAGAGTCCTTTCATATATGCAGCTCTGGCTTCATGTTTATCCGTGTTTAGATAAGAACTGAAGGCTACGGTTTGTACAACCCCTCCATTCTTTTTTAACAGTAATAATTGATCATCATCCAAATTACGACTGTGATCACATAGTGCCCTAGCCGATGAGTGTGAAGCGATAATAGGGGCCTTGGAAAGTGTTACCATTTGCTCCATAGAAGATTTTGATGGGTGGGATATATCAATCATTATCCCAAGTCTATTCATCTCAACCACAGCTTTTTTGCCTAATTCACTTAAACCATTATGTAACCATATGCTATCCTTTTCTCCGGTATTGGAATCACAAAATTGACTATGTCCATTGTGGGAAAGGGAAATGTATCTGGCGCCAAGATCATGGTATTTTTCAAAATTTGAGAGATCCTCTCCTATGGGATATGCATTTTCTACACCGATCATGGCTACTTTCTTACCCGATTTAGAAATGCGCCGTACATCATCAGAGGTCAAAGCCAATTCAATTTTCTCAGGAGCTATGTCCTCACAGAGTCGGTGGATGGCTTCAAATTTATCCATGGCATTTTTTGCCGCTTTTTCATATCCTTCAGCGTTTAGGGAATCCTGTCCGGTATACACAATTAACCAAGAAACATCCAATCCGCCTTCTGTCATTTTCGGCAAATTTACTTGGGTATCCAAATTTTGGGTGTAATTGATGCTATCTGTGAAATTACCCACATTTATATCGTTATGGGTATCAATAGTAATCACCTTTTCATGTATTCTATGTGCCTTTTCCAAAACACTTTCGGCCATTTCCTTTTTCTCTTCCTTACAGGCTACCAAAGTTAAAATGCTGATAAATACGACAAACTGCTTCATAATGATTGTTTATATACCTACAAATAAAGCACTTTGACAACACAAAAGGAAGGCTAGATAACATTTAATTGCCTAAAGTGTATAGAATGGTGAAATTTAAAAAACCAAAACCAATAGCTAGTAATGGGCTTGAGAATTTTGAAATCGATTCATTAAGGCCATAACCCAAATCCAATACCCTTTGAAATCTAAAGACCTAACGTATCACTTAACCGACTTAGAAGCAAAACTGAGCAATCTATCTTTTGAAAAATTGACGACTGAAGAGGCTTCCCAGTTAAAAAAATCTTTCAATTCGTTAAAAAGTAGTCTTGAGGAAAAATTTGTTGGGACTACAGCTTCCAACACCTCGCCAACGTATGGAGGAGAGGAAGCAGAAATGGACAGAGGCCACAAAAAAAATACTTCCAGCCAGTCGCCAAAAAATCACACTAACAACACAGGGGAACATTTGGTTGCGAAAGTTAGCCATGAAATAAGAACGCCACTCAACGGAATTATCGGATTTACGGATTTATTACAGGAAAGCGAGCTTTCTGAGGAGCAAAAGCAACATGTATCTGCTATACAATCAGCTTCATACAACCTCATGGACATCATCAATGAGCTTTTGGAATATTCCAAACTCTCAGCTGGACTAGAACATTTTGAATCTGTGAATTTCAATTTCTACAGTTTGGTTAGGGACGTCATGTATCTCTGCAATACCCTTATCATGGATAAAGAGGTAAAATTGGAAGTGGATATGGATACCAAAATTCCAGAAATGTTGGTTGGAGACCCGTCCAAACTATCTCAAATATTATTAAATCTCGTTGGTAATGCCATTAAGTTCGTTAATAAAGGAGATATACATCTTAGGATCCAAGCCTTAAAGCAGAGCAATAAAGACATCGTTTTGGATTTTAAAATTATCGATACAGGTATAGGTATTTCCGAAGAACATCTCGAACATATTTTTGATGCTTTTAGACAGGCCGATCATGATACATTTAAGAAGTACGGTGGTTCTGGTTTGGGGCTGAGTATTGTTAAACAAATAATAGAGAACCTAAATGGTAATATAAACGTTACTAGCACCTTAGGAGTAGGAACAACTTTTAACTTTGAGCTACCCTTCATCATTGGTGTTGAGTTGCCAAAAGAAAAGGACGATCAGCACAAAGCAAACATTAATAATAGGAAGGACCTTGTAAAAGGCATGCAGATTCTTGTATTTGAGGACAACCTTCTCAATCAGAAACTCATTGAAAAAAGATTAAAAAGTTGGGGGTGTTTGGTTCAAATAACGGATAATGCCCAGTATGGTCTAAACATTCTTGAAAACAACAAGATAGATTTGGTTTTTATGGATCTTAGAATGCCGGTTATGGACGGATTTGAAGTGACCCGCAGAATCAGGAGCAGTAAGAACGCCTATGTGAGTCAAATCCCTGTTATAGCCCTAACGGCCGACTTTTCTATTAAGGACAAGGAACAATGTCAGAATAATGGCATCAATGATTACATTCTAAAGCCTTACAGTCCAGATGAATTATTATTGAAATTAACCTCTAACCGGGCAGATATGAAGATAATTGACAAGAATGACTCCAAGTTGGCGACCCAACCTAAAGTTATTATAGATGAGGAGGCGCCTAAAATAAATCTCAAACTCATTTTAGAGGAGTGTATGGGCGAAGTGGATCTTTTGGAGGAATTAGTAACCCTTTACAAGCAAAATGCCCTAGAATTTATCGGTAATGTGAAGCACCACCTAGAGGTGGAAGATTATGAAAACATTCAATTTGCAGCACATAAAATGAAATCGGGTCTAGCTATGATGCAGACCTACAGTTTGCACGCTATAGTTGTTCAAATACACCAAACTTGTATAACAGATAAGGATCAAAAACACCTGGAATTTTTATATAACTGTTTTCTGGAAGAGTATCCAGTAGTTATAAATGAAATAGAAATAGAAATGAAAAAATTAAAATAAACCCTAAACCATTCCCCCCAAATGGACAAGAAAAAAATTTTACTGGCAGAAGATGACGAATTACTAGCCTCCTTATTGACCTTCCGACTTGAAAAGGCCGGTTATATTGTGATAAGGGCCAATGATGGAAAGCAAGTGAAGGAGAAACTCTCTGAAAGCATTCCTGATATAATCGTCAGTGATATTATGATGCCGTATTTATCCGGGTTGGAACTGATTGATTTCGTCCGGAACCAATTGAGCTTGTCCGTTCCAATTATTATCATTTCCTCTGCAGGGAATGAGGAGAATGTATTAAGCGCCTTTGAGTTAGGCGCCAATGATTTTATATCCAAACCTGTAAGTCCAACAGAATTATTGGTAAGGGTTGCCAGAGAATTAAGAAAAGTCTGATCCATTAATGAACCTTCTTACCATACATAGCTATGCGCTGTTAGATGTTCCAAAGATCCATACGGATCTCTTGTGGGATTTAACGCTCTTGTTTTCTGTATTGGCTGTAGTTTATTTTGGAGTTATTTTCTTTTTTAGAAACAAATTCACCTCTAAGACCAAACAGATATCAGACCGTAAGAGGCAACTTTCGCCTATGATCAGCGAGTTTCTTTTTTACGACGCAAATAGTGCTAATGAGGAAGATCACAAGAATTATATAACCCTCAAGATCGAGATCAGGGATCTTATCAAAGACGAATTCAACCATCAAATACTGTCTGATATCCTTATCGATCTACAAAAAGATTTATCCGGAGAAACCTTGGAGCGCCTGTACAAGTTGTTTAAAGACTTAGGACTTCATATCAAAGCATTTGATAAGCTCAGGAGTTATCGATGGCAGGTAGTTTCCCAGGGAATTATGGAGCTCACACGGATGAGCGTCACAGAATCTTACGGCTTTATCACAAAATTTATAAACGATAAAAGGGGGACAGTTCGCAAACAGGCTGAATTGGCAGCGGTGTCGCTGGAAGAAAAAGGTATTGTGCATTTTCTGGATACCACCAGATATCAGATATCAGAATGGCAGCAGCTAAAACTAATGGATATCCTTAGACAGAAGGAAAACTTTCAGCCGCCTAGATTCAAAAGATGGCTGACCTCCAACAACAAGGCCGTGGTACTTTTTGCACTACGCCTTTTGAAGCATTATGATCAAAACGATGCTAATGCCATTTTGATCCAATTGGTGCGCCATAAAAACAAACAAATCAAAGAAGAAACTATCAGTTGTATCCAAAAATTTGGGGTAGTTGAAGCCTTGGATACGCTTAAAATGGTGTTTTGGAAGAGTAATGTGAACAGCAAGATTTTGATTCTCGATACCATATCTGAGCTAGGTACTGAAAAGGATATAGAATTCTTGCAAAATGTTGAAAGTAAGTCGTTTAATTTTGTTGTAAAAAGTAAAGCTTTAAGTACTATACTCACCTTGGCTCCTGATTCGGATATGACTTTGGAAGACCTGGAAGACACTTCTGATGATTCTCATTCAATGACATCAGATTTTATTGTATCCAATGATGAAGAAAGCACTCAACTTGAAGAAGAACCTATGAATGGGCCTGCATCGGATTCACCTGAAACGGATATTCCTGAAGCACTGCCATCAGAATTAGTTGTAACAGCTGAGACAAATATAGAAGTTGAAATTCCAGAAGTTGATTCAGAAAGTATCCCTGAGACATCATTAGAAAACAAATTTTTAGAGGAAGAACAATTGAAAGAATCAGAATTTGATGCACTTGATATGGAAATTCCTGAAGATCTGCCAACAGAAGATATGGTAATGCCAGAGGGTATTATTGAATTGGAAATTTCAGAAGTTGATTCAGATAGTATCCCTGAGACATCATCAGAAAACAAAAATTTAGAGGAAGAACAATTGAAGGAATCAGATTTTCATGCACTGGAATCGGAAATCCCTGAAGACCAACCACCTGAAGACATAATAACAGCAGAGCCAATAATTGAATTTGAAATTCCAGAAGTTGAATCAGACAAAGTCCCTGAGACACCATTAGAAAACAAAAGTATTAAAGAGGAGACCCAAACTAACAATACAGACCAACCCATGAAGGAAGAGAAAAAAGAAAAACCAGTAAAAGAATCCTTCTCCTTAAGCATGGAGGATTTAAAGAATTTAGAAGTGATTTCTGATGAAATACTGTATTCATTGGACCTGGAATCCCTTGATCAGTTCTTAAAAGACATCCCTGATTTGGACGATTTTGTTGAAATTGAAAAGGAAGAGCCCATAGTAAAGGTAAAACCAGATTTTAACGGTCTTCGTTTAAATAAAGATAGGACTGCACCCAACGACGACTTTTATGAGGATATTTTTTCCATAAAGGATGATTGTGATAAAAACATCCTATTGGATACCATCTTTGATGTTGGTGATGAAAGGGAGATTCCTATTTTGAAACAAATCGTGGTCAATGAAGATAACATAGGTATCAGGGATAAAGCCCTTAAAATATTAAATGGTATTTCGGATCAAAACTATTGGTTTTCTGAAGAAGAAGGAGCTGTCCTGGAAATTGAAAAGATTAGGGACAGGTGTATCTTTAAGCCTCTTTTTAAAAATGCAGATGTTGAAACCAAATTAGTGCTATTGGATCAAATAGGAGAAATAGGGGATACCAAGGAATATATCTTCCTAAAGACCTTATTGAGTACCGAAAATCCGATCCTCAAGAAAAAAATTGAACAGACCATCGTCTTATTGGAGGAACATCTAAACTTGGTTCCTGCTGAAATAGAAGAAATAAGAGGAGAATCCCCACGAAACAAGGATGGCAGCAAGGATAAGCTCATTAGAGAACCTGATGAACCCGTTAGTCCTACCGGAATCCTCACTTTGGATGAAGAAATTCCGATAGAGCAATTGGGAAATATCTATTCCGTAGAAAATTTTCAAAACACCAAAGGTAAAATGCCTTTGGATTTTTGCTTTTTATTGGATGACCTCGAAATAAGTCCTTCTAAGTCTTCAGATCTATTGGACATGGACTTTGAACTGGGTTCTTTGAAGGAACAATCGAGCACAAATAAAAAGCATGAAGAAGCTAAGAATAATGGGGCCACGGGAACCATTTCCTTTCTGGATCAGATTCTTTCCTTACCATCAAAAATAAAGGATATCTTTAATGGATAGTGGACTGCTAAATATCATCCTGGATTATATAAACATCGTTTTTTTGGTGTTTACAGTGGTGCTGTTTATCATGTTCACCTTTATGGGATACCTTTCCACCCGAAATTCCCTGCATTACAAACATAAAAATAGTTTTGGGGATCTATCCAAAATAATGGCCTCCCCAATGGCACCGAGCATTACCATTATTGCGCCTGCCTATAACGAAGGACTTACCATAGTGGAAAACATACGGTCCCTGCTCTCATTGCAATACGTTAACTACGAGGTAATGGTGGTAAATGACGGAAGTAAGGATGACACCTTAGAAAAGATGATTGCGGCCTATGACCTTGTTAAAATCGATAAAAAAATAGATCCGAATTGGCAATCAAAACCGATACGAGGTATATATAAGTCCAAACAACTTTCTTTTTCCAAACTTACAGTGATCGACAAAGAGAACGGCGGTAAGTCAGATGCCTTGAACACTGGCATGCACCTCTCAGAAAATCAATATGTAGGTTGTATAGATGTGGATTGTCTTTTAATGCCGGAATCCCTTTTACATGTGGTAAAATCGTTTTACCAACGCTCACAAAAAAGAGTTATAGCTGTTGGTGGGGTAATTAGAGTTGCCAATTCCTGTAAAATTGCAGGTGGGATGTTAGAGGAAATACGATTACCCAAGAATTGGTTGGCGAAATTTCAACTATTGGAATATACCCGCTCCTTTTTGCTGGGCAGAATGGCTTGGGGACGAATAGATAGTCTCTTGATTATTTCAGGGGCCTTTGGGTTTTTTGATAGGGAAATTGCTTTGGCCGTGGGAGGATATGACACCAAAACAGTAGGGGAGGACATGGAAATTGTCTTTAAAATGCGTAGATATATGCACGATAGGGACGAGCCTTATACCATTGAGTATATCCCAGATCCCTTGTGCTGGACAGAGGTGCCAGAGAGTTTGAAGATTTTGGTAAACCAAAGGGATAGATGGTCCAGGGGAAACCTGGAAACCCTACAAAAGCATAAGGATATGTTCTTTAACCCAAAATATGGGAAATTGGGAATGATCAGTTACCCTTATTGGTTCTTTTACGAATGGTTGGCACCTATTTTAGAATTCTTTGGATTCTTTTCCATTATTCTATTCTATTACCTAGGGATCCTAAACTGGAGCTTTTTTGTGGCAATCACCTTGTCCATTTATGCCTATTCGATAATGTATTCATTTTACGCCATATTATGGGATGTTTATTCCTATAACCAGTACACCAAAACAAAGGATATATTGACACTAATGTTATTCGCTATTTTGGAACCTGTAATATTTCATCCAATCGTGGTATTTTCCTCGGTCAGGGGTAATTATAAGAAATTGTTCAATATCAAATCTGGTTGGGGAGTTATAACACGTAAAGGATTTAGTAAAGCTTAAGATACATGCAGGTAGAAGAAAAAATAACAAAACATGCCCCCAGAAAGACCCTAAGGGAATATACCCGATTGGTCATTGCTTTCTTTGGCTGTCTTGTGGTTATTTCCTGTTACCAATTTATACGTTTATATCTCAGTGGAGTGTTGGATGTGTTTGTTGGCAAGAGCCTCTTGTTGCAATTGTTTCATCACCTGGGCTATGCCTCTTTGGTAGGGCTACTCCTGGTTTTTGGTTTTAATTTTCTGGAATCAAGAAAACCAAATTTTGGTTTTGTAGTAACCATAATCATTCTGATCATAGGTTTACTAACAGAGGTTTTATTGACGGAATACTATCTTGCCAATTATGAGATCCTAGAGGTAAACATACTAAGTCTTACGTGGTATGGGGTGAATATATGGAAGATCAGCACCATAGTATTAATGGCCATAATCAGCATGCTGTCACTATTTTTTCTATTCTATAAGATTACGGTCAAGGTGCATCGCATCATTAGTAAAATGTACCCCTTGACCATTGTGTTTTTTAGCCTGTTCTTGGCGGCACTAGCTTCGGAAAAGAAGCCTATCAATGAAAATAAAACGCAACATTTAACAGTTAGTCTTGCCGAGGAATGGTTGGATCTGAATAAGTATGATGGAAAGGTGGAATTCCCACTTCTCCAACCCACAAAAACTGAGGACCGTTTAGGGGAGTTTTTCAACCTGAAAGCAGAGAAACCGAATATTGTTATCTTGATCGTGGACGGCCTAGGATCGGACTTTTTGGGTAAGGACCCCAATTACGAAGGATTTACCCCTTATCTTGAATCCTTAAAGGGCAGTTCACTCTTTTGGACCAATTATGTGAGCAATGTAGGTCAAAGTTCCGAAGTTTTGCCGAGCATCATAGGTTCCTTGCCGTTTGGTAAAAAGGGATTTACCAATACCAAGATATCTCCCGAACGCAACACCCTCTATGGCATTCTAAAGGCCAATGGTTATTATACGTCCTTTAATTATGGAGGAAATAGTAGTATCAATTTTCTGGATAGGTTCCTTTATGAAGAACGGGTGGACTATATTTTGGACCGAAAGAATTTTGATGACACTTACGAACTACAAAAAGAGGATGCAGCCGGACTTTCTTTAGGATATCCAGATAGGGAGCTTTTCAAGAAATATAACGCAGATTTCATAGAATACCCGCGTGCCAGATTTGATGTGATACAAACTTTAAGTACTAAAAATCCGTCACTAATCCCTAATCTTTCCTATTATGAAGATAAAGTAGACAGAATCCTAGAAAAAGAAGCCCTAGGTTCAAAGCCCCGTAAAATAGTCGAAAATAATAAGGAGATATTCGCAGGCCTTTACTACATGGATCAAAGCATTAAGTTGTTCTTTAAAAACTATAAGAAAAAAAGGACATTTGAAAACACGATCTTCATAATTACAGGAACACACAACCTTTCCGACCTGCCCCATGGGAACAATCTAGATCGCTATAGGGTGCCACTACTTATTTATAGTCCCTTGCTCAAACAAACCAAACAATTCAATTCCCTCTCCTCCCATGCAGATTTGGCTCCAAGTATCCTTGCCTTGCTGACACAAAAATATAAACTGGACCTACCATCGGAAACTGCTTGGTTGGGATCTGGTCTGGTAAACAACGGTATGTATGATAAGGAGAAGAAAATACTATTTCTTAGAGAAAAGAACAATATCAGGGAATATATACAAGGAGATCATTTCATCTCAAGAAATACGGTATTTAAACTAGGTACGGATCTGGTTCTGAAGAAAGAAAAGGACGAACAAATCATTCGAGAAACTAAGGATGGATATAGGAACTCAAAAGCCATCAATAACTATTTGAACAATAATAACAAAATCATCCCAACTTCTCTGGCACTTTTCAAAAAACCCAAGAACGAATTTTCTAAACAAGAACAGATATGGGTGAACAGTGTTTTTGGCGGCGCCGATTTTGATAATGCCTATTCAACTGCCAGAGATCTGGCTTTGAATAATGAAAGGGATAGGGCCATGCTGCTCAGCAGGTACATTCTAACTAAAATTCCAGGTCACGCAGACACGGAAATCCTATTGGGCAGGGTAAATGCGTGGAATGAAGCTTATGGCGAGAGTATTGCAATCCTAAAGGAGGTCATTAGAAAATATCCCACCTATTCTGATGGGTATGCGGCCTTATTAGACGTATATTTCTGGTCCGATAAAAACCAAGAAGCCTTATTATTGATCGATCCATTGAAAAAGCATAATATCAAATCTCCAGATGTGATAAAGAAAATGACAAGGGCCATGGAAAATATGAAACAAGAGGCCCTGGAAAATCCCAATGCAGTGTATTTTGATTATACTAAAATTAAAGCTTATCTAGATCAGGTCACCATCAAATGAATCTAACCAAACACCATATCCTATTCCTATTTCTGGTAATATCCATTATTGGACATACTCAAGAAACACCTATGGAAAAGTCGCCAGAGGCATCGTTTGCAACTGCCCAAAATCTTGCATTTAAAGGTGATAGAAGCGAAGCTAGGGATACTTTGAAAGTTATACTGACAGCAAATCCAAATTTTCACGACGCCAGGGTATTATTGGCAAAGACTTTTAGCTGGGACAAACAATATGAAAATGCCAGAAAGGAATTCAATAAAGTGCTTTCTCATGACAAAATGATCAAAGATGCATGGATAGGGGCTATAAACAATGAAATATATGCCGAAAACTACTATTTGGCCCTAGGCCTTTCCAACAAAGCCTTAAAATATCTAAAACTGGACCAAGACCTATCTTTATTAAAGGCTAGGGCGATCAATTCTATCGGAGAGGTACCTTCTGCCATAGACTGGTTGCAGGATCATTTAAGGAGGTTCGAAGGGGATACCGCTGCCAAGGCATTTTACCGGGAACTAAAAGATCAGGTCAATGTGAACAGTATTGGCATCTCTACCACTGCCGAAGTCTTCGATATCGTATACGATCCAATGGCAGCGGTAAGTGTCGACTATAAAAGAGTTACCTCTCTAGGAAGTATTTCGGCCAATGTCAACTATGGACACAGATTTGGTGTGGATGGTATCCAATACGGGCTGGATCTCTACCCTAAGGTCACAAAAAACATATACACTCATTTAACCTATTCCTTTTCCAAAGCTGAGATCTTTCCCAAGAATTTAATAGGAGGGGAGGTCTACCTAAAGCTACCTAACGCTATGGAAGCATCATTAGGGGGTAAGTATTATGATTTTGAAAATTCCACCGCTACGGTTATCACAGGCTCATTTGGGATGTACAAAGGGAACTTCTATTATTCATTTAGACCTTATATTACCCCGGTGCCCAATGCATCTCCCAGTTTTTCTGGGGCGTTGGATGTACGAAAATATTTAAAAACTGCTAAAAATTATTTTGGGGGAGTGATAAGTTATGGATTTCTACCGGAATTAACCCAATTGAACATCAACAACCAATTGATTTCAGAAACGGTTCTATACTTGGAATCGCAACGATTGAATTTAGTCTATCAATTCCCCTCAAAGAATTTACAGAACCTCTGGAAATTACAAGCTGGAGCGTTAAGACAAGAGCTAGTCTTTGATTCTGAACGTTTTGTATGGTCGGTTTCAGCAGGGATCAATTACAGATTTATGTTCTAACAAACAAGGTCAGCCCATAAAAGAGCTTGTTTTTACAACAAAAAAAAGCACCTTCACCACAAAATGTTTTTTTGTTTGTACTAATTAAATAAGTTTACTCCATAGATTTAAAGTCCCAAATTTTAAATTAATTAAAACCCGAACTTAATTATGTTATACGACACCTACGGAGAGGAATACTTAATCTTCCTTAAAGATTTAAATGAAATTTTAAGTTTAAACGAATTGGTGGAGCTAGACTATTTATAGGCTAATAACATCATTATTAAAACCCCAAATTATGGCAAACCAAAATCAAGACAACGCAGCTTATTTGAGCTTTATGCAAGATTTAAACGAAATCTTGGTCAACTTTAATATTAATAAGTTGAATTATTCATAGTGCTATTAGAGCCACTAAAAAAAGGAGCACCTTATTGGGTGCTCCTTTTTTTTATATAAAAATCATTAAGTGCAATTATTATCCCAAATAAGTCTTTAGAATCTTGCTTCTAGAGTTGTGTCTGAGCTTTCTGATGGCCTTTTCCCTTATTTGTCTTACTCTTTCCCTGGTCAGATCAAATGTCTGTCCTATTTCGGCCAAGGTCATGGAATGTTGGTCTCCAATCCCGTAGTATAGTTTTACCACATCGGCTTCTCTTTGTGAAAGTGTTTCCAAAGCCCTGTTAATTTCCGTGTTTAGGGATTGTAACAATAACTTTTTATCCGGATTTGGTGATTCTCCTGATCTAAGTACATCATATAAATTGGAATTTTCTCCTTCAATCAAAGGAGCATCCATACTTACATGCCTACCGGAGTTTTTCATCGACTGCTTTACTTCGCTTACAGAAAGATCCAATTCCTTGGCTATTTCCTCAGCAGAAGGCGGACGCTCATGAGCTTGTTCCAAGTAAGAAAAAGCCTTTTTGATCTTGTTTATGGACCCGATCTTATTCAAAGGCAATCGTACAATTCTCGATTGTTCGGCTAAAGCTTGTAGAATAGATTGTCTGATCCACCAAACGGCATAGGAAATAAATTTAAAACCCCTCGTCTCATCAAAACGCTTGGCTGCCTTTACCAAGCCTACATTTCCCTCATTTATCAAATCCGGTAATTTTAAACCTTGATTCTGATATTGTTTTGCAACGGAAACAACAAACCTTAAATTTGCAGTAGTTAATTTGTTCAAGGCCAATTGATCACCCGCTCTTATCTTTTGGGCCAGCTCCACTTCTTCATTTGCGGTAATCATATCTATTTTACTGATATCTTGCAAGTACTTGTCCAATGATTTTGATTCCCTGTTTGTTACCTGCTTGATGATCTTTAGTTGCCTCATATATGGATTTTTGATTTAGAAAGTTTACAAGGCTATATGATACATTATTTTTATGGATAATCCAAAAAACATTGTCATTTAATGCCTTTTTTTGTGAAAAATTTAAGATTTTGGTGAATTTACACTAAAATATGTTTGAATTATTTTAGCAAATACTACTTTTGAGGGAACAATTGTCGGTATTATCGCACTATGAGCAAAAGGGCATTAAAGAAATACCTTGCAGAACTACGGCAAGAGGAATTAGCAGATCAACTGATGGACCTTTATGACAGGTTTCCCGTCGTAAAGGAATATTATGATTTTGTCTTTAATCCAAAGGAGGACAAAATGGTGCAGGAAGCAAAGGTGAAAATATCCAATGAATATTTTCCCGTAAAACGCAAGCGTCCAAAAGCGAGAAGATCCGTTGCTCAGAAATTTATCAAGCACTTTATAAAATTAGGGGTAGAGCCTCAATTGATTGCGGATGTTATGTTGTACAATCTCGAAATTGCCCAGGCTTTTTCCGCTGACAAAAATGTCCCGGATGCATTTTTTAAAAGTATGCTCAATTCTTTTACAGAAGTAGTCCAATACATTTCTATAAATGGCCTATTGTCAGATTTCAAAGAGCGGATCGTACAAATATTTGAAACCACACATAATCAAAAATGGCCCAATGAAGAGGAATTTTCCAGGGCATTGGATATAATAGATTAGCATATGGCCATTGTAATTATTAGACAGGACGGAAAAGCTTCCCATTGGAAAGAAATCCTACTGAGTACATCCAAAAATATTCCCATTTATGAATTTGGGGAAGAACATCCAAAAGAAGATATTACCATGGCGTTGGTTTGGCAACATCCAAAGGGTTCCTTAAAACAGTATCCCAACTTAAAGTGTGTGGCATCTATGGGAGCTGGAGTGGATTTTATCATGGCTGATTCTGATATTTCGGAGAACATTACGATCACCAGAGTGGTAGACCCTATGTTGGCCAATGACATGTCCGAATTTGTAATTGCTTGTATCTATTCACATTTAAAAAATCTGTCATTCTATGGACAGCAAGAATCCCAAAAGAGTTGGACAAGAAAGGAATACTTGAGTAAGGAAGATGTTACCATAGGTATAATGGGCTTGGGCGAATTGGGGAGAACCCTTGCCAAGGATCTTCAACATCAGGGGTTTCAAGTTCAAGGTTGGGCCAATTCCCGTAAGGAGGGCATCCATACCTTTCTAGGCAAAAAGGAGCTTACCCAATTTTTATCCACTACCTCCATTTTGGTCTGTTTGCTGCCATTGACAGAGGATACCAGAAACATTTTGGACAAAGAATTGTTCAAGAAACTACCCAAAGATGCCTATGTCATCAATGTGGCCAGAGGTGGGCACTTAGTGGAAAAAGACCTTCTCAATATGGTTGATAGCGGACATTTGTCAGGTGCAAGCTTGGACGTATTTTCCCAGGAGCCATTGCCGCAGGACCATCCATTTTGGGGGCATCCCAATATCCATATTACCCCACATATCGCAAGTATTTCTTCTCCAAAATCAATCGTTCCACAAATCTTGGAAAATTATAACCGATTGGCCAAAGGGGAGCAGTTGAAGAACGTAGTATCTACCTCCAAGGGATATTAAATTTTTATATTTCCCCAATTTAAATTTCTTTAAAGGGCAAAAAACTGCTAATTTTGAAAGGTTCCCTCAACCTTAAAAAGTTAAAACCCAAAAACCATTGAATCCTATTGGAGATTAAAAAAGAACAAGCGGAAAAGACCCTATATGATTATCAACTAGAGGATCTGAACACCATTTTTAAGCAATTGGAAGAATCTCCCAACGGTTCCAATTTGTTGTACCAATTACCCACTGGAGGAGGTAAGACTGTGGTTTTTTCAGAAATTGCCAAAAGATACATTAGGGAAACACAAAAAAAAGTGGTGGTATTGACCCACCGTATAGAGCTAAGCTCACAAACGTCTAAAATGCTGAAGGGGTTTGGAGTAAAAAACAAAATCATCAATAGCGACGTCAAGGAACTTATTGACCAGGATGAGTATATGTGCTTTGTGGCCATGGTGGAGACCTTGAACAATCGACTTCAGGAAGAAAAGGTTGAGATAAAGAACATTGGTCTTGTAATTATTGATGAAGCACATTACAATTCATTTAGAAAACTGTTCAAATACTTTAAGCATTCTACGATCCTTGGGGTCACAGCAACCCCTTTGAGTTCCAATATTAAGCTACCCATGAAAGACAATTATCAAAAATTGATCATGGGGGAGTCGATCAGCAATCTGATCGAGAAAAAGTTTTTGGCCCGTGCCAATATGTATAACCGGGATGTGAGTCTTAAAACCTTGAAATTGGGGATCCATGGGGACTATACTGTAAAATCTTCTGACGAGCTTTACGGTAATTTAAGTATGCAGAGCAAACTTTTAGGATCTTATGAAGAGATTGCCAAGGGTACAAAGACCTTAATATTCAATAACGGGATCAATACTTCAAAATACGTCTATGAGACCTTTAAAAAAGCAGGATATAAGATACGTCATCTAGACAATAAGAATACCGCCTCTGAGCGGAAGGAGATCTTAAAATGGTTTTCCAATACCCCAGATGCCATATTGACATCGGTGAGTATATTGACCACAGGATTTGATGAGCCCAGTGTTGAGACCATTATCCTGAACAGGGCCACCAAATCTCTTACCCTCTATTTCCAAATGATAGGTAGGGGATCTAGGGTATTGCCAAATAAGGAGGAGTTTACTGTAATTGATCTTGGGAACAATGTGGCTAGGTTTGGTATGTGGGATGCCCCAATGGATTGGAAAGAGATCTTTCATTTTCCAGACTTTTTCCTGGAGAATATTAGAAATGATGAGGATATTGAGCGCGACTTTGTCTATGAGATGCCACAAGAATTAAAGGATAAGTTTTCTAATTCTGTCACGCTAGACTTTGATGTTAAAGAAGAATACAAGAAGGTTTTTGCCCAGGGGCTTAAATCCAAGACTGTTTTGGAGAGGAGTATAGAACAACACGCCCAAATTTGTGTGGAAAATAGTGAGGATATTTTTGATGCACGGATCTTGGCCAAACAGCTAAAGGAGGAGATATCCTATAGAGTACGCCTATATTCCTATTGCATCATGAACAATACTAAAAATTACAAAGAGTGGTTGGAGGAAGATTATGAGCGGAAGCTTCGTTCTAGAATCTCCAAGAAATTCGCTTCGAAAATGTAACCCATGACCGCTATTTTGGCCCCAAAAAAAATATTGATCATCGGTTTTGTCTGGCCCGAACCAAATTCTACTGCTGCGGGATCTAGAATGCTTCAATTATTACATTTTTTCAAAGGTAACAACTATCAGATCACTTTTGCATCTACAGCCCAGGCCTCTGAATTTTCTATGAATTTGGAAGCTTTAGGTGTTTTTAAGAAAAACATACTATTGAACGACTCTGGATTTGATCTGTTCCTTCAAGAATTAAATCCCGACATAGTGCTTTTTGACCGCTTCCTTACTGAAGAGCAATTTGGGTGGCGTGTTGCAAAAAACACCCCCAATGCCTTACGTATTCTGGATACTGAAGATTTACATTCCTTAAGGTCCGTTCGCTTGGAAAGCCAAAAGAATAAAACAACCGCCTCAATTACGGATTGGAAACAAGCCGATATGACCAAAAGGGAAATAGCAAGCATCTACAGATGTGATCTTTCCTTGATCATTTCCAGTTATGAAATGGACCTGTTGCTAAAAGAAATGAAAATTGATGAAAAGCTGTTGCTTCAGCTACCATTTATGTTGGGTAACATAGGGGAAAGTGATAAAATGCAGTGGATGCCATTTGAAGATAGAGAAGATTTTGTTTGTATTGGCAATGGCAAGCATGCCCCTAATTTAGATGCGATCCGTTGGTTAAAAACTGAAATATGGCCCTTGGTTCGAAAACAATTGCCCACAGTAAATCTCAAAATTTATGGGGCCTATCTTCCGGAGAGCATCCTGCAATTGCATCAACCCAAGGAAGGGTTTTTGGTTTTAGGCAGGGCCAACGATGCAAAGGAAGTCCTTGGACAAGCTAGGGTAAGTTTTGCGCCATTGCGATTTGGAGCTGGGATAAAAGGAAAACTGGTGGATTCCATGATATGTGGCACCCCAAGTGTAACCACAGACGTAGGGGTTGAAGGAATGCATGCCCATCTTCCTTGGGGCGGTAAGGTCTCCAACGATGCCGAATCCCTTGCTGAAAATGCTATCGCATTGTATACCGACAAAAAGCTTTGGACTAAATGTCAAAGCAATGGAGAGGCCATTATCAACCAATTATATGACAAGAGCATACTGGAAGAAAAACTGCTAAGTCGGATAAATGAAACCCTCAACAGTCTTGAGGAGCACAGGGCAAGTAATTTTATTGGCTCTATGTTGATGCACCATTCAATGGCCAGCACCAAATACATGGCCAAGTGGATAGAGGCTAAAAATCAGTAGCCCTATTCATCCCATATCGCAACTAGAAGCGTTATTTTTGTATTTTGAAAATGTTTATAATCACGAATCATGAATAAGATCAATTGGAAAGTAGTCAAGGAATTTGAAGATATCACCTATAAAAAATGCGATGGAGTGGCACGTATTGCCTTCAACCGTCCCAATGTAAGGAATGCCTTTAGACCTAAAACCACCAAAGAATTGTATGAAGCCTTTTATGATGCACAAGAGGATACCTCCATTGGAGTTGTTCTGCTTTCTGCGGAAGGACCTTCAACCAAAGATGGAGTCTATTCCTTCTGTAGCGGTGGTGACCAAAAGGCTAGGGGACATCAAGGTTATGTTGGGGAAGACGGTATGCACCGCTTAAATATCTTGGAAGTGCAACGATTGATCCGATTTATGCCCAAGGCTGTAATTGCCGTGGTCCCAGGATGGGCCGTGGGTGGCGGACACAGTCTTCACGTAGTCTGTGATCTTACCCTTGCCAGCAAGGAACATGCTATTTTTAAACAAACCGATGCCGATGTCACCAGTTTTGATGGGGGCTATGGGTCCGCATATTTGGCAAAAATGGTGGGACAAAAAAAGGCAAGGGAAATCTTCTTTTTGGGAAGGAATTATACCGCCCAGGCTGCCTATGAAATGGGGATGGTCAATGCCGTCATTCCACATGAGGAACTGGAAGACACCGCATTTGAATGGGCACAGGAAATCTTGGCTAAATCACCAACATCAATCAAAATGTTGAAATTTGCTATGAACTTAACCGATGACGGTATGGTGGGGCAACAGGTATTTGCGGGCGAAGCTACCCGATTGGCCTATATGACCGAGGAGGCCAAAGAAGGTAGAAATGCCTTTCTGGAAAAACGCAAGCCCGATTTTGGCAAGAACAAATGGATTCCATAAGAGATCTCTTATAGAAGGTATTAAATTAAAAAGGACCTTACCTGAGAAGATAAAGCCCTTTTACGAGAACACTATATGAAAATGAAAATTCTTATTCTGTTTTTGTATACCACTAAAGTATATACATTTGGAGCTCACAAGAAATTATTGTTGTGAATCGGTTCCATTTTGTGGCAGGAGTGCGAAATATAGATATCTATATGAATTCAAAAGTGCTTTTACCTAATAGAATTACAAATTAATAGTCCCTAATATTTATGTCATTTAAAAAAATACATCCCACCTTAAAAGAAAACATTGCACGTAAGGGTATTACTGCCCCTACACCTTTTCAAAAAGAGGTGATTTCAAAAATTAAGGGAGGAAGCAGCCTTTTTGCCATAGCTCCAAAAGGAGCTGGTAAAACCACGGCCATGATCATAGCTACGATTCAGAAACTCGGAGCAACTGCCTTTGAAGATTCACCAAGGGCATTGATTTACGTGAAAGACAAGCAATCGGCTTTGGAGCTTGCAGAGAAATTTAGAGGCTATACCTATGGAACCGATTTAAGGGTGTACTGTGCCTATGAGGAACACAATATTGAACTGCAAAGGGAAGAAATCTATTTGGGAACCGATATTGTCATCGCCACGCCCAAAAGATTAAGTCGTATCTTTTATCTTAATGGGATACATCTAGGGCAATTGAAATTGTTCATGGTAGAAGATTCAGAATTTTTGGTAAAGGCAAGTGATTATTCGGATGTAATCCGTATTCCGGAAAGTATAGAAAAATGCCAATATATTATGTTCGGCACCAAGTTTGACAATCGTCTGGAAAAAATGCAAGACTCCTTTATGTACAATGCAGAAACCATAATCGCTGAATAAAATAGAATCCTATGGAAGAAAAAAACAAATATGTAAGTGTCTTTACCGGTAGTGAGGTAGATGTTATCCTCTTGAAAGGGTTGTTGGAGGAAGAGGGTATAGGGGCCTTGGTCAAGAACGAAAATGAATCTGCCCGCGTCTCGGGTTTTGGTGGTGGTTCCTATACGGGAGTTAGACTTTTTATTTTGGAATCCGATAAGCCTAGGGCAACTCCAATTATAGAAGGTTTTATAGAAGGCTAAGCTCATCAAAGTTATCTCCATAAAAAAAGGCTTCACCTTTTTAAGACGAAGCCCTTTTTACGAGAACACTATATGAAAATGAAAATTTTTATTACTTATCTACACAGCTAATGTAATTCCCTTTTAGTCGTTTTCGAAAATATTGTTGTGAAGTGGTCCTTACTTGTGGTGGGGACCACTTTTTTAGTTATAAAGACTGCTATTCCATCGTTAATTTAAACCTAACACTGATCAGTCTTTGTCCTAATTTCACTAGATTTAAGAAGGAACGTGATATAACATTCACTTCAAACTACTAAGAAATCTTCATTAAAATTAGATACTATGGAATTTACACTCAAAACAACCTTAAATGCCCCGGCAAAGGATATTTTCAATACCTGGATCAGTAGCGAAGGACATACAAAGATGACTGGAGGAGAAGCCATAGCCTCAAACAAAGTTGGAGGCTCTTTTACGGCATGGGATGGCTATATCCAAGGCAAAAATCTTGTTTTGGAAGAAAACAAAAGAATTGTTCAATCTTGGAGGACTTCACAATTTGAACCTCATGAAGAAGATTCACAGATTGAAGTGGTCCTAACAGAAAAGGGTGGAAATACCGAGCTCACACTTATCCATTCCAAGGTTCCCGAGAGTGGGGAGCATTACATTAAAGGGTGGGATGAACATTATTTTCAACCCATGAAAAAATATTTCACCAAAAATTAATACCTAAAAACAGAACAACCTTAAACCTGTTTTATTCGTATAAAAGGTATGTGACAATGTATTTGAATTTTATATGTGGCCTACAGGAAATTCATCTTAAAAAATAGGACTATTGGTAAATGGTTCTAGTCCGAAAATAAATATATAATTGTAGTTTTGGCCGCCTTATGCCTAACGTTTTTTATGTACGAACTTGTTTATTCCTCCAAAGCCAATAAAAAAACAGATAAATATGCCATCCTGGATATTTTGAAAACCGCTCAATCCACCAACAAAGCATTGGATATTACAGGGTGTTTAGTATTCCATAAAACCACATTTGTACAAATATTGGAAGGGAACAAAGAGGATATTCATGGACTCTTTGCAAGAATTTCCATTGATGAAAGACATAGGGAAGTAGTGATTTTACATGAAGGGGAGATTAAAAAAAGAAGTTTTGATAGCTGGTCTATGGCATTTCATAATTTAAATGACCAAAACATAAGTCAACAAGACACCCAAACTTTTGAACAGAATTTAATTATGCTCTCCGAATTGGTTGATAGATCATCAGCTGCCTCTTTCCTTTTTTGGCTCAATGTGAGGAAGCAAGTTATGGGTTGGTTGGTTTAATGGGTTTTTCATCATTTATTTAGTGAGATGTTATTCTATATTCTTGTAAAAAATCCGTATCTTAATAAAGGAGTTCAATTTTAATTGATGTACCATATTTAGTTAAAGAAGATAATTCAACGAAAAATACAATGATGTTCGAACTTGTCTATTGTTCTAAAGCCAAGAAGGATACGGATAGTATCAAAATATTTGAGATTTTGAAAACATCACGTACCAACAACCAAAAATTTGGGATAACGGGTTGTTTGGTGTTCCATAACGATATTTTTGTTCAAATAATTGAGGGTGATTCAAAAAACATACATAATCTATACCAAAATATAGAGCAAGATGAACGGCATTATGACGTGAATCTATTGTGGGAAGGATATATTCCCAAAAGAAATTTCAATGATTGGTCCATGGCCTTTCATGACTTGGCGGACGGTATCATTAATGAGGAAGATATTCTTACTTTTGAGCAGAATCTGTTTCAATTATCGGAAACTGCCGATAAAACATCACCGGCTTCTTATTTATTTTGGCTCAATGTCCGCAAACAAATTATAGGGTGGCTCGTTTAGGGAGTATTTTGACTAGTAAAATCGTGTTTTTCTAAAAATCATCTGCATGAATACCAAAAGAGGTATACCATTCACTTTCTTTAGTCAATGGCGCTTATAATATCCAATAGAAAATCATTCACATTAAATACAGGATCTTCCGCCAAGCCCGTGCGGACAACTACCAATTCCTTAGAAGGAATTATAAAAACATACTGCCCTTCATAGCCGTTGGCAGAATATAGATCTCTAGGAACATCAGGATACTTGCCTCCAGCGTTTAACCAAAAATGGGCGCCGTATACTCCATCGGAATTGACAGTTGGGGTGGTGACATAGGTAACCCAATTCTCGGACAAGAGCTGTTCTCCATTCCATTGGCCATTATTGAGATATAATAGTCCAAATTTTGCCCAATCCCTTGTGTTTGCCCAAGCATAGGACGACCCTATGAAATTGTTGTTCATATCCGTCTCAATCACCATGGAATGCATACCTATTTTGTCTATTAGGGAGGCATAGGGAAAGTTGAGATAAGCCTGCCCTTCCCCAACATAGTTATGTAACAATCCTGACAGTAGATTTGATGTTCCCGAGGAATAGTTCCAGATTTCCCCTGGTTTTGCAATCGCTTTTTTTAAACGTTGTGGTTGGGTCATATCCGACGACATAAACAGCATTTTTGTTACATCAGAAATTTTAGTGTAATCCTCTTCCCAAGCCAGACCACTTTGCATCCTCAACAAATGGTTTATGGTAATGTTTTTACGTTCATCCTTATGCCAATTAGCAATGGGAGCTGGGTCATTAAGATCAAATTTTCCTTGGTATTCCAATATTCCGTAGAGGGTGGCCAGGATGCTTTTGGTCATGGACCAACCTAGAATTGGGGTATCCGGAGAAAACCCATCTGCGTATTGTTCGGCAATGATCTCATTTTTATAAGTCACCAAAACTGTTCTGGTTTTTTTCACCTCAGGCTCTGAAAAGGCATTGTTGATGGTTTTTTGCAATTTTTGATAGTCCACATTGCCAAACACCGTATCCTTTTTACCGTTATCTCCATAGGGAAATGGAAGGTCATTTTCTAAGGTATGTCGTTTAGGACGTAAATATTTCTTGCTGTAATCATAAGAACCATGTACAAGGACGCTCCCTAATCCCTCCCTATAGACCGCTTTTCTTTCCATTAGCCCAAAAACAGAGGAAGTAATGGTTTTATTCTTCTGATCTACCTCGGTTTCAGCCAATTTGATAAGGGGAACGTTATTATCGTAATTATCAATTGAGGCTGGGGTTCTTCCAGCGATAAAAACACTCGACGCCATATTTTTGGCAGCATAGCCAGAAATGATGTTGAGTTTAGAGTAATTGAACGCCACAACAATTACTAGAACGATTATAAGAGCAATGACAATTCTTTTAAAAACTTTCATGGAAAGAATAATTAAGGAATTTTAAAAATAAATCATTAGTTGAGAATTATTGTAACTTTAGATAAAATAAATGATTTGCTTTTATGTCAACCCTTGGTTTAATCATCGCTGAAAGAAGTAGGGATATAGGGGATTTTTTAGTAGGAAGATTGATTCCTTTTCGCAAAAAAAGGATGATAGGTCCTTTCGTTTTTATAGACCATATGGGACCTACCCAGTTGGGGCCTACCAAATATATGGATGTGGACCAACATCCGCATATTGGACTTTCCACGCTTACATATATGCTGGAAGGTGAAATAATGCATGAGGATAGTATAGGGACACGTCAGCGTATCACCCCTGGCTCCGTAAATTTAATGGTAGCTGGCAAAGGGGTGTCCCACACAGAAAGAACACCAAATGACCTGAGAAATGGATATTCATTCACCGCTCATGGATATCAAATTTGGATTGCATTGCCAAAAAGCATGGAAGATTGCATCCCTGAATTTCATCATATAGAAGCAACCGAAATTCCGCATTGGAAGGAGGGGAGCGCTAATTTCAAATTAATAGCTGGGGAAGGATATGGAAGAACCTCACCCGTTCCTGTCCACTCTCCATTATTCATGATAGAAATTAGGAACACATCGGAATTTGAACTCAATACCAAAGATCATTTAAAGGGAGAAATTGGAATTTGCATTGTTGAAGGAAGCATTGAGGCTTGCGGAGAAGTGGTTGGTAAAGGAAATATTCTTGTGTCCAAGGTTGAAGACACCTGCAAGACCCTGATCAAGCCAAATTCCCATCTTCTGCTTTTTGGGGGAGCACCCTTACCCGAAGAACGACATATCTATTGGAACTTTGTATCTTCAAATAAGGAAAAGATAGAGCATGCAAAAAAAGCTTGGGAGAAAAAATCATTTCCAATGATGGAAAATGACGAAAGTTATGTTCCCCTGCCCAACTGATCATATCATATGCAGAAGACTACCAAACAAACATTATTATTTGTAATAACCTCTATCTCTATAGTCCTAACCCTTCATTTTTCCTCTTGTACGCCTAAAAAAAAGGTTTATGCCGAGGTCTTGGTATGGGACTCCATTAGAGTGACCGCCACGGCATATAATTCCATTCCATCACAGACCACCGCACTTAATTCCAATGTTACAGCATGGGGCGATACCTTACGTCCCGGCATGAAATGCATAGCAGTTTCAAGAGACTTGATCCGAATGGGGTTAAAACACAATACCATGGTAAGGATAGACACCTCTTCCCAAATTTATTTGGTAAAAGACAAGATGCATACCCGTTGGCGCAAGAAAATCGACATATATATGGGTGTAGATAGGGCGAAAGCTTTTGAATGGGGCAGAAAAAAGGTACAGCTCTATTATGTAGTTAAAAAAGATAGCATTCTAATTGTGGACTAGACTCCCTAAGTTGTACTTTTAAGGCGCAATTAAATACCATTTAAAATTGAAATATGTAATTTTCATTGCTTGCCTTCTAAATTTAGTTTCGTGTTCGGTTTCAAGAGTAATTGTTGACAAACCCGTTATTTTTGATGAAGAACGGATAGCACTCACCAAGGAATACATGTCCGATCGCTACGGATTGGAATCCGATTCAGCTAAAATCACTCCTAAAATGATTGTCTTGCACTGGACGGCCATTCCTACCTTCCAGGCGTCTTATGATGTGTTTTACAAGTCAAAATTACCGAGTTGGAGAGATCAAATACAAACCGCAAGCAGCCTTAATGTCTCTACCCATTTTTTAGTGGATAGGGACGGAACAATCTACAGATTGATGCCAGAAACGTTAATGGGAAGACATGTGATAGGTTTAAACCATGTGGCTCTCGGTATTGAAAATGTCGGTGGCCTTGACGATAAGAAGCTGACCAGGGCACAACGACGATCAAATATTTGGCTCGTGAAATATTTAAAATCCAAATACGATATAGAATATCTTATTGGGCATTATGAGTACACCAACTTTGTAGGGCATCCTTATTGGTTGGAAGTGGACGACTCTTATAGAACCGAAAAAGAAGATCCAGGACGTCGGTTTTTAAAACGAGTAAAAAAGGCCACAAAAAAATTAGAATTTAAACCCACACCTCAAAAATAAACTAGCATGAAAATGAAATTGGTAATTTTTCTATGTCTTTTCCTAATCGCGGCCGATAGTTCGGCACAAGAAAATGATATTACAGCTGCCTTATATGAAAGTTATGATCAATTCAAGGAGCCTTCCCTGGATAAGAGGAGGATAAAGCATAAAGAACTTCAACCCTTGATCAATCGATTAAAGTCGGACCCAAAATATACGGTGAAAGTGGTGGGGAAATCCATAGAAGGGAGAGACTTGTCCCTGATAAGCATTGGATCTGGTCCAACCAGTGTATTTCTTTGGTCTCAAATGCATGGAGATGAGCCAACAGCTACCCAAGCTATCTTTGATATCATCAACTTCTTAAACGGGGATACTTTCATAGCTGAAAAGGAAGCTATTTTGTCCAATATCACCTTGCATTTTTTACCGATGCTTAATCCGGATGGAGCAGAGGCCTATACCCGAAGAAACAGGTTGGGTATAGATATCAATAGGGATGCGCTTATGTTGCAATCCCCTGAAGGAAGAACCCTTAAAATGGTAAGGGATTCCCTAGACGCCGATTTTGGATTTAACCTCCATGATCAAAGCACCTATTACAATGCGGAACGTACCGAAAAACCTGCTACTATATCGTATTTGGCACCAGCATATAACTATGAAAAAGATATTAATGAAGTTAGGGGCAATGCCATGAAAGTGATCGTTTTCATGAACAGCATCATCCAAAAGTATGCTCCTGGACAGGTAGGACGCTATAATGACGATTTTGAACCTAGAGCGTTCGGTGACAACATACAAAAATGGGGCACAAGTGCCATCCTTATCGAATCTGGAGGTTATGCAGGGGATCCGGAAAAACAGGAGATTCGTAAACTGAATTATGTTTCCATTTTATCTGCCATTTATACCATTGCCAAGGAGAACTATAAAAATATTCCTTTAGAAGATTACGAGAAAATCCCTGAAAATGACAGAATGTTATTCGATCTAAAGATAGAAGGACTTACCTACAACCTTTTGGGCAAGGATTACAAATTAGATTTGGGAATTCACCGTTCCGAAGTGGATAATGCAGACCATTCCAAATTCTATTACAATAGCACTGTAGCCGATCAAGGCGACCTTTCTACATTTTATGGATACGAAACCTTGGATGCCAATGGATATACCATAAAAGGCGGCAAAGTTCATCCCGAAATCTTTAAATCCATGGAATCCCTTAAGGAATCTGAGGTATTGAAATATTTAAAACAAGGATATACCTATGTGAGATTGGAAAGCTTACCAGCTGGCAAGAAGGATACCAATTTACCAATTCAAATAGTAGGCAAGGATTTTAAGGCTCCTGTGCTTAATCTACGTGCAGGAATGAATCCTATCTTTGTTTTGGAAAAGGACAATAAGATTGAATATGCCGTGGTCAATGGTTTCCTTATCCGTCTAAATGGTGACAAAAGCAATTTTAAAAATGCCTTGATCTTAAAGAAATAAACTAATAACCATATTGAATGGTCATATATGGACCGTATATCAGCAAAAGAATTAACATGCAGAACAGGGTAATTACAATGCTTGAAAACAATAGTAGTACGGCACTTTTATAGGCTAAGGTCCATTGGCCGATTGGGCTTTCTTGAATAATTTCGTTGATAACATCCATGATTTTAATGTTTTAGATAGTGAAAATTATTTTTAGGATGTAGGTTGTTGTTATACAATTAAAACAACTGAGGGACCAAAAACCCTACCGAAGCCACTATTATCATGAAAACAAAAAAGGGAACATCAGTAAGATGTTCCCTTTTTTATAACTTATAATTTAGGACCTTTATTTACAACCTCCTGTAAAACCTTTGGCGTTGAATTTGGTCTGTACAGCACCTTGTTTGTTTCCTGATCTCACTTGGATGGCAAGATTGTTTTCACCACTTCCGTCTCTCTTTGGAGTACAATACTCAAAAAGGTAGAAGCTATTGGCTCTTTCGGAAACCCTTTCTGAAATAGCATTAAAAGTATTTTCCAATTCGGCTTTGTTGCCAGCAAATACGCTAAATGTCTTCCCTATCTTTTTAAGAACCTCGGTATCTATTTCCGCACCTAATCCAATGGAATAGAAACTAATGTTGGCATTTGCTTCCCTTACCTTCTTTAAAGCCGCAGCTTCAGTATATCTAGAAGCCTGATCAGTTCCATCGGTAAAAATAACCACAGAAGCAGCTCCGATATTATTATTTTGAGTGCTCTTGTTCAATAGATCTGTGGCAATATCAGTAGCTTTAATAACCGCACCGTAAAGATCTGTGGAAGGGTCATTACTAATATCTTGGGTAATTCCATCAATAGAATTCAATAATTCTGCTTTAGAAGCCGTCAAAGGATTCAACAAGTGTAACTTGTTCTCCCCATCAAACCAATAGATAGCCATTTTCACAGATTGATTGGCTGGGTCGGGCATTACATTATTCACAAAACTAGTAGAGGCCGTTTTCAATTCTGTTAAACTGCTGCTCAAAACACTGTTGCTCAAATCCAACACCAATAGGGTATTGTTCTTGAAAATTTGAGAATTCGGTGAAATTCGGGCAAAAGATTCGGATGTAGAAATGGTATTAAAACAAGCGTCATTTCTTCCTTGTTCATAGATGGTAAACTTGTCTGCCGTTAATCCAGATACTGGAGATCCATCACTGTCAGAGACTTTAAAGAAAATGGATACTTTCCCTGGAAGGGTAGTATATTGCTCCTGTATGGATAGAATAAGCTGATTTTCGCCAAGGTTGAGGCATTCATCCACGGGTTTACCCTTACCCAGTTCCCCATCATTATTTACATTGAAGTTTACATCATCCTCTGCATTCCCACAGGATATGGCTAAAAATAGGATACTAAATAAGGCAAGTATTTTAATTGATATTTTCATTTTCTAATTTATATAGGTTCACGAAGCAGAACGCTCAAAAGTAATTTAAATTATATGTGATGTAAAAAATATTTGTTAAGAAATTAAATCAACTTCATTTGGGAGATAAATAGCCAAATCTCCATTAACAAAGTGTTAAAATGAAGTATGCCATTTATATTTTATTTAACTTGATGTTTCTATAGAATCTGACTTGCTTTATTATATATTTCAAGCAGTCTATGATGAATCCGGGCTTGTTGAAAACACCCGAAAATTAAAATTTATAAGATTGATATGACCATATTATTATTTGGGATAACAAAAGACATTATAGGCAGTGCTACCTTGGAGTTGAACACAACAAACGAAAAGGAATTGCAAATCCGCACTGTAGGAGAATTAAAGAATTATCTGGGTGAACATTATCCAAAGTTAAATACTTTATCCTCTTTGGCGGTAGCAGTGAACAGTACCTTTGCTGATAATGAATCATTGGTGAATGATAAAGATGAGATAGCTCTAATCCCCCCTGTTAGTGGTGGATAACCTATCTTTGAATAAATGATGATGCAACTAATCCAATAATTACAGCTAAATGTTGATCGACAACCATAATAGAAAGATAAACTACCTACGATTGGCGGTTACGGACCGTTGTAATCTTCGTTGTAATTATTGTATGCCGGCTGAAGGCATAAATTTCGCAAAAAATGATAAACTATTCACTATTGATGAACTCTATACCCTAAGTAAGATTATGGTAGAACAGGGTATCGACAAAATAAGAATTACAGGAGGAGAACCCTTTGTGCGAAAGGATTTGATGGTGCTTTTACGCAAAATGGCCGTCTTGGACGGACTTAAGGATATTTCCATTACTACGAATGCCACCTTGATAGGGCCATATATTGATGAACTCAAAGAATTGGGCATCACCAATATTAATGTAAGTATGGATGCCATCAATAAAGAAACCTTTGATACTATTACCCGTAGAAAGGAATATGAAACGGTATATCAAAATTTGATCCGACTCATTTCCGAAGGTTTTAATGTCCGGATTAATTTTATCGTTTTGGATGGTCAAAATACGCAGGATATCTTGCCCATTTTGGAAGCAATGAAAAAGTATGATGTTTCTGTCCGATTTTTAGAGGAAATGCCATTTAATGGGGGTTCCAAGAACTTCGATACCATAAAATGGGATTACAAGAACATCTTCAAGCATATTGCGGGAGCTTATTCCAATATCGAAAAACTGGAATCGCCACGTACTTCTACCTCCATCAATTATAAAATAAGAGGTCACAAAGGAACTTTTGGACTCATCCCTTCCTTTAGCAGAACCTTTTGCGGCACATGCAATAGGTTGCGGATTTCTGCAACAGGGGATGTTATTACTTGTCTTTATGGTAAACCAAGTATGAACCTAAGGGAGGTTTTGAGAAACGAAAATGCGGAGGAAAATATCAAACTTCATATTTTAAAAGCAATCGGCAGTCGGGCCAAAACGGGCTTCGAAGCACAAAAAAACCACTCCTCTGTTTTTGATAGTTCTATGACTTCAATAGGAGGATAGAAGAATATAAACAGGGTTAGGAACCCTTAATTATAAATTTAAAGATACTTCTAACATGTCTCAGGAGGTAACATATGGATTAGTTCTTGCTGGAGGGAAAAGCACGAGAATGGGTACCGATAAGGGCTCCATTATATATCATGAAATTCCCCAAAGGGAACATTTGTACCAATTGTTGGAAAAGGTTTGTGATAAAACATTTCTTAGCGTACGCTCGGAACAGGTGAACGAACTCCCTAGCGGTGTCAATTTTATATTGGACAATAATGAATTTAGAGGGCCTTACAATGGAATTTTAAGTGCCCATAAAGAGTATCCCAATGTCGCATGGCTGGTACTGGCCTGCGACCTGCCGCTTATGGATCTAAAAGGGATTCAGCAATTGATCGCGGAAAGAAACACTAATAAGGTAGCAACTGCTTTTGCAGGAAAAGAGAACAAGTTACCTGAGCCCTTATGTGCTATTTGGGAAGTTGAAGGTTTAAAACAATCTATAGCACATCTCATTAATGGGACCAGTACCTGTCCAAGAAAATTCCTAATTAATTCCAATGTGCAATTAGTTTTTCCAGAAGAAGAACAGATATTATTGAATGCAAACTCCAAGGAGGAATACCAAGAGGCTATTTTAAAACTAACTTAATTTTGGATCCCAATAGATACATACGGCAAACCGCTCTTAAAGAGTTTGGGCCACAGGCCCAAAAGAAACTAGCGAAGTCACGGGTACTCATTGTTGGAGCCGGAGGTTTGGGGGTCCCTGTATTACAATATTTAAATTCCATGGGGGTTGGTACCCTAGGTGTGGTAGAGCAAGATGTAGTCTCTATTTCCAACCTTCATCGTCAAGTACTATATACCGAAAGAGATATAGGAAAACCTAAACTGGAAGTTGCCTTTAAAAAACTAAAAGCACAAAATTCGTCTACAAGGCTAAGGGGTTATGATACATTTTTGATGGCTTCCAATGCCTTGGGTATCATAAAGGATTATGACATCGTTATAGATGCATCCGATAATTTCCCTACCCGATATTTAATAAATGATGCTTGTGTTATATTAAAAAAACCTTTTGTTTATGGAGGGTTACAAGGATTTGAAGGTCAGGTGAGCGTATTTAACTATAAAGGAGGACCAACATATAGATGCCTTTTCCCAAACATGCCCACTATTGATGAAATACCAAACTGTAATATTAATGGCGTTTTAGGGGTGCTTCCGGGGATAGTGGGAAATCTCCAAGCGTTGGAAACTGTAAAGATGCTTACAGGGATAGGAGAGGTGCTAAGAGGTAAATTACTGCTATTCAATGCCTTGGACCAGACTATTCAGAAAATTAATTTTAGCCTTCAAGAAAATAGTTTAAATATTACAGAATTAAAATATTCCTATGGGATTGTATCCGCTTCCCCATTTTCAGAGATAACAGTAGATGAACTCAAGGATTTAATAGACTCACAGAGGAATGTTCAAATTATAGATGTAAGGACCCAAGAGGAATTTGAGGCCTATAAAATTCCTAATTCCGTCCATATTCCTTTAAACGATCTTGGAAATCGTTACCATGATATTGACTTAAAACAACCTATTTACTTAATTTGTCAATCGGGTAAACGCAGCGCCCAGGCATTGGAACAATTAAAAAATCAATTTTCTGAAATTTCCCTGTACTCCGTTAGAGGGGGCATAAATACTTATGTGGCCGTATGCTCCTAAATCCCCAAGAATTAATTTTACTCTGTTTAGGTTTTTTTTCGATCGCTCTTTTATATTCCTCTGTGGGTTTTGGCGGTGGCTCTAGTTATTTAGCGATTTTGACCCTTGTTTTTTCCAGTTTCTTTGATATTAGAACCACAGCATTGCTCTGTAATCTTGTGGTAGTAAGCGGAAGTTGTTTTTTATATTATAAAAGAGGCTTTATGGATTTTAAAAAATTCATTCCTTTTGTGATCACAAGTATCCCCTTGGCATTTTTAGGGGCCTCCTTTAAGTTGAAGGAAAATATATTCTTTATCATCCTTGGTGCAGCGTTAATAATTTCTGCCCTAGCGTTGGTGGTTCAGACTATTACCCTGCCCACACAGGAAGAAATTAAAAAGAAATATCCTCCTTATTTGACATACATACTTGGTGGTGGTATAGGTTTGCTTTCTGGTCTTGTTGGGATTGGGGGCGGTATTTTTTTAGCACCTGTCCTGAACCATATGAGGTGGGAAAAATCTATTAAAATAGCGGCCTTGGCCAGTTTTTTTATTTTAGTAAACTCGGTTTCAGGCATCGCCGGTCTCGTTTCGAATGGTACTTTTCAAATGCCTTTATGGGAAGGGCTTGCCTTATTGGTTTCTGTTTTAATTGGCGGACAATTGGGGATACGAATCAGTTTAAGTAAATTGACAGGGAGAGGAATTAAATTAACTACTGCCATTTTGGTCTTTATGGTCGGTGTCAGGGTTTTAATGGTCAATGGACTTCAAATATCTATTTAAAAATGATCACTTTTCAAGAAGCATACCTAAAAGTAATGGCCCATAAACAAGATTATGGTACCGAAGAGGTGGAACTACTTAAATCAATGGACAGGGTATTGGCCGAAGACATTAAAGCAGATCGGGATTTCCCTCCATTTGACCGGGCTACTAAGGATGGCATAGCCATTAACTACGCAGCTATAAAAAATGGAATAAAAGAGTTCAGGATTGAAGCCGTTCTTGCCGCGGGATCTCCTAAGTACAAGCTTAAAAGTGAAAACAATTGTGTGGAGATCATGACAGGTGCCGTAGTTCCTGAAAATGCAGATACCATTGTAATGTATGAGCAAATTACCATTAAAAACGGATATGCTATTTTGGACAAAGATCCAAATCAGGGGCAGGAAATCCATCTCCAAGGAAGCGACGAACTACAGGGCGCTATCGTCCTGAATAAGCACAAATTGATTACCGCATCAGAAATAGGTGTTCTGGCAGCTGTTGGAAAAGCCAAGGTTTTGGTCAAGAAACTGCCTAAAAGTACCATTATCAGCACAGGGAATGAACTTGTAGATGTGCAGGAAACCCCTTTGCCCCATCAAATTAGAAAATCCAACATTTATTCGCTTTATGCTGCCTTAGCGGAAGAAAAGATAGTTCCTTCCCAATTACATTTAAATGATGAAAAGGAGGAAATTAAAAAAGAAATAAAAAAGGCCTTAAACGAGAATGATGTACTCCTGTTGAGCGGTGGTGTTTCTAAGGGTAAATTTGACTACATTCCTGATGTATTGGCAGAATTAGGTGTGGAAAAAATCTTCCACAGGGTGCTGCAACGTCCTGGAAAGCCTTTCTGGTTCGGAATACAAAAAGAAACGAGAACCCTAATTTTTTCATTCCCCGGAAATCCTGCCTCTACCTTTGCAAATTACCATCTCTATTTTAAAGATTGGTTAAAAGGTTCATTAAGCCTCTCGATCCCAAAAATTAATGTAATTTTAGATGAATCCATTCCTGTTACCGGTAATTTGACCTTATTTTTAAGGGTTAAAATACGAATGGAAAATGGACAGCTCCTAGCTGATCTCGTTAAAGAAAACGGATCTGGAGATTTAACTAGTTTGGCACAATCAGATGGATTTATACGGTTAGATCCTAAAGAAGTTCCTTATAGTGTTGGGGAATTGGTACCTTTTTCACCGACAAGAAGAACAATCTCATTATGACACACGAATTCAAAAAAATAATACACGAATACCAGCACGCAAAAGATCGCGGTAACAAGACAGTATTGGCCACTGTGGTGGATTTGGACGGTTCCTCCTATCGCAGGCCAGGTGTAAGCATGTTGCTTTTAGAAAACGGTAAAAAGGTAGGCGCGGTAAGTGGTGGCTGTGTTGAAAAGGAAGTGGTCCTGCAGGCCAAGAGTGTTTTTGAAAGTAATATCCCCAAAATGATGACCTATGACGGGCGTTATCGCCTAGGTTGCGAGGGAATTCTTTATATTCTCCTTGAGCCTTTCTATCCCAATGAACCCTTTTTATCGTCATTTGAAATCTGCCTAAAAAAAAGAAGCAGCTTCAAATTGCGCTCCTATTATAAAAAAGCAGAAGTTGAGTTCAAAGGCTTGGGAACAGTCGTTGATTTTGGAGAAGGAAATGAACATCCCGTGCAACATAATTTTGATCTTGCGTTTTCTCAAAAATCGGAACTACAGGTTTTTGAACAAGTAATGGAACCATGTTTTCAACTAATGATTGTTGGTGCTGAGCACGATGCGGTCCAACTCTGTTCAATGGCATCCGCCGCTGGGTGGGAAGTCACTATCATAGCTACGCCCATGGAAGAAAAGAATATTTTTGATTTTCCGGGAGCTTTTGCTTTTTTCAACCGTACCCCGGATGAAATGGATGTAAGCAGCATTGATGAACAAACAGCGCTGATAGTCATGACGCATAGCTATGCGAAAGATTTGAAATATCTCCTTAAATTGAAGGATTCCAATCCAATTTATCTCGGCTTATTGGGGCCTGCAAAAAGAAGGGAACGCTTGCTAAACGATCTATTGGAACACTGTCCGGAAGTAGCACATACTTTTTTTGATAAAATCCATGGTCCAGCCGGACTCAATATTGGTGCGGAGACCCCACAGGAAATCGCAATCGCCATCTTGGCAGAAATACTTTCGGTAACTAGGAACAAGAAACCTATGATGCTCAAGGACAAAGCAGGGGGAATACATAGCTGATGGGCAATTCAGAATCAAAAATTGTTGTTTTAATCCTCGCAGGTGGCAAAGGATCGCGCATGGGTACCATTAAGCAACTATTGCCATGGAAAGGCGCTACGCTCTTGGAAAACACCATTATACAGGCCAAAATGTCCCAAGCATTCGGCATTATTGTCGTTTTGGGGGCTCACGCAACAGAAATACGCTCCAAAATTAGCGATAAGGACATCCTATTAGTAGATAATACGGAATGGGAGTCAGGATTGGGCACCTCCATCAGCACTGGAGTGAACTACATTCAAAATAACATACCGCACGCAGAGGGAGTTATGGTTCTTTTGGCAGACCAACCGCTGATAGATACCCAGTATATTGATCATATGCTGGATACTTTTACAAAACAATCCAATGGTATGGTTACCACAAACTATGGCAATAGGGAAGGGGTGCCCGCTATATTCGACAAAAAATATTTTTCAGATCTATTAAGTTTGAACCAAGACTTTGGAGCAAAAGATCTCATCCAAAAGAATAAGCATTTAAATATCAGTCTAAATCCCAAGGGCAAGGAATTGGATATTGATACGCCGGAAGATTACAATACCCTTTTAAAACAACAATCAAAATAATAGTAATACCTATGAGAATTTTTATGAGCGATAAAAAAATAGTATTGGCCTTCCTGAGCTGTGTTTGCTTCATGTTAAGTGCCCTTCAGGCGCAGGAGATGGATTTTGAGGCATACAATCCTACATCTACCCTTGTAGTTCCTGGCAATGAGGTCAAAAAGGCTAAATTTCCATTTATAGATGTCCATAGCCATCAATACCGCATGCCAGACCAAGATCTGTCCGAGCTCATCACGGCCATGGATTCACTAAACGAAGGTATCATGGTAAATTTAAGTGGTGGATCTGGAGAGAAGTTAGTAGGCTCAATAGCAAATATTAATAAAAACTACCCCAATCGGTTTGTGGTCTTTGCGAATGTTGATTTTGAAGGAGCGAGTGATGCGGAATGGACCCAAAAAGCCGTTGCCCAATTGGAAGAGGATGTGAAAAACGGCGCAAGAGGATTAAAAGTATATAAAAGTCTTGGGCTTCGCAATAAGGATTCGGATGGAAAGCGGTTGGCTATAGACGACGCACGTTTAGATCCAATATGGGCCAAATGTGGAGAACTGGGGATTCCAGTATTGATCCATGCTGCGGATCCAAAGCCATTTTGGGACAATTTTGATGGAGACAATGAAAGATGGCTTGAACTAAAGACACATCCCCGAAGAAAACGCACCGATACCGATCCTGCACCATGGGAACAAATAATTGGTGAACAGCATCATGTTTTTAAAAAACATCCCAACACCAATTTTATAGCGGCACATATGGGCTGGTACGCCAATGATTTACAGAAATTAAGTGAGTTGATGGATGAAATGCCCAATATGAATGTCGGTATATCAGCCGTTATTGCAGAATTGGGCAGGCAGCCCCAAAATGCACATAAATTTTTCGTCAAATATCAGGATAGGATACTTTTTGGAAAGGACAGTTGGAAACCTGAAGAATTCCCTACCTATTTTAGAGTCTTGGAAACCAATGATGAATACTTCCCTTATTACAAAAAGTACCATGCATTTTGGGCCATGTACGGAATTGGTCTCCAAGATGATGTTTTGAAAAAGGTCTATTATAAAAATGCATTGCGACTTATTCCCGGTCTCGATACCAGTTTATTTCCTATGGATTAAGGAATCATTTATGAAAGGATAATAACTTGGTAAACTAGGTTGATTAAAGACAACTTAAACAAACAACATTTGCAAAAAACATTAACTTTAAAATAGAGGGAGCCAAAAAGCTCCCTTTTTTTATGCTTAAATTTCTAGATGTTTTCATCCCCAAAAACAAGAGCATCAAAATATTTATAGAGAATAGTGTGATAATTGAATATAGTTTGATACTAATAAAGAAAGCACAGTGCCAGAATGAATAAGGAAGAACAATTTACCACGTTGATCAAAAAAAATGAAGGCGTCATTTTTAAGATAACCACCTTATATACAGATCACCGTGATGACCAAAAAGACCTTTATCAAGACATCGTTTATCAGTTATGGAAATCGTTCGACTCCTTTAGAAACCAGTCTAAGATAAGTACTTGGATGTATCGCATTGCTTTGAATACGGCCATAACCAGATTAAAGAAAAGAAAAAGGAAACCGGATGAAGTTGGCATAGATCAAATTATTCTTGAGCAAACAGAACATTATGACCCTCAATTTGAGGAGCGATTGAAGTTGGTATATGCGCAGATACAAAATTTAAATGATTTGGAAAAAGGTATTATGCTCCTATTATTGGAAGGAAAACAATACGATGAAATTTCGCTGATAACCGGGCTGACCCCAACCAATGTTGCCACTAGGATATCACGAATCAAACAAAAATTAAAATCACAAATTCTAAAAAAACAATAGCATGGACTTAGAAGAAATACAGGCAGTCTGGTCCGAAATGAGTGACCAACTGGAACAACAAAAGAAATTAACCGATAAAATTATATTAGATATGACACAGGATAGATATATACGAAAATTTAGTACTATTTCTAAAGTAGAAACCCTAGGAGCCATTATTTGTTTTGTTTCTGCACTTTACTTTTTGTTTAACTTTTATCAATTGGATACTTGGTATTTACAACTGTGCGGCGCATTTTCCATTGCTTTTTTAATAGGACTCCCAATACTTACGCTTAGATCTTTAGGAAAAATCCAAAAAATCAACATTATCGATAAAAACATTAAGGACACCTTGGTCACTTATTCCAAGGCAAAAAACAAGGTTTTGGCCATACAGCGTTTAGGGATATTTCTTTGCTTTATTTTTATGATGACCTGTCTGCCAGTTTTCTCCAAATTAATGAAAGGTAAAGATATCTTTCAACAGGGTTCTTTTCCTATCTGGTATGTGGTCATTATGGGGGTTTTTATTGCATTTTTTGCGAGATGGGGGTATGGATGTTACAAAAAAATCACCCAGTCCGCTGAGGGTATTCTAAAGGAGTTGGAAATGGAATAGGATTTTTGCACTGCAAAGAACCAATTTCCAGTTCCTTTTTCTTAATATGTTTGATTAATCCTATCAAATCCCCATTATATTCCGGAAAGTACCCAGATATATATAAAAAATATAGATTTATAATGGATTTATTGGATAAAGAAGTATTTTCCGACTCCGAAAAGCATATTGTTTTATGATTAAAGAAGAGGAAAAAAGACTCAAAGAAAACTATAGTGGAGAAAAAGATTGGTTACAGTGGGGCCCATATTTAAGTGAGCGTCAATGGGGTACTGTTCGTGAAGATTATAGTGTTCACGGGGATGCATGGAATTATTTTCCGCATGACCATTCCAGATTAAGGGTATATCGATGGGGAGAAGATGGGATAGCTGGTATTTCGGACCGTTATTGCAATCTTTGTTTTGGGGTAGCCCTATGGAACGGGAAGGACAATATCATTAAAGAACGTTTGTTTGGCCTAACGGGACCAGAAGGTAACCATGGAGAGGATGTGAAGGAACTGTATTATTATTTGGATAATACGCCCACCCATTCCTACATGAAACATTTATATAAGTATCCCCAAAAGGCTTTTCCTTATAAGGATTTGGTCGCTACCAATCAGATGAGGGGTAAAAAGGAACTGGAATACGAATTACTAGATACTGGGATCTTTGATAAAAATGAATATTTTGATGTGTTTACAGAATACTCCAAGGCAGACCCTGATGATATTCTTATAAAAATTACCATTGCCAATAGAAGCGTTAAAAAAGCGCCAATATCCGTTCTCCCTACCTTATGGATACGTAATTTCTGGAGCTTTTACCCAATGCCATCAAAACCTTTGATCAAAGCCAATGAACAAGGTAAAACATATGGATCGGTAGATATCACCCATCCCTATATTGGGGACTATCATTTTTATTTTGAAAAACCGGACAAACTCCTGTTTACGGAAAATGAAACCAATGATGCTAAAATATACAATAAGCCAAACGACCATCCCTTCAAGAAAGACCTTTTTCACGATGCAGTGGTAAGTAATAATTTTAAAATACCGGAGAGCAAAAAAGAAGGTACAAAGTTTGCCCCTTATTATAAACTGGAAATTAAAGGCAAGAGCGAGGTTACTATACGATTGCGATTGTCCAAAAAGAAGATTGAGTCCAACCCCTTCGATTCATCATTTGAAGCAAATTTTGAAGAAAAGATCGCACAGGCAGATGAGTTTTATGGAGGTCTAAAGAAGACCGATGACAAGGATCTAAGCAATATTCAACGTCAAGCCTTCGCCGGCATGCTCTGGACCAAGCAATATTATAATTATGATGTAGAACAATGGTTGAGTGGGGATAAATTGACAGGGGAGCCACCAAAAGCAAGATGGAACGGCCGTAACAGTACCTGGAAAACCATGAGGACCCACGATATTCTCTCCATGCCCGATGCTTGGGAATATCCTTGGTTCGCAGCTTGGGACCTTGCATTTCATTGCGTGCCCTTGGCACATTTGGATGCAGAATTCGCTAAAAATCAACTGATGCTCCTCAATAAGGAATGGTATATGGCACCAAATGGTCAAATACCCGCATATGAGTGGAATTTTAGTGATGTCAATCCCCCAGTACAAGCTTGGGCTGCATTCCAAGTCTATCAAATCGACAAAAAGAAAACAGGAAAAGGGGATATAGATTTTCTGAAGAGGATGTTCAATAAATTGGCCCTTAACTTTACATGGTGGGTCAACCAACAAGATAAAAATGAACATAATGTCTTCCAAGGTGGGTTTTTAGGCCTCGATAATATTGGGGTCTTTGATAGGAGTCATGATATTCCTGGTGGAGGCTATTTGGAACAAGTAGATGGAACGGCTTGGATGGCACTTTTCTGTTTAAATATGTTGGAAATATCCCTTGAAATATCCCTAGAGGACAAATCTTTTGAGGATATGGCCACCAAGTATTTGGGACATTTTGTTTTTATCGCTGAGGCTTTGAACAATTTAAACGAAGATACCGTTGGTAACTGGGATAAGGATGAAGGCTTCTTTTATGACAGATTGGTAAAACCCAATGGGGAACATGTTCCTGTTAAAATTAGATCTGTTGTAGGCTTACTTTCACTTGCGGCAGTTTTGGTTATTCCAGAAGATACGTTGGACCAGCTCCCGACCTTTAAAAGAAGCTTGGAGTGGTTTAGGAACTATCGCATGTATAAATCCAAATATCGTGTTATTCAAAGTAGTTCCAAAGAAGGGGTACTCCTATCATTGGTATCTAAGGACCGATTAAAAGTACTTATGACGGCCTTATTGGATGAAAAGGAATTCTTAAGTGATTATGGAATCCGTGCATTGTCCAAAATTCATGAACAAAAGACCTATACCCTGACTATAGACGGGATACCTTATTCCATAGATTACGAACCAGCAGAATCTACAGTATCCCTATTTGGAGGGAACAGTAACTGGAGGGGGCCCATATGGTTTCCCATCAATTATATGTTCATAGAATCCTTATTGGAATACCATAATTTTTATGGAGGGGATATGCGCATGGAATACCCCACAGGAAGCAATAACAACAAAAATTTAAAGGAGTTGGCCGAGGAATTAGGGAAAAGATTGGTAGCTATCTTCCAAAAGGATAAAAGCGGAAATCGTCCTGTGAATGCCTTGCACAAAACATATTACCAGCATCCTAAATTTGAAGATCTCGTTCTTTTTTACGAGTATTTCCATGGGGACAATGGCCGTGGGGTAGGGGCTTCCCACCAAACAGGCTGGACCGGACTGGTGGCAAATTTGATCTATGAGTTCTATGATAACAATAAACCAAAATAAAATTAATACACATTACAATTTAAATAAACCAATTATAAAGTTGTAACCTTAATAAGGAAGTCCAGGGAGCTATTCTTGGACTTTTTTTTGTTTGCCGGCCCTTATCTTAAAATATCCTATTTTTATAAAAAACTAACCTTATGAAGATTTTAAATTGGGGATCCATTCTATTCCTCTTCCTTTTCCTTTCCTGCAAAACTGAGGCTCCCAAAGAAACCACAATTGATTTCTATGAGAGTCAATTGTTCCAGGATGTACAGATCAACACCGTGTTCAAAGATTCAAAAACCTTTGTAGACTTAGTGCCGGATCGTTCATACCAAGAGTTGATAACTCTTTATGAGCAAGAAAAAAATAACCCAGATTTTAAACTGAATGCTTTTGTAAATAGTCATTTCTCGGATCAGTTCAGCAGCAGCACAGCACAATTTGAAACCGATACTACCAAAAGCATGTACCAGCATATCAGCAATATTTGGGGGATGCTCACTAGACCTCCAGATAAGGCAGTGGCACATTCTTCAAGAATACCACTTCCCAAAGAATATGTGGTACCAGGTGGGCGTTTCCGAGAAATATACTATTGGGACAGTTATTTTACCATAGAGGGGTTACTGGCTGATAATAAAGATGCCTTGGCCACAAATATGGTGGACAACTTTAGCCATCTTATTGATACTTTGGGTTTTATTCCCAATGGAACTAGAGATTATTACCTCTCCAGGTCACAACCCCCATTTTATACTTTAATGGTCACCGCCTTGACCAAAGGGGAGGATCAGAAATTTTTGGAATACCTGCCATACATTGAGAAGGAATATAATTTTTGGATGGACGGGGAGTCTAACTTGAAACCTGGTGAGCTTAGCAAGCATGTTGTAAAAACCACTGATGGCATGGTATTGAATAGATATTGGGATAAGCGGGATAGCCCACGACAGGAATCCTATAAAGAAGATGTACACTTGGCAGCTCAATTCAGCACCGAGGCCGAAAAAAAGAACCTATATGCCAATTTAAGGGCTGGGGCAGAATCTGGCTGGGACTTTAGTACCAGATGGTATGGCAAACCGGGAGATTTTGGATCCATTACTACAACCACAATTGCACCCGTAGATCTAAATTGCCTGTTATACTATATGGAAACCCAATTGGCCCGTGGTTACCAATTAAAGGGAGAATTGGAAGCCGCAGAATCCTTTTCAAGTAAGGCCAAAAATAGAATGAAGGCCATACAAGAAGTGTTTTGGAGCAAGAAGAACTCATTTTTTATGGATTTGGATGTTCCTCAAGCAACGGTTAGAGGTCAAATGACCTTGGCCGGAGCATTTCCATTGTTCTTCAACCTTGCTACAAAAGAACAGGCGAATTTGGTAAAGGAACACCTCATGACCGATTTTTTAAAGGATGGCGGACTACTAACAACTTTGGAAGATAGTGGCCAACAATGGGATGCTCCCAATGGTTGGGCACCTTTACAATGGATTGCGGTAAAAGGGTTGTTGAATTATGGTTTTGATAAAGAAGCAAAGGAAATCATGACCAGATGGTTAGCACTGAACAAAAAAGTGTATGCCAATACAGGTAAAATGATGGAAAAATACAATGTAGAGGATGTTACCCTCTTGTCTGGAGGCGGTGAGTATGACCTGCAGGATGGTTTTGGATGGACCAACGGGGTTGCCCTAGGATTCAGGCAGCTATTGAATGAAATGGAATAGGGTAGTCCAATTTTAGATGTAAGACAAAAAAAAGGCCATCAAATATGATGGCCTTTTTAATAGTATATAATTGAATTTAATGACGACTTATTCGTTAGAGGCCATTAATGCAAAAAACTTGTCGATGTTTGGTAAGATCACGATACGTGTTCTTCTATTTTTAGCTCTATCTTCTTTAGTATCGTTAGATACCAATGGCTGATAGCTACTTCTTCCTGATGCAATTAATTTTTCAGGAGCAACGTTGAACTCGTTTTGTAATTTTCTTACTACTGAAGTAGCACGCATTACACTTAAATCCCAGTTATCTGCTAATTTTGGCGTGTTGATAGTTCTGGCATCGGTATGACCTTCTACCATAACTTCAATACTAGGCTCAGAATTGATGATGTTGGCCAATTTTTGCAAAATATCATTCGCTTTGCTACTCACATTATAACTAGCAGTATTGAATAACAATTTATCGGAGATAGAAATCATAACCACAGTCTCATCTATGTCTATAGCGATGTCCTCATCCTCGTTCAGGGTATTGGTATCCAAAGATTTTTGAAGATTGTAGGACAATGCTAAATTCATGGAATCTTTTAGCGTCTTAGCTTCGCTTAGTTTTCCAGGAGCTACATTTTTCAATGTCGCACGCATTTGTTTTTTAACATCATTGGAAATAACGGCAACTCCATCAACAGTAACGAATTGGGCATCGTTTTCTTCTGATAATTCATTGATCTTAGAATTGTATTCTGCAACTCTTGCCTCTATTTTAGCAAATTTAGCTTCAAGTTCTTCCTTTTCTACAGCAGTTTTGGTCAATTGACTTTTTGTTTGGCCATGTTCCTGTTCCAATTGCACATATTTCTTTTTAGAAACACATGAAGCAAGTAGGACTACTGTTAATAAACTAAGTGAAATTTTTTTCATGATAAATATTTAATGTTCTGCTATTAGATACGGACGTAATGGAGAATTAGATTTTTTAATGTTTATTTTTACACCCTTAAAATGAAGGCGGATCCGAATGTTTTGTCAACTTTATAAATCAAATATTTAGTACAAATAACTTGATGTGAAGTATTTAACCCCTAATGATTGAAGACTCTTTATGAATAAAAAGGATCCATATGCAGCCTTGCGATTTAAGGAATTTAATATTTTTTTATTGGTTCGTTTTGCAATGGTCTTTGCGTGGTCCATGCAATTTGTGGTCATAGAGTGGGAGGTATACAGCATTACAAAAAATCCGTTGTCCCTTGGAATTATTGGTTTGATGGAGGTTATTCCAGCCGTGGGGATGGCCCTATTTGCAGGACATATCGTAGATCAATCGGAAAAAAGAAATCTCCTCATAAAATGTCTCCTCGGGTTTTCTGTGATTAGTTTTGGGCTGTTTTTATTGACCTGGCCAAGAATAGTGGCCGATTGGTCTACCAACATTATCCTTTATTCTATTTACTTTTTGGTATTCTTGGGCGGCTTCGTAAGAGCCTTTATGGGTCCAACTGTTTTCTCATTGTTTTCCTTGGTGGTTCCCAAAAAAATATATCCCAATGCTGCAACTTGGAGTAGTTCAGTTTGGCAAATGGCCTCCGTTCTTGGGCCCGCATTGGCAGGATTTTCCATAACTTGGATAGGTGTCCACTGGTCGATGTGCCTCATTGTGGGCTTTTCTGCCTTTGCGTTGATATTTCTGTATCAAATACCCAAAAAACCAATTTTGAACCCGAAAATAGGGGAATCCATGATGACCAGCCTAAAGGAAGGGGTAACCTATGTCTTAAAGACCAAAGCTATTTTTGGAGCTATTACACTAGATATGATTGCCGTGCTCTTTGGAGGAGCCATCGCCCTATTGCCCATTTATGCCCAGGATATCCTAAAAGTCGGGGCAGAAGGGTTTGGGGTATTACGGGCGGCACCTGCAGTGGGAGCCTTTATTATCATGTTCGCATCGGCCTATTTCCCTTTGCATAGAAATGCCGGGATGAAGCTATTGGTTGCCGTCTTTGGATTTGGCATCTGTATCATCATTTTTGGATTGTCCCAAACTTTTTGGATATCGGTCCTAGCGCTTTTCTTTAGTGGTGTTACGGATGGTATTTCCATGATCATCAGACAGACCATCCTGCAATTAAAAACACCGGACCATATGCGGGGGCGCGTATCATCCGTAAATTCGATGTTCGTAGGCTCATCAAATGAGCTGGGAGCGTTTGAGAGTGGACTTACCGCTAAATTAATGGGAACGGTTACTGCTGTGGTCTTTGGAGGCACAATGACCCTGTTAACGGTTCTCGGATTTGGAATTTTCTCTCCTACTTTCAGAAAATTGGATTTAAAAGATGATCTGGATAAACACGAATCTGAAGAATAAAATAAATTTATTTAAAAAAGATGGATTTTTTTAACAAAATCATCGGGATAAACGAACCAATTGTCCAAAGAGTTTTATAATTTCAAAATGTAGTGCTATCTTTGTAGCCGTTTCTATGTACAAAAAGAAACATTTTTTGCATTTCTTCGATTAAAACCACTGAATTGGGTATTCGATATATCAATCGCATCGATTGATATTTTCCAAGGATTCTTTTAGTATTTTCTCATGAAAAGTTGTACATTAAAGACATAAATGATTCATTAATAAATATAAATTAATAGTAAAAGCGAATGGCGAGAGCACAGGAAACCTTTAATAAAAAAGAAAAAGAGAAAAAGCGTTTGAAAAAACGTGAGGAAAAAATGAAGAAGAAAGAAGCCCGTAAGGCAAATTCCAAAGGCGGAGACTTTGAGAATATGATTGCTTACGTGGATGAAAACGGACATCTAACAGATACCCCGCCAGATCCATCTAAAAAGGTGAAAGTTGATGCGGAAAGTATCGTTATTGGTATTCCAAAGAAAGAGGATTACGAAGAAGAGGAAGTTGCTGACAAAACTGGTAAGGTATCTTACTTTGATACTTCAAAAGGTTTTGGTTTCATTATAGACAGTGTTTCCCAAGAAAAATATTTCGTCCATGTTAGTGGACTTATCGACGAAGTTCTTGAGAACGACAAAGTTACCTTTGAATTAGAAAAAGGCCTTAAGGGGATGAATGCCGTTCGCGTCAAGAAAATCTAGTTACAAATAACATTCTTATATTTTAGAAAGTACTTGGAGACCTTCCAAGTACTCTACTAAAATATGAAATTACTTCACTTTTAGCATCAAATAAATATCCTACCGATCTTTCGGTATGCGTTAAATTTCCCATAATTAACTTTCTTGGGTATTGAAGTGCATAGGTTTATTTATACTTTCATCCCATAATTGAAATCCCAAATACACACTATGCCAATGCACTCCCAACCTAGGTTGCTCATCTTTGATGTCAATGAAACCCTATTGGATTTAAAACCGATGAAAGTGGCCATTAATAATGCCCTGGCGAATGAACTTGCCTTTGATAACTGGTTTTCTTCTCTTTTGCACTACTCCTTGGTGGAATCTATAACCGGAAAGTACCAAGATTTTGGAAAAGTAGGGGCCGCAACCCTTAAAATGACTGCAGAAAAATTTGATAAGCAAATCTCTGAGAGTAAAATTAAGGATGTTCTGAGTTTGATAAAAAAATTACCCCCACATCCCGATGTTGTGCAAGGCCTTACTATACTTAAAAATAGCGGTGTAAAAATGGTCGCATTGACCAATGGTACGATGGAAGTTGTAAAAGCCCAAATGGCATTTGCAGAAATTGACCACTTCTTTGATGAACTTTTTAGTGTGGAGAATGTGAAACAGTACAAGCCACATCCTTCAACCTACACCCATGTGGTAAAGGAAATGAAAGCTTCGCCAATTTATACCATGCTGATTGCCGCACACGGATGGGACATTGCGGGTGCCCAACGAGCCGGACTTATGACTGGTTTTGTTTCAAGGCCAGGGAAATTCCCATATCCATTGGCGGAAGAAGCCGATATTACCGGAAGCAACATTCTATCAATAGCCAAGGAGTTGGTTTAAAATAAAAGTAATGCCTCCTGCACTTTATAGGTATGATTCAACTGAGACACTTTTAAGCAGTTAATTGCATAAAAATATTCTCGTTGTACACGTAAAATTAAGGGTCCAATTACCTTTTCTAAAAACTTTAAGATAATTTAGGACTTAAGATTTGACTTCAAGCCTATAAAGGCCGTACTTTTGCGGGCTCTAAAGCGTCTACATGTCTACAGTAAAAACCTCCGAAACAGAAGAAAGAAAATCAGGGAAAGATCTATATAGCTACCAGAAGGGAGCTATAGATAAAATTTTCAAATGTTTTGAAGAGGCTCCTGATGATTACCATTTGTTGTACCAATTGCCTACGGGTGGAGGTAAAACAGTAATCTTCTCTGAAATGGTACGCCAGTATCTTAAACACCACAACAAAAGAGTGGCAGTACTGACGCATAGAGTGGAACTGTGCAAGCAAACTTCCAATATGTTGACCGAATTTGGGGTTAAGAACAAAGTAGTAGACAGTAAGGCCAATTTGGACGATCAGGACGAATATAGCTGTTTTGTGGCCATGGTGGAGACCTTGAACAACAGATTGAATGACGATAAGCTCGACATATCGGACATTGGTTTGGTCATCATTGATGAAGCCCATTACAATTCCTTCACCAAGTTGTTCAAATTTTTCGAAAATTCCTTTATTCTGGGAGTGACTGCAACTCCTTTAAGTTCCAATACCAAGCTTCCAATGAACGACAACTACAATGAATTGATTGTAGGGGAAACCATTGAAGCACTTATAGAGAACGAGTTTTTGGCAAGGGCCGAGACCTATTCCTATAACGTGGGACTAACATCTTTGGAAATTGGTTCCAATGGGGATTATACCGTGAAATCATCGGATGATCTGTATACGGGAACCGATATGTTGGGAAAATTGATGCAAGCCTATGAGGAACGCTCCAAAGGAAAGAAAACCTTGATTTTCAACAACGGTATTAACACCTCCTTATTCGTATATGACACTTTTAGAAGGGCAGGGTATCCCATCATGCACTTGGACAATACCGCTACTAAAAAAGAAAGAAAACAAATTCTAAAATGGTTCAAGGAAACACCAGATGCTATTTTAACATCGGTAAGTATTTTGACCACTGGGTTCGATGAACCAACCGTGGATACCATCATTCTAAACAGAGCTACCAAATCTCTGGCACTCTATTACCAAATGATAGGTCGTGGATCCCGTATTTTGAGGAATAAAGCGACTTTTACCGTTATTGACCTCGGAAACAACTTTCATCGTTTTGGACCTTGGGGAGCTGATTTGGACTGGCAAAAAATATTTCACTCGCCTAATTATTACTTGGACAACCTTCTTAATGATGAAGACATCGAAGGTAATTTCAGGTATGAAATGCCCGAGGAACTCCGTGCTGAATTTGCCAATTCCAAGGAAGTCTATTTTGATATAAAACAAACCTATATCGATTCTATTAATAATGGGGAGTCCTCCAAGGTTGTTCTAGAAAGATCTATTGAGCATCACGCCAAAATCTGTATTGAGAATAGTGAGGATGTCTATGATGCCTATGCTTTGGCAAAAATGTTAGGCGATGATATAGACTACAGAATAGAACGCTATACCAAATGTATCAGCCGTAGTACCTTTAATTTTGTGGATTGGCTCAACGATGACTATCGCAAGAAATTAAGGGCCTATCTAAGGGATAATTTTGATACAGTTTTTGAGCAAATTCACGGCAGACCACCGGAAGAGTAATTCTTTTTTTAACTCGAATTTATTTAAGTAACTGGTTAGGGCTTAAAGTTCCAGGCCACAAATCTACTTTGTTTGTTGCCCTGCTCCATAGTCACGGTGCTGTATTGGGCTTTCAGCTTTTGTAATTGCTTGTAGATCTTGGGGAGGTGTTCTTTCTTGGAAACAAGGGTTGTAAACCACCCTACCTGATTTTTAAATCCTACGCTCTCCTTGATCATTCTTTTTATAAACAAGGATTCACCGCCATTGCACCACAACTCATTGGCCTGACCCCCAAAATTATGTGCAAGGCTTTTGATACCATGAAGATTTTTTAATTTTCGTAAGGTTCCTTTTTCAGCTTCTTCCTTAGAAGCATGAAAAGGGGGATTGCACATGGTGAAATGATAATATTCCCCTTCTTTAATGATGCCATGAAAAATATGGGCATTGTTGCTCTGATGTCGTATCTGGATCTTGGTTTCCAATTTGGGGGTTAGGTCAACATTGCTTTGTGCTGCCGCAACTGCAGCTTTATCGATATCCGCACCTACCATGCGCCAACCGTAAATTTGGGCACCTAGGATAGGGTAGATACAATTGGCCCCAACCCCAATATCGAGGCCCACTATGCCTTCCTTATGATTGCCTGCATCCAACATATCTGAAATATGATGGATGTAATCTGCCCTGCCTGGAATTGGGGGACAGAGATAATTAGTAGGGATTTCCCAATAACCAACCCTGTAATGAAGTATCAAAAGTGCTCTGTTCAAGGCTATCACCGCTTCGTTTACAGAAAAATCAATGGTTAAATTATCATGTTGATTTTTTTGGACAAAGGGAGCTAGGGCTGGGTAAGCCTTTATTAATGCTTCAAAATTGTAAGGAGAATTATGGATATTCCGTGGATGCAAAACAAAAGGGTATTGGGTGAGTGATAAAGATACGTTCATTTATGTCGTTTATAGTAATAATTGATGTTCATGATCTATTCTTTTAGTTCCACTCTGTAAGTTTCGGGTATTAAATGTTTGGATTTTGGTATTGTTACATCTTTATTTATTGTAATATTGCAATGAACAAATTAAAATAGATGGGACTTACCAAATCGGAAATATTTACCGACCAACAAAATAAAATTGCTACTCTGGCCAAAGCCTTCGGTCATCCAGCAAGGGTAGCCATACTGCAATACCTTTTTAAAACTGACTCTTGTATTTGCGGGGACCTTGTCAACGAAATTGGTTTGGCACAACCTACCATTTCCCAACATTTAAAAGAACTGAAAAACCTTGGTCTCATCAAGGGTAGTATTGAAGGGACCAGTGTTTGTTATTGCATAGATCAAAAGGTTTGGGAGGAAATGTCTTCTCTCCTTACCAACTTTTTAACCCAAGAACCTAAGGCAGCTGAGGGCTGCTGCTAATCAATTATCCTAATTTTAACTTATTATCCCACTGAATGAATAAAGAAAGCATTTTCTCAGAACTGCATGATCTCATCAAATCCTTAAAACAGGAGACTATTACCGAAGAACGAAAGGAAGTACTGCAGCCATTGATCGATTACATTCAAAAGAATGTAGAAAAAAAGAACCCCATCAATTTAAATTTTATTTGTACCCATAACTCCAGGCGCAGTCATTTATCCCAGGTATGGGCACAAACTGCGGCTTTTTATTATCGAATAGGCAATGTCAATTGTTATTCTGGAGGAACAGAAGCAACAGCATTATTTCCCATGGCAGCAGCTACATTAAAGGATCATGGGTTTGAAGTATTATCCCTGTCCAAGGAACCAAATCCTATTTACGGGATCAAATATGCTCAAAATGCTCCGCCTATCATTGGTTTCTCCAAGACCTATGATGCTGAATTTAATCCCAAGTCGAACTTTGCCGCGATAATGACCTGTTCCCAGGCAGATGCCGGATGCCCTTTAATTCTAGGAGCAAATAAACGAATCCCGATTACCTATGAAGATCCAAAAGCTTTTGATGGCACTCCCCAACAAGCAGAAAAATATAGGGAACGCAGCCTTCAGATTGCCACAGAATTGACCTACGTATTTTCACAAATAAAAGCATGAGCATGTCCGGAAATAAGAAAAAACTAAACTTCTTGGATAGTTACCTAACCCTATGGATATTTTTGGCCATGGGCCTTGGAGTTTCTTTAGGTTATTTTAATCCTTCCATACCAAACTTGATCGAGTCATTTGGAAATGGCTCCACCAACATCCCAATCGCCATTGGACTCATCCTAATGATGTATCCACCTTTGGCCAAGGTAAATTATGCCCTTTTGCCCAAAGTATTCAGAAATGTGAGGATATTGTCCATTTCCCTTATCTTAAATTGGATCATAGGACCTATTTTAATGTTCATATTGGCCATAACCTTTCTGCAGGATTATCCAGAATATATGGTGGGACTCATATTAATTGGATTGGCCAGGTGCATTGCCATGGTGTTGGTCTGGAATGATCTTGCCGAAGGCAGTAGTGAATATGGTGCCGGACTAGTGGCCTTGAACAGTATTTTTCAGGTATTCGCCTATAGTTTTTACGCATGGCTGTTTATCACCGTTCTGCCACCTTATTTTGGTTTTGAGGGTGCAATAGTCGACATTTCAATTGGCACCATTGCCGAAAGTGTGGCCATCTATTTAGGAATTCCCTTTTTGGCAGGAATAGTAAGCAGATTTGTGTTGGTAAGACTCAAGGGGGAGGAATGGTATACCACCCGATTTATCCCGGCCATTTCACCGCTTACCTTAATCGCACTTTTATTTACTATAGTTGTCATGTTCTCCTTAAAAGGCCAGTTAATTGTAGAGATCCCAATGGATGTTGTGGTCATTGCCATTCCTTTGCTGATCTATTTTGCCCTAATGTTCATCATAGGTTTCTTCTTCAGTAAGGCAATGGGCGCTAGTTACGATAAGAATGCTGCAATTTCATTTACGGCTGCCGGCAATAATTTTGAATTGGCGATTGCCGTTGCTATTGGCGTGTTCGGAATTAATTCTGGTCAGGCTTTCGCAGGGGTCATAGGACCATTAGTGGAAGTCCCTGCTTTGATTCTGTTGGTACGAGTGGCTTTTTGGCTGCGTAAAAAATATTATCAACCCTTAAAAACGGTTTAATTCTATTATACGCTGTGGAAAATTGAAATAATTCAATTAGACATATTTCTATAATGTATTTAATATCATGTAGTTAATCAACTACATTGTCCTCTATTTGTACAGGCAAACAGTTAAAGTGGCAAGCTTTGGGTGGCGAGTATTAAATCTTTATATATTTAGGCCTTCTTAAGATAATAGTGCATGAATTCAGCTAAGCAATTACTTAACATATTAGAACTAACAGAAGTTGGTACACATCAATTTGAAGGGGAGAGCAAAACCATTGGCAGCCCAAACGTATTTGGGGGACAGGTTTTGGCACAGGCCCTGAATGCGGCGTACCGAACCATTACCAACAAACGGATTTTGCATTCCCTACACTCATATTTTTTGGAGGCAGGGAATTTGGAGTTGCCCATCAGATATGAGGTGAGCATTATTAGGGATGGAGGTAGTTTTTCTACAAGAAGGGTGACTGCCTTACAAAGGGATAAAATCATATTTATCCTTTCCGCATCATTCCATAAGATAGAAGGGGGGTACGAGCACCAAATTCCTATGAAAACCAATGTCAAGCCCCCAGAGGAGCTACTGAGTTGGGAAGATTTATTGAAACAATATGGTAAACTAATGCCTAAAAATAGGCGGGAATTTCTAGAGATAGAACGGCCTATAGATTTTAAACCAACGGTGATAGCCAATCCAATGGACAGAAAGGATTTACCGCCTTTCAATGACATTTGGTTTAAACTCAAGGGAAATATTAATGGGCTGGAACTTCCTATAAAACAACAGATACTCACCTATATCTCAGATTATAACATCCTGCTTACTGCAATTTTACCAAATGCCAGCAAAGCACATTACGGTAATTTGCAAATGGCCAGTTTGGACCATTCAATGTGGTTCTTCAGGGAATTTGATTTTGATGATTGGATGCTTTTTTCGATTGAATCTCCAAGTTCTAGTAATGCCCGTGGCTTCTCTAGGGGAAATATATTTTCAAGGGATGGTAAACTTATCGCATCAGTTGCCCAAGAAGGATTGTTGCGACCATGGAAAAGACAATAACCATTTTATTTATCGGACAGGTAGAATACTTCATTTTGTGCCTATGGATATATCATATGTAGTATGAGGGCAAGCTATTGAACATTCTTGGTTGTTCTCATTTTTCTGTAAAGGGAAATATTCAAAAGGGCAAACCAGCCGATAAAGCTGACAAATGTTATTTTTTGAATTGCAGGAAGTACAGTTATTAGCAGGCCCGATTCATAGATATAATAGTTCAAAAGCAAAATGGCCAAACAAAAGATTCCTAAGGCAAAAAGCTCCTGATATCCTTCTTTATAGAGCGCAACAATGGTTGTGATCATTGCTATCAGCCCAATAAGTCCGGCAATATATATCACCAAATCATGGGAGTTGGAGGATAAAAATAAAGTAATGATCATGGCCGAAATACCCGTAACTCTTATAACAACCAGGTGCACACCTTTCCTTTTAAAAAGTTTGGGTAAATAATACCACAATACGGTCAAACAAGAACAAAGAAGAAAAAGTGCAAGACGAGCTAGATCTTTAGAAGGATTAGGAGAGCCGTTAAACGTTGTACTATCAAGTAAATCACATAAATAATTGTTCAAAAAACTAAACCCCTCCTCGGTAGAAGAGTACTGGGAACCCCCAGGATACAAGGAAGCAGCCTTGATAATAAAAAATACAAATAAAAGCATTCCCAAAATTGGTATTAACAGGGCTTTAGGCTTTTCATGTGTAGTATTCCAATTCATTTCATGTTCTTAGGTCCTACCATCGGTACAATACAATAAGGTAGTGCACTGAGCATAAACATGAAATGACAAATATCAACCCAATTATTGGGTTTTACCAGGTATTTGGTTCCTACAAAAAATAATGTATTTATCTATTTTCCCTATCCAAAATAGTAAGGGCCAAACGTATTTTGGAATACTCCAATTCCTCATTAAAATGATCAAAATAAGGCTTTAGTCCTTCTGGAGAATTCAACTCCTTTTTTGCATTTTTTACAGAAATAACTTCTTCTTTGGTCACAAATTGGTACATATCTATCTCCTTGCCCTCACTATATAATTTGGAAAGGTGTGAAAAAACAGTTGGCGCCTTTAAATCCCTGGCCTCGGCAATTGCTTCAATAGACATGCCTTTCTTATACATTTCATAGGTAACCTTAGCGGTATCGGACTTCTTGGTCTTCTTTTTTTTCTCTGCCATAAAGGCATTTATTTCCGCTATGAACTCGTCACCGTATACTTCCATTTTACGCTGTCCCACACCGCTGATCTGCTTAAATTCAGCTTCGCTCATGGGTCTTTCTGCTTCTATTTCCTTTAAGGTGGCATCACTGAAAATCAAATAGGCAGGAATATTTTCTTCCAATGATATTTTTAAGCGCAGCAGTCGTAACCTTTCAAAAAGCGTATCTTTTTTCTTGGACTTCTTGGTCTTTTCTTTCTGTTCTTCAATTTGCACGTTCCTTTCTATGGGCTTTGTCATTTGCACCTGCTGCCCATTAAAAAGAACTTCCCTGGAAAAATGGGTGAGCTGTAGCGCATTATGCTTGTGAAAAGCTATCTCACAATATCCTTGGTCTATCAACTGAATGATATAATGTTGCCAATCTTTCCAAGCGATATCGTTACCTATCCCATAGGAGGGAAGTTGATCATAGTGTTTGTCCAAGGTAGTGGCATTTTTCGCTCCTCTGAGCACATCTATAATTACCCCCATGGATTCTGACTGCCTTAATCTGGTAATCACTGATAAGGCTTTTTGTGCTATAACGGTACCATTAAAAAATTGAGGTGGATTTTTGCATATATCACAGTTCCCGCAATTCTTTGCCAAGAGTTCTCCAAAATAACTCAGAAGTATTTTTCGTCTACAACTCGTGGCTTCGGAGAATTGCTTCATACGATCCAATTTAGCAACCTGCAGTTGCTCATTGGTCGTGCCATCTATGAATCTTCGCAATTGCAACACATCCGCATAACTGTGGAACAAGAGTGCTTTTGCCTTGGTGCCATCCCTTCCAGCGCGACCGATCTCTTGATAGTATCCCTCCAGATTTTTAGGCATGTTGTAGTGGATCACCCAGCGAACGTTAGATTTATCTATCCCCATTCCAAAAGCAACGGTGGCACAGACCACTTGGGTCTTATCAAAAATAAAATCTTCCTGAACTTTGGTGCGTTCTTCAAAATTCAATCCAGCATGATAGGCATGGGCATCTATCCCCTTGCTTTGCAGCCTATCTTTCAACTGCTCAGTCGATTTACGGCTCAAACAATAGATAATTCCCGATTGATTTGGTCTTTGGGCTATAAAATCTATGATCTGGTTAACCCTATCATTCGCCGGTCTTACTTCCAAGCCAATGTTTTTCCGATCGAAAGAGGTAATAAATTGCTTGGCATTGGGAATTTGCAGCTGATCAATGATATCTTGCCTTGTGGCCTTATCAGCTGTTGCGGTAAGGGCAATAACCGGGGTATTGGGCAAGGATCTTTTTAAAAAGGACAATTGTTGGTATGATGGACGAAAATCATGTCCCCAAGAAGAGATACAGTGCGCCTCATCTATGGCCACACAACTGATATACGCTTCTTTTAAAATGTTTTCTAAAGCCCCTAGACTTTCCGGTGCAACATAAAGCAGTTTAAGCTTTGATGTAACTACTTTTTCCAAAATTTCCTGTTGTTCCTCTCCCGCCTGGCTGCTATTGAAATAGTCGGCCTCTATGCCATTGGCCCTTAACCCATCCACTTGGTCCTTCATAAGGGCAATCAAAGGGGAAATAACCAGGGTAATACCACTGAACATCAAGGCAGGCAGTTGGAAACATATAGATTTCCCTCCTCCTGTTGGCATGATCACCAAACAATCCTTTTGCTCCAAAACAGTATTGATAATTTCCTCCTGTTGGTTGCGAAAACTATCAAATCCGAAGTATTTTTTTAAGGTGGGGATAAGGGTGCTAGAATCGGTCAAGGTTCTTTTTTAAGAATTGTTCTGCAAAATAAAACTAATTCCAATCCTTAGAAAAATAGAATGTGATAGAATACGCTACCTTTGCAAAAAAAATTACCCATGAGTACCTTTGAAAATTTCAATATATCCAAACAACTTCACTATGCCATTGAAGATTTGGGGTTTGATGTTCCGACCCCTATCCAAGAAGGTGCATTTTCTGTTATTCTCTCTGGTAAGGATATGGTAGGTATTGCCCAAACGGGTACTGGGAAGACTTTTGCATATATGCTGCCCTTATTACAGGATCTGAAGTTTTCTAAACAGACCAATCCAAGAATCCTGGTCATGGTCCCCACCCGTGAATTGGTGGTACAGGTAGTGGAACAGATTAAAAGTTTTTCAAAATACCTCACGGTAAGAGTCGTAGGCGTCTATGGGGGCGTTAATATGAACACCCAGGCACAAGCAGTTGCCCAAGGTGCCGATATAGTTGTAGCCACCCCGGGCCGATTGTATGATTTGGTCTTGAGTAGGGCCTTACAACTTAAAGACGTTAAAAAATTAGTGATTGATGAAGTAGATGTGATGTTGGATCTTGGTTTCAGGTTTCAATTGATCAATATTTTTGAACTATTGCCTGAAAGAAGGCAAAATATAATGTTTTCCGCTACCATGACGGATGATGTGGATGCATTGATTAATGACTTTTTTGTCATTCCCGCTAAAATATCCATTGCTGTAAGCGGAACTCCTTTGGAGAATATATCACAACAAGTATATGCAGTTCCAAATTTTTATACCAAAATAAATTTGTTGAACCACTTGCTAAGGGACAAGCAAGAATTTCATAAAGTACTGGTCTTTGTTTCCAACAAAAGAAGTGCCGATAAGGTATTTGAATGTTTGGAAGAACGATATGCTGATGAATCTGCCGTGATCCATTCCAACAAAACCCAAAATTACCGCTTGAGATCCATCAACCAGTTTGATGAAGGAAAAAATAGGATCTTGGTGGCGACGGATATAATGGCTCGTGGTTTGGACCTAGACAAAATTTCACATGTCATCAATTTTGATACCCCAAACTATCCTGAAAATTACATGCACCGTATCGGGAGAACCGGTAGGGCAGAGGAATTGGGAAAATCCATTCTTTTTTATACTGAAAAGGAGGCTCCTTATAAGGAAGCCATTGAAGCATTGATGGATTATAGTATTCCTGTAATGGAAATACCAGAAAAAGTAGCTATTTCAGAGGAGTTGACTCCAGAAGAACGGCCTAAAATCATAGAAGGGAACAATCCAGAAGAGCGCTCGGAAGATGCGGGCTCTGGTTTTCATGAAAAAAGTGAAAAGAATAAGAAAACCAATCAAGGAGGCTCCTACAAAAGAATTATAGCCCAAAAATACAAGAAACCCAAAACTAGGGGGGACAAGAACTACAACAAACGTAATAAACGTAAATAGGAGTCCTACTTTTCCATCGATTGTCATAACCTTTACCTTATGAGTAGTAGCACATGATTTTTAAATTATTGTGCATTTCATCGTTTTGTTCCATCCTTTCACACTATTGAAGGATGATTGTCGTTAACTACTTATAAATCAAGATAAGTATGAAAACAAACATGTTGAAAAGCGGAGTGTTTCTGCTCTCAGGTATAGCATTATGTATGGGTTATTCCTGTAGCAAAGATGACAGTTCCGTAACCTCGGATCAAGAATTATCACAAACAGAAGTAAAAACAGTTTTAGAAGCAGATGACCTGTCCGGTATTGCGGATGATATCGTTTCCGAAGCTTACATGAACAATTCAAATTCTGGAAAGTCGGCAAAAGGCACCAACCAATGTTACGCGGCAGTTTACGATGATAATGGGTTTACCATGACCTTCGAAAATTGCAATATCCGTAACCATGAGAATGTAAACGGAGTCTTGAATGTTGTTTACACTGGACAAGGTGAAAATGCTTCTTTTATGGTTACCTATGATAATTTTTCAGTAGGAGATATTGAATTTAATGGCACCAGAAGTTTTACCATGGAAATGGGATCAAATCAAAACTCTGTGGCATACAATGTAACCAGCGATTTAATAATTACCAAAGCAAATGGTAATGTGTTGGAAGTAATTGGCTCTAAGGGCGTTCTTATCACCTTTGGGGAGACTTTGGAAGATATTACCTTTAGTATTACTGGAAAATGGAGTGTAAATGAAGGTCCTAATAGATATAGTCTAGATGTAAAGGAGGCATTGGTTGGAAACCTTGCTTGTGAGTTCTTAACACAAGGTGTTTTGGAAATCAACAAAAATGGATTGGTCGTCTCCATTGACTGGGGCGATGGTGAATGTGATGATACAGCTACCCTGATCTATCCAAATGATGTAAAGACAGATTTTTCACTACGTGATTAATTAAAGTATATTTTAAGTGTACATAAAAGATCCCCTGTTGCAAACGACAGGGGATCTATCTTTTAATAAAAGTCACGTTGGTCCATACTAACGTGTATTTCATCCAAAAGGATCGCTCTTCATTAAACCTTTTCCCTTGAGAACCATCCAAAACCAAAGAATATTAAAACCACCAAAAAATATTGCTATGAAAAAGATCAGAATCAGTATTATCGGATTATTGTTATTGGGTTCCACTGCCTTGATGGCCCAGAATGTCAAAGAAGCTATTCAAGACCACCATCAAATTCGTGTGGATAAAACAACCTTAGCAAGGGATGAAGCAGAACTTAAGGCCTTCGATACCCATAGTCATAATTTTAAAATGGCCATCAACACCAAAAACATTGGTGCAGCTAAAAGAAATCAAACCATATTATTGGCCAGTATGTCCCGAGAAATAAGTCAGACAGAAGTTAAAATTGCCAGGGCCAAGAGGGAGGTAGTACAAAGCACCAGGGAAATTCAAACCGATAGAAGGGAGAATAGAAGAAACAGAAGACAATATGTGGGATCCAATGATGATCATAGAGATATTGCAAGGGATAGACGAGATACCAGGGATGACATAAGGGATAAAAAAGACGATGTTTTGGATCTTAAAGAATTGGAAGCGAGATTAGGGCATCAGAGAGCCTTGTTCCAGACAATAAAAAACATATCTTATTCCGATATGAACAAAGTAGTAAAGCTGGAGCTTCATAAAAATATTCTACAAAAATTTATGGGCACCATGAAAGCTGATCTTGCCGAAACGAAGGAGGAACTAAGGGAAGATAAACGGGAATTGGCCGAGGATAGAAGGGAAAGACGTGATGACCGAAGGGAAAGAAGAGAAAAGTACTAAAACTAGCCCGTAAGCCCATTTGGGAGAGACCATAGGGTTACAATATTCGGACCTAAACGGATATAAAAATGGATTGGCTATCTTAGATATGCAAATAATCTATTTTTATCCGAATGAAAATTACCAATAGCAACACTGCCGATATTCCTGAAATATTCAGGTTATATCGGCTTGCTACAGCCTTCCAAAAAACAAAAAAATGTGTTCAATGGCCCCAATTTTCATCAGAGCTGGTGTCCAAAGAAATTGCCGAAAACAGGCAATGGAAAATTATGGTTGGCCAACAAGTGGCCTGCGTGTGGGCGGTAACTTTTGAAGATCCCGAAATTTGGGGAGAAAAAGATGCAGACAAGGCCATGTACATTCACAGAATAGCCACGAATCCCGAATTTCGGGGACAACATTTGGTGGAACACATAGTCACTTGGTCCAAAGCCTATGCCCACGAAAATAAACTGGATTATATCCGTATGGATACCGTAGGAGAGAACCTTGGATTGATTTCCCATTATAAAAAATGCGGGTTCCAATTTCTAGGGCTTTCTAAATTGAAGGACACGAAATCCCTTCCGGCACATTACCACAACGCAACCGTAAGTTTGTTTCAGATTACATTATAATTTATATTAATTTCCCTTTATAATTAATATACAACTAGTGGATTTACAAATACGAGTTGCAGATTTAGCGGACCAAGATGCTATTTGGGACATAATAAAAAATGTTATAAAAACAGGAAACAGTTATGTTTTCTATCCAGACTCCAGCAGGGAAAAGATGATAGATTACTGGTGTTCAAAGGAAAAGCGTACCTATGTGGCGTTCCTTGGGAATAAGTTAGTAGGCACCTTTCTTATTAAAGACAACATTCCCGATAATGGATCACATGTTGCCAACGCCTCCTATATGATACATCCAGATAGTTTTGGTAAAGGAATTGGGGAAGCCATGGGCAAATATTCCTTGGTGGAAGCAAAAAAATTGGGCTATCGTGCTATGCAGTTCAATATGGTCATTAAAAGCAACGAGCCCGCCGTAAGGTTATGGACCAAACTTGGGTTTCAGATTGTTGGGGAAATACCAGAGGCCTTTAATCATCCAATCAATGGATATACCAATGCCTATGTTATGTATAAAAAATTGTAGTATCCCAAATTAGGTTAGCAATACTGGGCATTTTTAGAATTCCAAAAATTTTGGGGAAAAGCTGCAGTTCATCGAAAATATCAAAAAAAACTCCCTTTTCAGGTACAACGGAACAACCTTTATAGCTAATACCTGCGTAAATAAGAAAGTTAGTTGAACCCAATCTAAAATCTGATATGATGAAAATTAAATTTATTCCCCTTTTGTTTTTAAGCCTTTCCCTAGCCTTGATAGGATGTAGTAGCGATAATAACAAAGACAACGAATTTGGCAGGCTTTCCATAAAACTTACAGATGCCCCTTTTCCCCACGATCTAGTCGCTGAAGCAAATGTGACCATTTTTAAAATTGAAGCCAGGTCCAAAGGTGAAGGAACGGATGAAAATAATGCTCCCTATCTTCTGTTAATGGAAGAAGAAATGGAGGTGAATCTTTTAGACCTTACCAATGGCATTACTACAACTTTGGTGAATACCGAAGTTCCTGCTGGGTCTTATGACCTATTTAGAGTCTATGTTAAAGGTGTAAATATTGTGCTTACGGACGGTACCGTTTATGATTTAAAAGTACCTAGTGGTGCAGAGTCTGGAATTAAAGTCTTTGTAGAACCAAACATTATTGTTGATGGTGGACTTACCGCAGATCTGCTTTTAGATTTTGATGTGAGCAAATCTTTCGTGGCCAAAGGAAACAGAAAAGATGCGGGTGGCATCACAGGTTTTAATTTTAAGCCAGTTATTAAAGCATCCAATCTATCTACGGCGGGAACTTTGACGGGAATGATTACCACGGATAACGGTGGTGAAATAATTCCATTGAAAGGTGCCCAAGTATCCATATTCCCTGAGGGCACTGAATTCCTTGAGGATGATTCAATTACATCTGCCTTTTCTGATGAAACAGGAATGTATACCATATTAGGGTTAGAAGCTGGGACATATGATGTGGTTGTTGCATTGATTGTTGAATCGGAAACTGAGATAATTGAATATAAAACCGTTACAGCTCTAGGCATTACTGTAGTGGCTGCCAATAAAACCACTTTGGATTTTGAACTTGAAGTTCTAGAATAATCATTATATAAGCTTAGTAAAAAAGGGAGCAATTAATTTTGCTCCCTTTTTTATTTTCCAAATATTTAATTAAGACCACCATCTAATTATTTTATTTACAGGATATTTGCATACCCGATAGTGGAAAGCCAAATATTGAAGGAATATAACAATGATTAAGAACATTTTTAAGGCCAAACCAAGCACAGCTATTATCATTGTTCTTGCTTTTTTTTCCATCTATGTTTTTTGGGGCAGTACCTATCTAATGAATAAGGTAGCAGTTTCTGAACTTCCTCCATTGATGTTGGCAGCTATCCGCTTTATTACGGCTGGGACGCTTATTTTCATTATCGCCAGACTATTGGGGCTTCCCTTGACGATTACAAAACCACAAATAAAAAATTGCATTATTGCCGGATTTTTATTCTTGACCTACGGCAATGGGGTAATAGTATGGGCATTGAAATTTGTAGACAGTGGCTTTGCTGCCCTTGAAGCATCTACCCAACCGTTGATCATCTTGCTTTTGATGCGTTTCTTTCAGGGTAAAAAAATCAGGACCATGTCCGTTGTAGGGATTGTTCTTGGATTTATTGGCATCTATCTATTGGTAAGTCAACAGCAGTTAAGCACTCAGGAAGGCAGTACCTTAGGGATCATAATGATCTTTACCTGTATTTTGAGCTGGAGTGTTGGTAGTCTTTTTGTGGCCAAGGCCGATTTACCTCCCAATTATTTTATCAATACGGGCTACCAAATGCTATTTGGGGGGATTATGTTGGCCATATCCAGTTTCATTGTTGGAGAAACATGGATCTCTCCCTTGAATTGGAGTGGAAAGGTGCAGGCGTCAATTATTGGTCTAATTTTGTTTGGTAGCATTGCTGCCTTTACTTCCTTCAATTATCTGTTAAAAGTAGTTTCTACCGAAAAAGTGGCAACATCGGCTTATGTAAACCCGATTATCGCGATGCTTCTGGGATGGTACTTTTTACAAGAACAGATAACCCTTCAATCCGTTATAGCGGCAGTAATTCTATTAACGGGTGTTTACTTCATTAATACGAAAAAGAAAGTCTTGATTTTTTCCAGGTTTTCTGGGAGAATGGGGCGCATGTTGGATGATACCTAATGCCTATTAATTTGTATTGTCAGAGGTGAAAAAACCTCCATTTTCAAAATCATTTTCATATTTCAAGTATAAGTTTGACCTGAGAAAAGTAGTTTCTAATTATTTTTTACGAAATTTAGATTGAATTCTATTAGAAACTATTTATACCTTGTATATGAACTATTTAATCATCCTTCTTCAAGTAATTGTAGGCCTCAGTATCCTAAATGTTTGGCTTATACAGAAAAATAAACCTACAAAGTGGCGTGGTGGAAATGCCAAAACTATTGTGGAAGAGTTTCAGGTATACGGTCTTCCTGTTTGGATGTGTTATGTTGTAGGTACCCTAAAAGTAGCGCTGGCACTTGCCCTACTAGCAGCAATTATTTATCCCGAATTAAAACAACCGGCTGCCCTGGGATTGGCAATATTACTTTCTGGATCCATCATTATGCATTTAAAGATCAAAGATCCATTGATGAAGTCTTTTCCTGCTTTTCTGTTTTTAACAATGTGTTTGATCATTGCTTTTGTATAGTAAGAATTTTCTTTACCTATATAAAAATTAGTGCCCCATATTGAAATGCCAGATAAAGATTGAGCAGCGCATAGAATAAAGCTGGAGAGGATTGTAGTACACTATCCTTAATCTTGATGCGAACCCATAAGCCTAAAAGCATCAAAACGAAGAGGCCAATCGTTGATATAAAACTTAAAAAAGGGCTAATAAACAGTCCTAAGAGCAAGCCTATACTGCCTAAAAGTTGTAACGCTCCGGTAAGCCATCGTTGTTGTTTATTGAGTCCATAACGCATGAATTCTAATTTCATTCTCGGTGAGAAAAAACAGCCAATACCAAAAAATAAAAAGGAAAAGGATGAAAAAAAAGTCAATATTGTGAGTCCATCCATAGGTAGTAATTAGCTCAAGTGTATTTTTAAAATCTCGTTCAAAGATAAATCATTAGAGTCACATCCTCATTTTATAACCCTTTCAAATCAATTTCCAAGAATTAGGGAAAGCTTATTTCCCTTCCAATTCTTTATTTTTACCTAAAAAATGAAATGGAAAAATCAGAATATACTATCAATATAGTTGGTGCAGGGATCAGTGGTCTTGTTGCTGCCTTGGTTTTGGAAAAGGAAGGGTATTCTACCACCATATATGAGGCAACTGATAGGGCTGGGGGTCGCGTTAAAACAGATATTTATGAGGGATTTCAATTAGATCATGGCTTTCAGGTCCTATTGGACGCATACCCTATGGCCAAAAAATATTTGGATATGGATTCTCTTGCACTACAGAAATTTCTACCTGGAGCAGTAATCTTTAAAGATGGGAAGAACAAAACACTGGGTGACCCTTTAAGAAATGTATCCCTTCTAATACCCACATTACTTGCTAATATCGGCACTGTTTCTGATAAATTTAAAATCCTCAAACTAAATAACGAATTAAAAGCAATGTCATTGGAACAGATATTTGCTTCCAAAGAAACAAGCACCTTAACCTATTTAAAGGACAGGGGTTTTAGCGATGACATCATATCTTCCTTTTTCAAACCTTTTTTTAGTGGCATATTTTTAGAACCTAATTTGGAGACCTCTTGTAGGATGTTTCAATTTGTCTATAAAATGTTCGGAGAGGGACTGGCCGTACTGCCAAAAGCTGGTATAGGGGCAATTGCAGAGCAGCTCGCGTCCAAACTTAAGAGAAGTAATATCATCCTAAATACCCCAGTGGAAAGGGTATTGGAAGGAAAGCTAGTATTGGCAGATGGCAAAGAACTACCAAGCCATTATACCATAATAGCTACTGATGCTTCCCATTTAACAGGGGATTTAATAATGGAAACTGTTACTTGGAAAAGGTGTGAAACCTTTTATTTTACCACTCCAAAAAGAATCATACCCCGGCCACTTATTGGATTGATTGCTGATAAAGATGCGCTGATCAACAACCTATTTTTCCATACGAGTTTAGAAATGGCAAATCGTGGAGAAGGAGAACTGCTATCAGTGACTTTGGTGAAGGAACACCAATTGAGTGATAAGGATGTCCTGGATAGGGTAGTTCAAGAATTGGAGCAGTATTGCGGTATTACTGAACTTACTTTCCTAAAGCGCTACCAGATTAAAAAGGCCCTGCCACAACTTACCAATTTGCAATATTCAATGACTCCTCAACAAACCCAATGGTCTCCAAGTATATATCTCGCAGGCGATCATCACCTGTATGGATCATTAAACGCAGCGATGACCACAGGGGAAATGGCGGCAAAAGCCATTTTAGAACATATGAAGACAACATCGTAAAAGCTAAGCTTACATTTTAATTCTCGTAGCTTGGCTTAGATTAATCTAAAACCAAACATCCATCATTCTAATTTATTAAGTTACATATTTATATAGCATAAAATCAGAATAACTACCTAAAAATCACTACATTGTATAGAAAATAAAGAATATGCCTATCTATATGGATCGCCATGACGTATCGGAAACCGTGACTGCAGAGCATGTTGCGAAATTGCATATAGAAGATATTAAAATAGAGCACCTTTTTGGATGTAAAGGGCTGACCTATTGGTTTGACGATCAAAGAAAGATGGCATTTTGTTTAATAGAGGCCCCGAACAAGGAAGCTATTGAAAGAATGCACAACCATGCACATGGTGAAATTCCCCATAAAATAATTGAAGTAGAAAGTGCTATTGTTGAATCTTTTTTGGGTCGCATTGAAGATCCCGAAAAGGCGGCCAATGAATTGGCACATGTCATAAACGACCCCGCATTTAGGACCATAATGAATGTAGGACTCAAACCTTTAAATTTAAAAAACTTCAAGAGTATGGGTAACACCCATTTTCAACACCTATATGAGTCCATTATTGAAACTATAGGCTCGAATGATGGTAATATGGTTCGTAAAAATTCAGGATCATTTTTAGTCTCTTTCCAATCTGTATCAAGAGCTATGGAGTGTGCCGTGCAGATTCAGGACAAGTCAAAGCAATTTAGCAATTCCAATACATTGGTCACCATTGGACTGGATGCAGGGGTTCCCGTGACCGAAAAGGATGGTATTTTTGAGGCTGCCGTTAAGTCGGCCCAACGAATGTCCAATTTTGTAAAGGGAAATATTGTAGTCTCCACCGAAGTTAAGTCGCTCTATGAACAAGAAAATCCTAGCCACGTAATAGATCTCTCATCCATAAGAACCATTAATAATTCTGAGGGACGGTTCTTAAATATTTTAATTGATTATTTGGATGAAACTTGGCATAAAACAGATTTACAAGTGGAGACCTTCGGTACCGAATTGGGCTTTAGCAAATCACAGTTTTACAGGAAGATGAAAGGGATTACCAATCAATCCCCAAATATATTTCTAAAAGGATTTCGTCTACAGAAATCCCTGCAATTATTAAATAACAGGAAAGGTTCCATTTCTGAAATTGCCTTTGAAACTGGTTTCAATAGTCCAGCTTATTTCTCAAAATGCTTCCAAGCTAATTTTGGAATACTCCCTTCCAAATATCTACAGGAAAATCTAGCCTGATCCTCTTACCCGTTATTTGATTACTTGGTTCAAAATTCCTCTTTTTTGAATCAATATTGATAGTCCTTTTGCTTTTATCTCTTTATCTTTATGTAGTTACTCCACGTATCCCCACAGCCCGTTCCAATTGGGCTCGACTTGGTTTTAAATCAATAAAATAGTCAATCCTTGTGACCAGTTTAAGGTCCCAAAAGTGTGTCGTTCCCCTTTATTATTTAGTCTAATCAATTCAATAATTTAAAATTTTCAATCATGAAAAACAAGCACCTATCTTTAAAATTAGCAGCCATGGTGTTGCTCGTAGTCACGTTTTTCAGCGGTACCATCAATGGGCAACAATCCAATGAGATGGCCACTGAAATGTCTTTGGTCAAATCCCACACCAACGCCGACCTGCAATGGGGGCCATGTCCTCCATTTATGCCTGAAGGTTGTGGGATAGCCGTTTTGCACGGGGATCCAGCAAAAAAGAACGTAGATGTTTTCTTTAAGGTCCAAGCCAACTCCGATATACCAAGACATTGGCACAATTCTGCCGAACGGATGATCTTGGTTTCGGGTAAATTGTATGTAACCTATGATGGGGAGAAAGAAGTAGTATTGAATACTGGCTCCTACGCCTTTGGTCCTGCCAAAAAACCACATGTTGCAAGATGTGGGGATGAAGGTCCTTGTGTACTTTTTATTGCCTTTGAGGAGCCTTTGGATGCCTTTCCAATGGTGGTGAAGGAATAGCGGTATTAAGACTGTTAACTTGATATATCAATCAAGGTGTAATATAAACAAATACATACCATATTTAAAAACAAAAAAATGGCACATACAGTAGATGACGTAATTCCGTCTAAAATAGAGGATTTTAAAGCCCTGTTAAGGGGAGAAATTGTATTTCCATCAGATGCAAATTACAATGAGACACGAGAAGTGTATAATGCCATGATAGATAAATATCCTGCCATGATTGTAAAATGCGTGGATGTGGCCGATGTTATATACTCAGTAAATTTTGCAAGAGAAAACGATATCTTATTGGCTATCCGCGGAGGTGGACACAATGGAGGCGGTCTGGGACTTTGCAATGACGGACTAGTCATTGACCTTTCGGGCTTAAAATCAATACGGGTCAATACCAATGACAACACCGTTCGGGTAGGTGGCGGGAATCTCTGGGGGGAAGTAGATCACGCCACCCATCCATTCGGACTAGCCATCCCCGCCGGTATCATATCAACAACCGGAGTAGGAGGCCTGACCCTTGGAGGAGGAGTTGGCTATCTATCTAGAAAATTTGGTCTGACCATTGACAATCTGTTGGAGGCCGATATGGTTTTGGCTGATGGATCCTTTGTCACCGTAAATTCTAAGGAACACCCAGATTTATTCTGGGCCATTAGAGGGGGAGGAGGCAATTTTGGAATTGTGACTTCCTTTAAATTCCAAGCCCACGTGGTTAAAACGGTCATTGGAGGGCCAACGCTTTGGCCTATTGAAAAAACAGAGGAAATAATGGCTTGGTACGATGAATTTATTCATGATGCGCCAGAAGATTTAAATGGCTTTATAGCTACTTTGGTGATTCCGGGACCGCCCTTTCCGGAAGAACTTCATAACAAAAAGTTTTGCGGCATTGTATGGTGCTACACGGGAAATCCCAATAAGTTTGATGAACTCTTTAAACCCGTTCTGGACAAAAATGCGATATTTCAACACGTCGGAGAAATGCCTTATCCATCCATACAAACCTTATTTGATGGCCTTTTTCCACCAAGATTACAATGGTATTGGCGTGCAGACTTCTTCAATAAATTAGGACCTGAAATAAGGGCTGGGCATTTAGAATATGGTTCCAAGATACCAACACCGCTATCACAGATGCATCTTTACCCTTTAAGTGGTGCGGCCAGTAGGGTTGGAAAAGATGATACCCCTTGGGCCTATAGGGATGCCAAATACGCAGGGGTCATCGTTGGGGTAGATCCAGATCCTAAAAACGCAGATAAAATTACACAATGGTGTAAAGATTATTACGAAGCCCTGCATCCGTATGCTTCAGGGGGAGCTTATTCCAATTTTATGATGGATGAAGGGCAGGAACGTATCAAAGCGAGCTATAAACATAATTATGACCGTTTGGTTAAAATCAAAAGAAAGTACGATCCCAATAATCTGTTTCAGGTCAATCAGAATATAAAACCATAAATATTTTAAAATCAATCAAATAAATAATTTTCCCATTCAAAGTGCATTGTAGCGTAAGCCATACAATGCGCTTTGTTGTTTATATACTTCAAAAATGATACTTTTAGAGGGTAGAATTAATCCTCCTTATGAACGATGCCATTATAGCCCATGTGGAAAAATACATCTCGCTTTCAAAAGAAGAAACCGAAACATTCCTATCGTTCTTATCCGTTGTAGAAGTTTCTAAGCGAAAAAGGCTTGTAGAACCTGGGTCTTATATCCGGAATGAGTATTTTGTTATCAAAGGTTGTTTAAAAGGATATTATTTAGATGACAACGGTGACAAGCACATTATTCAATTTGCCATTGAAAATTGGTGGATCGGGGATTTTGATGCATTTTACAACCAAGTTCCCTCCAAACTTCACGTTGAGGCCATAGAAGATTCTACCCTATTGGCAATAACGTATGATGATCTTCAGCGGTTATTTGAATCCATTCCAAAATTCGAACGTTATTTTAGAATTTTGGTAACTGGGGCTTTTATCTCCCTAAGAGGACGAATTTTATCCACATTACAAAAGTCTACCAAAGAACGATATCTGGAATTTTGCAAGACCTATCCCAATATAGAACAACGTGTTGCAAATTATGATATCGCTAATTATTTAGGCGTTTCAGCTCAAAGTTTGAGCAGAATAAGGCGAAATTTGGTCATATCTCCCTGATTTCTTAACATAGGTCAAGTTATTTGGGAGGTACAAACAATAACTTTGTAACTCACAAAAAAACAAGACATCATGAAAAATATATTATTTGTACTGACCAGTAATGACGAAATGGGTTCAACCGGACACAAAACAGGTTTTTGGGTTGAGGAATTTGCTGCCCCTTATTATGCCTTAACCGATAATGGATTCAATGTAACCTTGGCATCGCCAAAGGGAGGACAACCCCCAATAGATCCAAACAGTGATACGGAAGATGCTGCTACCGAAGCGACAAAAAGGTTTGACAAGGACGAAGCAACCAAGAAAAAATTGGCAAATACCTTAAAATTGGAAACGATTGACCAGAAAGATTTTGATGCTGTTTTTTATCCAGGTGGACATGGACTGCTATGGGACTTGGTAGAAAACAAAACTTCCAATGATTTAATTGAATCTTTCCACAGTCACAAAAAACCGGTTGCCTTTGTATGCCACGCTCCCGCTATTCTAAAAAACATCAAAGGCTCAGATGGGAAACCACTAGTTAATGGTAAAAATGTGACAGGATTTACCAATGGGGAAGAAGAAGCAGTACAATTAACCGACGTTGTTCCTTTTCTTATTGAAGATATGTTGCAAGAAAAGGGAGGCAACTATTCAAAGCTTGGTGACTGGCAGCCATATGCCCTGGAAGACGGACTGTTAATCACGGGACAAAATCCGGCCTCGTCAGAGAAGGTAGCCGATTTATTAATTAAAAAATTGCAATAAGAAATGAATAAGAATCAAGCATTATTACAAACATATAAAAAGAACGGTCTAGAATTAAAAAACAGGGTCGTAATGGCTCCAATGACAAGGGGTAGAGCCTTAAATGATGAGAATAGACCCACTGGAGATTTACATGCCCCTTATTACGCAGAAAGAGCTTCCGCTGGTTTGATCATTACAGAAGGGTCACAAGTTTCTGAAGATGCCATTGGATACATAAACACACCCGGAATTTACACAGAAGCACATGTTGAGGGATGGAAAAAAGTAACCAAAGCAGTCCATGATAATGGTGGAACAATATTTATTCAATTGTGGCACGTAGGAAGAATGTCACACCCAGATTTTCACGGGGGTAATTTACCATTGGCTCCATCGGCTATCAATCCTAACGAAAAATCCTTTACACCAGAAGGTTTTAAAGACACTGTCACTCCTAAGGCTATGACCATAGAGGATATAAAAACTACGGTTGAAGATTTTAGAAAAGCAGCTGCCAATGCAGTAAAAGCAGGATTTGATGGTGTAGAAATACACTCCTCCAATGGATACTTGTTCCATCAATTCTTCAATGCCACTTCTAACCAAAGGACGGATGAATATGGCGGATCCATTGAAAATCGCGCACGTTTTTTCTTTGAGGTATTAGATGCCGTGAAGCAAGAAATATCCGAAAACAAAATAGGGGCAAGGTTCAATCCTTCTTTGCACGGATCATTTGGATCTACGATGGACGAGGAGACCATTCCAACATTCGATTATATCATCAAAAAATTGAATGATTACGACTTGGCCTATATCCATTTGTCAGAACCATTTTCGGATGTCTCTGATATTCCATATGCCGTTAGCGAAATTGCAAAACATTACCGACCTTTATACAAAGGGACCTTAATGATCAATAATGGCTTTGACCAAGAATCTGGAAATGCCGTTATTGAACGTGGAGATGCAGATTTGGTAGCTTTTGGCAAACCTTATATTTCCAATCCTGACTTGGTGAAACGTTTTGAAAGAAACCATCCGTTGGCAGATTGGGACCAAGACACTTTCTACACAGGTGGTGCAGAAGGTTATTTGGACTACAACACAATAGAAGAAGCCCAAGAAGCATAATTAGCAGTACTGTTTAATTTAAAAATTTTGATCAATGAAATTCAATAGAAAAGCAAATGCCCAATGGTTGGGAAGTGGAAAAGATGGAAAAGGAAATTTAACTACAGCAAGTGGCGTATTGGATAAGACCCAATATTCATTTAGCACTAGATTTGAGGATGGCAAGGGAACCAACCCTGAGGAATTGGTTGGTGCGGCACATGCTGGTTGCTTTGCCATGCAACTGAGTTTCCTTTTGGGAGAGGCTGGATTTACGCCAGATACCCTAGATGTGGAAGCCACCGTTAGTTTTGAGGACGGAAGCGTCACCACTATAACCTTGGATCTAAAAGGTAAAGTTCCAGGAATTACTTCAGATAAATTCAAGGAAGTTGCCCAAAATGCAAAAGAAGTATGTCCAATTTCCAAATTAATGAAGGCGGATATTGTTTTAAATGTGAGCTTAAACAACTAAGCCATTTGTCTTATTTCGATTAAAAAAAGGGGAGCAGCAATGCTTCCCTTTTTTATTGACCAATCACCTAATTATCTAATTATCAACATTTTTGTATGATAACTATTTTAAGGTTGTCTTATTTTCAGCAGAATTATAAAGTATATTTAAACAGAAGAAAACGACCCATAATAAATCAAATATGTTTTGTCTGGTATATAAGTCCAAAGCCGTCCCAAATCTAAGTTTTGCCCAAATTGAGGTTTTACTGGAAAAGGCGCGGTTATTTAATAGTGCTAATAATATATCTGGTTGTCTTCTCTTCTATGAAGGTGAATTCATCCAATACATGGAAGGGAACCATATAAAAGTATTGAAACTCTTTGATAAAATATCATTGGACAAGCGGCATACCAATGTGCAACTTTTATCGCACGGACTAATAGAAAAGCGGGAGTTTAAAAATTGGAGTATGGCTTTTAAAAATGTGCAGGGACAAAATGACCAGCTTCAATATATTGAATTATTGGTGGATACATTTTTGGAAAAGGATTCCCCAATTCAAGGACCTAATCCTACGTCCAAAGAATTTTGGAAAACTACAAAAGGCCTGTTGGACTACAACAGGGCATTAAGAATTATAGATTAGGACCACGTTTTTGGAAGACCCAAATTATCGTATTTGTCCGCATGGGTCCTAATAATTCCCTAAATATCAATAATGAAATGGAGAGCAATTAGCTCTCTTTTTTTATGATTCGCCCATTTATGTTAAGGTTTTGTCAAATCCAGGGGATTTATTAGGTATCGTTCGTCTAAGCAATATAGAACCCATAACTTTGTGCTGTTTTAAATGATTGAAAATTAGAGATATTAGATTTATGAGTAAAGTAAAAGAAAACGACACGGTAGAAGTACATTACACTGGAAAATTAAGCAACGGTCAAATATTTGATAGTTCTTTGGAAAGAGAACCTATTAAGGTAACCTTAGGTCAAGGCAGTCTTATTCCTGGTTTTGAAAAAGGATTGATCGATATGGAGCCTAATGAAAAGAAAACAGTAACTATTCCTAAGGAAGAAGCTTATGGGGAAATCAACAAAGAGATGTTCCATAAAGTAAGCAAAGCAGATTTACCTGCAGATATTAAGCCTGAAGTTGGAATGGGTTTAATGGCTAAAAATCCTGATGGATCGGAAAACCAATTGCGCGTTGCAGAGGTAGGGGAAGACCATATCATCATAGATGCAAATCATCCTTTGGCTGGACAAGATCTTACTTTTGACTTGGTTCTTGTAGCAATAGCATCCTAATATAAAAGGCAACCTTCTTTTGAAGGCACCTTATTTAATACTTTAAGACCGTCTTTTTAGACGGTCTTTTTTTGTGCCAATCTGATGTAAATTAATTTTTTAAAATTATACGATTCAACTTTTTATTTAGGCAGAATGACTTACATCATCTTCTAAACTCAGGAGTTCTTTAATTTTGTGCTTCATAAATTTTCAAGTAGTAGCACTTTTTAACTCAAATGTCAAAAGATGGTGTGCTATCAAATTTCAAAAACACCATTTTAATGTTCCTTTAACATTCTTTAAGATTAATTTATCGGTATAATCTTACACGCAGACTAGATTTGAGTCACAATTAACAGTTTAACCTAAAAAAAATAATCTATGAACTTTTTAAAACAACTTAAGCCTTTTGCTTTTGCGGCATTGACCTTGTCCTTGATAGTCGGATGTAGCAATGATGATGACGGAGTAGTTATTCCTGATGAGAACGGTGGTGTAACTGCCACTGGCCAATCCAAAACGTACGACCTAGGTGCTCAGGCGAATGCCGACATTTCAGGAACGGCCAAATTTATTGAAAACACCGACAATTCCGTTACCATTGAACTGGAATTGCAAAACACTCCAGCGGGAGGAATGCACCCGGCCCATATTCATTTTAACACGGCAGCTGAAGGTGGTGATATTGCGTTGACTTTAGGAACTGTTAATGGCGATACGGGCAAAAGCAGTATCACTGTTACAGCATTGGACGATAATTCAACGATTACGTACGATCAATTATTAAATTTTGATGGCTATATCAATGTACATTTAAGCACAGATGATTTAGCCACTCTTGTAGCCCAAGGAGATATTGGACAAAATGATCTTACTGGGGAGAGCAAGGAGTATGCCCTGGATGAAAAAGCTGTAGCTGGAATAAATGGTACCGCTACCTTTTTTGAAAGAGTCAATGGTGAAGCTCTTGCTGTACTGAATATCAACAACACTCCCGACAATGGAATGCACCCGGCACACATCCATTTGAATACAGCAGCAGAGGGCGGAGACATAGCCTATACCTTTGTAAGTGTTGATGGCAATACGGGCGTAAGTTATTCGAATGTGGCTACATTGGATGATGGGACTACTTTTGGATATGACCAAGTCTTGGATTTCAACGGATATATCAATGTACACCTTAGTGTTGATGCCCTGGCAACAATTGTTGCACAAGGAGATATAGGTCAGAATGAATTAACAGGAACCTCCAAAACCTACGATCTGGTAGAGAAGGATGTTGCGGGGATAAGTGGAACAGCTAATTTTGCAGAAAGGGTAAATGGTACCACTTTGGTAACCTTGGAATTGATTGGTACTTCAGCAGGTGGTATCCATCCCGCCCACATACATGCCAATGATGTGGCAACCACAGGGGAAATCATTGCAGGATTGACAGCTGTTGACGGTGCTACAGGTATAAGTCAGACTCAAGTAGCCTCTTTGGTAGGAGGAGCTGCAGTAACCTATGAAGAACTGTTGACCATAGATGCCTATATAAATGTGCATTTAAGCGATAGCGATCTTGTAACCATTGTAGCTCAGGGTAATATTGGGGCCAATGAAGGAACTACATCCTCAAAAAATTATAATGTTACCAATCAAGATGCTACGGCTTATATTTTTAATGGCGAAGGACTTTCCGATGTTAATAACCCGGCCCTTACCCTGAAAAGAGGAGAAACCTATACGTTTACAGTTGATACACCAGGTCATCCATTTTACATAAAAGACGTAAAGGGTACAGGGACTGCAAATGCATATAGCTCAGGCGTTACCAACAATGGGACTGTAAACGGCACGGTAACTTTCACGGTTCCTGCAGACGCACCGGACACCTTGTATTATAATTGTGAATTCCACGCCCTAATGACAGGAGTCCTTACGATTACCGATTAAGTTTTAGGAAAAAAAATCATATTATTACCTCGGTTGCCGCAATGGGTAACCGAGGTTTTTTTTGCGAATTACAATTTATTCTTCCTTAAGGTCAAGGTATTCGAATTCCTTCCAAATTATACTTCTAACGATTCTATTACTTCCACTACCAAAGAGTACCTATCTTTGCACAAATTATTATAATGTCAAAACAATTTTCCGATTTAGGAATCAATAGCCAACTTCAAAAAAGTCTGGCCGATCTAGAAATAACATCACCTACCGATATTCAACAAAAAACAATCCCTGTTTTACTAAAACAAAAGGATGATTTTGTGGGTTTGGCAAAAACAGGAACGGGTAAAACCGCGGCCTTTGGATTGCCCTTATTGCAATTGATCGATGTGGAAAATGCAAGTATACAGGCTGTAATTATTGCCCCAACAAGAGAATTGGGCCAGCAGATCTACAACAATTTAGTGTCATTTGCTACAAATCTGCCTGCAGTTTCCATGGCTTCCATATGTGGAGGAATCCCCATTAAACCGCAGATAGAACGTTTGACCAAGGACACCCACATTGTCGTGGCAACCCCTGGAAGATTGATCGATCTGATCAAACGCAAAGCTATCGATATTTCCAAAGCAAATTATTTGGTCCTTGATGAAGCCGATGAAATGGTCACCTCCCTAAAAGAAGGTTTGGATGAAATTGTAGCGGAATTGCCAAAAAAAAGAAGGACATTTTTGTTTACAGCCACCATGCCCGGAACTATAAAACAATTGATACAAAACTATATGTCCAAACATGTAGTACAGGTCAGTTCTGACATGGAAACAGTGGGTCATCAAGGAATTGACCATAGATTTATGGTTGTGGAACCCATTGAAAAATTGGACATGCTTATGTATTTTCTCAACTCCAAAGAAGGGGAGAGGGGAATCATATTCTGTAAGACCAAGGCTGCCGTAAACAAATTGGCCAAAAACCTAGCCATCAACAAATTCTCTTCTGGAGCGCTTCATGGAAGTTTGTCACAGCCTATCCGGGATCGCATAATGGGTCAGTTTAGAGAAGGACATATCCGTATTCTTGTAGCCACTGATCTTGCCGCAAGAGGTATAGATGTCAAAGAGATTTCCTATGTGGTGAATTACCACCTGCCAGATGTGTACGAAACCTATGTGCATAGAAGTGGCCGTACTGCTAGGGCAGGGGCTGAAGGGCTCTCCCTGACCATCTTGCAAAAGGAGGAGGAAGAAGATATAAAGGAATTTGAAGAGGTATTGGGAATCTCTTTTAAGCCCTATAAAAAAGCGGATGCCCAAAGTATCGAGGAAAACAATGCACAATTATGGGCTAAGAAAATATTCAAGACGAAACCCAATCATTCTATTTCCTCGGATTTTAAAAACAAAATCCACACCGTATTCCATCATTTGACCAAGGAGGAACTTATTGATAAGCTTCTGGCCCACCATTTGGGTCAGCATTCAGGACAAATACCTGCCGAAACAGAAAAACCAAAGAGAAAAAAAAGATAAATGGCATTAGCGACCAATTCATTTTGATTTGGTTTTAGTTCCTCAAAAATAATACATCATGGCAAACACTATAAAAGAGCGACAGGATATTTTGGAAAAACTGAATATTCATCAGTTGAACCCAATGCAGGAAGAGGCGCTCTCCATCATCGAAACAAATACCAATACAATAATCCTTTCGCCCACGGGAACAGGAAAGACGTTGGCATTCTTATTGCCTTTAATTGATCAGTTGGATCCTGAGAGTGAGGAAATTCAAGCCTTGATCCTGGTTCCTTCACGGGAATTGGCAATACAGATAGAACAGGTGATCCGAGAAATGGGATCAGGCTACAAAGTCAATGCCGTGTATGGAGGAAGGGCCATGGCCAAAGACAAATTGGAACTAAAACACACCCCGTCCATACTTATTGGAACCCCGGGAAGGATAGCCGATCATTTTGATAATGAGCGCTTCTCCACAAAGTTTATTAAAACCCTTGTTTTGGACGAGTTTGACAAATCCTTGCAGGTTGGCTTCGAGGAGGAAATGAAATACATCATAGGAATGTTGCCCAGCATCAACAAACGCATCCTTACCTCTGCCACCCAAGGTGTTAAAGTACCTACTTTTGTAAGATTGGACAAGCCGATCATTCTCGATTATTTAAAAGAGGAGAACACAAAACTGGCTATCAAAACCGTTGTTTCTGCGTCACAAAACAAACAAAAGACGGTTTTAGAACTTCTAAACCATATAGGAAACCAACCTGGAATCATTTTTTGTAATCTTAGGGAGACCGTCGAGAAATTGAGTACGTTCTTGGAACGTAATAATGTCAGTCATGGTTGTTTCCATGGAGATATGGAACAGAAGGATAGGGAACGTTCCCTGATCAAATTCAGGAATGGCTCCAATCAGATCATCGTGGCCACAGATTTAGCGGCAAGAGGTATCGATATACCCGAAATGAAGTTTATTGTCCATTACGAGTTCCCGTATAAAAAAGAAGAATTTATCCATAGAAATGGTAGAACTGCCAGAGTTAATGCCAAGGGAACTGCCTATGTAATCAAATGGGTTGATGAAAATCTGCCAGAATTTATTACAAATGCCCCAGTGGTCGATATCTCCAAAAAGGCACCCAAAAAAGCCCAGTACTGGCAAACACTCTTTATTTCGGGTGGTAGGAAAGATAAAATCTCAAAAGGGGATATTGCTGGATTATTTTTTAAACAAGGGAACATTAATAAGGATCAACTGGGAATTATAGAACTAAAGAACGACTGTACTTTTGTTGCAGTTCCCGTGACCCTTGCTGAAGATTTAATAAAGAAATTGAACAACACCAAACTAAAGAAAAAGAAGGTTAGGGTAACGGTTCTATAACCATTGAATGCTTATGAAAAGTTTGATACTAAGGAGCTCTTTAAAATCCTTATAAAATCGTAACTTATTGTCCGTTTTCACTAGTAAACGGACAACCTTAAATTTCAAAGTTATGTTCAAAAACTTAAAAATATTCGTTTTGATCCTTCTTGGATCGATCTCCTTGATAGGCTGTAAATCAGAACCTAAAAAAAATGCTTCAGAAAATAGGGAAGCAATGGAGGAAACATTGCAGGCCAATGTGATCGGCAATGAAGTGAGCTACGCCACAGAGGATACGCAAATGAAGGGCTATATCTCCTATGATGAAAATAAAAAAGGAAAAAGACCCGGGGTGATTGTAGTGCATGAATGGTGGGGGCACAATGACTATACCCGAGAACGGGCAGATATGCTTGCAGAACTGGGCTATGTAGCCCTGGCCATTGATATGTATGGGGATGGCAAACAGGCACAACATCCTGAGGATGCAGGGAAATTCTCAGGTATGGTGATGCAAAATATAGATGTTGCCAAGGCCCGGTTTGATGCTGCAATGACTGTTTTAAAGGCAGATCCACATGTAAATGCAGATGAAATTGCGGCCATAGGCTACTGTTTTGGAGGAAGTGTGGTCTTAACAATGGCCAATCTAGGAAAAGATCTCGATGCCGTAGCGGCATTCCACAGTGGGGTTCAACTTCCGGTAATGCCCAATGAGAATTTAAAGGCTAAGGTATTGGTATGTAATGGAGCTGCAGATCCCTTTGTTTCATCGGAATCCGTAACAGCATATAAAGCAGCCATGGACAGTGTAAATGCTGATTATAAGTATATCGCTTATCCAGATGCACAACATGCCTTTACCAGTAAGGAGGCAGATTCGCTGGGGAAAAAATTCAACCTGCCCTTGGCCTATCAAAAGGAAGCCGATGAAAAATCTTGGGCTGAGCTAAAATCCTTATTGGCAGCTACTTTTAAGCAGTAATCCCTAAATCAAATTTTGAAACCAATAAAAAATAGGACTCACATCCCTATTTTTCACCTTCTAGAGAATTAATTAGGATCAGGTATATCTAATGATATCCCAACTAGTAATCAATATTTCGGCATCCTTGGTTTGGAACTAAAAATAAGACTATATTTAGGGCATTCACATAAAAGTACCCCAAAATGAAATCATTATCCATTCAAGAAATCAATACCATTTTAAACGGAGAATTAGTAGGTGATACCTCCCAAATGATAGATGGATTGGAACAATTAAAAAATGCCCAACCGAACCAAATGACCTTTATTGGCAGTATTAAATACGAGCGGTTGTGGGATTCCTCAAAAGCCAGTGCTGCCATCGTAAATGAAAATATACGCATAGAGCCAGGAGAGGGCAGGGCCTTTATCAAGGTGAAAAATGCCGATTTGGCCATGGCCAAATTATTGGAGGAGTTCGATCCAGGTCCACCACAATTTGATATTGATATACACCCTACCGCAGTCATACATGAAACTGCCAAGATTGGTAAAGGCGTTAAAGTTGGAGCCAATAGTTATGTTGGAAAAAATGTGGTGTTGGCAGACGGGGTAGTCCTTTATCCCAACGTATCCATTTTTGATGATACAACTGTTGGACCTCAAACGGTAATTTGGTCTGGGACCGTTATCCGCGAGCGGACCGAAATTGGTGCCCAGTGTATCTTCCATACCAATGTAAGCATTGGAGCAGATGGCTTTGGATACCGCCCCAGCGATGATGGTAGGGGATTGGTGAAAATTCCGCAAATAGGAAATGTGATTATTGGCAACCTTGTAGAAATTGGCTCTAATTCCTGTGTTGACCGTGGAAAATTTAGCTCCACAATTATAGGAGATGGCTGTAAAATAGATAATTTAGTACAGATAGGTCATAATTCCGTCATGGGCCGTTTTTGTATTATGGCAGGCCATAGTGGTTTAGCAGGTTCTGTGACCCTTGGAGATGGCGTAATGATCGGCGGCAGCGCCTCCATTAAGGATCATACCGTTATTGAATCAGGTGCAGTTGTAGGTGCCGGTTCCGGTGTAATGAACGATGTTGCTGCTGGCAAGACCGTTTTAGGATATCCTGCCTGTGATTCCAGGGAAATGCTGAAACAATGGGTGGCCTTAAGAAGGCTAGCCAAAAACTAGGTGATAATTGTTGATGTAATCATAAGAATTACTATCAACATTTAGATATATACTTTTACAATTTATGAGGCCATAACGATTGCGTTATGGCCTTTTTGCTCCCATTATTTATTTAGTAACGCACTTTGAATTAAATTAAATCTAATTTGATTGATGAACCGGTGCATGTTCGTGTCTGAACCCTCTTTTAATCTGATAAACGGTATCCATGCGTCCGCGAGGGTACTAAACGCAGCCTTTTGAACTATGGCACTGGTAGTAATGGAATTGGAAAAAGTATTCCATAAAGGAATGGAATTGAGCTACTGCAGTACACAGGCCGGTAATAGCAAAGACGGATGAAATTCCTCTTTAGTTATATGGCAGATTCTTGTTGGTGTAAATAATTTTTACTTTTTCCCTTCGCATGCCCAACTACGTAACCAAATACAAAAAATGCGATGGGCATCGCTACAATTAAAAAAATCATTAGGATAATCTGTAAAGGACCTATAGCCAAATTCATAACTTAAATTTTATGGTTCTCCTAAAAATAGGAAATAGAGGTCAAATTGTGTAGGAAAATTGTATAGATTGTCGAATAATTTCTATTTTTGTCATTTTATTGCTTATAATTTTAACCTAATAACATCCCTGAAACCAGCTATTTAATACTATTAGCTGCATTATTTACAACAAATTACTAAATTCACATAACCACTATTGCTATTCAGGGTTGCAAAAAAAATGCTATTTGCCATACAAACACCTTCTATGAAACATCATATACCTCTAATAATTGTCTTGCTTTTTGTTATGGGATGTAAGACAACTCCTAAAAATTCGGCCAATTTTCAGTTAATTTTAGATAAGTCGGTAAAGAATAAAAATAATCAATTATCAGGTGTTTCCATGACTGTAATAGCTCCAAAATTGAATATTTTGTGGACAGGGGCGTCGGGATTTGACAGCAAGAAAAAGACACATAAACTTTCAGCCAAACAACCCTTTAGAATTGCCAGCGGCACCAAAACATTTGTGGCAGCAGCCATTTTACGTCTTCAGGAAGAGAAAAAATTGACCCTAGAAGATTCTATTGCCACATATCTCTCAGACGAACACCTACAACTACTTAGATCCGATGGTTACGATCCTAAGGCTATCACGATAAAGCATTGTCTATTGCACAGAAGTGGCCTGTTCGATTATGCCGAGGGAAATACCTCCTATATAGATAGCATCATTAAAAATCCAACTAAAAAATGGACGCGCACAGAGCAGCTCAAATTTGCAATGGATGCCGGAGACCCTTTAGGAAATCCTGGCGAAGTATATGGCTATAGCGATACAGGGTATATACTCCTTGGGGAAATTATTGAAAAGGTCACAGGAAAGTCTTTGGCACAGGCCCTTCGACAATTATTGGGCTATGATAGATTGGGGATGAAATCAACGTGGATGGAAGGTCTAGAAGACCCGCCAGCTGGAATTTCACAGCCTGTGCACCGTTATATTGGGGATTATGATGCAACAACTTTAGATAATTCAATCGATTTATTTGGGGGTGGGGGCATTTCTTCCACAACTAAGGATCTTGCCATCTTTATTGACGCCCTTTTTAATGGCCAAATCTTTAAAAACACTGAAACTCTTTCCATTATGTTAGAGGATCCCGGGACATTGCCCTATGGGGCAGAATCAGAAGATTACCGAATGGGCCTCAGTAAAGAAGGGGTAATGGGCATATCTGGCTATATGCACCGTGGCTTTTGGGGAACGGTATGGATACACATGCCCAAACCAAACTACACCATTGTAGTGAACTTTACCAACGAACCAGAGGGAGCGGGTATCATTACCAAAACCACAGAAAAACTACAAAAATTAGCGCAAGCTGACTAAATTAAGGTTTGGTGGCAGCTATTTGTTCTCCCCAATTTAAATCTAACTACATAAAAACCACTACCAGGTATGCCCTATAAATGGTGGCTTACATAAAATTATTGTTTTCTGACAATCCCACTGAAAATTTAGGTAAATTAGAAGTTGAAAACCGTAATATATCTAGTCATGTCCACTGTTCTTATCCTTTTGGGAGTCATAGCATTAATTGTCATTCTATTCATAAGCATTTTCAACAGATTCGCAAAAAATAGAAATCAGGTCAAAGATGCATGGAGCAATATAGATGTGGCATTAAAGCGACGTTATGACCTTATACCCAATCTAGTTGAAACGGTAAAGGGATATGCCAAACATGAAAAATCCACACTTGAGGCCGTTATCAATGCGCGCAACGCTGCAATGGCCGTCCCTACCGGCGACATTAATGGACAGATCAAGGCAGAGAATCAATTGCAACAGAGCCTGAGGAGTATTTTTGCCTTAGGGGAAGCATATCCAGACCTCAAGGCCAATGTAAATTATTTGGACCTTCAGGAAAAGTTGAACCTCATTGAAGAAAACCTAGAAAGAAGCCGTCGTTATTACAATGGATCGGTACGGGAAAACAACACCTATGGGGAAAGCATTCCCGGCGTTCTGATTGCCGGAATGGCCAAATACCAACATTTCGATTACTTCGAAACTGAAGAAGCCTCAAGGGAAAATGTAAAAGTAGATTTTTCTTAATGAAAAAGATTTTTATCCTCCTTACGCTCTTACTGGTATTCATTAGCGGGTCTGCCCAAGATTTTACCGTCACAAATTATACGGTAGATATAACCATAGAAGAGGATGGTTATTTTGATGTGATTGAAAATTATGACCTCAACTTTGAAATTCCAAAACACGGGATCTATAGAACCATACAGACCCAGTATGATCTGCTCACCTTCGAAGGCGAGAAAGAGGAGAGAAAAATAAGGATCAGCAATGTTAAGGTCCCTGATTATAAATTTGATGTCCCCTTTAATTTTGTACAAAAGTTAAAGGATAATATGATAATAAAAATAGGAGACAAGGACGTCACTATTGTTGGCCCACAACATTATGAGATCCAGTATCGTGTGCACAATGCTTTTTTGTTTGAGGACAGCCAAATACGTTTTTATTGGAACATTAAACCGGATGGTTGGGAGGCCGATTTTGAGCAAATAAGCTTTCGGATCCATGTCCCGGAAAATATTCCGCTCAGTAAAGAAAATTGCTTCGTGTATTCGGGAGAACGGGGCACTTCAATTCCCACTAAAGATTTTAAGCTCTACTATACCAATGAAGGTTTCTCAGGAACGAGTAACGACAGCTTTATTTCACGTTCTGGAGAAAGTGTGACGGTAATGATCAATCTGCCGCCTAATTCTATTACCGAAGAAAAGCCTTTATGGCCATTTTGGAATCAATACGGATGGGTATTCCTTATAGGCATACTTATCACGGGCTTCTATGCCTTGTGGCGTAAATTTGGAAGGGATGATAGGGTGGTGACAACCACAAGTTATTATCCCCCCAAAAATATGGATCCTGCCATGGTCGGTTTTCTGATCAATGATCGGGATGATACTTCCGATCTTATTTCTTTGATTCCATATTGGGGTGCAAGAGGGTTGATAAAAATGGAGGAAATTCCTAAAAAAGGCTGGTTTGGAAGTAAGGATACCAAACTTATTAAAATTGGAAACCTGCCAGACGATTCGCCCTCCTATGAAAAAGAAATATTTACCGGCCTATTTGGGAATGAACAAGGTCTGGAGTCTTCAGAAATACTGGTGAGCAGTCTAAAGGATACTTTCTATACCACAATGAGCAGTGCCAGTAGCCAATTAAAAAAAATGGCCCAGCCGTATTATGTAGTGGAATCTAAAAAGGTACAGACCATATTATACTTTGGTTTGGTAGCTAATGCCATTGTTCTTACCGCAATCGCCTTATTTGTTTGGGGGCCTTTGGCCGCTGTGGCCATTGTGTTGACCTCTGTTCTATTGATTATTCTAAATGGCTATATGATCAAGAAAAATGATATAGGAAATCGGATTCTATCGGAATTGAAGGGGTTTCGTCAGTTCATAAAAGTGGCGGAGGAGAACAAATTAAAAATGTTATTGCAGGATGATCCCAACTACTTTGAAAGTACTATGGGATATGCCCTGGCCTTTGGACTGTTTGAAAAATGGGCGAAAAAATTTGACGCTCTCAATATTCCCCCTCCATCCTGGTATTCATCCGCTTCTACCCATGCATTTACGATGCAAGGGTTTTCCAAATCCTTTTCAAAATCTATGGCTGTAACCCAGTCAACCATGATAAGTTCCCCCAAAAGCAGTGGTTCTTCCGGCGGGGGTTCGTCTGGAGGCGGTTTTGGCGGCGGCGGCGGCGGAAGCTGGTAATTTTCTTTTGATACCAGTAAAGATCTAGCCCTGTTACCCCTTGCACTGTTGTAGCACCACGCTAAGAATGACCTTCGTTCAGAATTGAGAATACAAGCTCTTTGGTCAATGGCTTATCTGCCGCCTTGGTCTTAATATCCTCAAAACTACATCTGAAATCACACCCATTCTTATATTCACTGCATCCATAGGCCGATTTTCCTTTGATTACAGTTCCTTTTTTACATTTTGGGCAACTCAGTGTATCCGGTATCTTTTTCTCTGGCTTTTTGGCTTCTAGGACCAACTGGAACGTATCATTAAATCGCAAGAGGCCCTCCAATACTTCATCGGTCTCTGGACCTTCATTTTTAAAACCTTTTAGGTTCACCGTACAACCTTTTCGAAGCAAACGCAGCCATTGTTTTTCCGATATCTTTTTCCCTTGAAAAGTAAAGGGCAATACAAAATCACAACCTTCCTTATAAGCACTACATCCGTATGCGGCCTTTCCTTTCAACAGCGTTCCTTGTTTGCATTTGGGACAGGTTTCTGCTGTGACTCCTGCTTTTTTGGTGACCACATTAGCGGCTTTGGCAGCTTCTTGGACAACAGTATGGGAAATATTGGCGCGGGTGGTCTCACTTCGTACTTCATAGACCAGGTGATCTACCATTTTCTTCATGTTGGCAATAAACATACCTGCACTAAAAGTCCCTTTTTCTATATCCTTCAATTGCTTTTCCCATTGACCCGTAAGTTCTGCAGATTTTAAAAGGTCGTTTTGAATTGTATCTATCAACTGTATGCCTGTAGGCGTGGGGAGCACTTGTTTTTTATTTCGTTTGATGTATTTGCGCCTAAACAAGGTCTCAATAATGTTGGCACGGGTAGAAGGGCGTCCTATCCCGTTCTCCTTCATCAGTTCCCTCATTTCATCATCATCTACTTGTTTCCCAGCTGTTTCCATTGCCCGTAACAACGTTGCCTCCGTAAATTGTTTGGGGGGCTTGGTCTGCTTTTCCAAAAATGAAGGTTCATGTGGTCCTTTTTCGCCCTTTACAAAAGTTGGCAATATGCCGGCTTCCTTGGTTTTGGCTTCTGGATTTTCAAAAACAACCTTCCATCCTTTGGACAATATTTCCTTCCCTGTGGTTTTAAAGGTTATAGTATCCACTTGTCCCAGTACTGTGGTATTTGCTACCTGACAATCCTCATAAAAAACGGCAATGAATCTCCTTACAATAGCATCATAAACCTGTTGCTGGTTGTATTGAAGTTTTATTTGTACCCCAGTAGGAATAATCGCATGGTGATCTGTAACCTTACTGTCATTAAATACTTTGGACGACTTTCTAATTTTTTTGCTTAATATGGACTGGGTAAGTTCTGCATAATTGGTCAACTTTTGAAGAATACCAGGTACCTTGGGGTAAACATCATTGGGCAAAAAAGTGGTATCCACCCTAGGATAGGTAACTACTTTTTGTTCATATAGCTTCTGTACCATCTTTAAGGTCTCATCGGCGGTAAATCCAAATTTGGTATTGCAGTATACTTGAAGTCCAGTCAGATCAAAAAGTTTAGGGGCGTATTCCTTGCCCTTCTTCTTGCTTACGGAAACAATTTCGAAATCTTCTCCCTTTACCTTTTGTGCCATGATTTCCCCGTCTTCCATCTTAAGAAAGCGACCTTCTTCATAGCTAAAAAGGGTATCCCTGTACAAGGTTTGTAATTCCCAATAGGGTACAGGCTTAAAATCCTCAATTTCTTTAAACCGGTTGACGACCATGGCCAAGGTTGGAGTTTGAACGCGGCCCACGGAGAGCATTTGCTTATAACCCCCGTGTTTTAGGGTATACAATCGGGTAGCGTTCATCCCTAAAAGCCAGTCACCTATGGCCCTGGAAAATCCTGCGTAATATAAATTATCATAGTTTTGAGAAGGTTTTAGAGCGTTAAATCCTTCTTTTATGGCCTCCGTGGTCAGCGATGAAATCCATAGCCGCTTCACCTCTCCCTTGTAATTCGCCTGATGCATCACCCAACGCTGTATCAGTTCTCCTTCCTGACCCGCATCCCCACAGTTGATCACAACCTCAGCTTGGTCGAATAATTTTTTAACAATCTTAAACTGTTTTTGAATACCCGAATTTTCCACCACTTTGGTCTGGAATTTTTCGGGTAGCATGGGAAGGTTGTTCAGGTCCCAACTTTTCCAATACGATTTATAGTCATTTGGTTCGAACAGGGTACATAAGTGTCCAAATGTAAAGGTTACGGCATATCCGTTACCTTCAAAATATCCGTCGTGCTTGGTATTTGCTCCAAGAACAGCGGCAATTTCTCTGGCAACACTAGGTTTTTCTGCAATACAAACTTTCACTTATTGGGATTTAAACGGAGGTGCAAAGTAAACATTTTCATGAAAAGGGAGGCTAACTAGTGGACCTTAAAATCTAAACGAAACCGATCCTTTCCCTATATTATTTAAAAGTTGGAAACGACAGGATTTATACATTGGGATAGTTATTTAACCTTTATAAGAACGGCTTCTGAGCTTGAAAGATCTGAATTCAGAACAATTTTTTCCGAGGAAGAGCCATCAGAAACTTCAATTGATACCGTATTTGGGGGAATAGTCCCAAGATTATGGGCATATAAAAATAGATCATTGGATTTAGAAGCATTCAATTGTACTTGAAATTGTTTTTTATCCTTAGTCAAAGAGTATTTGGCAATTATGGGTTCCCCATTGAGATAAACGGACACAATATCCCCATCTTGTTCCTTGTTGTCCCAAAGATCTATGGTAATATCTTTGCTTCTGACCGTCAATTCCTTGACATAGCTTATCTTCCTCCCAGCGAATTCAGTCCTTTTGGTAGTTTCAACAACCTTGTTCTCGGTCACATATTTGTTCTTGGGTTCATTCTTTATAGAAAAGGAAGGGGTCACGTACTTTGCAATCTTGAACTTATCGGATGGAAATAACTCAATGGCCATGATTTTAAAATTATCACCAGGCTCAATGTTCTTTTCCAATTGGATCCCGCTGGCACTTTCCTTGTTTTTAAAGATCCCAAGCTCCTGTACCATCATATCATCCTTGACCAAGAAAAATCGTATGGACTTGCTGGCATCAATATTGGCAGTTACCCATGTGAGATCTAAAGGGTTTTGGACGGACAATACTGTGTTTTTGGTAGGGTAGGTGACCGTAATGGACGATTTCCATCTTCTGCGCTCATCTATGCGCAACTGGTTCAAATAATCCAAGTTTTTTTTGAAATTGATATATGGAGCATACACCGCTATACCTGTTCCTGTCTCCCTTAGGATATCATAAAATTCATTTAATTGTATTAGGGCCGTTACCAAAGGAATCTTGTCAAAATAAGTCTTATCCAATTCTTCAATTTTAGCCATTGCCTTTTTAATGTTACCACCATTACCAATTGAGTTGGCAGAGGAAGTACTTTTGTCCATGATGGTTTTGGCATGATCTAATTTGGCATATCCAAACCTCTTGTCCAAAAACTCAATGGCCTCTTCATAACTGATTGAATCGTTTTGTATCAATTTTTGAGCTAGTTCAAAAGCTCTTTCATACTCCTTAAGACTTTCCGATATAGTGGCTCTGGCAAGTTTAATACTTGCTTTTTCCTCCGAATTTACGGCATCCCTTAAGACGGCCAAATAGCGATCTTTTGAAATAAAGTTGCCTACATCGGCCGTTCCAATCTGAAAGAAATCTGTCCCAAGGCCTGGTGACTGTAAAAAGATATACTCCGCGTCATTCACACCCTCTTCCCCATAAGACGTGAAAATGGAATTCATAGTATCATCTTCCCATTGTTTGGAATTTTTTTTGATGATCTGTTTCATCAGCTGAATAGGGTCATTTATGGAGCGGGTCCATTCTTGGTCCATATTTTGACCTTGGGAATAAGTTCCCAAAAGACAAAAACAGTAAAGAAGAAACAAATATTTCATTCTCGGAATAAGCTATGAATCACGTTTGACCAATATACAGTTTTATTACAATAGATGTCTACTGACCTCTAGTCTACTTTATGGACAACACTAACCAATTCCAAAAATAGTGTGTATTTGCCTATTTCCATAGTTTGACGGTTCAAATGGCCACCAGGCTCGATAAAACAACAGATATCTGTTAAGCCCAGGCAAATTCTAAAAGGCCAAGGGGGGAGGGTTGTTTTACTAATAAAATGATTGGACACAAAAAAAGTAGTGGATTGTACACTCACTACTTTTTTTGGTTTGGAAGCTTTGGATTAATTTAAATTCCCAATATTTGGTTTCTATTGATCTCAAAATTAGACCATCTGATTTTCTTAGTATTTCTAAAGATTGCAAAGATGCTGCTCTTTTTATATTCTATCCGTGATTGATTGATGAAAGGTTTCATGATTTTAGATTTAAATTACCTTGTGGTTATCTGAATCGCCTTTTAGCGTTCCATATGTTCATTCTAGAGGATTCTGTTGTTGATCTTAACTGATGCTTGTTTATAGTTTCCATTTTTGATTGTATTAAGTTGTTATACGTTAGACTTTTTAGGTATTTATTTAGTGGTATCTCCTTTTGCTGTTCCAAGTTTTGGAGTTTGAAATTCTTACCGTTGGCTGTGCGTAATGCTTGTTTGATGTTTCCATGATATTGATTTTAGGTAGTTTATATTAATTGTTATTTCAAATATTAGTGATATCTCCTTTTGGTGTTCCAAGTTTTGGTGTTGGAGATTCTTACTGTTGGCTGTGCGTAATGCTTGTTTGAAGTTTCCATGATATTGATTTTTAATTGTTTATAATTTTTTATATACCCACTAGACGCACGATTTATATGTTTGTTACAGTACTATGTTATAAATAGTACCATTTTAAGCAATATTTAACATTTGGTTCCTTTTTAACCACAACGAGTAGGGGAAGGATTTTTAAAAAAATAGGGTGGTGTCTTTTATTTACTATTGGTATATCTTGGGAAGTGTTTGACAAAAAACCCGATCACTTCCGCCATTTTACAACTACCTTTGTACCCATGTTGGGCTTCTAAACCCAATTCAACTTTCATACTATGGGGGAACACCTAACTTCTGATAAGAACACCTTGACCAAAGAGGACATTGCCAATTGTATCTCCGTCTTGGAACTACTGGTTTCTGAGACCGATTACATTTTCGATATTGAAATAGAACAGCGAATAGCATTGATCAAGGCGGCAGGTCAGTTTTCCCGTCCAAATAGGGAGGAATTCTCTAGACGAAAGAAGGATGGTAAAAAAGCAGCCAAAAGAAAATTGGAGGCCAAGGACAAAAAAGCGCGCAAGGAAACGGGAATAAGACATGCTAGGGAAGCTGCCGTTTTTGTGGCCCCAAAATTATTGCCCATGGCCCATCTATCCAAGAAGGAACCTTTGGAGCTGGAAACACCAAGGAAGTGCTATGTCTGTAAAACGGAGTTTACCAAATTGCACCACTTTTATGACACCATGTGTACCGATTGTGGCGATCTGAACTACGCCAAACGATTTCAAACAGCGGATGTAAAGGGACAGGTAGCTGTCATTACCGGTTCCCGCTTAAAGATAGGATACCATATCACCCTGATGCTGTTAAGGGGAGGGGCAACGGTGATAGCCACAACAAGGTTCCCTGTAGATTCCGCCCTACGCTTTTCTAAAGAGGATGATTTTATGGAGTGGGGACATCGCCTAAAAATTCACGGCCTGGATTTAAGGCATATCCCTAGTGTTGAGATATTCTGCAATTTTATTTCCCAAAAATATGATCAGTTGGACATCCTGATCAATAATGCTGCACAAACCGTAAGGCGACCCGCTGGCTTTTATCAGCATCTTATGGTCAATGAAGAGCGATCTATTAATTCCTTACCTCCCTTTGCACAAGAAATTCTGGCAGATCATCAAGGATGTTTACAGGAACTAAAGGAATTGACGTCATCGACATCTTCCAATCAGAACATGCCGGTTACCTGGCATGGACCAGAACCTGGGATTGGTCTTAGGGCATCGGCAAAACTATCACAAATTCCCTACAGCTTTGATAATACTCTGGTAGCTCAAGAGGTTTTTCCAGATGGGGAGTTGGATGCTGATCTGCAACAAGTGGATTTGCGAAAGACCAATAGTTGGAGATTAAGGCTCGGACAAATTGAGACCACAGAAATGTTGGAGGTGCAGCTGGTAAATTCCGTAGCGCCATTTGTACTTTGTAACCGACTGTCCGAACTCATGAAAAAGAATCCAACCGGAAAAAAACACATTATTAATGTTTCTGCCATGGAAGGTAAGTTCCACCGTTTTTTCAAGGAAGACCGACACCCACATACCAATATGGCGAAAGCAGCCCTAAATATGCTCACCCATACCTCCTCGGGCACCCTAGCCAAAGAAGGTATCTTTATGAATGCCGTGGATACGGGTTGGGTAACTGATGAAGATCCGGCAGAGTTGGCCAAACGGAAGAAAGAAGTGGAGGATTTTCAACCTCCGTTGGATATTGTGGATGGGGCAGCTAGGGTTTTGGATCCTTTATTTGATGGAATCAATACCGGGAAACATTGGTGTGGTAAATTCCTAAAGGATTATCGACCTATAGATTGGTAAATCAATTTACTTACCTTGATTTTTATAAATTAAAGAGGAATAGGAACTAAAATCAGTCCCCATTTTCTCGGTAACATGGATTATTTTGATACATTTAGGTATTCACCCTTCTAAGCAATTTGGCCTATGTTATCAAATGTATTGTTAGAACGAAAAATATATGCATCGGAAGAGCACCGTATGATGCGCGATATGATCCAAGATTTTATCTCCAATGATATTGTGGATCAGAACGATCAATGGGAAAAGGATGGAATGGTTAGTCGAGCCGTTTGGGAACGTGCCGGGTCCTTGGGTCTTCTTTGTATTGATATGCCTACCCAATATGGGGGAAGCGGCCTTGATTTCAGCTATAGTTCCCTTTTAATTGAAGAATTGGCAAAAAAAGGATTCAGCGGCCCTGGATTTTCCCTTCATTCAGACATTGTAGCTCCCTATCTATTAAATCATGGTACCGAAGCCCAAAAGCTGCAATACCTACCCGTAATGGCAAGTGGAAACCTAATCACTGCAATAGGGATGACTGAACCCAATTGTGGGAGCGACCTAAAAGCCATACGTACCACTGCTGTTGACAAGGGTGACCATTACGTGGTCAAGGGACAGAAAACATTTATTACCAATGGTTACCTGTGCGACATGGCTGTGGTGGCAGTGAAAACCAACCCAGGAACAGAAAAGGAAGGGGTATCCCTTTTGATCATGGAAAGTAAATGGGATGGCTTTGAAAAAGGGATTCCTTTTAAAAAGATCGGGATGAAAGCCCAGGATACCTGCGAACTGTTCTTTGATAACGTAAAGGTTCCCAAGGAAAACCTTCTAGGGAAGGAAGGAGAAGGATTTAAGATTATGATGCAGGAGTTGGCTCGGGAACGTTTAACGGTAGCGGTCACGGCCATAGGCAATGCAGAGGGGGCATTAATGGATACCATTGATTATACTTCTACCAGGACAGCTTTTAAAAAACCAATCGCCGCCTTCCAGAACACCCAATTCAAGTTGGCCGAATGTGCAACAAAACTTCAAGTACACCAAGCATTTATAGATCGTTGTATCCAAATGGTGCCAACACATGAACTAACGGCAGAAAGTGCCTCTATGGCCAAGTATTCGGCCACAGAAATGTGCGGGGTGGTGGTAGATGAATGTCTGCAGTTATTTGGTGGATATGGATATATGTGGGATTATCCCATCGCTAGAATGTATGCCGATAATAGGGTGGCAAGAATCTATGCCGGCACCAATGAAATCATGAAACTGTTGATAGCCCGCGGCCTCTTCAAAGAATTGTTCCTGCAGATGAAGAACGACCGAAAAAAGGATAAGAATTAGATCATAAATACAATCAACCGCAAAAAGTACCCTGTACGCTGCAATCGTTTTAATAATAGATCCTCATTCCCGTATTTTAAGACGATCCGGATCATTTAAAATGCTTTTGACCTCAATGAAATGATACGTATTTGCCGGAATAATAATGGACCTCCTCATATGGAGGTAGCTATGCCTTCAATCAACAATTCTGCTTTAAGGCACGATTTGTAGATTGTGGCAGGGACTTAGTATGCTACAAGAATACCCTATCGATTTTCTACTGGTATTTAGAGGTAGTTATTCTCAGTATTTTTTAGCGCCCTTTTTAGCAGCTTTTGCGGCCTTTTTCTCTTTAGGGGTTTTAGCGGCTGCCGTTTTATCTGATTTTTGTTTGCCTTCTTTTTCTTTTGACATCTTTAATTAGTTTTAATAAAAGTGAATAATTAGGGCAGGATAGTTGCTCCCTACCAACGTGTTAAGATAACTCTTTTAAAATAATAATGAGACTTTATTACACATGTCAAAACATTGTATTCTAACAACCCTAGCATGCTGAATTAAAGATAGTTATACGTATCACATGAGGGTGCCTTTTAAAGATCTTAACCATGCTATATAATTGGTTTTCCTAGTTCACAACTATTTTCTCCTTTTGCCCACATGTATAATGTAGAAGAACGTTTCGAGATACCTGGATTATCTAGTTATTTTGGTGTTGCAAAAAGAACTTCTAGTGATTTAAAACTGCAATCAAATTATATCCTAGTATAGTATTCATGTTCAAATTTTTATAACTTACCATTTGAAAATTACCAACCAAAAATATACCATGAATACACGATTGACCTTCGCTACATTTTGCTTGTTACTTTGTTTTTTTACTTTCAACCTACAGGCCCAAAATGACATACTTGAGAAACTCAATGAAATAGCAATTACCGATCAAAAAGTAATGATGCCCATGCGAGATGGTGTACGCTTGGCAACAGATATCTATAGACCTAAAAGTGCAGAGCCTGTTCCCATTATCTTTTCACGGACCCCTTACAATTTCAATTCCTGGGGTGATGGGGAAGAAAAGACAAGAACTGCAGAACGGGCTTATGAGGCAGTAAAAAGGGGGTATGCCTATGTAGTACAGAACGAACGTGGTAGGTACTTCTCTGAAGGGGAATGGGATATTTTGGGGGTACCTTTGACCGATGGGTATGATGCCTTTTCATGGATGAAGGATCAGCCGTGGTCCAACGGAAAAATTGGCACTTTGGGCTGTTCCTCAACTGCAGAGTGGCAAATGGCCGTTGCAGCTTTGGATCATCCATCACATTCAGCAATGGTTCCACAAGGATACGGGGCTGGGGTAGGACGAATAGGCGACTATTATGAACAAGGTAACTGGTATAGGGGAGGAGTAGAACAGCTTTTATTCTTTTCATGGCTATATGGTGTTGAACACGATAAATTCAAGCCAAGAATTCCTGCCGGAGCCACCCAAGAAGATTTAATCCGCATTTCAAGATTTTATGACCTGGCACCAGAAAATCCATCTGTGGATATGGCCGAAGCCCTAAAACATCTTCCAATCCAAGATATCATAAAGAATATGAATGGTAAAAAAGAGGTGTTTGACAAAATGGTACGACGCACCCCTAACCACAAAGATTGGTATACAGGCGGACTCTATCATGACAATATGGATTTTGGAGTTCCCAGTTTTTGGTTTGCCTCCTGGTATGACGTCTCCATAAGTCCTAATTTGGCCCTTTTCAATCATGTACGAAAAAATGCCAAGGACCAGGAAATAAGGGACAATCAGTACTTAGTAATAGCACCCACTTTACACTGTGCCTATACCAGGGCAACAGAGAATACAATTGTTGGGGAACGAAGTGTTGGAGATGCCCGGTTGAACTATGAGGAACAGATTTATGCCTGGTTTGATCTTTGGCTAAAAGGGGAACAGAACAATTTTAAAGAAAATACCCCCAGGGTACAATACTATACTATGGGAAGTAATACATGGCAATCTGCAAGTGAATGGCCGCCAGCCACCACAAAACTGGAGACCTACTACATCAATAGTAAAGGAAGTGCCAATAGCTTATATGGGGATGGGAAACTAACAACCACCAAACCAAAACAGGACATGCCAGATTCATTTATTTATGACCCTATGAATCCCGTTACATCATATGGGGGCAATGTATGTTGTACAGGAAATGCAGTGAAAGGTGGAGCCTTTGACCAACAACAAATGGAAACTAGAAACGATATTTTGGTGTATACTACAGATGTCCTTTCAGAAGGGGTAGAAGTATCAGGCTTCATCGAATCTACTTTGTATGTGTCCTCTGATGCCAAGGATACCGATTTTACCATTAAACTAATAGATGTTTATCCAGACGGCACAGCCTATAATTTGGATGAGACCATTCAAAGGGTAAGGTATAGGGAAGGCTATGATAAGGAAGTATTTATGCAAAAAGGAAAGGTATACAAGGTAGACCTAACACCAATGTCTACCAGTAATTATTTTAAAAAGGGTCATAGGATCCGAATCGAGATATCAAGTAGTAATTTTCCAAGGTTTGCCCGTAATTTAAATACTGGGGGAACCAATTATGATGAATCCAAAGGAGTGGTTGCCCGTAATAAGGTGCATCATTCGGACACCTATCCGTCGCAGATAAGACTGCCGATCAAAAGAAAATAATCAGATGGAGGATAACTTTGGTTGTATCAACATAAGTACTTTAACCTCAATTAATTAAAATCAATTAAGCTCATTTAAAACCTTTCCATGCCATCTAGCTTTATCCAGGATTTAGGATTGATATCCATCCTTCTTTTAATTGGTTTTATACTAAGAAATAGAATCACCTTTTTGCAAAAATTATTTATCCCTGTAAGTATTATTACAGGGTTATTAGGCCTACTCTTGGGCACTAATGGGTTGGAATTTCTGCCGTTTTCGGATCAAATTGGTTCTTATCCAGGAATAATGATCGCTTTTTTGTTTGGCTCCCTGCCTTTCACCTTCGACATTGAAAAAGATAAATCAAGAGAGTTTAAAAGAAATACCGTTCAAATTGGAGGTGCATCCATTATCATCCTCTTGTTACAATGGGGAATAGGACTCCTGTTCGGGCTTACTTTTTTAAGCTGGTTATATCCCGGGATCCACACCAGTTTTGGTGCCATCCTGGCCACTGGTTTTTTTGGGGGCCATGGAACTGCGGCAGCCATAGGGGAGTCTTTTGCCTCCAATTTGCAATGGGCAGAAGCACAATCCTTGGCTATGACAAGCGCTACGGTTGGGATATTTTCTGCAACTATGGGCGGGGTAATTATGGTGCAATGGGGTATAAAAAAGAAACACACCTCATTTATCAAAAATTTTAATGAGTTGCCCGATAGTTATAAAACTGGACTGATAGTTTTAAAGGACCAAAAGTCCATCGGGAAGGCCACATTTTCGAACATTGCCATAGACCCTTTATTAATGCATCTTATGTTAGTAGTATTTGTTGGGTTTGCCGGAATATTTCTCACCAATATTACCAAACCTTTTTTAAGTGGCTATACCATTGCCGCCTTTTCATTTGCTTTTGTGGTAGGGTTACTTTTAAAGGCTTCGTTGTCCAAATTAAAATTAATGCAATATTTTGATCCAAAGCTGATGAGTAGAATTTGTGGGTTATTCGCAGATCTCATTGTGGTATTTGGAATTGCGTCCATAAAAACGGCTGTGGTGATTAAATTTGCCGGTCCCCTGCTTCTCATATTTATTTTGGGTATAGCACTTGCTATTTTTCTGTTTCGGTTTATGGGTTCAAAATTATTCATTACCTACTGGTTTGAAAAATCCATTTTTTTATGGGGCATGTCCTTAGGGGTAACTGCAATCGGTATCGCCTTATTACGGATGGTCGATCCTGAGTCCAAATCCGAAACATTACCGGTTTTCGCCTTGGGCTATATTGGGGTGACCCCATTTGAGGTACTTTGTCTCGTATTTTTTCCAATTTTGGCTAGCCAGGGATTTCAATGGCATTTTACCCTCGGTTGCTTGCTTGGAGGAATAATCCTTTATATCTTGATTAAGAAATTCAACAGGACTTATAAAGTGTCTTAACTTAAATATAGAATTATGACCCCTGGCAATTTATCATCAAACTGGTTCCTTATCAATAATGTATCGGAATTGGATTCCCCTTCCATCGCCTTATACAAGGACCGCTTGCTGTTCAATATTCATAAGATGAAGGCCATGGTAGGCAATGATGTTTCCAGATTGATGCCGCATGTTAAAACCAATAAAATGCCGAAGGTCATTGCCCTTATGATCTCCAATGGCATAACGAGGTTCAAGGCGTCTACTATTGCAGAGGCCGAGATAGCCGCCCAGGAAGGGGCTAGTGAGGTTTTGATAGCCCACCAATTGGTAGGCCCCAAAGTAGAACGTTTGGCGTCGCTCATCGAAAATTATCCAAAAACTGTATTTTCAACCCTTGTAGATAATATTGCTTCCGCCCAACGGCTTAATGAGGTGGCTTTTAATAAAAACCTTCGTATCGCAATTTTCATTGATATCAACAACGGCATGGACCGCTCTGGAATAGAAATGGGAGCCGACTTGGATGAACTTGTGTTTGAGGTGAAAAATCTTAAAAATCTTTATTTTAGAGGTTTACACGTTTATGATGGGCATTTAAGGCATAGCGACTTTCAAAAAAGAAAGGAGGAAATAGAGCTTGGCCTTAATAAGGTCAATACACTATACGCCCAATTAAAAAAGGAGGACCCAAACTGTCAGCTTATTTGCGGCGGAACACCTTCATTTACGGCCCATCTCTTGGAAGAAAGCCGTATTTGCAGTCCAGGTACGTGTTTGTTTTGGGATTGGGGATATGGCGACAAAATGGAGGAACAAGAATTCCAATATGCTGCCCTATTGGTCACACGAGTAATTTCCAAACCTAAAAAAGGCATTATTACACTAGATCTTGGGCATAAGGGGGTGGCCTCAGAAAATCCTATTCATAGTCGGGTGAGATTTCTGAATCTTTCTGATTATGAGCTTCTATCACAAAGTGAGGAACACGGAGTACTTAAGGTAAAGGATTGGGATACAATTGCGGTCGGTGATGTCTTCTATGGCGTACCTTATCACATTTGTCCCACTATTAATTTATATGACGAGGTCGCAGTTATCGAAAATGGTAACAAGGTGGACACATGGCAGATTACCGCACGCAAAAGAAAAATCAATATTTAACAAATACATCTTCTAAAATCCATGAAAAAACTATTATTTCTAGCCTCTATAACTCTGACAATAGTTGCTTGTAATACCAAAACAACTTTCCCACTTTTTAACGGCCAAAATTTAGAGGGCTGGCACGTGGATGTCCCAGAAATGGATACCCTAACCAATACTATCAATCCCTTTATAGTTCGAGATGGTAATTTGGTGAGCCTGGGGACGCCCAGAGGCCATCTTATCACTGATGCTGAGTATAAAAATTATAGGTTGGATATTGAATACCGTTTTACAGGAGAACCTGGGAATTGTGGAATTTTGGTTCACGCCTCTACCCCAAGGGCCCTTTATAAAATGTTTCCAAAATCTATTGAGGTGCAAATGGAACATGAAAATGCTGGGGACTTCTGGGTAATTGTGGAAGATATTACTGCCGATAATATGGTAGAACGAAGAGGTCCCAAGGAATCATGGGGAATCATCGAAGATACGAACAGGCGTATTGAAAACTTGAAAAACGGCTTGGAAAAACCCTTGGGTGATTGGAATACCATGGTGATTGAATGTTTTAAAAATGAAATTAAAGTTTGGGTCAATGGTACCTTGGCCAACTATGGGTATAATGCAACGGTGAGCAGTGGACAGATTGCCGTGCAAGCAGAAGGATCGGAGGTAGAGTTCAGGAAACTGACACTCACCCCGATTATTGAACTTAGTGATGTCCAAGAGTAGGTGTTTGGCTTGGAATCCTCCTTATTTTTTTCTATTTTAAAATAATAACAATATTGAAAATTTATGAGTAGAGCCTTTGTTAAGGAAGATGACCAAGAAGAAATACCTATAATTTCCCCAAGAGCGCACTTGCCAGCCGGGGAGACCAATTATGTAACCCCGGTGGGATTACAGAAGCTAATGGATGAAAGAGAAGTGCTGTTACATGAGCGCAGTACATTGGACATTGCCGACGCCAATGAAAGAAGAATTGCATTATTGGTTCTTAACGGTAAACTCCAATTGTTGAATGACCGTATAAATAGCGCCAGACCTATTGACCTTGGTAGTCAAGATAAAGAAAGTATAAGGTTTGGAGCACAGATACAATTAAAAGTCCAAGCAACAGGAAAATTACAAACGCTTCAGATCGTAGGGGTGGATGAGGCTGATATCTCTAAGGGTAAAATTGCCTTTACTTCACCTTTGGCCAAAATCCTGAACCATAAAAAGGTAGGGGAAGTGGCAACCCTGAAATTGGAAAATGGTAATAGAGTCTTCGAAATCCTTAAAATTGAATACTCCTAATTTGTAGAATTCCGTCTCTTAATCAATTGTATGGGGGAGGTAGAATGTGCATACCCATAGGACTGTAAGGAAAGATTTGTCCATTGACATTTATATTTATATATAAAATAGTAATTAAATCCCTGTTAAGTACCTGCTATACGTTCGTTTTTTAAGCTTTGTCGGAGATAATTAATATAATAATCGTTCCCATTTTATCAATGTTAAGAGAATAATCGATCATTATTATGGAAATAGCATTGATTATAGATTTTTTTCTTGCGTTCTTTACTGTTATCTAAATTCAATCCCCGAAATGCCAACCAAAGATATTAAGGATACTTACAGTTCCATTTTTAAATCAAATGGCAATATAACATTGGAGCACCATATTAAGAAAATTATTGAATTGGACGCTTACCTGCCCTATAATTCCACCTTCTTCACCCTAATTAACACCACTTCCTTGTCCTTTGATTTTGTAAGTAAAAATTTTGAAGTGTGTACTGGAATGAAATCCCAAGAAATGAAAACAAAAGGGATAAAGTATTTTTGGAGCATAATGCATCCTGAAGACCTGGAATGTTATTTAATGGCACTTCAGGATCTAATGGAATTTACGCTGAAGGAAATCCCCTTGCAAGAACGTAAACATCTTTGTTATACCTATAATTACCGCTTAAAAAATGGGGTCGGACAATATGTTCACGTTATTCAGAATTCAACGCCGGTTTATTTCGATGAATCTGGTAAGCCTGTTATCGGAATGGCGCATTATACGGTTTTAGATCCTGATGTGAAACTTCCTTTATCGGCCAATGTCAAGTATATGAAGGACAATAACCAATATGAAACTGTATTTTCTAAGACGTATAGCCCAAAATAGAGGGTTTTTAGTAGTATAACGGATTTAACGGTAGGTATAATTAGAAATTCATTGGGTATAAATTAAAATGGAACTTCAATTTCCGCAACAGCACCTGGGGCAAGATCTCTTAAAGTGGTAATTCCTATTCTTACCCTCACCAATCTCAAGGTAGGGTAACCAACAGCCGCCGTCATTTTACGCACTTGTCTAAATTTTCCTTCGGTCAATACAATACTGATCCATGAGGTGGGCCTATGCCTCCCTATACGCAGTTTATGATCTGGTGGAGGAAGTAGGTGGGGGGTATTGATTTTATGGACCTTACAGGGTTTGGTATGGTATCTTTTACCGCCAAAACCAATTTCTACACCAGTTTCTAAGTCTGCAATCTCTTTTTCTGTGATCTCCCCATCCAATTGGACGTAATATTCCTTTTCTACCCCAGAACGATTAATGGTATCACTCAATTTACCATCAGTTGTCATTAACAGGAGTCCTTCAGATTTCGCATCCAAACGGCCTATAGGCATAATCCCTTCAGGAAAATTAAACAGTTCCTCCAAGAACCGCTTACTCCGAACCTCTTTGGGATCATTTGAACCCATCTGACTCAACATGCCAAAAGGTTTGTGTATTTTATAATGAAGGTGGTTTGTTATTGGCATTATGAATGCAACTAGTTATAGAATTAAATTTGTTTCCAAAGATGCATTTTTCTTTAATTTTATTCCCGGTAAATCAACAATTATTACATCAGGGCAATATATTCTTTAGCAACAGCAGCAGCTACTCTTGCATTGTTATACACCAACTCAATATTGGCCATAAGACTGGTGCCGCTGGTTAATTGCTTAACCTTGCCCAAAAGAAAGGGAGTGCTTTCCTTTCCCTTTATTCCTAACTTCTGCTCTTCTAAAAGTGCCTCCTCAATAGCCTTGTGCATTACCTCAAATGACAATTCCTTTTCCTTGGGAATGGGATTGGCAATAATGACACCGCCATTTAAGGGGAGGGCCCACTTTACCTTTAACATTTGAGCAATTTCCTTGGCACTTTCCATTCGATAAGTTACGTTATAACCGCTCTTTTGGGTGTAAAATGCAGGTAATTCAGAGGTTTTATAACCGAGGACGGGCACCCCGTGAGTTTCGAGATATTCCAGGGTCAAACTAATATCCAGAACGGATTTGATCCCAGCGCAGACCACTGCAACGTTGGTATGGGCCAACTCTTGTAGATCCGCAGAAATGTCGAAGCTTTCTGAAGCACCTCGATGAACCCCTCCGATACCTCCAGTGGCCATTATAGAAATTCCAGCCAATTGGGCAGCAATCATTGTAGATGCCACTGTTGTGGCCCCATCTATGTTTTTTGATAAGAGGTATGGAAGATCCCTACGACTGGCTTTTACAATTTTTTGCCCTGATTTGGCTAGGTGAACAAGTTCTTTTTCAGTCAACCCTACTTTGAGCTTCCCGTTAAGTACAGCAGTAGTTGCAGGAACAACCCCGTAATCTCTCAGGATTTGCTCAACTTGTAAAGCAGTTTCCAAATTTTGTGGATAGGGCATGCCATGGGAGATTATAGTAGATTCCAATGCTACAATGGGCAAGCCTCCATTTAAAGCATTCTTTACCTCCGATTGAATGTCGAGGATGCTTGCAATCATTGCATGGTTTTTAAAACCATTTCCTCGCATATCTCGGGATGTACTGCATTTTTATGTTGAATTGTGATTTGGGCACAGCCAGTTCCAAAATTAACCATGTCATAAAGATCCATTCCCTTGGTTTCTCCATAGATTAGTCCGGCCATAAAGGCGTCCCCAGCTCCAATGGTATTGACTGGAATGAGGATATTGTTTTTATTGATGAAGATTTCATTTTGGTCCCCATAAGCAACACCATCTTTACCCAGGGTAATGAAAACTTTTTTCACTCCCATCCCCAAAAAATGTTCAATGATTTTCTCGTAATCGCTTTCATATTGGACTGTCATATTGCTCAGCAATTCGGCTTCCTTGGCATTACATTTTAAAATATGTAATCTATCTATGATTGATATGGCTTTTAAGGCCTTTTTTGCAGAAACAGCTTCCAAAGCAAATTTAGTGTTAGGGAGTTTTTCTGTGACAAGTTCCAAGATGGAAACAGGAAGATTGGTCTCTATCACACAAAATTCATTTTGGGCGATAACGTCCAACTTTTCCAAAATAAAACTATCGGGAATAGTATCGTAAATATCCATAGCGGAAAGGGCCAAAGCCAAATCACGGTAATGGTCCATGATCGCCACGTAAAGTGATGTATTACTCCCTTTGACCGTTAAACTATGTTCAATGGAGATGCCTAGATCCTTACAGGAATTTTTTAAAGTTTTAGAAAACTCATCATCAGCAAATACACTTAGGAAATCAACATCAAACCCTAAATGTTTTAAATTTTCAGCAATATTGCGACCGACCCCTCCGAGGATCGTGTCAATCGAACCAACATTGGAATCCTCATAAATTAATTTTTCCTTAGCCAGACCTATTAAATCAACGTTGGAAGCACCAATTACCGTTACTTTTGGAATATTGGACATCTTTCTGATTATTAGATGAATACCTTCTTAAATTTACGTAATTTTAAGGGAATTAGATAGCTTTCATGGATAAATTTACCTCAGTTTTTAATGGAATAAAGCCAGTTATAGGCATGATCCATCTTAAGGCTCTACCTGGAACTCCAAAAAATTCTTTGAATTCTTCCGAAATTATAAGGGCAGCCTTAGATGAGGCGGATATATATATGAAGGCAGGGATTGATGCCATCATGATAGAAAACATGCATGATGTGCCCTATCTCAAAGGAAATGTGGGTCATGAGATCAGTTCCCTAATGACCTTAGTTGGGTATCTCATAAAACAAAAGACCCAACTCCCCGTGGGCATCCAAATTCTGGCGGGAGCCAATATGGAAGCCTTAGCAGCCGCCAAGGCAGCTGGACTCGATTTTATTCGAGCAGAGGGTTTTGTATTTGCCCACGTGGCAGATGAGGGGTTTATTGAGGCCCAAGCAGGGGAGTTGCTGCGGTATAGAAAAAATATAAATGCTGAAGAAATAGCAATATTTACAGATATAAAAAAGAAACATAGCTCCCATGCTATCACCAATGATGTCACTTTATTGGACACTGCTAAGGCTGCGCAATTTTTCCTAAGTGATGGAATCATAATTACCGGCAGCCATACTGGGGTTTCGGCTTCGGTTGAAGAATTAAATTCCTTAGAAGATCTCGAAACTCCCGTCCTTATCGGCTCTGGCATTACAAAGGACAATGTTGTTGATTATTGGCCCATTTGCGATGGAATGATCGTTGGTTCCTATTTCAAAAAAGAAGGTTACTGGCAAAATGAATTGGAATACAATCGTGTTTCAGAGTTCATGAAACTCGTTAAAAAATTATAATTCCCTCTTGAACGTACCTTTAAATTTTATAAAAACTTTAAAACGCATTGTTCAAAAAAGTCCATAACTTCATGATCCATCTATAAATAGGGGTAATCATGAAACTGAATTTTAAGCATGTAGCCGTTTTGATTGCAGGAATAACCATCAGTTGTGGTTCTTCTTCCAAAATAGTCTCATCCCAAGCACAAATACAGCAACTGGAAGAGCTGGTAACCTCAAAATCTTTCCAAATTCAATCAGATTGGGCCATGCCCTTAATGACCAATAGTATGAACAGTATTTCCAACGCCGGACTTTTACCGATAGGGAGCACGGGGAATATGATCAGCTTAATAGGGAACACCAATTTTTTAAAAATGGAGGGCGATACCATATCAGCCTATCTTCCCTATTTTGGAGAGCGACAAATGGGCGGAGGGTATTCCAACAATGATAATGCCATTCAATTTAAAGGTGTCCCGAGAAATTATGAAGTAACGGAGGATAAAAAGACCGGAAGCAAGGAAATAAGCTTTAACATAAATAATAGAACAGAATCCTTTCGGGTGTTCATCACCTTGTCCCCTAATCTTTCCAGCAACATTAACGTAAACAGCACAGAACGATTTACGATACGGTATCGAGGTAAGGTGGAGCCCATTCTAAGTGAATAACTATTGTTCTTCGTTTGAGCACTACAAGATCAATGCATTAATTAATAAACCTACCTCAACCATTTTATTCCTTAATTTTAGACCTCAGTACAATCAATTTTAAAAAATGCAAGAAATCCATACCAATAGCCGAAGAAACTTTCTAAAACAAGCTAGTTTACTATCTGCAGCCACCATGCTACCCCTTACAGGATTTTCTATGGCCCAAAAAAGAAGCTACAAAATAGGCCTACAGCTCTTTACCATTCGCGATGCCATGAAAAGGGACCCCATAGGAAGTTTAAAAATGGTTGCAGGCCTAGGTTATGAGGATTTGGAGCTCTATGGGTATGATGGGGAGAAAGGCTCGTATTATGGCTACAAGGCCTCTGATTTTAAACACATATTGGATGATCTGCAGCTAACCGCTTCAAGCGGACATTACAATTATTCGGACTATTTTGAACAACCCATAGATCAACTTAAGAGGTATACAGATCAATGTATTGAAGGGGCCCTGGCCCTCGATAAGCGATATATTACCTGGCCATGGTTGCACCCTAACTATCGTACCCTGGACAATTTCAAAATACTTTCTGATAAATTGAATAGGATAGGGGAGCAGGTATACAGTGCTGGACTAGGGTTTGCCTATCACAATCATGATTTTGAATTTACAGATCACGGTGGGGAAACGGGGTATGACATTATTCTACGCGAAACAGACCCCACTTTGGTGAAGTTGCAAATGGACCTTTACTGGGTGGTGCACTCTTCTAAAGTGAGTCCAGCTGAACTGATTGCAAATCAACCTGGCCGCTATGTGATGTGGCACATCAAGGATATGGATAAGATAACCAGGGACTATACTGAATTGGGCAATGGTTCCATCGACTATATCAAACTACTATCCACTATTCCTACGGACGTTTTGGAATTCTATTATTTGGAACAAGGCGGTAATTTTGCCGAGAATTCGATACAGAGTATTACGGACAGTGCTGCTTACTTTAAGCAACATCTGCAAAAATATTTATAGCTGTTTTATATTCTTATTGCCTTTTAATTTTGATTCTCTGTTCTATGGTAAGACATAAAAGCCTTCATCAATATTGTATTGTATGGATGATGGAGACGGGAATTGGAAAGGAGGGGTGTGCCTAATTGTATAGGGACTAAGTACTTACTTCTTTTATACTATTAACTCCAGTAAGGCATTTAGTTTTGAAGAGTCCAACGGCTTGATCAGATATTCCAGGACATAGGGATTTTTCTTTGCAGTTTCAATATCTTCCATATTATGGGACGAACTGAGCATTATTATCCTACATTTTTCTTTTTGTTCCTCCGACAATTTTTCAAATGCGCTCAAGAATTCAAAGCCATCCATTTGTGGCATTTTTATGTCCAAAAATATAAGTTCTGGAAATCGATCCGTTTTGCTTGCCAAGTATTCTAAGGCTTCAAGAGGAGATAGCTTTACCGTTATGGTCTCAGCTATTTTTTCTCTGGTAAGAATTGTTTTATTGATAAAATTATCAATATAATTATCATCAATTAATAATATTTCATTCACGGTCATAGTTAAACAGAATGGTCATTAGAGTTCGGTATTGTAAGTCTAAAGGTTGTTCCTTTATTTAATTCGGAGTCAATTTGTATGGTACCGTTTAGCCTATCTATAGTTTCTTTCACAATATACATTCCCATTCCTGAACCTGTTGATAATTTGGTGGCACGATAGAACATTTCGAATATCTTATCGATATGCTCTTGTCCTATACCAATACCATTGTCTTCTATAACGATGTAGGCATTTTTTTTATCTGCAGTTACAGTGATATTTAAAATGTGCTCAGCCTTGTCCTTATCATAATATTTGATGGCATTCGATACCAGGTTTCCCAAGACAATCTCCAGTCTTTTCTTATCTGAATAAAAGTCGCCCTCTTGGGTGATATTAATGGTGGATTTAATATTGGAATTGATATTCATATATTTCAAACTCTCCCAAACAGACGCTATTAATTCTTCAAAATTAATATTTTCTGCGGATACTTCTGTTCTTGAATTTACGGAGTAATCAAAAATACTTCTGATAAATACATCCATTTTATCAATTGTAGTGGACATCAAGCATAAAGGCTCTTTTAGTTCCTCATCTTCTGGTTTGAGGATCATTTCCATAATTTGTATCAATCCTCTTAAAGAAGTTAAGGGAGCTCTTAAATCATGGGATGCACTATAAACAAATCGGTCCAATTCTATATTTGCTTTTTGTAGCTCCTCATTTTTTCGGGAAAGTTCATCATTGATCAATTTCTCTTTTGTAACGTCCTGTATCGTCCCTTTTAATATTAAATCCTTTCCATTTTCACTCTTTACAACTTCACAAATCTCGTTTATATACTTAAGGGTACCATCATTGCCTTTTACGTAATAACCAATTTCATAGCCTTCTTCCTTATATACAGCATTATTTACAAGTTCATTAAATTTATCGAAGTCTTCGGGCTGGCATTTAGACCTATATAGCTCAAATAAGTCGTCTTGGGATTCCTTGTTTATTTCCAAAATATTGTACATCTCATCAGAAAAAAATACATCTTTGGTCTTCGGGTTAAATTCCCAGTTCCCTATTTTCGCCAACCGCTGTGCTTCTTTTAATTTTGCATTGGAATCTTCAAGTTTCTTTTCTGTAGTCTTAAGTTGGGTTACGTTGGTATGTGATATTACCAATTTGTCCGATGCATTACCAAAAGGAACTATTTGTAGGGTAAACCAGCGTTCTTCTCCAGGAGAATGGCATGGATACTCCATTTTAAAACTGGATTGTTTTTTATGTAGAACGGACAATAGCCCTTCTAAGACTTTTTGTGATAAGGCATCTCCTCTAGAAATTGCATTCTCACATTCCTTTAAATAATTGCTTCCAACGGAAGTACGGGCCAAATTAAATTCTCCATTTTCAAGCGAAAAATTGTCCCAGGCTTTATTTACTGCTAAAATTTCACCAGTTTTATCTATTACAGCAATATGCGCGCTCAAAGATGATAAGATACCTTTGTTAAAGGCCTCACTTTCCAATAAGGCTTGTTGCGCTTTCTTCTGTTCGGTAATATCTGAAAAGTAAATGGTTAGACCTTCTGTACTAGGGTAAATTCTATTTTCGAACCATTTATTATAAGGTTCATAATATTCTTCGAAATATTGGGTTTGCTGTGTTTTTTCAGCAACGTGATACGCATCATAAAAAGGGAGTCCTACCCCTTCAGGAAATTCTGTCCATATATGCTTCCCTATTAAACTATTTGGTTCCCTGTTTAAAAACTGCCCAGCATTTTTATTCACATAGGTATAGCACCAATTCTTATCTAGGGATACCACTCCATCAGAAATTTTTAATAAAGTGGTCTCAAAGCGTTCGTTTAATTCTTTTTCGGTATTCTCTTTTTCGATTTTAAGATCCAAATATTTTTTTCTAAAGGTGAAGATGGAAAAAATATCCCGTTTTTGATCGGCAATAAATGAAGTGGATACCACCTCTTTATCAATGTGAGTCAAATAGATGTAAAGAATGATGGAAAATAAAAGTGCTGAAAAAGATTTTCCGATAATATGTCCTATAAGGGAGGGTGCATAATTTGAAGTGCCATAAAAAAGGGCTGTATTAAAAGCCAAGGCATCAAACATCAAAACCGTCCAAAGCGATAAAAAGAGGACAAAAAAGAAAAACGGTTTTTTAATTTTACTAACTAAAAACTGATAAATGCTCACTAATAAGATGAAATCAACAAATAAAATAATAGTGCCAATAATGAAGTATTTGTAATTAATGTTGAATAGCACATTGGAGTTTAAATCAATATCATCGAATTGATTTCTTACAAAATAATCTTGGGCAGAAATAATTTCAAACAATACGGTTAAAAAAAGGTTTGAAATTAGAATACCTATAATAAGGGTTCTAGCGCTCACTACACCTTCCTTGATATAGATCAGTAAAACAGCAAATAAAAGCGCGCTGAATAACACCACAGAAGCTGGATACATTGGGTATTCCCCCAAAAATTTAAAGCTGCTCAGGTTTTCCAAGTTGACTTGGAAATATTGAAGACATCCGAGTAGAATGTAAACCGGTGCTAAGCCTAGTTTTTCCCTCAGATTAAAAAATACAAGAATGCAAATGGAGACTAATAAAAATTGAATTAGAATCGAAGCAAGGACATACATAAAATGCTTTTGAATAACAATTTAAGAATTAATTCTCTCAAAAAACCAATTTGGACTAAATTGTAGAAAATCATTGTATAAACTGTATGAATGGTCAATATAGGTTGCATTGTTCTATAATAATTCATAGAATTTGAACATGTTACAAGATCTAAAATCCAACTCCAATACTTTAAAGAAGGATAATTAACACTGCTAAGAATTATGAGTGTTTTATGGTTTCGAAAATCTTTACTTCTAAAATTCCATTGATCCTATTGGCCATTGTCCTCTTACCAGGATTACCTTATTTTAAGATTGCAGAAAATATCGTAAATTCAGAACTAGAGAAATCATATCATAGAATGAAAAATTCGATACTTATTCTTGTAGGTGTTCTGACCACGTTAATGGCCTGCAATTTGAACCCCAAACAACAGAAAGAAGAAAAACAACATACTGAAAGGAAGGTTCCCAACGTGGTTACCAGCGATATAGAAGCAGGCATCAAAACCAATATTGCCAAAAAGGTAGAAGAGGGTGGCGGGTATTTCTTAATCGACACGGAAGATAAAGAACTGCAATTACAGCTGGTGCGGGTACATACAGAATACCTTTCCAATTTAGGGCCACAACGTCATTTTGCCTGTGTGGATCTAGCAGATGTAAGTGGGGATGTATATGATGTGGATTTTTTCTTGGAAGGCGATCCGGGCAGCATGACCGTTACTGAAACCACCCTACACAAACTCAATGGGAAACCCTTCTATACCTGGAAACAGCGGAAGAACAAAACGTGGTACAGAATGCCTGTCCAAAATGCCTCCACAGATTTACTAGGGGTCGTAGAAGGGGAGGACGCTTTCGAATTTCGTTACGAGGTTACCTTGCCAGAAATGGCTGCACCTGCAAAAATGTGGCTTCCCCTTCCTCAAACAGATCGCTTTCAAACTGTTGAACTACAATCTATAGATGCTCCCGTTGCGCATCGGATAATAAAAGAAAAGAAATATGGCAATTCCATTTTATATATGGAACTATCTCCAGAACATAGCGGGAAGAAGGTGGACCTTGTCTATGATGTGAAACGGCAGGAAAAAAAACCATATACGGAAGCTGCTGACCCATCGCCATATCTGGATGCCAATATTTTGTTACCCATTGGTGACCGATTTGAAGTTCTATCAGATTCTATTATTGGGGACAAACGCAAGGAAGGCACCATTATGCAGGCAAGAGCCTTATATGACTATATAATTGACAATATGCGCTATATCAAAGCGGGGAAATATGGAACGGGAGATGCTGTCTATGCCTGCAGTGCCCTAACCGGAAACTGTACCGAATTCCATTCCTTGTTTATTTCGCTGGCCAGGTCTGCTGGAATACCTTCACGGTTTGCCGTAGGGGCTTCTATCCCTTCAGATCGCGACGAAGGGGGCATAGACGGCTATCACTGTTGGGCAGAATTTTATGCCGAGGGTAAATGGTGGCCCGTAGATATAAGTGAAGCAAATAAGTACACTGCCTTGGCCACCTACTATTTTGGGCGGCATCCGGCCAATAGGATTGAATTCACGCGAGGGCGCGACCTTCAGCTCGACCCCGGTCCCCATTCAGGGCCCATCAACTTTCTTGCCTATCCGGTTATGGAAATAGGCAAGGAGCCGGCATACCCGAAAACATTTTTTTCATTTCGCAGGAAGACGGCACCTCTGACCTCAGATTCTCTGTAATACTATCCTGATACGGAGTCAGTAGGGTGTTCCTGTCCTTCAGGGTGTTCCTGGCCTTCAGGATGTTCTTCCCCTTCTTTGGCGGGATGTTCTTCGCCTTCAGGGTGTTCATCTGATTCTGAATGAATTTCCTGCTCTTCCGTTTTTTCCTTTTCTTTTTGTTCGCGGCAGGATGTAAGTGAGCTGGCAGCTAAAAAACTACATAACAACATGGCCAAGGTGAAGAATTTAAGTTCTTTTAAACGAGTCATAAGTATGGATATTTGTATGAATTAAAATAAAATAGATTTCTAAGTATTTGATTATGTTAAATATAACCATTTTTAAAAGACCCTTAAGGAGGACAGAAAACTTTCTTTTTTGATTAAAAAGAGAATGCTTGAACAAAAGATTCAATAGAATTCCTGCAATATGTTTTATATTTATTTAGAATCAATTCTGGTCTACAAATTTAAATCCAACCTCCAATACCACTAAATAGCATGAAGTCGCACGCCAAGTCCTATTTTGAAAATCCCAGAAATTCAAAAATCATTACTTCAAGTATCCATATGGGACTATTGGCAATTGCCTTCTTGCTTTCTTCTTGTTTCAATAGTAATGAGACTTCGGAAGCACGCCTCGATTACGACCAATGGAGACACTATTTAGGAGGGCCGGATAGAAATCATTTTTCAACGCTTGACCAAATAGACAAAACTAATCTTGATCGCCTAACAGTGCTATGGTCCTATGATGCTCCAGATATGGGCCAAATGCAGATGAATCCTATTATTATCGACACGCTGTTATATGGGGTAACAGCCGACCAAAAAACTATTGCCCTGCATGCCGCAACAGGGAAAGAGGTTTGGCGTTTTGAGGATGATGAAAATTCTGGCCATTCGGCAAATAGAGGGGTTAGTTTCTATGATGACGGCAATGAGGGTCGTATATTTTTCGTAACCGGCCCTTTTCTTTATGCCTTGAATGCGAAAACAGGAAAACCTATCAATAGTTTTGGTAAAGAAGGTAGAATAGATCTCCACATTGCCCTGCCAGAAAACGCCTCTGATAAGTTTGTCACCTCCACAACGCCAGGTACCATTTATAAAAATCTGATTATAATGCCTGTTAGGGTTGCGGAAAATGAGAGTTCTGCCCCTGGCAATTTGGTGGCAATTGACTGCAACAGTGGAGAATTGGTCTGGCGCTTTCATACCATTCCACACCCCGGAGAAACGGGTTACGATTCTTGGAAAGACAAAGATGCCTATAAAAGTGATGGCATAGGCGGGGCAAACAATTGGGCCGGTATGGCTTTAGATGAAGCCCTAGGAATAGTTTACGTGCCTACTGGTTCTGTCGCCCCCGACTTTTATGGCGGTGCTAGAAGGGGAAGTAATCTCTATGCAAATTGCCTTTTAGCGATGGATGCCACAACAGGAACACTAAAATGGTATTTTCAATTTACCCATCACGATCTATGGGATAGGGACCTTCCGGCACCGCCCAACCTTATTGAAGTGGTACATAACGGGGTTAAAATACCGGCAGTGGCCCAGATTACAAAACAGGGCTATGTTTTCGTTTTTGATAGGCGAACTGGGGAACCCCTATTCGATATTGAAGAAGTGGAGGTACCCCCTTCTAGTATTCCCGGAGAGGAGGCCTGGCCCACCCAACCAATTCCTACCAAACCCAAACCCTTCGCAAGGCAATCCAATGTTTTTACAGAAAATGATATTAGTCCATACGCACAGAACCGGGAGGAGCTCCTAGAGCGTTTCAGGAAGATGGACAGAAGGCAATATGCCCCTCCAGGCCTAGCACCCGTTTTATTGCTCCCAGGTTATGATGGGGGAGCAGAATGGGGCGGCGCTGGGGCCGACCCGCAAGAAGGGATTTTATATGTGAATGCCAATGAAATGGCTTGGATCCTGCAACTTAAAGAAAAATCGAACGTCATTGACGACAGTCTACCCCTTGGTGCTTCCATCTATAGCCAGTATTGTGCTACCTGTCATAAACTAGATATGACAGGGATTCCTGCAAGCGGATTTCCATCATTGAAAAATTTAAATTCGAAGTACGCCAAGCCTGAGGTACTCAATATCATAGACAAAGGAAAAGGGATGATGCCCGGATTTCCACAAATATCCAAAGAGGAGAAAACCATGTTGCTGGACTTTTTATTTGAAGTGAAAGAGGACAAGACAGAAATTGTTGCAAAATCAGAAAACAAACCAAAATCAAATGGGCCCTTGTCCTATGAGCATACAGGGTATTTCAAATTCATGGACAGCAATAATTTACCAGCGATTTCTCCACCATGGGGGACCCTACATGCCATTGATTTAAATACGGGCGATTATAAATGGTCCATTCCCTTGGGGGAAACAGAAAGCTTAAAGGCCGCAGGACACCCGACAACTGGAACAGAAAATTACGGTGGGCCCTTACTAACAAAAAACGGACTGCTTTTCATTGCAGCTACCAAAGATGGCTATTTTAGGGCTTTTGATAAAAAAAACGGCACCCTACTTTGGGAGTACAAGCTTCCTGCACCAGCATTCGCCACGCCAAGTACGTATATGGTAAATGGCAAACAATACATTGTGATTGCCTGTGGAGGGGAAAAATTAGGAACAGAAAAGGGAAATAAAATTATCGCTTTTGGGATTAAGAATTAGCAGCAACTTCATCTCGATATTAAGCCTTGTCGGAGTTGTCAGTTCGAGCGCAGTTGAGAACAAAGTCCAATAGTTTCCTTTTTCGGAAGTGTCATTTTGAGGGTATTTTTACTGGAAATTCATTTAAAATCAAGGGGACAATGTTGCTCTTTCCTGTCCTATTTATCTGGTTTTTACTCTATTTGATCAAATTCAGTATCTTAACACCAACCAACCTTCAAATTCTTTTTAATGTCGCCAACTGAAGTATTTTCTATAGTTAACACTATCGCTTTGCCCATGTGGCTCTTGATGATTGTAGTACCCAAGTGGAAAGTAACCCGATTTTTAATTGATTATAAACTGATCCCTCTGTTGTTGGCGTTGGTATATGCCTTTTATATTTTTCAAGCTTTACGGATAGGAGGGATGATGGATTTTGGTAGTCTTGCTGCCGTCAAGGCATTGTTTACAGAAGAAAATGCCCTATTGGCCGGATGGGTTCATTATCTGGCATTTGATCTGCTTGTGGGCATGTGGATTTTAGATGAAAATAAAAAATTAGGCATCCACCAATTATTATTGGTCCCTTGTCTATTAGGTACATTTATGTTTGGCCCCTTGGGCTTTTTACTTTTTATGATCATCAGGGGAATTAAAGTACAACGATCATGAATAACCTAACCAACGTATTCACAACTGTAAAAAAAGAAAGTCCCATCCTTTATAGGATTGTTTTGTTCCATTTTTTCCTTGTCATTTTATGCTTGGCAGGTCTCTTGATGGATGATAGATCCCTAATGGGGATCAACGTATGGATTAAACCCTTGAAATTTGCAATCTCGGACGGAATTTACATTATGACCGTAGGCTATCTCATCACCTTTTACCCATACCCCAAAATAAAGACCAACATCATCAATAATATTGTTGCTTGGACCTTGTTGATAGAGACGCTAATCGTTGTCTTCCAGGCATCAAGGGGGATACAATCACATTACAATAAAGATAGCGTGTTTGATGCCCTTCTGTTTTTGTCCATGGGCATCCTAATCGGGATTAATGTCTTGGTGATGGCGCTCTTTATTATCGACACCATTCGGTTGAAATTAAAAACCGGCAAACCCATCCAATGGGCCATTTTATTAGGTTGGTCGGTTGTGTTTTTTGGGAGTTGGGTAGGAGGGCAGATGATTGGCCAGTTGGCGCACAATGTAGGGGTGGCAGATGGAGGTCCCGGACTGCCATTATTGAATTGGAGCACGGTGGCCGGAGATCTAAGGATCGCCCATTTCTTTGGTCTGCACGGAATTCAGATCATTCCCTTATTTGCGTTATGGGTCACGAAAACCTGGAATATTTCAAGTAAAAAGCAGATCCTTGCTGTGACTGTATTTGGACTGCTGTATGCTGCTTGGATAGGATACATCTATTATCAGGCATCCCTTGGGATCCCATTATTGAAAGTATAAGTAAATAGGAGGGAGCTATCACACCGAGCGCACTCGAGAACGAAATCCAATTGTTCGCCCTGTCGGAGATGTCAGTTCGAGCGCAGTCGAGAACGAAGTCAAATTGTTCATTTTATCCAAGCAGTCATTTCCAGCACTTGCCAGATCAAAATCCCATGTGTTAATAAACAAAAAGAAATATCTTTTAGAGCGCTGGAATTATCTTTAACTAATTACCAAGTTTTTGTGTAATAGTTTACGTTAAAGGAATTTCATCTTTTAATTTCTAAATTTGAAATATGAAAAAAATATTGGTTCTTTTTTCGCATCCGAAATTTGAAAATTCTCGCGCAAATTCAGTGCTCATTGATCATATTAAAGATAAGGAAGGCGTTACCTTTCAAGACTTGTATGAGCTTTACCCAGATTTTAATATTGATGTAAAAGCGGAAAAAGAATTATTGGTTCAACACGATGTTATTATATGGCACCATCCATTCTATTGGTACAGTTGTCCCCCGTTGATGAAACAATGGATAGACATGGTTTTGGAGTTTGGTTGGGCCTATGGTCCCAATACCAATGCATTACATTCTAAGATCTGCTTAAATGTGATTACTACAGGTGGTTCTAAGGAAGTATATTGCTCTAAAGGCACCAATAGTTTTACGATCAATCAGTTTCTAAGACCTTTTGAACAAACTGCAGTCTTGTGCGGTATGAGATATTTTCCGCCTTTTGCAGTCATGGGCACCCATAAATTGAGCGATGAGGAATTAGATCGTGACGCAAAAAAATACAGTAAATTAATAGATTTGCTTCAAGGCGAATTCACATTGTCCGATTTTGAGGGTTGTGCATTTTTAAATGATATCCCAGAACTTGAAACTGCTTAAAATATGACCGGAAGTATACTTTTTGATGCTGTAGTTTTTTTGGGGGGAGCAATCATCTGCGTCTCTATTGCCAAGCGACTAGGATTAAGTTCCGTCATTGGTTATTTGTTGGCTGGCGTCCTGATCGGACCTTACGTGCTGGGTTTTGTAGGTAATGAAGGGGAAGATATTCTGCATTTTGCAGAATTTGGAGTTGTGATGATGCTGTTTTTAATTGGATTGGAAATTGAGCCCAAAAATTTCTGGAATATGCGAAAAACCATTGTAGGGATGGGTGGAATTCAAGTAGGAGGAACCATGTTACTCTCTTATTTCCTGTTTATTTTGCTGGACTATGATTGGAAAATCGCGCTGGTTATCTCCATGGCCGTGGCATTATCATCTACTGCAATTGCCATGCAAACTATTAAAGAAAAGGGCTTAATGGACACCACGTTTGGGATATCGTCATTTTCCATTTTGCTTTTTCAGGATATCATTGTAATTTTTATGTTGGGCTTTATGCCTTTGCTTACAAATACCGAGGGTAGCCCTACTGCTGAAATCGGTGACCAGCATACTAAATTGTTGGATAATCTTCCAATTGGCCTACAAACATTGGCTATTATTCTGTCCGTATTTTCAATTATAGTGGCCGGAAGGTACCTAATTGTGCCCATGTTGAGAAGGGTGGCAAAAACAGGGGTGAGGGAATTACTGATCGCTGCTGCACTTTTAATTGTTTTTGGTATTTCGCTTTTAATGGAGTTTGTAGGTCTAAGTCCAGCTCTCGGTGCCTTTTTAGGAGGCGTGGTACTCTCAAACAGTGAATTTAAACACGAACTGGAAAGTACACTCGAACCCTTTAAGAACCTGCTGTTAGGTCTGTTTTTTATGGCCGTGGGTGCCTCCATCAATTTTATCGTGATTGCTAAAAGTCCGCTTACCATTGGAGGTTTATTGATCGCTGTTATTATTTTAAAGGCTATCGTTTTATTTGTTACTGGTCGCATTTTTGGTTTAAAGTTGGATCAAAAATTACTGCTCACCTTTGGTCTGGCTCAAATTGGAGAATTTGCGTTTGTAGTACTCTCATTTGCTTTTCAATTGAATATTCTAGGGCAGGACCAAATGGATATGCTATTGGTAATAACTGCACTCACCATGTCCCTTACGCCAATAATCAGCATGATAAATGAACGTTTTATCCTGCCAAAAATAGGAACAAAGGAATCGGTCAAACGCCCAATGGATCATATTGCAAAATCCCAGAAGGTCATCTTGGTGGGGTTCGGACATTTTGGAAGCACTGTGGGTCGTTTTTTGCGCTCTCATGGCGTAGAAGCCACCATTTTGGATCAAGATTCCAATCGTGTTGATTTTCTTCGAAAGATGGGGTTCGAGGTATATTACGGAGATGCTACACGAAGGGATTTGCTGGAATCTGCCGGCATTGCCAACGCAAAAATTTTAATCTGTGCCATCGATAATCCCAATGTGACCAAGCAGGTTGCCAAGCTAGTCAAGGAAAAATATCCACATGTGGAACTTATGATTAGGGCAAAGAACAGGTATGATGCCTACGAACTGCTCAATTTAGGGATGGAGAATATTTATAGAGAATCGTTGGACACCTCTTTAAGCCTGGCCAAAGATGTATTGAGTAAAATGGGCTTCAGAAAATATACATTGACCAGACAAGTACAAAATTTCATTAAGTATGATGAAGACAGTTTAAGACGTCTGGCCGCAGAACCCAAAGGAGGTGACAACTACATTTTCAAAGCTAGGAAAGAACTTGAGGAACAACAAAAATTAATGGAGAAAGACTTTGAAAGGGGAATTGTGGAACTTGACACCCATTGGGATAGTGATCAAATCAGAAAAGCACTGAATAAGAACCAGAATAAATAATAGGCAGGTTGATGCCATGGTCTATTGCCGCGCAGTCGAGAACGAAGTCCATTTGTCCACTTTGACAGTACTGTCAGTTCGAGCCTTTCGACTCCGCTCAAGACAGGCTATGTCGGGAACGAAGTCCATTTGTCCACTTTGTTGGAGCCGTCAGTTTAAGGGCAGAAGAGAATAACAGCACTAATCTCCTCATAAGCGATTGGGTTCCCTGCCAATGAAATTCCTTATTGAAATTTTAAAACACCCTGTTTTAAAGGCCTTTCCAGAATCAAATAATACCTATTGCACATCTCAGCATCATACTGAATTCCTCAAAATTTGATAAAATATTGCGTATTTTACATGGATTAAAGTCAATAGGGAACAGGATCAATTCAAATTAATTCTAGTTGGCTTTAATTATAGCGTCATGCACGTTTTAAATGAAGAGGCAATTTATAAAGGGTCCGAAATCAGTATTATTACAAAGGCTTTGGTAATTAGCTTGAAATTCATCAATTGATCAAATCATGAAAAAAATAATTAAATCCAAATGGTTATGGAGTCCGCTTATCATACTGATACTACTCCTTGGATTCTATTTTTTTAAAGCCCAATACCAAGGTAGCAAACAACATATTAGTTTTCAATCGGATATTGAGCTTGAGGGTCTGCTCCTTAAGCCCAAAACCCCAGGGCCCTATCCGGCAATAATCTTACTTCATGGGGCAGGGGGTAGCCACCAACATCATAACAAGGCCTTTTTCAGGTTTCATGCCAATGCCTTTTTAAAAAAAGGCTTTGCTGTTTTGGTTTATACCAAAAGAGGTTCAGGAAATAATCCTATTAATTATGACTATTTCACCTATAAACAACTTGCAAATGACGCCCTTGCTGCCATAACGTTTTTAAGAAATCAAAAAGATATAGATCAAAATAATATTGGCCTCATGGGTGTGAGCGAATCGGGCTGGTTCACCCCTGAATTGGCATACTTGGATGGTGGTCTTAAATTTATTATTAATAGGGTCAGTTCTCCATTTTCATTTGTACAAACGGTGATTCATGAGGTAAAAATGGATGCCCTCAAAGAAGGTTATACAGCAACAGAAATAGAAAAAGAGATCTTGCCACTTACAAAACAAATATGGGACTACTATATAGCAGTATCCAAAAACCCCTTATTGGCAAATGGCCCAGAGCGTGACAAAATCAATGCAAAACTGAAAATAGTACATGACGATGAGAGACTGGGCGCCTGGTTTACTTATGAGCAACTAGAACCTTATGACTCACTCTTGTATGCAGCCCGAGGTCAGAATTTTTCCTATGATCCCTTACCGTATTTGAAAGAAATAAAACTGCCTATGTTTTATGTCATGGCAGGGCAAGACATCAATATTCCGACCTATGAAGTAGTCGATTTTCTTGAAAAATTCAAGAAAACAAATAATAGGAATATAGATATAAAGGTGTATCCCAATGCAAGTCATTATCTGTTTAAATGGGGCTTGGAAGATGGACCTTATGAAGGTTGGCTTTATCAAGAGGACTATCTGGATACCATAACCGAATGGGCGGTAGAACAAACAGCAAAATCAGAGAACTAATGCATAATTACTAAATAATATATTAATGCTCTATGTTAAATTGTGAAAGTGAAGAAAGGGTTTTATCGTAATCCATAACTTAATATTTAAGTATTTGCTTAAATAAGATAATATGCATAAATTTGACCATGGAAAAACCCATTTGTATTCGATTAGAGGCAGACACCAAACAAATAATGAGCTGTAGGGGGGTAGTTCAAGAACTGGAAAAATCTTTTGATGCACTTTCTAATATTTTAAGTTTAACCGGTAACCCGGTAAGATTAAAGATATTGTACCTATTACACCAAGAAAAACGCCTTTGTGTATGCGATTTAAGTGATATATTAGAAATGAACGTTTCAGCTATCTCACAGCATCTAAGAAAATTAAAGGACAGAAATATAATCTACTCGCAAAAAGAAGCGCAAACCATATTTTATTCAATTAAAAAAGATAAGATTCCGCTCTTGATTCCATTTTTTACAATAATAGATGACACTAAAGTTTTAGAAGATAAGTTATGAGTTCAGAAAAGAAGTTAGTTGGCACAACGATTATTACTGCAATAGCAGCCTCATTATGTTGCCTTACTCCTGTTTTAGCCTTCATTGCAGGAACAAGTGGCATTGCATCAACATTCTCCTGGATTGAACCGTTTAGGCCTTATTTAATTGCGCTTACGCTCTTAGTATTGGCCATAGCCTGGTATCAAAAACTAAGACCAATAAATCAAGAAATTGATTGTGAGTGCGAAGACGAAAAGCCAAAATTTCTTAACTCAAAAAAGTTTCTACTTCTTGTGTCTTTGTTTGCAGTATTGATGTTGGCATTTCCATTTTACTCTCAAATTTTTTACCCAAATCCAAAGACGAATAAGGAAATAGTTTATGTGTCCGAAGCAAATAGCGCAAAAGTTGAATATTCTATAAAAGGAATGACCTGCTCTGGGTGCGAGGGGCATATAGAAAGTGAAGTGCACAAACTTGATGGCATATTGGAAGTAAAAGCAAATTATACTAAGGGTAATACCGTGGTTACCTATGATAAAACTAAAGTCACCAATAAAGAAATAGAAGATGCTATTGGAAAAACTGGATATAAAATTATAGAATAATGGAAGTACAATTAAAATCAACTATAACATGTCCAACCTGCGGGCATAATAAAGAGGAAGAAATGCCAACCACAGCTTGCCAATTCTTTTATGAATGTGAAAATTGTACAGAAATATTAAAACCTAAGGCTGGTGATTGCTGCGTATTTTGTTCTTTTGGCACTATAGCTTGTCCGCCAATTCAAGAAAACAATAGCTGTTGTTAAAGTAAGTCGTTACTTAATAATGCATTGTTTTAGTTATGGGAATTTCAAAAAACAGGCATTGACCCCTTGAAAAACCTATAAAAACTTGTAATTACTTTGTAAGTGTTTCCCACATCCATGGTAGTATGTTAGTATAAAGGAGTAGAATAGAACGTAATTAGTTGTGTATTAACTTAATTGGCACGACCTTTGCATTTCAATACATATTATAAATTTAATAAATATTACGATGAATAAAGGAACAGTAAAATTTTTCAATGAAACTAAAGGATTTGGATTTATCACTGAAGAAGGAGTTGAAAAAGATCACTTTGTACACATTTCTGGATTAGTAGACGAAGTACGCGAAGGCGACGAAGTTGAATTTGATCTTCAAGAAGGTAACAAAGGTTTAAACGCAGTAAACGTAAAAGTTATCTAATACATATACTTCAAGTTTTACAAAAGCCCATCTATTCATTTAGATGGGCTTTTTTTGTGGGAATATTCATTTTAATTAGAAGGTATACCGTTGCTCTTCTGTTGAAGAGGCATTTAATAATTGGTTGAATGTTCTAATGTTATCAAAATTACGGGTAATTTCTCCTGATACTGCCAGTCCATTAATACCCGTTTCCAATATGGCAATAACATCCTCTAGAGTTATACCTCCAAAGCCAATAATAGGGGTTTTGGTGTTTAAGATTTCTATAATAGCGGTATAGCCGTTTAGACCCAATGCTGGACTTACATTGTTATCGGTGGTTGTTTCTCTAAAGGGACCTAAACAAATATAATCAACCTCATTCTCCAGTAATGCTTCGCACTCCTGTAACATATTTGCGGTAGCGCCGATCATTTGCCAAGTATATAAATTCTTTCTCACCAAAGTGGGGGAGGCATCCGTTTGACCTAAATGGACGCCATCTGCCTTAATCTCCTTTGCTATTTTATAGTGGTCCCGGATAATTAATCTGGTTTGAAAATGAGCTGTAATTTCTCTAGCCTCTTGGGCAAATTTCAGCATTTTCTTATCGGAAGCATCGTTTATTAAGGGGAGTTGCACCAACTCAATACCAGAGGTACACGCTTTTTGTATGTTTTCCAGATGCTCTTTTGGTGAATTTCCCTGGGATATATAATGTAGTTTAGGTATGATCATGTCTTGGTTTTACAGTAGTGAATGTGTCCCGAAGATTTAAATTATCCGAGAAGCAAAAATACGAATGTTAAACGAACCAAGTACAGTGGTTTCCTGTGAAAACAAATGACTGTTTGTAGGTGGTATAGAGTTATACAGGACTTGTCTGTTTGAGCGCAGTCGAGAACGAAGTCCTATTTTTTACTTTGTGATGGTCATTTCAAACATATAACCACTTGTTACGACTTCACTTAAATTCGCTTCAACCGAATAAAGCCAAAAGCATCCAACACTTTTATAATCAGATAGGTAATATCAATCTCATACCATTTTACGCCAAAATTGGCGCTACTAGCATGTTTGTGATGATTGTTATGATACCCTTCACCCATCATTAAAAAATCAAAACGGAAGAGGTTCTTGCTGGTGTTCTTCATTTTAAAATTAACATAGCCGTAAATATGCCCAAACCAATTGATGATCATCCCATGGATAGGCGCCATTAAAAAGGTCATTGGAAGTAATAACCATTGCCACCAAGCGGTTGCAAAAAGTGCAAAAAATAAGACATACCCAGCAATCCAAAGCAAACGAGAAAATCGTGAACTAGCAAATAGGTCAAATCCTTTCCATTGTGGAACATTTTTGGTAAAACGCTGATCTACCTCAATTTTTTGGGTATTAATGTCCTGATAAATTGTTTTTGTTCTCCACATCATGGCAAATAAATTAGCATCATGTGATGGGGAATGGGGATCGTTCTCAGTATCGGTGTAGGCATGGTGCATCCGATGCATTACTCCATAGCCATACGCACTAAGGTAGCTCGGCCCTTGAAAAATCCAGGTCAGAACAAAGGTAATACGCTCCATAGTTTTGGACATGGTAAATACCTGGTGTGCCGCATAACGGTGTAAAAAGAAAGATTGAAAAAACAAGCCACCATACCAAAGCACTGCAACGAAAAGAACTATCAACATACCTTTTTTTTTGCAAAGGTAATTTGATGTTATAAGGGAAACAATGAACCCAGGTCAATAAAACGCCTCTTACAAACGTTTTCTAATTCTGCTCAAAGCCTGTGAAGTAACCCCAATATAAGAACTGATGTATTTTAAGGGAATCACTTTCAAGAGCTCTGGCCGTTCTTTGAATAAATTGACATACCGTTCTTCTGCAGAAAGATTCAATAAGTTCTGTTCCCGTTTGGATTTTATTAAAAAGAGACGCTCTGCCGTGAGTCGGCCAATAAGATTTCCTATTTGTGTGGTCTTATATACCAATTGCAGATCATCATACGTAATGCTCCAAATGGTAGTATCTGTCAGTACCTGTAATTGATATGCAGAAGGGGTCCGTGTTAGGAAGGAGTCGTAAGCACTGACAAACTGATCTTTAAAACTGAAACCAAAGGTGATTTCTTTATCCGGATTCTCCTTGGGAATATAAAGGCGCACCACGCCAGATTCTATAAATGAGATATGGTTTTCTATCTCATTGACTTTCAAAAAAACCGATTTCTTGGGAATCTCCCGCCGCTGTAATTTGGAAATAAAAAAATCCCAATCCTCGTTAGATATGTCAGCTATTTGATCTAAGTGTGCTTTTATCTGTTGCAATGGGTCTAATGGAAATTAATGAGCTGTAAAGATAAGGATTCAAGTCTCAAAGTGTACGGTAAAAATGGTTGTCAAGACTATTTGGGTTGAGAGGTTTGCCCTGTGGTGCTATGATAGTAGAGAGGAGGGAGGGCAAGGTTTGTGGAACGGAATTTTATATCAAAACGCTGAAAAACTAGAAGAGTTACAGTAATTTTGTATTGATATACTTTATATAAATTCAGAAACTTGTTAGAGAAAAGACGACAATTACCCCAAGAGCAATTTAATGATGCAGATTATTTCATTTATTGTTTGGAAGCGGTTCAGGAAATAGAAACGGACAAGGTTACCGAAGCACAAGAAAACTTGGAACAATTGGCCATGAAATATGGAATTACAAGTATTTATAAAACGTGCGACACCATTGAAGGCCTAGAGGCTAGCTTAAATGCACTGGTCTTGGATGATCATAATTTTAAAGACTATGAAATAATCTACTTGGTTATGACAGGGGAAGCAAATAGTATTTGTTTAAATGACTACTACTATAGTTTACAAGAAATTGCAGAAATTTTCGAAGGAAGATTAAAAGGAAAGTTTTTACATTTTTCAAATGCAAAAATCCTGGATTTAGACGAAGAGGAAGCTCAATATTTTTTGGATATAACTGGCGCAAAAGGTGTTTCTGGCTATGGTAATGAATTTAATGGAATAAGCAGCTCAAATCTTGATATAGCGTTCTTTAACTTATTTAAAGAAGATGATAATATGTTAAATGTTGTAGAAGAGTTGCACCAAAGACATTACAATGTCTGCAAATTACTTGATTTTAGAATGTATTATTAAATCCGGACAGATTAAGGCATAGAAAATGCCTTTTGACGGCGGGTTTATGCGGCTGTGACGATATAGAACACCTACGTGTTTCATATAAGATTTTCTTTTACATACGCGAAAAAAGAAATTAGCCAGTGGCTGATTGCTTTTGGCGGCGTGTTGATGCGGCTGTGACGATATAGAATTCTTGCAGGTTGCGAGGATCAATGATTCCAGTAAAACAGCTTTGACATACGCGCAAAGAACATTAGCCAGTGGCTGATTGCCTTTTAACGGCGGGTTGATGCGGCTATGACGATATAGTATTTTGGCTTTATGCCATGAATAATGATTCTAGTAAAACAGCTTTGACATAATTGCTGACGATATAGAACACATACGTGTTGCTATATCTGCAATTATATCAAATAGCACAGCTATACGCTGTTTTACTATATAGACATATTCTGCCCTATAATTTATATTATGTAAAATAGGATTTTGGGAAATGGCTGTTAGCCCACAAATCGGATCGGATTGCGATAGTCCTCCACTCGCCTCTGTAGTTCGTTAAATTCCAATAACTGTGTTCGGATTCTACCCAATCTTCCTTTTGGTGGTTCCTCTCCATTTGTTATATCAGCAATAATTTCAAGATTGGATTTTCGAAGTTGCAGTAATCTCGACTTTAATGCTGTCAGTTCCTCATATCGTTCATATGTCCTTGGTTCACACCTATAACAGCACAACATTCTGTTTAACTGAAAGATATCTCTATTGTTCCGTTCTAAGCGTAATACACTGGTACTTCTGCTAGAAACTCTCCCTTCCGGGTACTCTTTAAACCTTGTTGTTGTCATATCTATAGGATTTAGGGTTTGTGGGAGAACTTAGAAACTCCTATTAAGTTAGACATTTTTTCTTTTCCCTAAAAATATAATATTCAGAAAATCAGACTTTAACGTTTTGACAACCTAAATTTTATGTTTACCTTAATTAAAAATATTTGCTTTCTTTATTTTACCTCTTTACCTTAAACAAAAATTATAATTATTATGAATATAAACTTTGAATACGATGGCGTAAAAGCCAGTGAACGTTTGGAAATATTTGCTGGTAAAAAAGTAGACAAGTTATTGGACAAATATGATTTTATAATTCGTGCCGATATATTCTTCAAAACAGAGAATACTGCCTCCCCAGATACAGGAATGATCTGTGCGATTCGATTGAGTTCCCCAGGACCCCGCCTTTTTGCAGAGTCGAGCAACGGTAGTTTTGAAGCCTCCATTGCCAAAACCGTGGATGATCTGGAACGACAATTAAAAAAACGAAAAGATAAGATTAAAGCTCATTAATTGCAGGGATATCAATTCTTGTACCTAATACCACGAAAGGATTCACATCCTTTAAATTCTAGAGAAAACAAATATTTTATTTAGAAATGGGTCTGTAGACAACTACAGACCCATTTTTATTTGCCTGCAGTTGCCCTTCTACGAAACGGACCTCTTTTAAGAATCCCACTACTACTTACTTCAACCCCAATTTATTTGAATTTTTTGCGCCAATATATCTTAGGATGATTAGCTTTGTGATCTTAAAAATTTGCTATGTTGATCTGGATTGGTTTTATCGCTTTAATTTTAGTATTTCTTGCTTTAGATCTTGGGGTTTTCCATAAAGATGAACACGTAATTAAAACCAAGGAAGCGGCCATATGGACCGCCATATGGATTACCGTAGCCATGGCATTCAGCGGTGTTATCTATTGGTTGTTCGACGGGAACCATATTGCCAATCCAACAAACCTTACGCCCAGCAAAGCTGTCATAAAGTATATTACAGGGTACTTGATAGAACTTTCCTTGAGTGTCGACAATGTATTCGTAATAGCCGTTATATTTTCATCCTTTAGTATCCCGCCCCTGTACCAACACAGGGTTTTGTTCTGGGGAATCCTGGGAGCCATTGTTTTTAGGGCTCTTATGATTGTTTTTGGCGTGGCCCTGATCACCAAGTTCGAATGGATTATTTATGTTTTTGGGGTATTCTTATTGTATACCGCCTTTAAAATGCTAAAATCCAACGAGGAAGAATTTGATCCCCGTAAATCTTTTATTTTTAAACAGGTAAAAAAGATTTTCCCGATCTCAACCCAATTGCACGGGCATGATTTTTTTATTAAAAAAATGGGGATTCGCGCTGCAACCCCACTTTTTGTGGCGCTTATTGTGATAGAACTTACAGATATCCTCTTTGCACTGGACAGTATTCCTGCTATTCTGGCCATTACCGCAGACCCCTTTATCGTCTTCAGTTCCAATATTTTGGCCATCCTTGGACTCAGATCCATGTACTTTTTAATCTCTAGAATGTTGGAGAAGTTCAAGTATATCAACTATAGTCTGGTGGTGATCTTAGCCTTTGTGGGTATAAAAATGCTGTTGTCCCACTATGTGGAATTCCCAGAATGGCTATCATTGGGTGTTATAGCCCTGGCCCTTATCGGTGGCGTTGCCGCATCCATGATACTTGCGGAAAAGAAGGTGGCCTAAACGAAAAGGAAACTGTATCTTTTCTATGAACCTTAGTACTTAAGAGGCTTTGAGCTTGGTATCAATAATGGCCAATGCGTCCTTTACGGTCTTCATTTGGTCCATATCTTCATTTTCCAAAACGATGTTAAAAGCATCTTCCACATCCAATACGATATCTACTAAATTGGCGGAGTTGATGTTCAACTCGTTGATGAAATGACTCTCTGGCGTGATTTCTTCTACCGTTACGTCCTCTGGTAGGTAAATTTTAATGATCCCTTTTAACTGCTGGTATCTCTCTTCCATATATTTATAATCGGTAGTTCTTATTCGTTTTTATAAGCCTTAAAAATAACACAAGCATTTACATCACCAAAGCCAAAACTGGCCTTGGCTATAATTTTTGGACGATATGCGATTGTTTCCCTGGGTATTTTGGTGGCATCCACTACCTCCAAGATCTCAGGATGTATGTCTTCACAGTTGATATTTCCAAAAACCTGTCCTTCTTTGAATTGCAAAAAGGCTGCAACACATTCCAAACTGCCAGCGGCCGCTAAGCAATGGCCCATCATTCCTTTAAAAGAATTTATAAAGGGGAACTCTGTTCCCGAACGCTCCAAGGCCGCACTCCAATTTTGGATCTCTACCGCATCCTTGCCTGTTGCTGTCAGATGACCATTAATAACATCGATTTCCCCTTTCTGTATTTGGGCGTTTTCGACTGCTTCGACTATACAGCGCTGCACCGCTTCACTGTTTGGGGCTGTCATGGTACCCTCTCCCCTTTGTCCGCCACTGTTCACGGCTCCTCCGAGCACTTCCCCATAAATATGGGCTCCGCGCTCCAAAGCACTCTCCAAAGTTTCCAACACCAAGGCCCCTGCCCCACTGCCCGGCACAAAACCAGCTGCCGAGGCGCTCATTGGCCTACTGGCCTTTTCCGGTTCTTGGTTATAGGCATTTGGCAAGATCCGCATGGCATCAAAACCGCCCCATACATATGGCCCACTGTCACTACAGCTCCCCGTAAGTATTCTGGTGGCCTTCCCGGCCATAATGCGCTCATAGGCCATTAAAACACCTTCTGTGCCCGTGGTACAGGCAGATGAGTTGGTGGTCACCTGGTTGCCACAGCCCAATATTCCCCCTAAATAGGCACTTATCCCGCTGGCCATGGTCTGCATTACGGAAGTACTACCCAACCTACGGGTGTTGCCTTCGTCTATCAGGTGGATCGACTCTCTAAACTTGTCGACCCCCAAGATTCCGGTACCAAAGATGATACCGCTGTCCCAATCCGGAGTTTCTTTGGAAGCCATGGTCAAACCGGCATCTTTCCATGCATCCATCCCTGCCATAACCCCGTAAACAATACCACTGGCATTCAATCCCCGTTGCTGTAATGAATTAAAGTATTTATTTAAATGATCGTCGTTAAAAATAGGTTTACCAGCAATTTGGCACGAAAACTTAAGTTCTTGTAGTTCTTGGTGAAACCGTATTCCACTAGTACCCTCCTGTAGGGATCTGATAAAATCATTTAACCCTACTCCATTGGGGGCACATACCCCCATTCCTGTCACTACTACCCTATTTTTCATGCACCTTCCATTTTTATCATTCCGGCCATAACTCCTTTACAGACCAGCTCGCCTTTAGTATTGTGCATTCGCACTTCACACTTTAATTTATTGAATCTAAAATAGATTTTTTTGGAGGTCACCACCACTTTCTCATTGGGAAAAACAGGGTGCAAAAACTCCATTTCGGCACTGCTCAATCCTATTTTAAAGTTTGAAGTATCACTTGCGTTTAGCAAATATAACCCCAAGCAAACCAATCCTATCTGTGCGCAACATTCTGTAAGTATCACCCCTGGGGTTACTGGCCCATCCTTAAAATGTCCCTTATAAAAATATAGGTGCTCTAAGAAGGTAAATTCACCCACGGCCCCATCGTCATCTACCCTGTACAGCTTATCCACAAAACGGAATTCTGGGCCAAAGGGCAATTGATTCAATATGCTGTTAAATTCCATTTATTGGTGTCATTTTTTTTAATGAACTCGTGCTTCCCTCCCTTTACTGTTACCGTAAACTTTCCCCTCCGTCTACCTTCAATACCGTGCCCGTGATCCATTTTGCCTCCTCCGTGATCAAAAGATAAACCACATTGGCGACATCTTCGGGGGTGGTCAGCCTACCACTTGGATTGCGCTGCAGTGCACTTTCTTTTAATTTTTCACTCCCCGGAATCATATTAAAAGAATTGGTCAAGGTCATTCCTGCTTGCACACAGTTGGCTTTTATACCTAAAGGAGCGAATTCCAAGGCCATGTTACGGGTAATAGCCTCCAAAGCAGCCTTTGCGGCAGAAACTGCGGCATAATTCTCCCAGGCTTTTGAGTTGCCCTCACTTGTAAATGAAATGATCCTGGTGTCTTCTGCAAATAGCTTAGCGGCTATCAAAGCTTTTGTCCAATCGTACAGACTAATTGCCATGGCATCCAATGTAAGGTGAAAATCTTGGTTGTTCAAGGTATTTTGTTCTTCAGAATGCATCGGTTTTAAATTGCCCTTGGCAATGCTATGGACCAGGACTTTTATACGGCCATTTGGCCCCAAATCGCCATAGATTTCCTTTATAGTTGCCATTCTGCGCTCTGGATTAGTGGCGTCTATATGGTACGATTTCAGCTCTATTTTATTTAAAGTAATACTTCTGAATTCTTCTTCAATCCTCTGGAAGTCAATTCTTCTATCCCTATGTACTACTAAAATATTAAATCCGTGCTTTGCCAGCTTTTTAGCCGTAGCCAGACCCAAGCCACAACTGCCCCCTAATATTAAGGCCCATTCATTTTTTAGTGTCCCATTCTTACCCATAATCCACTTATATTTCTATTGTAAAGCACTATTTATTATTCCATAAGTGCTACAGATTACCATTCCAACAATACACGTTGGGCCGAAAATCCAGGTCCAAAACTAAGTATCAATCCCTGTTCTCCCTTTGTGATTTCCTTTTCCAAAAAGCGCTCCAGCACATACAATACTGTTGCACTGCTCATATTGCCGTACAAGCGCAATACTTCCCTTGTGTCATCTATATTTTTGCCCATGGCCCCAAAGAGATCTTCCACTGTTTGCACTATTTTCCTCCCCCCGGGATGAAAGATCAGGTGGTCAACTTGGGCAATAGATGAGCCATGACGAGCCAAAAAAGGATGAACGATATATGGAAAATGAGCTGCGATGGTTTCCGGTACGACGGGATCTAAGATCATTTTAAGTCCATAATTGGTGAGATCAAAGCCCATCATATGGGTAGCATCTGTAAAATGGTACATCTCCCCTCCCATTATCTTGGGGCCTTTGGCCTCTTTCTCCGAAGACAAGAGCACACAGGCCGCACCATCTCCAAAGATGGCGGCACTAACCATATTGGCCATGGAATAGTCGTTCAATTGAAAGGTGGCAGTTGGACTCTCCACTGCCACTAATGCAGCGCGTTTCCCCGGATAGGAGCGCAAAAAGTTATAGGCGTAGATCAATCCAGATACGCCCGCAGCGCAGCCCATCTCGGTTACCGGGAGTCGCACCACATCTTGTCGCAACCCCAAATCATTGATGATATAGGCATCCAAAGAAGGAATCATTATGCCCGTACAACTCACGGTTATGATAAAATCTATACTATCGGTCGGCCAATCCGCAGCTGTTAAAGCCTTTTGAAGTACCCCAGAACCCAGTTTTTTGACTTCCCGCGCATAAATAGCGTTTTTGTCCTCAAAGGAGGTGGTGGTAAACACTTCCTCTGGCGCCATAATACTATAGCGTTTATCTACTGCAGCGCCTTCAAATATTTTGAGCACCTTACGCCTAAACCGCTCTTCCTGGTTGCCCAACCACAATTCTACAAGTGGTAAAATATCCTTGGTATCCCTACTGTATTCCGGTAATTGTTTGGTAACATTTACAATCTTAACTTCATTCATTTCGTAACTGAGGGTCTATTGGTTCTTATGAGCCATAAATATCTAAAGGCCCATTTGTAATGTACCGAATGGTATGCATTTGGAATCGCTTTTGAAAAAGCGGTCAACTCATCCTTCAAAAAGCCACTTTTTATGGACGTTAATCCGTCTAATCTTCCAATATCGGTTTTTATAAAAATAATACTAAACAACTTAAAAAGATAATATGCCACCTTACTTCTTTGCAAATCATTGATAACAACTCCTAAATTGGCCAACTTTACAAATTGGTCCAAGAATATGGGGATTTCGGTATTGCTAAAATGATGCATGGTCAGGGTACAGAGCAAAATATCACATTGTAGCGCTTCCGCCTTAAGCTTGAGAATATCCTGTCTTAAGAATTGTATTTCAGGGTATCCCTTAGACAACTCTTGGGCGATTTGGATTCCTTTTTCACTCAAATCGATCCCCACCAAACGTACTTCAATATCTTTATTGCGGTAAAAATCGGCCACTTCCCTTAACATTTGCCCGTCTCCGCAGCCCATGTCTACAATGGTATACTTATCCCTAGGTGTTTCCTTGATCAATTGTTCAACCGCCCTAACCGTAATCCTATTCCCGTTTAAGAGTCGGTTCACGCGGGATATGTCCTCCAAAACTTTCCTTAGGACCGCCTCAGGGACATTGGGATCGTCCATCAATTCCGGATCTGTATTTCTATGGATGAAATTGATCATGAGGTTATGGGTTTACCGTGTGTACTTTTTATCAACTTGTTCAAGATCCACGGCGAATTTCCAACAGCACCCAAAGCCCATTGGGACAGGCTGGGATTCAACAAGAGGGATTGGAGTCTTCTTCCCATCCATAATCGATGTTGAAAGGTCTGGTCCCATGTAGTTTGGTAAGCTCCTTCCAATTGGTCTCTACTAAATGACGTATCACTAAAATATTTGGATATCAACTCAGATGCCAGCTTAGCGCTATGTATGGCCATAGCCATCCCATTGCCACAAAGGGGATGTATGAGTCCGGCAGAATCCCCGCACATGAGCATATGGTTTTCAATGGCCTTTTTTTTGTCAAATGATATTTGTGCGATACTTAATGGGGATTGGAACAAAGGCTCCCCTTCCCTTAGAAATTCGGCCAGAAAGGGATTTTTGGACACCACATTGGCATTAAAGCTATCGATATTCTTTTCACTCTTAAAACTTTCATAGGTGGTCAGATAACAGAAGTTGACCGCTCCCGTTTCCGTTTTGGAAAGTCCGGCATAACCGCCCTTAAAATTATGGAGGGCCACTAAATTATCCGGAAAATCCGGGAAATCATAATGTGCCTTAACCCCTAACCAGGTAGATTTGTGCTGAACAAAATCGCGCTTAAAATGCATATCCAAGGTGCTCCGCTTGCCATATGCCCCCAAAGTAATTTTTGAGGTAAAGCGATTTTCTCTTTGGGTTGTAACTAAAAAACGATCGTTTTCAAAGTGCACCTTATCCACACTTTCAAAAACAAAAACCACCCCTTGGGTCTTAGCCTTTCGGAACAGCAAATCATCAAATGCATATCTGCTTATCCCCGTTCCCCCCAATGGAAGTTTTGTAGTAATAGTCCTTCCATTGACCAATGAAAATTGGAGGGCATCTATTTGTGCCACCTGGAATTCGGAAAACGTAATATCCAAATATTCCAAATAGGGCAACACTTCATTGGAAACATATTCCCCACAGACTTTATGATGTGGATACTGCTGTTTTTCCAATACCAAAATGCTATGACCATTTTTTCTGAGATGCAAGGCAGCTGTCAACCCAGCTAAACCCCCTCCAATGATAATAACATCGTAATCTACCATTGATGGAAGATACTATTATAAATAAAAAATCCCGCCATATTTGGCGGGATTTAGTTATATAAAGGATGGTATTAATTATCCTTTTGTTTTTTCAATGGCTTCTTGTTTTAATGCCTCGTTGGCTACAATTACCATTTCTACCCTACGGTTCTTTGCTCTTCCCTCAGCGGTTGAATTGTCCGATTTAGGCTGATTCTCACCGTACCACTTGGCAGTAAGTCTACTTTTATTTATTCCTTGCGAAATAAGGTAATTGGTCACAGACTGTGCACGTTGTTGTGATAGGCTCATGTTGTACTCATCACTTCCTGCACTATCGGTATGTCCTTCTACCAAAATATTGGTGTCTGGGTATTCCTTTAAAACACCGGCCAACCTATTTAAGGTTTCGGCAGAAGCTCCTTTTACAGCTGATTTGTTGGTGTCAAAATACACTCCAGCATCCTCATTGAAGGTCACGTTGATCCCTTCTCCAACCCTAGTCACTTCTGCACCTGGAATCTCGGTTTCTATACGTTCCGCTTGTTTGTCCATTCTATTTCCGATATAACCTCCGGCAGCACCACCTACCACAGCACCAATAATGGCACCTAAAGCAGTGTTTCCTTTACCTACGTTATTTCCGATAACACCACCAACGGCAGCACCACCAGCAGCGCCGATGACGGCACCTTTTTGGGTTTTATTGGCATTTTTAACAGTACTACAACTTGCAATAATGGTCAGAGCCATTACAAACATGATACTTTTTGATACTATATTATTTTTCATTTTAATCGATTTTACTTTTTAGTGTAATTATAAACTACGGTCACAGGCGAACCATTAACGGAAACATCGGATTTCAATGTCATGGCCTGTGGGGTCAAGCTAACGATATCCAAACGGTAGCCAAAACCACCACTGACATCTTTATTTTTAGCATTGATCGACTTGAACTGTAGTTGATTGGGAAGTCCTTCCCTGTTCACTACGGACCATTTGATATAACGATCTCCACCAGAACAAAGGCTGCCACTAGGAATAGTATAGCGTCCTGTGCTATTGTTATCTCTAAAGAACCATTCACTGTTCTTAAAACAGATATCCTTGGCATCATTAAAAAGCAAGGAAGAGAAGGTTCCAGTATTGTTTTCATAGGAAATATTGTTCAAGGACCAGGTCCCGCTCAACATATTTCTTTGGCTCCGAACCTCTTTGGTCACGGAACAGGATGTCATGATTAGTGCTGCGACTGCAAGCATTAAAATGAGTTTTTTGTTCATCTTTTAGGGTTTAATTTAACTTATATACGTTGAAATACTTCAAACCGACTTTGCATCATTAAGAATGTGCAAAACCTTCTGCAAGATCGTGATTTCATCGTGCAATATTAGTTCAAAAACATCTAATACTAACGCATTTGCTAATAATCCAGTAACTCCTTGATTGCTAGCGAAAAACGTTCCTTTGGGAGGTAGTTTTGTTCCAGTTTTTTGGCAAATGGGATAGGAGTATCCAAACTGGCGACCCTCTTTACCGGTGCATCCAGAAATTCAAAGCAGTTTTCCATAACCAAAGCAGAAATATCACTGGCCACACCCCCAAAAAGACTGTCCTCCTGTAAGATGATCAGCTTTCCTGTTTTCTTGACAGATGCGTAAACGGCTTCCATATCCAAAGGTTGAAGGGACCTTAAATCCAAAAGTTCGGCATTTATCTCTGGTTGGTTGTCCAAAACTTCCAAGGCCCAATGGACGCCAGCTCCATAAGTAACGATTGTTATATCCGATCCATTTCTCAAAATACTGGCCTTGCCCATGGGCAAGGTGTAATAATCCTCTGGCACATCTTGATACATACTCCTATATAAGGCCTTGTGCTCAAAGAAAAGTACCGGATTGGGATCGTTGATAGCGGTTGCCAACAATCCCTTTGCATCGTAAGGAAAAGCGGGATAGACCACCTTTAAGCCTGGGGTCTTGGTAAACCATGCCTCATTGGTCTGGGAATGGAAAGGTCCTGCCCCTACTCCGGCACCGCAGGGCATACGAACCACAACGTCTGCGTGTTCTCCCCAACGGTAGTGTGATTTTGCCAAGTAGTTTACGATAGGGTTGAAACCAGAACTCACAAAATCGGCGAATTGCATTTCTACCATTACCTTCATCTTATTAATGGATAGGCCCATGGCCGTGGAAACAATAGCAGATTCACAAATAGGAGTGTTCCTTACCCTCTCTTTACCAAATGCCTCCATAAATCCTTCTGTAATCTTGAAAACCCCACCATAATCAGCTATATCCTGACCCATGAGCACCAAATTGCCATGTCGCTCCATGGACTGCCTCAGTCCTTGCGAAATGGCATCTATAAGCCTTATGTGGGCAGTCTTGTCATTTGGTTTTACTTCTTGATATTCAAAAGGTTTATACACATCCTTTAATTCCATGATGGGATCAAGGGTAATTTCTTCCTCATTGTAGGCCATCTGAAGATGCTCCTCTATTTCCTGAAGGATCTTTTCTTTAATCTGAGTAATGGAGCCTTCATTTAATACCCCTTCTGAGACCAGAAATTCCTCATAGTTAGCAATCGGGTCTTTTTTGGCCCATTCATCCATCAGTTCCTGTGGAACGTACTTGGTACCACTGGCTTCTTCATGCCCCCTCATCCTAAAGGTCTTGAACTCCAACAGTACAGGCCTTGGGGTATTTCGCATACTCTGACAAAGGGCATCTACTTTCTCATAAACCTCTAAAATGTTATTGCCATCTATGATGTGCGACTCCATGCCATAGCCCAGGCCCTTGTCCGCCAAATTCTCACATTTATATTGTTCATTGGTGGGGGTAGAAAGTCCATATCCGTTGTTTTCTATACAAAACAGAACTGGGAGGTTCCACACCGAGGCCACATTGAGGGCTTCGTGAAAATCTCCTTCACTGGTTGCACCTTCCCCTGTAAAAACAGCGGTCACCAATTTTTCCTTTTTTAAGATATTTGCCAACGCTATGCCATCTGCAACCCCCAATTGAGGCCCCAAATGGGAGATCATACCTACAATCTTGAATTCTTGGGTCCCAAAATGAAAACTACGGTCCCTCCCTTTGGTAAATCCACTGCTCTTGCCTTGCCATTGCGCAAACAACCTATATAGTGGAATATTTCGGGAGGTAAAAACACCAAGGTTCCGGTGCATGGGCAATACGTACTCATCTTCCTTCAATGCAGATGTCACTCCCACTGAAATGGCTTCCTGCCCAATTCCACTAAACCATTTGGATACCTTTCCCTGACGTAGTAAAATCAGCATTTTTTCCTCGATCAACCGAGGTTTCATCATCCTTTCATATAGTTTTAACTGGGTGATTTTGCTAATATTGTTAGGTTGATATTTCATAATTATATAACGTTGTCTGCTAATATTGGGTTAAATGTAACGAAAGGACAGAACAAAATTGAATGTTTTCTTATTCGATAACCTTAATTAATTTAGTAAATTTGAGGTGCAAATTTAATTTTTGGTCATGAGCGGAATTCCAAGTGTAAATCTTCAAGATTTTTTATCTGAAGATAAGAATAGAAATAAAAAATTTATTGAAGAAATAGGTAGCGCCTTTGAGGATATAGGTTTTGTAGCCTTGAGCGGTCATTTTTTGTCCGATGAGCTTGTAAAGGATCTTTACAGCGAAGTTCGCAACTTTTTCAATTTACCCCAAGAGGTAAAAGATTCTTATGAAATTCCCGGCATCGGAGGACAAAGGGGATATACTTCCTTTGGGAAAGAACATGCAAAGGGCAAAAAAGAAGGGGATTTAAAAGAATTCTGGCATTTTGGCCAATATGTGGAGGACAATCCTAAATTGGAAGCCGAATATCCGGATAACGTGATGGTAAAAGAACTTCCTAATTTTAATGTCATTGGAAAGGAAACCTATAAGATGCTCGAAAAAACTGCAAAATATGTGCTGAGAGCCTTGGCATTGCACCTTGAACTAGAGGAAACTTATTTTGATGATTATATAAAGAACGGGAACTCCATCCTTAGGCCTATCCACTACCCACCTATAACCTCCGAACCAAAAAATGCCATTAGGGCAGCGGCCCACGGAGACATCAATTTGATAACCCTATTAATGGGGGCACAAGGGAAAGGACTTCAGGTTATGAACCATCAAGGGGAATGGGTAGATGCCATAGCACAGCCCAATGAACTAATGATCAACGTTGGGGATATGCTTTCCAGGCTGACCAATAACAAACTAAAATCTACCATCCACCAGGTGGTCAATCCTCCGAGGGAACTTTGGGGAACCTCCAGATACTCCATTCCTTATTTTATGCACCCGGTAAGTGATATGCCGCTTAATTGTTTAGATAATTGTGTTGATGAAGAAAATCCAAAGCAATTTGAGGACATTACAGCAGGAGAATTTTTACATGAAAGATTGATCGAACTTGGATTGATTAAAAAATAAGAACATCAAAAGCCTCCCTGCGCAAGGGAGGTTTTTTCTAGTATTCAATACCTTAAAAGATGGACCTTAAAGACCAGCTCAAAAACTTATTCCCAGATCATACTCCTTCTACCGAAGAGGATACATCCACATCCAACAAAGAGGGAATCTGGATGCAAGAGGCACCTATGATCTGCAAATATGAAAAACGAAAAGGGAAACCAATCACTATTATTGAGGGATACACCGGGGCTGATGAGGATTTTAAAAAACTGGCCAAGGAATTAAAGACCAAATTGAGTGTTGGTGGCAGCTTTAAAGATGATTCCATTATCATCCAAGGTGATTACCGTGATAAAATTATGGATATCTTAAAGGAAAAAGGGTTTAAGGTGAAACGTGTTGGTGGTTAAAATCTGTTAATTAGCTTTCAGATTTTTATTTAAAATGTTATCTTTAATAGATTGTAACAAGTGCATGCCTAACACCTAACTAGCGTCCAATGAATACCCAGTTGCACATAACAAATGGCGATTTTCTTACCAAACGTTTAAAATCGCTTGATCTCAAAGGTGATATTATCACCTGGAGGGAAATGCTATGTGAAGGAAAAACCTTAACATCAGTGGGGAGCGAATCATTCTGGAAGACACGTTTTGAATTCCTTAACAAGACCTATAAAATTTCCAAATCCAGATTCATAGAGCAAACATTAAAGGAATACAGGTCCCTTTGCAGCCACAAGCAACAAGACCAGATTATTTTATGGTTTGATTACGATCTGTTCTGTCAAATAAATATGTTGGCGGTCATCAGTTGGTTAAAGACCCACCGAAGACATGCTGAAATATCATTGGTCTCAACAGTCAGCCTGAAAGAAGGGGAAACACCCAAAAGTCTTTCCGAAATGGAAGATCATGAGCTTTTAAGTATCTATGGACTGCGCAAATCACTTACACAGGATGATATTGAATATGCAGATTACATCTGGCAATTGTATTGTAGCAACAATCCAATACGCTTGGAGAATGTAGGAGATTATCAAAACTATCAGTTTGACAATCTCGCCAATGCCATTGCTGCCCATCTAAAAAGATTTCCAAGTATACGCAACGGTCTCAATGATGTGGAAAACCTGGTCTTGAAAGTGGCTTTGGAACAACATCCAGATTCAAAAAAAGAATTATTGTCCCTTATTCTCAAAAATCAAGGTATTTATGGCTTTGGTGACACCCAATATGAAAGGGTACTAACAAAAATTAAGCCTTTATTTTCCTCTTTTTCCCCTGTGACGCTGTCCCCTGACGGGTTGGGCATCTTTAAGGGAAAAACAAGTTATTATTCCACAATAAAGGAAAATGATGAGTACCTCGGAGGCGCTTTAAAATATAGCTTCTTATATAATTCGTCTACCGACAGAATTCTAAAATTATAGCATGCAACTTAGTCCATCTGAATTTATCTTAAATGCAGACAACAGCATTTATCACCTCAATTTATTGCCTGAAGATATCGCTCCAACCGTCATTACCGTTGGTGATCCCGATAGGGTTTCAGAAGTTTCGAAACATTTTGACCATATCGAAATCAAAAAAGGCAAGAGAGAATTTCATACCCATACCGGAACTTTAAACGGCAAACGTCTTACGGTGATGTCTACAGGTATTGGGACCGATAATATTGATATCGTCCTAAACGAACTGGACGCTTTGGTTAATATTGATTTTTCCACAAAAAAAATCAAATCAAAGCTAACCGCCCTGGATATAATTAGAATTGGCACCTCTGGGTCCATCCATCCCGATATTCCCATTGATTCCTTCCTGATGAGCGAATATGCCATTGGTTTCGATAGCTTACTTCAATTTTACGATAGTAGCCATATACAACACCATGAAATACAAAAAGCCTTTGTGGACCATACCCAATGGTACAACCATAAATCGACCCCATATGTGGTTGCATATGATAAGGTTCTGGGCTCCAAACTGATATCTGATGAAATACTTTTGGGTTTCACAGCCACCAATGTTGGTTTTTATGGGCCCCAGGGAAGGAAGTTGCGTTTGGAAACGCAGGACAATGATTTAAATGGTAAACTGTCAGCCTTCAGATTTAATAATCTTAAAATAACCAATTTGGAAATGGAGACCTCTGGTATTTATGGATTGGCAAAACTATTGGGACATAGGGCAGTATCCATGAACTGTATTTTGGCAAACAGAAGTACAGGTGAGTTTTCCAATAAACCTGCCGAATCCACAGAAAAATTGATTCAGTATACCTTACAAAAGATTACACAGTAAATGAAGACCGTTAAAATCATAGGAGTCCCCGAACATTTTAACTTTCCATGGCATTTGGCCATAGAGGAAGGTGCTTTTGAAGAACGGGGCATAGACCTGCAATGGTCCGATATTCCCGAAGGTACCGGGAAAATGTGCCAAATGTTACAAGATGGGGAAACAGACCTTGCCATTATCCTTACAGAAGGTATTGTAAAAAGTATTGTTGAGGGAAATCCAGTTAAAATTGTTCAGAAATATATAGAATCGCCCCTACTCTGGGGTATTCATGTTGGCGCAAAAAGCAAGTACAACACTATTAAAGAATTGGAAAATACTAAATTGGCCATTAGTAGATATGGCAGTGGTAGCCACTTAATGGCCTATGTGAATGCCAAGAATAACGGATGGGATACCAATGCATTGGAATTTGAGGTCATTAACAATCTCGATGGGGCGGTAACGGCCTTGACCAATGGTGCAGCTGATTATTTTATGTGGGAACATTTTACCACAAAACCTTTGGTGGACAATGGCACCTTTAGAAGGTTGGGAGATTGCCCAACCCCTTGGCCATGTTTTGTCATTGCTGCAACCGATAACTTTATATCGACGCAAAAAAGTACCTTGGCCCATATTCTTGAGGTGATAAACCTGTATACCGAAGAGTTTAAAAGTATCCCAAGTATCGATAGGAATTTGTCCAATGCCTATGAACAACAACTTGAAGATATCAAAGAGTGGTTATCCATAACAGAATGGAGCCAATCCCAAATGGACGGCAAAACCCTGTCAGGGGTACAAGAACAATTGAAGATATTGGGATTGATTGACAAACAGGTACCAAAAGAAAGTATCCTATTTTAATAGAAAGAGACATTCAACAAGCACACTAATGTTGTTTTTCCATAAAGTGCCTTTCAATTATTTCCAATAGTTTTTCATCAGAGAGGGGCTTTTGAACAAATTCTTTGATCATAGGATTGTTACTGGCCTTGATTATATCTCGTTCATCTTGGCTCATAGTAGTTACCACTATGGTAATATTCTTTTTAATTTCTTTGGAATAGCGATCCGTATAAGCGTCCAAGAACTCCCATCCGTCCATCACCGGCATCTTTATATCCAATATCAGCAAGCAAGGAATAAAGGACTGCTGTCCATTTAGGCTAATACTTATTTCATCCAATAAATCCAATGCGTCCTTACCATCTGTGGCGGCATACACATCTACGTCCAAAGGCAAATTACGTATAAAGACTTTATTGATGAATGTCGCTGCAGGATCATCATCAACAAGTAAAACAGATTTGATAGAGAATTGGGTCACACAAATTTTATTAGAATATACTCTCTAAGTTAACTAATTAGTCGATAATAGAAAAGAATTCGTTAAATATTCGACAAATTACCATACAATACCCTCTTTTTTTCCGTCCGTCAATAGCTCATTACACTTGCTAAAATGGCGGTTACCAAACCAGTATCCCCTATTGGCACTTAATGGAGAAGGATGACCAGACATAAGCACACTGTGTTTGGTGGTATCAATTAATTTAATTTTCTTTTTGGCAAATCCGCCCCACAGTAAAAAAACGACGCCTTCCCGCTCCTTGGATATTTTTTCAATGACCCTATCTGTAAATGTTTCCCATCCCTTCTTTTGATGGCTCCCAGCCTCATTGGCACGTACAGTTAAGGTAGCATTCAGTAAAAGCACCCCTTGTTTAGCCCAATTTTCCAAGTTGCCACTGTCAGGATACCTTTTCCCAATATCCGATTCCAATTCCTTGAAAATATTGGTCAGGGAAGGTGGATGGTTCACTTCTTCCTGTACGGAAAAACAAAGGCCATGGGCCTGATTAGGTCCATGATAAGGGTCCTGCCCTATGATAACCACTTTGGTTTCCTGAAATGGGCAATAATCAAAAGCAGAAAAAACATGATCACTTTTAGGGTAACATGTATAGGTCTCATATTCTTGCTTTACAAAGAGAACTAAATTTAAAAAATAAGACTTGTTAAACTCTTCGTAAAGCTGTTCCCTCCAACTAGGATGTATATTGATGTTCATATAAAAAAGGCCTACTTTTGTAGGACCAAATTTAGGGCTTTACAATGCTATGAACAACATTCAACAAAAAACACTACAAGATTTAGAATTTTTTACTGTTTTGGACCAACTCTCCCTGCGATGCAATACAGAATTGGGAAAGGAAAAGGCCTTGACCGTTGTTCCCTTGGACAGTAAAGAAAGTATTTTGAATAGTTTAGGGCAAACCTCTGAATACCTGGCTTCCTACACTAATGACAACAGGGTTCCCAATCACGGGTTCGATGCCATCCACCAAGAATTGAAGCTCCTGAAAATTGAGAACACCAGTCTTGAAATTACAGGTTTCCGAAAAATTGGAAATATCTGCAATACGGTTACCACCCACCTAAAATTCTTTAAAAAATTTAAGGAATATTACCCTTTGTTGTACAAGGCTTCGGACGTTATTGAACTAAATTCCGATATTCCAACCCAGATCGATATGGTCATTGACCGTTTTGGGGAAATTAAGGACAATGCGTCGGACAATCTAAGAACGATCAGACAAGAAATTAACTTTGTCAAAGGAAAAATAAACCAAAGTTTCGGATCCGCTTTAAATACCTATAACGCCTCTGAATTTTTGGATGAAATTCGGGAATCTGTCGTAGAAAACCGCAGGGTCCTCGCTGTAAAGGCCATGTACCGGAAAAAAGTAAAAGGGGCTGTAATGGGTTCCTCTAAAACCGGGAGCATTGTTTATATAGAGCCTGAGGCCACGTTAAAATACAGCAGGGAGCTGAACAATCTGGAATTTGATGAAACTGAGGAAATCAAAAAAATCCTAAAATACCTAACAGAACACATTAGGCCCCATGCCCCTTTATTGCGTATCTACCAAGAGTATCTTACAGATATGGATATCACGGCTGCCAAAGCCAAATATGCTCTGGACATGAATGCTGTGATGCCTGAAATTAGTACGGACAAGAAAATGAACCTTAGGGATGCCTACCATCCTTTATTGTATTTGAGCAATAAAAGAAAAAATGAGAAAACCTATCCACAGACCATATCCCTTTATCCTGAAAATAGGATCATAGTGATCTCGGGCCCCAATGCCGGGGGAAAAAGTATCACTTTAAAAACTATTGGCTTGCTTCAGGTAATGGTTCAAAGTGGAATGCTTATTCCCGTTCACGAGCGCAGTACCGTGTGCCTGTTTGATAAAATATTGACGGATATCGGGGATAATCAATCTATTGAAAACCATCTGAGTACTTATAGCTACCGTCTAAAAAATATGAACAGCTTCTTGCGAAAATGCAATGAAAGCACCCTCTTTTTAATTGATGAGTTTGGGACAGGGAGCGATCCGGAACTCGGTGGAGCTCTTGCGGAAACCTTTTTGGAGGTATTTTACGAACGCGGAGCCTATGGGGTAATTACCACCCATTATTCCAACCTTAAAATGTTGGCCAACGAACTCCCGGAAATGACCAATGCCAATATGTTGTTCAATTCCAGCACCCTAGAGCCCACCTACCAATTGGTTTTAGGACAGGCAGGAAGCTCTTTTACTTTTGAAGTGGCACAAAAAAATGGCATCCCCTATAGCCTGATCAATAAGGCAAAGAAAAAAATTGAACGAGGAAAGGTTCGATTTGATGCCACCATAGCCAAGCTTCAAAAAGAAAGGAGCAAAATGGAAAAAACGGGCTCTCAATTAAAGGAAGAAGAATCCAAAGCAAGGGAAGAAGCCAAGCGTTTGGAGGACCTCAATTCCAAAATAAAGTCCAAGTTGGAAAATTACCAAGAGCTCTATGATCACAACCAACGCATGATCTATTTGGGAAACAAACTCAATGACGCTGCGGGGAAATACTTCCAAGACAAAAAGAAAAGACCCTTGGTCTCTGAATTGTTGCGCATAGTAGAAACCGAAAATAGCAAGCGCAAGAAGAAAAGTGTAAAAGAGGTCAAAATAGAAAAGCAGAAGAAGGTAGAAGTAGCCCAGGAATTGGAGCAGAAAATAGTCAAGGTCAGGGAGGAGAAAAAGAAAGAGAAGAAAAAGGCTATTGTCCAAGAAAAAAACAAACCAAGACCCATATTCAAAATTGGAGACAGGGTACGTCTACAGGATGGCAAGGCAGTTGGAAGTATAGATAGCCTTGAAAAAAACAAGGCAGTGGTCAATTATGGTGTTTTTACTACCAACGTAAGTGTAGAGCAATTGGAACTGGTGCAAGCCAAAAAGTAACCTATGGAAGAAAATAAAAAAATTATCCTTTTTGACGGGGTTTGTAACCTCTGCAATGGTGCTATACAATTTATCATAAAGCGCGATAAAAAAGACAACTTTAGGTATGCCCCGCTCCAAAGTGATATTGGCAGAAAATTTCTTCAACAGCGCAATATCGATACCTCTAAAATAGATAGTATCATATTAATAGAGCCTGGGGTAGCGTATTATACCAAGGCATCAGCCGCCTTAAAGATTGGTCAAGATTTTGGCGGGGCATGGACATTATTGCAAGTTTTTGAATGGATCCCTGAGTCGATCTCCAACTTTATCTATGATATTATTGCAAAAAACAGGTATAAGTGGTTCGGCAAAAAGGAAGCATGTATGATCCCTACACCCGAGCTTAAAGCGAAATTTTTGGAGTAACTCACCCAAATAGCGATTTTACACTACAAAACAGCCCCTTCACTCATTATTGGTTTTTATTAATTGTTGGTTAGACTAGATTTAATCCATCAACATAAACCAATGATTATGAGAAATTTATTCTTTGCCCTACTTTGTCCTTTTCTAATATTTGGAAGCAATGGTCCTGTTCCTTCCAAAATAAAACATGTTACGGTGTATCTGAGCGGCGCACAAATAACAAGGACCGCAACCTTCAAGGTGCCAAAAGGCAGCAGTGAATTTACCTTTACCGGATTATCTACCGGTATTGATGAAAGTAGCATACAGATATCCGGACTACAATCGGTTTCCATTCTTTCCATGGCCTACAACATCAACTATCTTGAGAAAAAATTGGACAACCCCGATATAACCACCCTAGAAAATCTGCTTGTAGGTTATAAATCCAATATTTCCCTGCTCCAAAATAAGATTGCAGGGCTGGCAGAGGAGGAATTGGTGATTACCAGCAATAGGCAACTCAATACTGCCGAAAACAGTTTTGATTTGGAAAAAGTTAAGCAGATAAGCACCTATTACAGGCAAAGAATTACTGCCATAAGGGATACCATGTTCAAAATAAATCAGCAGATGGCTAGTATCAATGAAATAGTTACGGCCACTCAAAACCAACTTTCCGAATTAAAAGGTCGGCCCCAAGAATTTAAGGGAGAGCTAACAATAAAATTTGATGCTGATAATGATGCATTTTTAAATCTGAATATCAGTTACACTGTGGCAGAGGCGGGTTGGGTCCCTACATATGATATTAAATCCAAGCAGTTGAATGCTCCGCTCAATTTAACTTACAAGGCACAGGTGTATCAAAACACAGGTACTGATTGGGAAAATGTATCTATTTCCTTATCCACAGGTAATCCAAACCGTCATTCGGTCAAACCTTCTTTGGAAACAAAGTATTTGAATTTTATAGCCCGTAATACGAGGAATACAGCATCAAGGGCGGCAAAAAGATATCCATACTCCTATAATCCTACGGTCAAGAAAGTAACAGGAATAGTTACGGACGCTTCTGGTCAACCCCTTCCAGGTTGCGCTATAGTTATAAAAGGAACCTCTATAGGAACCCAAACCGATTTTCATGGATATTACACCCTGCCCATTAAAAATGGAGAGGAATTGGTGTTTTCCTATATTGGATTTTCCACGGAAAGCGTACCCATCTACTCCTCTGTCATGAATATAAAAATGGAGGAAGATGCACAGACACTGGAGGAAGTAGTAATAATGGGCTATAGCGAGACATCTTCTATTTTGAAAGGACGAGTGTCCGGGATTCAAGATAACGGGCATTCAAGTAAATCAGAGGATATATCCCCATTATATATTATTGATGGTGTACCGGTTGAAGGTTTTCAAGAAGGCGATTTGGCCGAAGATGAAATTGCCTCATTAGAAATTTTAAAAGGAGATCAGGCGACAGCCATTTACGGTAACAAAGCAAGTAATGGGGTGGTGGTCATAACTACGGTCACCAGTAATCCAATGGATGAAATGACCAATTCAAAATTCGTGATCAAAAAGCCATACAGCCTAAAATCCAATGGTGATATTACGACGATAGAGATCAACAGTTTTACTTTAGAGGCCACCTATGAATATTTAGCTGCTCCCCTGATCAATGAAAATGTGTTTCTGGTAGCAAAATTAAAAGAATGGGAAAAGTATCATATGCTACCAGGAGAAGCCAATTTATACTTTGAGGGCACTTTTGCAGGCAAAACGGTTATAGACCCCTATACAGTATCAAAAGAATTAAATTTATCCTTGGGCATAGATCCTCAGATTACCGTATCAAGAACATTAAAGAACGACTTTAAAAACAAATCCTTTATCGGTAACAATAAGATAATTGACAAGGCATATGATTTGGAGGTGAAAAACAATAAAAGCACGCCTATTGCATTAAGATTGATGGATAGGGTACCTATTTCCCAAAATAAGGAAATAAAAGTGGAGGAGATTAATACAAACGAGGCAAAGTACGACCCCATTAAGGGCATCATAACTTGGAATTTAAACATAGGATCCAATGACACGGCAAAAACAAAATTCTCCTATCAGGTTAAATATCCCAGACATAAGAGCATTTCACTTTAATATTTAGTAGAAATATGGGCGAAATTTATTTTATCCATCCAGATAAAATTCAAATTTCGCCCTAATAAATTGATAACTAGGCTATTTTAAATTGTTCAGGATAAAGTCCAGCGTCGTATTCGCATTCTTGTTTTCAGAAAAGGCCACATTTTTATGGGTGATGTTATGTACAAGACCCTGATCAAACAAATGCTGTATCCCTTGTTCGTATTCCATATTTACCTTTCCGCATAATAAGTTATCCATGGACACTCCTTTTTTATAGCGCTTATATATTTTGCGCAAGCCACTTAAATACAAGCGATCTTTGGTAAAGCCGCCTCCCCTATGGGCCCGCATGGTAATGGTAAAGGCGTCGTTACGATTCAATTTATATTGATTGTGAATCATATCAAAGGTATCAGAAAAACTGGAACCCTTTATTAAACTGTCCGATGCTAAAACCCTGTAAGATAGCTCTTTAAGCCTTTTTAAGGTCAAGGCACCACTCATATATTCGCTAAAGACGGCAAGCCCTTCCTGTGTTTCCACATTTTTGGGAAAGCCATTTGAAAAAATCTTAAGGGGCTGGTCCATGCCATTGAAGGTCGTGACCAAATGAACCCCTATCTCATGGTTGGCCAGGGTCAATAGTTTGTTCTTGGAAAATTTGGCGTTTTTTTTGATGACCAAAGATTGGGTGCTGTTGCTCACCATAGCATCGGCCGCAAGGCTGGTAGACAACCTGATATTCAAGGGAAAATTATATTGTTGAACAAACTTCTCAAAATATGCTTTGGCTTCCTCTGCGGTATACACTTTTTCCATTTCACTGGAAACAGGCTCATCTTCAAAATGAAGGATATATCTCGCATTCTGAACGTCCTTTTGTGTAGGGGTGCCAAATACCCTTAAAGAATTATAATAGAACTTCTTACCCTCGCCTATGGTCTCAATGCACTGGATCATATTGGAGTAGTAATAGATTATTTCCTGGTACATCTTCCGAATCTCATCATCTTCTATGCGCTCCAGACGTTGGGAATAAAACAAGCGATGGAGCTTATAGGGATCAAATTTGATCTTGGGATACTTAAAAATAGGGTCTTCTGTATATTTAGAGGCAAAGAAACGCTGTTTCTCCTTTTCAATATTCAGAGGGTTTAGATAACTGAGCAGTTCTATCTTTTTTACCAAACGGTCCAAATTGATATCTATCTCAAATAAATCGGCATACACATTTTCAATATCTACCAAGGCACTATTCTTCATAAGCTTCAATTACATCAACATATTTGGTCGCAATTTAGTCATTTGAGACCAATGGACGATCCTTACATCCTTTTCGCTTTCGTATAATCTATTTTATCAACAGATTTGGCGACAATTAAACTTACCATGGCGTCCCCAGTAACATTGATTACGGTTCTACACATATCCAAGGGACGATCCACTGCAAAAATAAGGGCCAATCCAATGGCCAATTTATTGGCAGGAAAACCTATGGATTCCAATACAATAACCAACATCACCATCCCAGCTCCCGGCACGGCAGCAGATCCAATGGACGCCAATAAGGCCGTTAGCACGATCATCAGTTGATCCGTAAGCTCCAAATGAAACCCAAGTGCCTGTGAAATAAACACCGCGGCAACCCCTTGATAAAGGCTTGTACCATCCATGTTCACCGTTGCCCCTACCGGAAGAACAAAACTGGACACTTCCTTATCCACTCCAATTTCATCTTCCACAATTTTCATATTCACAGGCAAAACGGCTGCACTGCTACTGGTAGAAAATGCCAGGAGCTGAGCCGGACTCATTTTTTTTAGGAACCAAAACGGGTTGATCCTTGTAGTTACAAAGATGACGGTGCAATAAAAGACAATCATGAGGATGAGTCCTAAAACCACTACACCCGAATATTTTAATAAGGCGTACAGCAGATCCGGATCCCCAGAGCTGACCACCACATAGGCCAGTAAGGCAAAAACCGCTACCGGTGCCGATATCATTATCAAATCCACCATTTTTAAAACGGCATCATTTAGGGAATCAAAAAGATTTTTTAAGGGTCTGGCTTTTTCTTCCCCGATAAGCAGCATGGAAATGCCCAAAAACACAGTAAAAAATATTACTTGGAGCATGAGTTTATTATTACTCATTGCGGTAAAAATATTATCAGGAACCATATCCACCAAAAATTGCAAAGGACCAGAATCTTTCTGCAAGGAGGCCTCTTCTATTTTTGCCTGAAGCCCAGTATTATTTGAATAGGTGGATGTTAACCTTTCTATGGTTTCATTGGAAATACCATTTCCAGGTTTAAAAATATTTACCAAGAACAAACCTATGGTAATGGCAATAACAGTGGTCATTATAAAGATGACCATGGTCCGTAGACCAATGTTCCTAAATTTGGATATGTCCTTTAAATCCGAGATCCCTTTTACGAGGGATGCCAATATTAATGGAATGGCAATGAGCTTCAATAGATTAATAAATATCACCCCTAAAGGGTTAATCCAGTTTTCAACAAATTCCTTTCCCCCAGATACTTGAATCATTAAATACCCAAACAACAACCCCAGCAACATCCCAATTAGGATTTGCCAATGCAAAGCAATCTTTTTCATAATTTCAAATAAGAACGCACTAATGTATTAGAACTATCAATTGAAATTACAAAGGGATATAAAAATATTTTAGGGCCTATAAAGGCCCTAAAAATATGAGTTTGAGTAGTAATATGAAGTCTAAATTACTTTCTTTCCTTTATAGTGGTCATCCCAATCTTTTACCTTGGGCTCTCCCAATTTACCAACAGACTTAGCAACCACCATGGAAACGGTAGCATCACCTGTTACGTTAACTACGGTTCTGCACATATCCAAAGGACGGTCTACAGCAAAAATAAGGGCCAGACCGGCTTCAGGAATTCCTGCTTGCGCAAGGACTATTACCAACATTACCATCCCCGCTCCTGGTACGGCTGCACTCCCAATAGAGGCCAAAGTTGCAGTAACGATAATACCCAATTGTGCAGACAAACTAAGATCCATACCAAATGCCTGGGCAATAAAAACAGCTGCTACGGCTTGGTACAAACTCGTACCGTCCATATTTATAGTGGCGCCAATAGGCAATACAAAACTGGTGACCTCTTCCTCAACTCCCAAATGCTCTTCTACACGTTCCATAGTCACTGGAAGGGTTGCAGCACTGGAACTGGTTGAAAATGCCAATAGTTGGGCCGGGGAGATCCCCTTTAAAAAGAATGCCGGAGTTTTTTTCGTGACTATCCAAACAATAAATAGATAGACACATATCATCAAGGTCAGGCCGATCACTACTGACAAAGCGTACCAACCCAGAGCCTTAAATAGATCTAAACTGGGCGACTCTACTACTAAGGCAGCCAATAAGGCAAATACCCCAAAAGGTGCGGCCAGCATAATTAAATCGATCAACTTGAGGATCACTTCATTGAACCCATCAAAAAATTTCTTAACCGGGGATGCCTGTTCTTCCGGGATCAGAATAAGTCCTACCCCAAAAAGGATGGCAAAGAATATCACTTGGAGCATGTTGCCATTGTCACTGGCAGCTTGAAATATGTTATCGGGCACCAAATCCTCCAAAGCCCTTAAAGGACCGGCATCTCTTTGTTTGGCCGCCTCTGCTATTTTCGAATCTGCGTCTCCTTTGTAATTTTCAACAAGTTCGTTTCTGGTTTCTTGTGAGATGGAAGAACCTGGCTTTATTAGATTGACAACCCCTAGTCCGATAGAAACTGCTATAACCGTAGTTAGGACATAGATACCTATGGTCCTGCCCCCCATTTTAGATAATTTGGAAATATCCTTTAAGTCGGAAACCCCCTTGATAAGGGATCCAAGGATTAACGGAACTGCAATTAATTTTAAGGAGTTGATAAATATATTCCCAAAAGGTTTTATCCAATCCGATACAAATTTTGGCCCCCATTCCAATTGAACCATTAAGTAGGCAAAAACGACACCTAAAAACATTCCAATAAGAATTCGCCAATGCAATTCCAGCTTCCTCATATATTTTAAATTTTGAGGGAGTAAGATACTATTTTGTTAGTAAAAGCCGAAAAAAACGAAAATTATAATTTGATTGTCCTGTTCAATAAGGTATAATCTGCCAAGACCAAAGCAGCCATAGCTTCCACAATGGGAACCGCCCTTGGCACTACACATGGGTCGTGACGTCCTTTCCCTTGGGTCTTTACCATGTTGCCTTCCTTATCTATAGTCTCATAGCCTTGGATGACGGTTGCCACTGGCTTAAATGCAATATTGAAATAAATATCCATCCCATTGCTTATACCTCCCTGAACCCCTCCACTATGATTGGTTTTGGTAGTTCCATCCTGGTTAAACTGGTCGTTATGGGCACTACCTTTCATTTTTACGCCTTCAAAACCACTCCCGTATTCAAATCCCTTTACGGCATTGATAGAGAGCATAGCCTTCCCCAATTCTGCATGTAGCTTATCAAAGGCAGGTTCCCCCAGGCCAATAGGTACATTCTGAATCACACAGGTGATAATTCCACCAACCGTATCCCCTTCCTTTCTGATCTCCTTAATGTAGTTTTCCATTTTCAGGGCCATTTCAGGATCTGGGCAGCGAACAGCATTGGACTCGATCAATGAGAAGTCTAAATTTTTATAATCAGTGTTCAGGGATAAATCCCCGACCTGGGATACGTACGCGTTGATTTTGATGTCTTTTAGAAATTGTTTGGCAATGGCACCTGCCACTACCCTACTGGCTGTTTCCCTAGCGGAGCTCCTTCCCCCACCTCTATAATCCCTAAATCCGTACTTTTGGTCGTAGACATAATCGGCATGGGATGGCCTGTATGAATCCTTGATGTGGGAATAATCGTGGGATTTTTGATTGGTATTGTGAATGGCAAAACCTATGGGCGTTCCTGTTGTCTTTCCTTCGAAAATTCCCGAATAAAACTCAACGGAATCCGGTTCCTTGCGTTGGGTAACTATCGCCGACTGTCCAGGTTTACGTCTGTCCAATTCGGTCTGGATGGCCTCGAGGTCCAATTGGATACCTGCCGGACATCCATCCAAAACACCACCAATGGCAACACCATGTGATTCACCAAAAGTCATTACTTTAAAAAGGGTTCCGAATGTATTGCCTGCCATGTAGATATCTTTCGTTCAAAGGTAAATCTTAAATCAGAGATACAAAAATCAAGTCCATGCATATTACCATACACTTACCAAATAAAACAAATTAAACTAAACTTTACCCTTTGCTTAACAAGTGGTACGAGTCAACCCTTTAATTTGTCAAGGCCCCTTTTAATATGGTTATGGGGTGTAACGCTGTCCTATTGGTGCCATCATGTATTTGGTGCCTACAACTGGTGCCATTGGCAGCAATGATCACATCCTCGGCAGATTTTCGAACCGCTGGAAAGAGTTTCAACTCCCCTATTTGCATACTCACCTCATAGTGCTCCTGTTCATAACCAAAGGATCCGGCCATCCCGCAACAGCCAGAACTGATGATAGAAACCGTATAATTTACAGGCAGATTTAATATATCAAAGGTTACCTTTTGATTGGACAATGCCTTTTGATGGCAATGGTTGTGAATTTTCACGGTCCTTGGCTCCTTTGTAAAATTGGCCGAGGTCAGGTTCCCCTTCTCTACTTCACTGGCCAGAAATTCCTCAATAAGGAAGGAATTGGCCCCTATGGCATCCACAGTTTTGGCATCGGCACCAAACCTCTTGTATTCATCCCTGAAAGTTAGGATGGCGGAAGGCTCCAAACCTATAACGGGAACAGCCCGATCTGCAAAGACCTTTAATTTTTCAATATTGGTCAAAGCCAATTTTTTTGCCTCTTTTAAAAATCCTTTGGAAATATAGGTGCGACCACTTTCCCCGAAGAACAATTCTACATCATACCCCAATAAAACAAGAACTTCAATGGCATCCTTGCCCAATTCTGTATCCAGGTAATTTGTAAATTCATCGATGTATAGAACTACTTTTGATTTTGAAATAACAGCCTCTTTTTTATGGTTTTGAAGGTGTTTATTGAAATCAACACTTGAAACTTTTGGAAGGCTTCTTTCTTGGGCCACCCCAGCAGTTTTCTTAACTAAAGCACTCAATACCTTAGATCCATATACCGCATTGGTCAAGCCGGCCATCTTACTCCCCAATTTGTTCAATCGGGTATTGTGCGCAAACAATTTACCCCGTAATGGATAACCGTTTGCTTCTTGGTATTGGTACAAGAATTCTGTTTTTAAGGTCGCAATATCCACATTACTCGGACATTCACTGGAGCACGCCTTGCAACTGAGACATAGGTCGAAAACATCTTTGAGTTCCTTGCTGTCAAATCCATTACTGGCATTGGGATTGGTCAAAAACTCACGTAAGGCATTCGCACGACCCCTGGTTGTATCTTTTTCGTTTTTTGTGGCATGGTAGCTGGGGCACATGGCTCCTGCCACTTTATGTGTCTTTCTGCAATCGCCACTCCCATTACATTTTTCTGCAGCCTTAAGTATGCCCTCGCTATCGGAAAAATCCAGCAACGTCTTAATCTCAGGCTCTTCCCTATCTATTTCATAGCGCAGGGACTCGTCCATAGGATAGGCATCCACAATTTTTCCAGGATTGAATATTCCTTTTGGATCAAAGTAGGATTTTACCCTTTTTAACAATTGATAGTTGTTCTCACCTATCATTAAAGGAATAAATTCTGCCCTTACAATACCATCTCCATGTTCTCCACTAAAGGAGCCTTTGTATTTTTTCGTCAATTTAGCCACATCTGTGGTGATTGCCCTGAATAGAGCCACGTCCTCGGACTTCTTCAGGTTCAGGATGGGCCTCAAATGCAATTCCCCTGCCCCTGCATGGGCATAATACACAGCATCTTGTTTGTATGATTTCATGATTTGGGAAAACTCTCCAATAAAATCCTTAAGGTCCTCCAAAGCAACGGCAGTATCCTCAATACAAGCAACTGCCTTGCGATCTCCTACCATGTTGCCCAAAAGCCCCAAACCAGCCTTTCTTAATTCCGCCGCCTTGTTGGTATTGGCCCCTCTAAGGATCGCATTGGAATAACTTAAGCCCGATAATTCTACCGTAGCCAATAACTTAGAGATCTGTGCGTCCAAATCTTCTTCAGTGTCAGATCGTAATTCCAGCATCAATACTGCCGCTGGATCCCCTTCAATAAAAAATCTATTGGCCAATTGCGCCCTGTTGTTCTTGGTACAGTCGAGAATCACCTTATCCATCATCTCACAGGAATGAAGGTTGTGCTCCATAACAGGCACCACATCTTTCAAACTATCATCCAAGGTGTAATAATGTGTGACCACCATAGCGGATAATTTTGGGGGCAAGACATCCAATTCCAACGTGATTTCCGTGGTAAATGCCAAGGTCCCCTCACTCCCACTTAAAAGCTTACAAAGGTTGATATCTTGCTTGGCATCGGTAAACACATTGCTTTTTAAAATTTCATCTACAGCATACCCTGTATTCCTTCTATGGATGGAAGGTTTAGGGAATTCTTCAAATATTTCATTTTGTGTGTTGGTATCACTAAGTTCCTTATATAGGTTACTATAAATAGATCCTTCCAGGCTATCCAACTTCGTTTTTTGTGTAAAATCTTCTTTGGATATGGCTTTAAATTCCACATCTGTTCCATCGGCCAAAATAGTTTTCATGGAAACTATCTTATCCCTAGTAACCCCTTGCTGTATGGATGTGGTCCCGGAAGAGTTATTACCTACCATCCCACCTATCATACACCTATTGGAAGTAGAAGTGTTTGGACCGAAGAACAAGCCGTAGGGCGCTAGAAAAAGGTTCAATTCGTCCCTAATGACGCCAGGCTCAACAGTAACCTGCCTTTTAGCTTCATCTAAATGGAGAATATTTGTAAAGTTCTTGGATACATCTACCACAATGCCGTCACCCACACATTGCCCCGCTAAAGAGGTTCCTGCGGTTCGTGGAATGATCCCGATACTATGCTCATCGGCAAAATGAATAATTTTTCTAATATCCTCAATAGTCTTGGGGAATACAACCGCCAATGGCATTTTACGGTAGACGGAAGCATCCGTGGAATACAGCGCAGTAGTTAGGGAATCCCATTTCAGGTCCCCTTCTAAATTGCTTTTTAGTTTTAGGAGCAAATTATTATCCACTTGGGTCAATTTTAGGTGCTAAATTAAGTTTTTATTAACTTTAGGCCATTAATATTCGGCTATTTTTGCCCCCTAAATAATCTTAAAACAAAACTTATGAAAATATTTAAAATTTTAACGCTTATCCTATGTTTTACAGGATTTTCTTTGAGCGCACAGTCGATTTCAGAAAATGCACTTGGACTTCGTTTGGGTGATAGTGATGGTTTTGGTGCGGAAATATCCTACCAAACTGCATTAACTTCTAGTACGAGATTGGAATTTGATCTTGGATGGAGAGACAGCAGAAACTATGATGCCTTTAAATTGGCAGTGGTTCACCAATGGGTTAGACCAATTGAAGGTGATTTTAACTGGTACTATGGTCTTGGTGGTGGATTAGGTAGTGTGGATTTTGTAAGAAAGGAAGACAGAGATTACAATGACGGTCTTTTCATTTTTGCAGCCGGTAATATAGGTATCGAATATAATTTTAATATCCCATTGCTTCTTTCATTGGATTTCAGACCAGAAATTGGAGTTGCAGGATATGATGAATTTTCTGATAATTTCGATTTTGATATCGCCCTTGGTATCCGTTACCAATTTTAGTACCCAATAATATAAAAATCTACAAGCCCCTAACGTTTATGTAATGTTAAGGGCTTTTTTTATACTCGATAATATAATTACCTTTGACCGTCTAAAATAAAAATGATGAAAAAAATATTAGTATCCCTATGTGCTCTAACAGCCGTAGTTGCTTGCAGTACCAATCCAGAAGGTTTCATTCTTGATGGAACTGTGAATGGGGAATTGGAAAACGGTACCAAGGTATTCCTTAAAATGGCAAATGCCGAAAATCAGCTAGTTGATGTGGATACCACCACTGTTGAAAATGGGAAATTCAAATTCTCAGGGCCGGCCGACCTACCAGAAATACATTATGTTTATATTGACCAGTTGAGAGGGAACATACCTTTTATTGTTGAAAAGGGAGAGATAGAGCTTACTGTTCAAAAAGATAGTTTGAACAATGCAAAAATAACTGGAACTCCGCAAAATGAGTTTTTCAGTGATTTTATTAAAGGATCAAAGGAATTGTCTAGCAGGGCCGTTTCCATAAATGAGGATATGAGAAAAGCCAGTGCCAGTAATGATGAAGGCACTATGGTCTCCCTGAGGGATGAATACTTTGAACTTCAGGAAGAGGCGAAAAATTTTGAATTGGAATATGTAAAGAAAAATCCAAACTCCTTGATTTCTGTTTTGATCATCGATAAGGTATTGAATACAAAATCAATGACGGATGAAGAAGTAAAAGCACTATACGATGGTCTCTCTCCCGAAATGAAAAAGACCAAACCAGGGAAGAGCATAGAGGAAAAATTGAACAATAGCAAAAGCACATCCATTGGCAGCAAGGCACCAAATTTTTCCGCTCCTACTCCAAATGGGGATTTATTAGCCTTGAACGACGTTAAGGGGAAGGTCACAATTGTTGACTTTTGGGCTGCTTGGTGCAAGCCATGCAGGGCAGAAAATCCTAATGTGGTAAATGTCTACAATAAATACCATGAAAAGGGGTTAAACATTCTTGGGGTTTCTTTGGACAGAAGAGCCGAGGATTGGAAAAAAGCTATTGCAGATGACAACCTTACATGGAACCATGTTTCCAACGTTCAATACTTTGATGAAATTGCCAAATTATATAATGTGGATGCAATCCCGGCAACCTTTATTTTGGATGAAAACGGAGTAATCGTAGCCAAAAATCTTAGAGGTCCAGCCTTGGAGCAAAAGATTGCTGAAATGTTACAATAGACTCAGAAAGATATATATTAAAAAAGGCCCTACACAATAATGTGGTAGGGCCTTTTTTTTTGTCATTAGGTTTATATCCTAATATTATTTTTTTCCTAGAATTTGTTTTGCAAGTCCACGAAATTTCCTTTAACCACGGCTGTAGGATCCATAATAACATCTCCAAATATATTAACAATAGAACCATCAAGGAATTCCATTGTTGCACCTTCTTCAAGGATTAAATTACCATAAATGGTCAGATTTCCCTCTACCCTAAAGACACCATTCTTTTGGACCAATATTTCTTTTTGCTTTTTATTGCTACCAATGATATAACTACCATTCATTTCGAACAAAGCACCCTCACTAATCCAAGTGTCATTTTGAACGGTCCAGGAACCGCATAACAATAAGGAACCATCTATCCCTACACTCTTCAAACGCTTCCCAGCACCACCGGAATACTCGAGTGACTCTCCTACTCCAATTCTCATATTATCATTGCCAATATATATCAATAGATCAGCACATCTGTTTAATAAGGTTTCGGAAGGCTTATTCATTTTAAGAATTTGTAACCCCAATTTTCCTGAGGCAGCAAAAACATAATCGGCCTTTGATGCTACATAATTAATAGACCCGTCCAATCCTATGATACCGAACTCCTCTGTATTGTCAGTTTTCTTTTCGTTTAAACTTAAACCTGCGCCTCCATTGGCCATAAGTATCACTCCTTCATTTATGGCTACGGCATTGTTGACAATATCAGACATATCAACCCCATCAGGATTAATTAAAATTGGGATATACTCTATAAAAGCTCCTGAAGTAGTGTTATAAACTCCAACTCCTTTAGAACCTTCGGATACCATGATTCGGTCAGCATCAAAGTCGATTGTTTTTTTGGTGGATACTCCAAAATCGCTATTGATAGCTATTTCTTTGAGCAATTGAAAATTCTGGTCAAAAATGCTTAATCCTTTGCTGCCATCCAATACAGCAATTTGATTATCTTGAATCGCCAAGGAACGTAAGTCTGGAGAAAGTACACTATTTGATATTGTTAAGGTCAACTTATCATAAGCAGCCAAGACACCATCCATTCCGCTTGTCACATAAACATTGGTTGCCGTTGTTTCCACGTCAGTTGCAACAAAACCCTCCTGATAACCAAAAACAATCCCAGTAGTACTAAAAATTCCGTTTACAGCCGGTATTTTGGCCAGAAAGGAGTTTGAAAGTGCGGTTAGATCTCCTTCAGCCTCGATTCCTCCAATGGCATAAACAAAACCATTGTCATATTTTAAGGCATTGATATCCCTGTTTGTGAAATACATCCTAGACGTCACAACCGGATTGTTGGGATCGGATATATTTATAATATCTATTGCACCGGCATAACCGACATCTACCGTATTATAGGATACATAGGCGAAGTCACCATCAATATTCACATGGGAGGCCGTTAAATTGGCTCCACCTGTAAACGAAGGAGGGCTAACCTGTGCTACAAGGGTTAATGGATAATCACCTGCAACACCAGCGGCATTACTTTTTGAAAATTTACCTGTGGTTTCATCCTTTTCAAATATGTCCAAAACTCCAGAATTGCTAAACACAATACTATTGGTCAACACTTGAAGATTCGTTTCTAATTTAATGGTACTTTCTGGTTCAGAATATATAGTGGTTTCATCACTACAAGATATTGCCAACAATAAAACTGTTGAAAATAGAAGGGAAATTCTTTTCATTATAAGTAGGTTTAACATTATTTGGGTTATCAAAGAACGTTAAAATCCACTCTTAAGTATAAAAATTTGTGATATTCTCGTTAAACTGTCCATCTTAAAGGGCATATCTACTGACAAATAGGTGTTATTCCATGTTTATTTAAATGAAATCTTCCTACACAGAGGGCTCATTAAGAGGTTATTTTATATTTTCCCCATCTTCTCCAAGCCGAAAAGAATAACGATTGGAACAGCCATAAGCATGACCATCAGGGTCTCAGACACCAAAAGACTTGGCATAAACACCAAGGTCATCACATATCCTCCTATGGCACCACCAAAATGAGCGGTATGACCTATGTTGCCCAATCTATTTTTCATCCCATAAATGGAATACAACAGATAAGCTATACCTATTACGTAAGCTGGTAACGGGATGGGAATAAACATGATCCCCAATTGCATTTCCGGTTGTAATAATATAGCGGCGTATAATATTCCCGTAACGGCTCCACTGGCTCCTACAGCGCTGTACTGAGGCTCGTTTTTATGGAAAAATTGTGCTAAAAGACTCCCTGCCCCCAAACTTACCGCATAGATAAGAATAAATATAGGGGCTCCCAACCAGGCAATAACCACGTTGGCGAAAAAATAAAGGGTAAACATATTAAAGAACAAATGGGAGAAATCTACATGTAGAAAACCTGATGTGAACATACGCTCTTTTTGTCCAGCCTTGATGGCAGAAATATTGAACTTATAACGTTCAAAAAAGTTAATATCATTAAAACCTTTTAGGGAGACCAGTACATTGATGGCAATAATAACAATGGTGGCAATATGCATATTCATAGGATACCTTGATTTGGATTCAAATATAGCTATATTTGCCCATACTTTTTTTTGCATGCAACTACTTGTTTATATCTTGGCCTATCCTTTTTTATGGCTTATTTCCATCCTTCCTTTCAGAGTTTTTTACTTTGTTTCAGACGTTGTCTTCTTTTTGGTTTATCATGTTATAGGCTATCGTAAAAAAGTGGTCTACGAGAACTTAAAACTAGTCTTTCCGGAGAAGTCGGATGAAGAACTGAACACCATCAGAAGGGATTTTTACAGACATATGTGCGATTTGTTCTTAGAAATGGTAAAAACCATGGGACTTTCTAAAGAAGAGGTCAAAGAAAGATACCATGTAGTCAATATGGAATTGTTACAAGAATTGGAAAAGAAGAAGAGCATCCTTGTATTGTGCTCCCACTATGCCAACTGGGAATGGAATGTAAGCATGAATAACTATGTTGCTTCAAAAGGGTATGCCGTTTACCAAAAGATAGGCAATAAATATTTTGACCGACACATAAAAAATATACGTTCTAGATGGAACACCACCCCCATTACCCAAAATGAGACCGTAAAAACTGTGGTCAGGAATGAACAGCTTGGTGTAACAGGTATTTTCGGAATGGTCAGCGACCAATCCCCAATGGTTGCGAAAGCCCAGTACTGGAGTGAATTTATGGGGGTAAAAGTCCCCATCTTCAACGGGGCTGAAGTCATGGCCAGAAAATTGGATTTGGCCGTTGTCTTTCTAAAAGTATCCAAAGTAAAGCGAGGATATTACCAGGCAGAATTTATCCCAATTACCGATGCAGGTAAACAAACTGAGAAGAACGAAATTACCGAGAGGTTCTTACGGGAAACAGAAAAACAAATTAGGGAAAGGCCAGAACATTATTTGTGGACACACAGAAGGTGGAAACATCGAAATAAGGCCCCTAAGGACATTCAATAAAAAATGGCCCGGTAATCTTGAATTGCTTCAATTCATTACCAAGCCATTTAAATTATCTTCAAGAATCAAATTAAATTCCCGCTACCTCTTTAATTTCTGAGATGATACGATCTGCCAAACCATCTGCTTCAGCCTGACTTTTTGCTTCCGTGTAAATCCTAATAATCGGTTCTGTATTGGATTTTCTCAAATGCACCCAGTTTTCAGGAAAATCGATCTTTACCCCATCAATGTTGGTGACCTGTTCATCCTTATATTTATCCTCCATGGCCACAAGAAGTGCGTCAACATCCAATTCAGGTGTCAACTCTATCTTCTTTTTGCTCATAAAATAACTAGGATAGCTATCCCTCAATTCTTTAACTGTTCCTCCTCTTTCTGCCATTAGCATTAGAAAGAGGGCCGTGCCCACCAAAGAATCGCGACCGTAATGACTCTCAGGGTAAATGATACCTCCGTTGCCCTCACCACCGATTATGGCGTTATTGGCCTTCATTTTAGTCACAACATTTACTTCCCCAACAGCGGCGGCTTCATAGGTGCCACCATGCTTCTCGGTAATATCCCTTAGCGCCCTAGAAGAGGATAGATTGGAAACCGTGTTCCCCTTTGTTTTCCCAAGCACATAATCTGCACAGGCAACCAGGGTATACTCCTCACCGAACATTTCACCGTCATTACTTATAAAAGCCAGTCTATCTACATCCGGATCTACCACAATTCCAAAATCTGCCTTTTCTTTGACTACCAAGGTAGAAATATCTCCCAAATGCTCTTTTAAAGGCTCTGGATTATGCGGAAAATGACCGGTTGGCTCACAGTATAATTTCACCACTTCTACCCCTAATTCCTTTAATAGCTGTGGGATGGCGATACCCCCAGTGGAGTTAACCCCATCTACCACCACTTTGAATTTGGCAGCTTTTATTACTTCCTTATCAACTAAAGGCAAGTTCAACACTTCATCTATATGAATATCAATATAGGCATCATTTCTGGTAATGGTTCCCAGATCGTCCACCTCTGAAAAATTAAAATCCTCCGCTTCGGCGATCTCCAAAATTTTAGCGCCTTGGGCAGCATCTAAAAATTCCCCTTTTTCGTTCAATAACTTAAGAGCGTTCCACTGTTTCGGGTTATGGCTCGCCGTTAGAATAATTCCACCGTCGGCCTTTTCCATAGGAACAGCAATTTCTACTGTTGGCGTAGTCGATAAGTTAAGATCAATGACATCTATCCCTAATCCAATCAAAGTAGAAACCACAATATTTTGGATCATTTCGCCTGAAAGTCGGGCATCCCTCCCGATAACGACAGTAAGTTTTTCTTTTTTTGAGTATTCTTTTAACCATATACCATAAGCTGCCGCAAATTTTACAGCGTCAATTGGGGTCAAATTTGTACCTGGTTTTCCGCCAATGGTACCTCGTATTCCTGATATTGATTTGATTAGTGTCATGTATGCTAGAAAAAGTTTTTGCAAATATACACCTCTACAGTTTATTACTATAACGGTTATTTGTAAATTCGAACATATGACATCAGAAGAAGGTCCATGAATTTTTTAGCACATATTTATCTGTCCTTTGGAAATGATGAAATTACCTTGGGAAATTTTATAGCCGACAGTATTCGGGGAAATAGACACAAGCATTTGCCCGTTAATGTCCAAAAAGGCATTATGCTGCATCGGGCCATAGATACATTTACGGATGCCCACCCTACAGTTAGAAAAAGCACTAGGCGCTTGCATAAAAACTACAGTCACTATAGCGGGGTTATCGTCGATATTTTTTACGATCATTTTTTGGCCAAAAATTGGCAACAGTATTCCGAAACCCCTTTGGACATTTTTGTAGAACAATTTTATGATCTTTTGGAAGAAAATTATACCATTTTACCTGATGGGGTTAAACGGATGATGCCCTATATGATCTCTGACAATTGGATCTACAACTACTCCAATTTGGATGGAATTTCTAGGGTATTAAGTGGTATGAACCGCAGAACGAAGAACAAAAGCAAGATGAATTTTGCTATTTTGGATCTCGAAACACATTATATTGATTTTGAAAAGGAATTTTCCGTTTTTTTTGAAGAACTAATAACCTATTCCAAACAAAAATATATCATCCTATGCGAAAAATAAGTTTTCTATTCGTCCTCTTTCTATTTGTACAATGCAAAACCAATCAACCTGCCGCTCCTACTGGTCTTGTGACCGAAAAAGCAATGGTGGTTTCTGCCCGCGAGGAAGCTTCGGCCATAGGATCTGAAATTTTAAAACAGGGCGGAAATGCCTTTGACGCCATGGTGGCCACTGAATTGGCCTTGGCAGTGGCCTATCCCTATGCAGGAAATATTGGCGGGGGTGGTTTTATGGTGTACCGGAAAAGTAATGGAGATATTGGAGCTTTGGATTATAGGGAAAAAGCGCCTTTGTCGGCACATAAAGACATGTACTTGGATTCACTGGGCAACGTCATACCCGATAAAAGCACACTTGGGGCAACCGCTGTAGGGGTTCCGGGAACCGTGGCCGGCGTGATCGAGGTTCACAGAAAATTTGGATCCTTGCCGCTGGAAGATATTTTGTCTCCAGTAATAGCCCTTGCGGAAAGAGGTGTAGTGGTGACAAAAAAGCAGGAAGAAAGGTTGGAAGGATATCGAAAGATTATCATTGAGGTCAATTCAGATAGCACCTTGTTTGCCAAGGTCTACAAGGAAGGAGATACCGTTAAATATCCGGCCCTGGCCAAAACCCTAAAGAAAATTGCCACTGATGGCAGGGACGGATTTTATAAAGGGGAAACTGCCAAAACCCTGGCCGATTTTATCCAAAATAAGGGTGGTTATGTTACGGAAGACGATTTGGCAGGCTATGAAGCCCAGTGGAGGCAACCCATTGTATTTAAGTATAAGGATATTAAAGTCATCTCCATGAGCCCTCCGAGCAGTGGCGGAGTTACCATGAACCAGATTTTTAAAATGATGGAACCTTATGATGTTGCAAAATTTGGACATAATTCGGTCAAGACCATCCAACTCTTTACAGAAGCCTCCAGAAGGGCTTATGCCGACAGGAATCATTTCTTGGGTGATCCAGATTTCGTCGATATCCCTCTAGATGTGCTGTTAAGTCAAAAATATATGAAAGGACGAATGGAAACTTTTTCCTTTGAAAAAGCCACTAAATCATCGGATATAGAACGCGGTGAGGTGCAAATTGTTGAAAGTGATGAAACCACCCATTATTCCATAGTTGATAGCGCAGGTAATGCTATTTCTGTCACTACGACCATTAATGGCGCCTATGGTTCAAAATTGTATTGTGATGAACTGGGCTTTTTTTTAAACAATGAGATGGACGATTTCAGCTCAAAGCCCGGAGTTCCCAATATGTTCGGACTCATTGGTGCTGAAGCCAATAGCATTGCACCTGGCAAAAGAATGTTGAGCAGCATGACTCCGAGCATTGTAGAAAAGGACGGCAATCTATATATGGTGGTAGGTACGCCGGGAGGATCTACCATAATCACCGCTGTGGCACAAACCATTCTCAATGTCTATGAATTCAATATGAGCATGCAAGATGCCGTTAATGCTCCACGTTTCCATCATCAATGGCTTCCCGATGTGGTGGTATTTGAGCCAGAAGGTTTCTCTCCAGAACTTAAAGCGTCTTTAACTGCTAAAGGGTATATCATTAATGAAGAGCGCAACCCCATTATAGGCAAGGTAGATGCCATTAGGGTATTGCCAGATGGAAGATTGGAAGGCGGTGCTGATAAACGCGGGGATGATACAGCCGTGGGCTTTTAATTGGGTCTCAAACAAAACCATTATGTCAAAAAATATATTTCTTTTTCTGCTGATCGGCAGTCTGTTGGCCAGTTGTGCGAATACAAAACAGGTTGTTGGCGAATCCCATGCTAGCAACTTCTCTCCGGAACAAATAGAGATGATCATGTCCGGCGAATCAAACGAACCTATGCGGGTCTTTAAAATTAACAACACACAAGATTCCATTCTCCTAAGAACCAAAAGCGAAGCCCTTACGGTTGACCCAAATGATCCAGTTCTAAAACGGTTTGTAGAACGACTTTATAGTACGGTAAGGGATAGCATGTCCTTGGGTGCAGGAATAGCAGCTCCACAAGTAGGGATTCTTAAAAATATTATATGGGTACAACGATTTGACAAGGAAAATCTTCCTTTTGAGGTATACTTAAACCCAAAAATAACCTCATACTCTACCATGAAACAGGATTGTATGGAAGGCTGCCTTTCCATTCCAAATAGGCGGGATACTACAAAAACGAGAGCCTATGCCATAATGTTCGAATACGATAAGATGGACAATACCCATGCCACTGAAATGGTTGAGGCTTTTACTGCGGTAATAGTACAGCATGAAGTTGACCATTTGAACGGTATTTTATATCTGGATCATTTAGAAAAAGAGACAAAGGATGCCACTCATCAATAGCAGTGTTGATAGGGAGGTAAGGAGATAGATCTATTTAACAATGGTCGTCAGTGAAATAAATGATAACAGTGTAATTTAAAAAATGCTTAAAAAGATATTAAAAATAGGCTTTATAGTTCTATCCATTCTCACCTTGCTTATTGTGGTTCTATTTGCCATTTATAACGAGCCATACCCTGAAACCTTAAAAGATTCCGGACCTGAGGCCGATGAAATGGCCATGAAAATGCAAAGTGCACTACATTACGAGGATTTTAAAAACTCACAATTCGTAGAATGGTCGTTTCAAAATGGTAATAACACCTATTTTTGGGACAAACAGCGACAAGTTGTAACTGTAAAATGGGATGACGTAGTGGTAGATCTGGATTTAAAACGACCAAAACAAAGTTTGGTCACCAAAAATAACCTTGAGGCAAAAGGGACTATAAAGGATAAACTTATTGCTAAGGCCACAAAAAATTTCAACAATGATTCTTTTTGGCTCGTTGCGCCCTTTAAATTATTTGACTCCGGGACCGAAAGGAAGTTGGTTCAGCTAGAAGATGGATCAAAAGGTCTACTGGTCACATATACCTCTGGTGGGAATACTCCTGGCGATTCCTATCTTTGGAAGGTAAACGAAACCGGGTTCCCTGAAAGTTATCAGATGTGGGTTTCCATCATTCCTATTGGAGGACTTGAGGCTTCGTGGGAAGGATGGCAAAAAATGGAGAGCGGTACATATTTGCCAACCACACATAAAATAGGTCCCATAACCCTTTCCATGGGCGATGTAAAGGCATATAATTAATATAGTATGGCAAAGAAAGGAACAGAAAAAAACACCAAGAACAAGGCACAACATACCAAGCTAATGAATCGAAAGAAAAATAAGCTTAGGGAAGAAAAGGAACAGCGGGCGGCCAGGTTAAAGGAAATTGTGCAAAAATCCAAGGAAGCAAAAAAATCATTGGATCAATAATTAAGTTTGAAGAATCGCTGTTCCAACAATTTTAAAGCTTCCCAATTTCTGAGTTGCAAATACCACAATATTCCTCCTCTTTGTAAATGATAAGGGGAACCCTGATTTTCTATTTACTTTTACACATCACACGTAAACTAAGTCTATGTTCAAGACAAATACATATTTTGAGGACAAGGTAATGTCCATGGCTTTTAAGAATGAAGAAGGAAGAGCCACCGTTGGCGTTATGGCAGGAGGGACCTATACTTTTGACACAACAACTGTTGAATATATGACCGTTGTATCTGGTAGTATGGAAGTCCAATTACCGGGTGAAACTGAATGGAAAACCTATAAGCCATACGAGACTTTTATAGTGAATGCCAATGTATCTTTCAATGTAAAAGTTGCTTCTGATACCTGTTACAAATGCATCTACAAATAAGAGCTTAATTTTTTACGGAACGAATCTGGCTTTTTAATTCTTCCATCGATTCTTGGAGCTGTCTCAATAGTCCCGTCTCTGTGGTAGCATCCAAACCAAAAGTGATTTTGCTGTTTACCTGCCATAATTCCTGGATTTGCTGCATATCCACTTCATAAGGAGGATAAGTCTCGTTTAAGGAAATTAATGACATTTTATAACCGTTGGGCGACTTCTCCAGTTTTTTTACCAAAACAGCATCGTGTAGGACAACCACATACATCTTATTGGCGCTAACATCCTGGATGCTTTCTACGGCCTTTGCCAAAACCCACTCCCCCGGACGTAGATTAGGCAACATACTATCCCCTTCTACCTGAAAACCTCTATACGTTGCATTCCTAAATTCTGGCAAGGGTATATCAAAAGCCGGTAATTGTCTGTACCAGCTGGTATCCTGAATATTTTGTGGGTAACCTGCGGCCGCCTTGGCATTCACCAAAACCATGTTTTCATTTTCGTTGGCATCCACTGTCACCACTTTTGGAATGACACTTACATTGGAAGTTGCCAGATATTGATTGGTGCCTTCCCCAAATAGCCACAAAGGATTTATTTTAAACTGCCTTAACAATTCAGCTACTACTTTACCGGACAACTTGGTCCTTCCTCGTTCTATATCTGCGGTAGTATTTGAAATTCCTAAAAGTTTTGCGAATTCTGATTGGGTATAGCCCAAATCCCTTCGAACGTCCGTGAATCTCTTTACCTCAATTGCTAAGTCATTTTCCATTCTCAAATATACACATTTTGGATTATATCCAAAATATTTATGGAATATTTCCATAATTAGGAATAATTCCATATTTTTGGAATGATTACAAAATTGTTCTAGTGCTAATAACAAAGTGATATTCATCGAATCTAAATCCAATTCAAATGGAGAATGCTAAAATTTTAATTTACGACGGGAGTTTTAATGGTTTTCTCACCACTGTTTTTAAAGCCTTTGACCAAAAGTGGAACGTTTTGGACATTCAAAAGGACAACGGGAAGCAAAGGGAACTTTTTTCGGACACTGAAACCATAAGCACAGAAATAGACTTGGCTAAAAGGGTGTGGCACGGCCTTGAAAAAAAGAGCCATGAGACCACCAAAACTGTTTATTTTGCTTATCAAAGTGAGGCAAAAGGCATTGAATTTCTATTATTCAGATATATCAAACAATTATTTTTTTCAACAAGCGGAACTCCCTTGTCCTTAGCGGATGAAGATCTATCCAAGATAAGACACTTGGCCAAATTGGTCGGATCTGAAAAAAGACATATGGAAGCATTTGTGGACATGTATCAATCAAAGGATTCAGTTTACTTTGCTGTCATAGCTCCAGATTATGATGTGCTCCCTTTAATCTCAAAGCACTTTAGGTCTAAATACAGAGACCAGCATTGGCTTGTTTATGACAGCAAGAGAGGTTATGGAATCTATTTTGAAGGATATAAGGTTGAACTAATTACACTTGACCTTGGCGACTATTATAAAAATCCTGACTTCTTCTCCAATATTTCAAAAAATGAAGGTCAAGGGGTGAAGGATATAAGTAATGGGTATTTAAAAAATATTGAGATACAATCTCATATCCTGCCTAAACCATCTGCTGCTTTTTACAGTAAAGAATACCGCCCCTTTTTCAACGAAAGGGCGGCTGTTTAGTGAAAAAATAGTGGCTTAAGCGCTTTTGTGTCTATAATATAATGTGAGGTGGGATACTTCCTTTTACTTGGTTTTCTCCCCAATAAAATGATCGCTCTTGTTATTGAATAATACATTAAAAGTGGTTAAACTGCCATAGATCCTTGTAATATACTGTTGTAAGTCCACTTTTTCCTGATCATCTAAATTGGCGCTGGCATTTATTTTTTGCTCCATTACCCTGATCCTGTCCCTTACCATAACAATTTTATGAAAGAAAGTGTCCAACGGGATTTCTTTTTCCGATAGATTGCCGTCCCCTGGTTTTAAAACCAAACTTCCGCCTTTCCACTTATCCGCAATTGGGGTAACCTGACTGGCATCGCTCCACCTCCTCAAAATGGAAATTAAGGATTGTTCTACTTCAGAAAAACTGATGGTATCAACCTCCTCTTCCACCAACTCAATCACATCAAATTCTGCATCCAATTCAATAGTTTCCAGTCCGTTATCAATAAATGTGACCCAATAGTGTTTGGAAGTAACATTGGTTACTACTCCTTTTCCAAATTCCCTATGTTCTATCCTTGATCCAATACCTAAAAGTTGCATACTGCTTGTTTTTAAATCTATTCTGCTAATTTAATTCTAAGGTTTTAATTAACAAAAATCAAAATAGGCCCTACTTCATTATTAGATGCCAAAATCGTAACTTTGCAACTTTGCTATAGAAAATGATAAATTACGAGGAAAATATTGAGGTTAAGGGCGCTAGGGTCCATAACCTTAAAAACATTGATGTTACCATTCCTAGAGAAAAACTTGTTGTGATCACGGGACTTTCTGGTAGTGGTAAATCATCCCTCGCCTTTGATACCATTTATGCCGAAGGACAACGGAGATATATAGAAACCTTCTCAGCCTATGCCCGTCAATTTTTGGGAGGCTTGGAACGGCCGGACGTGGACAAAATAGATGGACTCTCCCCAGTAATTGCCATAGAACAGAAAACCACTTCAAAATCCCCAAGGTCAACCGTAGGGACCATTACAGAGGTTTACGATTTTTTACGCCTTTTATTTGCCAGGGCAGGTTATGCCTACAGTTATAACACTGGCGAAAAAATGGTTAGCTATAGCGATGAACAGATCAAAGGGCTCATCAAGGAAGATTTTAATGAAAAAAAGATAAATGTTCTTGCCCCCATCATAAAATCCCGGAAAGGGCACTACAGGGAGCTTTTTGAGCAGATCGCAAAACAAGGCTTTGTAAAAGTCAGGGTCGACGGGGAAATCAAAGATATCGTAAAGGGAATGAAAGTCGATCGCTATAAGACCCATGATATCGAGATTGTCATAGACCGTTTAAAAGTTACTGATTCCGCAGATTTGGATAAGCGTCTTTCTGAAACCATCAATACAGCAATGTATAGTGGTGAAAATGTACTGATGATCCTAGAGGAAGGTCAGGAAGTTCCCCGCTACTTCAGTAGGGATCTGATGTGTCCCACAACAGGTATCTCGTATCCGTCCCCAGAACCCAATACGTTTTCATTCAACTCCCCAAAAGGTATGTGTCCCAATTGCAATGGTTTGGGCAATGTACATGAGGTAAACGACAAAAAAATTATTCCCAATCCAAAGTTGTCCATCAAAGCTGGAGGAATCGCACCATTAGGGGAATACAAAAAATCTTGGGCCTTTAAGCAAATTGAAACCATTGCCCAACGCTATGAGTTTGAGCTTACAGACCCTATAAATACGATCCCAGAGGAAGCCCTGGATATTATCCTGCACGGAGGTGCCGAAAGTTTTGAGGTAGACTCCAAAACTTTAGGTGTTAAAAGACAATATAAAATAGATTATGAAGGTATTTCCAACTTTCTAAAGAACCAATTTGAAGAGGCAGAATCTACCTCCATAAAAAGATGGGCCAAGGAGTATATGGACAAAATAAATTGTCCTACCTGCAATGGCTCCCGCCTAAGGATTGAATCGCTCTATTTTAAAATTGAAGAAAAGAACATTGCGGAGCTTTCCAATTTGGACATAGTGGAGCTTGCTGCCTTTTTTAATGGACTGGAAAAAAACTTGGTTGGAAACCAAAGGATCATCGCTGAAGAAATTATAAAGGAGATCAAAACAAGACTCCAATTTCTTTTGGATGTTGGGCTAGATTACCTTTCCCTCAACAGAAGTTCTAAATCCCTTTCCGGCGGGGAAGCCCAACGGATCAGGTTGGCCACCCAAATCGGGTCCCAACTTGTAGGGGTTCTTTATATTTTGGATGAGCCCAGTATAGGACTTCATCAAAGGGATAATGAGCGATTGATAAAATCCTTGGAAGCCCTCCGGGATTTAGGAAACTCCGTAATCGTAGTGGAGCACGACAGGGATATGATTGAAAGGGCAGACCACGTCATTGATATTGGTCCAAAAGCCGGTAGACATGGGGGAGAAATTATCTCCCAAGGGAAACCGGAGGATTTAAAAAACGAACACACCTTAACAGCGGATTATATTACCGGTGTCAAAAAAATAGCAGTTCCCGAAACTCGTAGGGAAGGCAACGGAAAGAGCATCGTGCTTTCAGGATGTACGGGAAACAATCTTAAAAATGTAACAGTAGAATTTCCCTTGGGGAAAATGATCGGGGTTACCGGAGTGTCGGGAAGTGGTAAATCCACTTTGATCAATGAGACCCTCTACCCTATCTTAAATGCCTATTATTTTAATGGTGTTAAAAAACCCATGCCCTACAAAAAAATTAAGGGCTTGGAGCACATAGATAAGGTTATAGATATCAACCAATCCCCAATTGGAAGAACACCTAGGTCAAATCCTGCAACGTATACAGGGGTTTTTAGTGAGATTAGATCCCTCTTCGCCAAAACCCAAGAAGCAGCCATAAGAGGCTACAAGTTGGGACGTTTTAGTTTCAATGTTAAAGGAGGACGATGTGAAACGTGTCAAGGTGGTGGTTTACGGGTAATTGAAATGAATTTTTTGCCCGATGTTTATGTAGAATGTGAGACCTGTAATGGCAAACGCTTCAACAGGGAAACCCTGGAAATAAGGTACAAAGGTAAATCCATAGCAGATGTTTTGGAAATGACTATTAACGAAGCAGTAGACTTTTTTGAAAACATCCCCAAGATCTACAGAAAGGTCAAGACCATTCAAGATGTAGGCCTGGGTTATATTTCATTGGGACAGCAATCTACCACGCTATCGGGTGGGGAAGCCCAACGTATAAAATTGGCCACGGAACTATCCAAAAGGGATACCGGCAATACCTTCTATATTTTGGATGAGCCAACAACGGGCTTGCACTTCGAGGATATTAGGGTTTTAATGAACGTACTGAACAAATTGGTAGATAAAGGAAATACCGTTTTGGTCATTGAACATAACATGGACGTCATTAAAATGGTAGACCATGTTATTGATATTGGTTATGAAGGAGGTCGTGGTGGTGGTAAGCTTGTCGCCAAAGGTACACCTGAAGAAATAGCAAAAGATAAAAAGAGTTACACCTCTAAATTTCTAAGAAAAGAATTAGGTTTGTAGGAAGGCTCTTAGTAATCCATAAAACAAAGGGCATCAATTGGCCATTTTAAAAAGTATTAAACAAGCATACATGAGAAAAGAACAACACCACAAAGGTTGGAATGAGATAAAGACGAATGATTCTTGGGCTATTTTCAAGATTATGGGTGAATTTGTCAGTGGTTTTGAAAAAATGAGCGCCATTGGACCTTGTGTTTCCATTTTTGGCTCCGCTAGAACAAAAGAAGGTGATCCTTATTATGAGTTGGCAACAAGCATTGCCAAAAGCATTTCTGAAGCTGGTTATGGCATTATTACAGGAGGTGGACCAGGTATCATGGAAGCAGGTAACCGAGGAGCACATTTGGCCGGAGGTACCTCTGTAGGTCTTAATATAGACTTGCCTTTTGAACAACATGACAACCCTTATATTGATGCTGATAAAAGCCTCGACTTTGATTATTTCTTTGTCCGAAAGGTGATGTTCGTAAAATATTCACAAGGTTTTGTGGTAATGCCTGGAGGTTTTGGGACCTTAGATGAACTTTTTGAGGCTATTACCCTCATACAGACCAATAAGATTGAGAAATTCCCAATTATATTGGTAGGTACAGATTTTTGGGAAGGCCTTTTTGATTGGATTAAAACCACCATGCTCAATAAAGGAAATATTAGTGCCCATGACATGGATCTGATACAATTAGTGGATACAGAGGAACAAGTAGTGGAAATAATTGATTCCTTCTATAGAGGACGTACTTTAAGCCCCAATTTCTAAGACGATATGTCCCCCAAACCTTATAATTTAAGTGCTATTCTTCTGTGCGTTTTTGCCATTATTCTTGGTATGGGCAGCGGTAAAGGACAACATTTGAACACACTGACCGCCACTTTGGATGGGGCAAAGAAAGATATTTACATACAACAACAGTTCGTTTACGTCAACGATTCCAATGACTCTTTACCGGAACTGTTCTTTAATGATTGGCCTCAAGCATACGCCGATAAAAATACGGCCCTGGCCAAAAGATTTGCGGAAGAGTTTAAAAAAGGACTTCACTTGGCCAAATCCCATGAAAGGGGATCCACCAAAATTTTAAGTGTGGTTGATGATCACTACAGTGGTCTCACTTGGGAGAGAACCCGTCAGAAAGACATTATTAAATTTTCACTGAACGAACCTCTTGCCCCAAAGGATTCAATAAAAATATTCATTACCTACCGGGTGAAACTACCTCCAAATAAGTATACCCCTTTTGGTTATGACAATAAAAACAAATACTATTTAAAGGATTGGTATTTAACGCCAGCGGTCTATTCCGATGGCAAATGGTCTTTGTATTCCAATAAGAATTTGGAAGATCTATTTACAGGAATAACAAACACCAACATTACCTTCAATTATTCCAAGAGTTTATTTTTGGCCAGTAATTTTACAGAAGTCAGCACCACCAATACTCCTTTTTTAAAACAATCACATTTAGAGGGCATAAATAGTAAAAGTGCTGAGATTATCATTACTCCTACCAAAACATTCACCAAGCACATCACCCCAACACTTACAATACTTACGGATTTGGAGGCCCCAAAATACGATCCAATATCCAAAGGCCTCTCTATCAATAAGGTTGCCCAATTTATTACGGGCAATTTAGGAGAATACCCACATCGGCAGCTTTTGGTCAGTAATATAGACAATCAAAAAAATCCTCTTTACGGGCTCAATCAGTTACCTTCCTTCGTTACACCATATGAAGACCAATTCCAGTTTGAAATGGAATTTCTAAAAACGGCCCTAAACAGCTTTTTAAGGGAAACCCTCTTCTTTGATACTAGAAAGGATAGGTGGGTCAATGATGCTTTGGTCAATTATCTTATGATCAATTATGTGGACACCTATTATGAAGACCAAAAATTACTGGGCAAATTATCAAATCTCTGGGGCCTGAGAAGTTTTCATCTTGCTAAAATGGACTTTAATGAGCAATATTCTTTCCTACATATGCTCACCGCGAGAAAAAACTTGGATCAATCGTTAAGAACCGCAAACGATTCCCTCATAAAATTCAATCAAAAAATTGCGAACAGATATAAGGCAGGCCTTGGTCTGGCATATTTATCGGAGTATATCGGGCAAGACAAAGTAGCCAAAAGTATTTCAGAATTCTATGAAAACTACAAGCTGAAGCCGGTTAGACCAGAGGATTTTGTAGGTATTTTAGAAGGTTCCACAGAAAAGGACATAAGGTGGTTCAATAAAGAGTATGTCTCCTCGAGTAAAAGAATAGATTACAACATCAGTAATGTCTTTAAGACCGATGATTCCTTGGCGATCACCTTAAAAAACAAAGGAGGGACCAATGTACCCATTTCACTTTTCGGGATAAGAAAGGATTCTGTTGTTTCCAAATATTGGTTCTCAGATATTGCAGAGAGCAAAACATTTACAATTCCAAGACAAGGTGAAGATCGCCTAGTGTTGAACTATGACCAAAAAATTCCAGAGTTCAACCAAAGGGATAACTGGAAATCATTGAACGGTTTTTTTTCCAGCAATAAAAAGTTGAAATTTCAATTTTTTAAGGATACCGAAGATCCTTACTACAATCAGATCTTTTATGTGCCTGTTATGGGGTTTAATATTTATGACGGACTAACCCCTGGGATGCGTATACACAACAAGACCCTATTGGAGCGGCCGTTTATTTTTGATTTTGCGCCTTCCTACGCCTTAAAAGAAAAGGCCATGGTGGGCTATGGGAAATTTAACTTTAAAAAATACTACCAAGATAAAAATATGTTTGTGGCCAATTATGCCATAGGCGGATCTTCCTTCCATTTTGCAGAAAATTCAAGATACACCACTGTCACCCCTTCGGTCAGTTTTGGTTGGAGACCGGACAATCTGATATCCAATAAAAGGGAATACTTGACTTTTAGATATGTCAATGTATTTAGGATAATTGATGAAAACCAAAATATAAACACAGATCCAGATTACAATGTCCTGAACGCTCGTTACATCAATTCCAATAATGGGGTCATAGATTATGTATCCTGGTTTGTGGACGCACAACACTCCAGCGATTTTTCAAAAGTTGCCTTCAATCTGGAATACAGAAAGCTTTTCGAAAACAACCGCCAATTGAACCTAAGGTTTTTCGCAGGTAAATTTTTAAGGAACAGGACCAATTCTGATTTTTTCAGTTTTGCTTTGGACAGACCAACAGATTATCTTTTTGATTATAACTACTTGGGACGTTCAGAAGATAGTGGTATCTATAGTCAACAGATCATTATTGCTGAAGGCGGATTTAAATCGAAATTGGAAAACCCCTTTTCCAATGATTGGATAGCTACGACCAATGCAAGTGTTAATCTTTGGCGTTGGATAGAGCTTTATGGAGACGTTGGCTTTATCAAGAGCAAAGGTTTTAAGGAACGCTTCGTTTATGATTCTGGGGTGCGTTTAAACTTGGTGACGGACTATTTTGAACTTTATTTCCCATTATATTCCAACAATGGTTGGGAGGTATCACAGCCCAATTATGACGAAAAAATCAGGTTTATTGTAACCTTGAGTCCAAAGACACTTCTCGGGCTTTTCAATAGAAAATGGTTTTAAAATATTAACACATTCTCATTTTATTGTCATTTTTCTGAATTATTGATAATTTACCAATTTACAATTACGGAATATTTAATAACTTATTAATAAATAAGATGTAACGTACATTGCAAAAATCACTCTATTTTGATATTTTTGTGCAAAATCATCACCCAATAATGAAAGTAGACTCAAAAACTAGCAATGATATTTCTTTTGAAGATTTTAGGAACCAAATCTTACACGATTATCAAATAGCAGTACTAAGTAGGGAATGCAGTATTCTTGGACGAAGGGAAGTTTTGACCGGAAAAGCCAAATTTGGAATCTTTGGGGATGGGAAGGAGCTACCCCAGTTGGCCATGGCCCGGTCTTTTGAGGATGGTGATTTTAGAAGTGGATATTATAGGGACCAAACGTTTATGATGGCTTTGGATCTATTAACGCCCAAGGCATTTTTCCATGGACTTTATGCCACTACCGATGTGGAGAAGGAACCCATGAGCGCAGGTAGACAGATGGGAGGTCATTTTACGACCCATAGTTTAAATGCCGATGGCACATGGAAAGACCTAACCGCCCAAAAAAACAGTAGTGCAGACATATCCCCTACTGCCGCTCAAATGCCCAGACTTTTGGGATTGGCGCAAGCTTCAAAAATTTACAGGAACGTTAAAGGGATAGATACCACAAATTTTTCCAAAAAAGGGAATGAAGTAGCTTGGGGCACTATAGGAAATGCCAGTACCAGTGAAGGTCATTTTTTTGAGACCATCAACGCTGCCGGTGTATTACAGGTACCCATGGTGATAAGTGTCTGGGACGATAAGTATGGGATTTCAGTCCCTGCCAAACACCAGACCACAAAAGAAAACATTTCTGAAATTCTGCAAGGCTTCCAAAGAGACGAACATAATAAAGGATACGAAATAATAAAAGTCAATGGATGGGACTATACTGCTCTTATTCATGCTTATGAGAATGCGGCGGACATCGCCAGAGAAGAACACGTACCAGTACTTATCCACGTAAAAGAACTCACCCAACCTCAGGGGCACTCTACCTCTGGATCACATGAAAGATATAAAAGTGAGGAGAGATTGGCTTGGGAAGTTGAAAATGACTGCAACAAGCGCTTCAGGGAATGGATCCTTGAAAATAATATCACTACAGAGGATGAATTATTAGCCATTGAAAAAGCGGCTAAAAAGGAAGTAAGGACAGCCAAAAAAGAAGCATGGAGCGAATTTTTGGCCCCTCACAAAAAAGCCAAGAAAACATTGGTCTCCTTATTGGAAAATGCTGCACAAAGCAGCCCCAACAAGACCTTTATCTCAAAAATTATAAATGACCTGATAGCCATTGAGGAACCATCCAAAAAAGATTTGACCTCTAAGGCAAGAAAAACACTTAGATACCTCATTGGGGAAAATTCAGCCCCTAAAAATGAATTGCTACAATGGACTGAAAATTTCATCCGTGACATGCAGCCGCGCTATAGTTCACACCTATACAGTGAACAGTCGAATAATGCGACTAGTGTTAAAGAAATTAAGCCCACCTATGACCCACAACCTGAAAATGTTGACGGGCGCGTTATACTTAGGGACAATTTTGATAAGTTGTTCGAAGCCCATCCTGAAGCACTGATATTTGGCGAGGACAGTGGTGCAATTGGAGATGTAAACCAAGGTTTGGAAGGTCTACAAAAAAAATATGGTGAACTTCGTGTCGCCGATACAGGTATTCGCGAGGCAACTATTATTGGTCAGGGAATTGGACTTGCCCTCAGGGGATTGAGGCCCATAGCTGAAATACAATATTTGGATTACATCTTATACGGACTACAATTGCTTAGCGATGATCTTGCCACACTTCATTACAGAACCGTCGGCAAACAGAAAGCACCGCTGATCGTAAGAACTCGAGGACACCGATTGGAGGGTATTTGGCATTCTGGTTCGCAAATGGGAGCTTTGATCCATCTACTAAGAGGCATGTACATTCTAACACCTAGAAACATGACCAAGGCAGCTGGATTTTACAATACCTTAATGAAAAGTGACGAACCTGGGCTTATCATCGAAAGTTTAAATGGATATCGTTTAAAAGAAGCTATTCCCAATAACCTTGGAGAGCTTTGCACACCTATAGGCGTTGTGGAGACCGTTAAAGAAGGATCAGACATGACTATTGTTTCTTATGGTTCTACACTTAGGATTGTTTTAAATGTGGCTCAAGAACTAAAAGAAGTGGGGATAGATGTGGAAGTAATAGATGCACAAAGTCTTTTACCATTTGATATACAACACGACGTTCTTAAAAGTGTTCAAAAAACAAACCGTTTATTGGTGATAGATGAGGATGTTCCCGGAGGATGTTCAGCCTATTTAGTTCAGGAAATAGTGGAAAAACAAGGAGCTTACCAATTTTTGGATAGCGCTCCCCAAACCATAACAGCCAAGGCCCATAGACCTGCGTATGCCACTGATGGGGATTATTTTTCGAAACCAAATGCAGAAGATATGTTTGAAAAAATTTACAGCATCATGCACGAAGTGAATCCGGCCGATTTTCCAAAATTGAGATAACCGTTTTACTTATATAATCATAAAAAAAACCTGCCGTTTATGGCAGGTTTTTTTTATGCGTTACTCAAGATTAAAACTGAGAAGCAAGCGCCTAATTTAACCTAAATTCTTTGATGATTAATGTAACATTCACAAGTAAAAACGGCAGTCGTAATTGAGGAAATAAAGAAAATGTTCTTATAATTGCACTTACACAATCAGTCATTTTTTCTGAGAGGTGAAATATTTAAAAATAATTCTATACTTTTATACGACTCAAATCTTAATTTATAATGAAAAGTTCCCTTACTACCGATGTTGGATTGTTGCTTTTACGTATTGTACCATCCACTTTGATGATTACCCATGGATACCCGAAATTTCAAAAATTGATAAGTGGTGATTTTGAGTTCGCTGATCCGATCGGTCTTGGCGCAGCTCCCTCCCTTTTTTTAACGGTTATTGCTGAGTTTATTTGTCCTGTTCTTATGATTATAGGATTTAAAACGAGGTGGGCCGCATTACCTCCAGCCTTTGTCATGTTCGTGGCAACTTTTATCGTTCATATTTCAGATGCGTTGGGCAGAAAAGAATTGGCCATTATGTACCTTGGATTCTTTGTGATCATCATGCTATTAGGACCTGGGAAGTATAGTGCCGACGGGAAATGATCAAATAATTTTCACCAAAAGTTCTTTTAATAGGTCGGCTTGAGATAAGCTGGCCCCACCTACACCTTTGCCTTTAAGATCCATTTCACGTAAATAGGATATTATTTGGCTTACCTTTTTCATTGGATAATTTCTTGCCGCTGTTTGATACTCTTTTACAAAATATGGGTTGATGCCTAAAGTACTTGCCACATTTTTTGAAGAATGATCGGACATGCCGTGATATTGGAGCAATTGTGAGAAAAAATTATGCAGTAAAGTAACGGTGACCACAAAGGGGTTATCCTTAGGGTTCTGTGCAAAATAATGGATAATTCGGGTGGCTTTTAGGATATCCCGCTCCCCTATTGCCTTTTTGAGTTCAAAATTGTTAAAATCCTTACTGATACCTATATGTTCTTCAATGGCAGCTGGTGAAATTTCAACATCTTTGGGGATTACCAATTGGAGTTTCTCCAATTCATTGTTAATCTTACTTAGATCGGTGCCCAAGTATTCTACCAATAATAAGGCTGCCTTTGGAGATATGGAATATCCTTTGCCCTGAAGCACCATTCTTATCCAATCAGAAACCTGATTGTCATACAGCTTTTTACTTTCAAATAAAACGCCGTTTTTTTGTATGCTCTTGTATATTTTTTTACGCTTATCCAGCTTTCCATATTTATAACAAAATACCAAGACCGTGGAAGGCTGAGGGTTATCTGCATAACTCAACAGATTTTCTATGGTGCGCGATAGATGTTGGGCTTCCTTCACGATGATCACCTGTTTTTCAGCCATCATTGGATATCGTTTTGCATTGCTGACAATTTCGTCTATGGTCACCTCTTTTCCATACATTACCATCTGGTTGAATCCGCGCTCCTCTTCGGAAAGTACATTTTTTTCGATATACTCGGCAATCTTATCTATATAATAGGACTCCTCCCCCATTAAAAAATAAATGGGCTTTATATTTCCACTTTTAATATCCGAGACTATCTGTTTTACTTCCTTCATCCAAAAAAAATCATCAAATTTGCCCTATGCAACCACTGAACTTTCCGGCATATGACTTTCGCTTCAAAAATAGCGAAAATAAAGTCCAGATATTTGATGTTATACGCAAAAAGTTTGTGGTATTACAGCCCGAGGAATGGGTTCGGCAGCATGTGGTACATCACCTTCTCTCTGATAAAAATTACCCAAAAAGTCTCATCAACGTTGAAAAGCAGGTGAAATTGAATTCCATGATCAAAAGATATGATGTAGTGGTATACAATTCTGATGCCTCCATTGAAATATTAGTCGAATGCAAAGCTCCTGAAATAAAGATCACACAGACTGTTTTTGATCAGATTGCTCGTTATAATATGCAATTGAAGGCCAATTACTTAATGGTTACCAATGGGCAGGACCACTTTTATTGCAAAATGGACCTACAGGAAGAAAAATATACTTTTTTAAAGCATATTCCTGATTTTAGCCGTTAATTTGTGAGCTTTGGAAAGTACCAGTATTTGGTTGGCAAGAAATACATTTGCCATATAACTTAAATAAATGAGGTGCCGCAATAAGATCGGCATGGACATGAATGTCAAGAATCGCAATTGTCATACTTAACTGGAACGGAGAAGCTCTTTTGGAACAATTCCTCCCTTCTGTCACTAAATTCTCTATAGGTGCGGACATATATGTAGCCGACAATGCCTCTACAGACAACTCCATAGCTTTTATCAAAGAACAGTATCCGGATATAAGGATAATCCAAAACGATATAAATGGGGGTTTTGCCAAAGGCTACAATGATGCCTTAAAATTTGTAGATGCGGAAATTCTCTGTTTGCTGAACTCTGATGTCGAAGTTTCCCAGAACTGGCTCCAACCTATTTTAAAGACCTTTGAAGAATTGCCTGATGCCGCAATCATACAACCTAAAATCCTGGATTATAAAAATAAGGACTATTTTGAGTATGCAGGTGCTGCAGGTGGGTTTATAGATCAATTGGGATATCCTTTTTGTAGGGGGCGAATCTTTCAAGCCTTGGAAAAAGATGAACATCAATATGATGATATCAAGGAGATTTTCTGGGCTACGGGAGCATGTATGTTTATTAAAAACAAGGTGTTTCAAGAATTAGGTGGATTTGATGAGGACTATTTTGCCCATCAAGAGGAAGTTGATCTATGTTGGAGGGCAAAAAATAAGGGTTATAAGGTATATTACGTAGGCACTTCACATGTTTACCATCTTGGGGGATCTACTTTGAGCAATATGAATCCAAAGAAAACCTATTTAAATTTTAGGAACTCTTTGTTCTCCATCACTAAAAATCTACCACGAAAAAAAGCCTTCCCAATTATCTTTTTTCGATTATTATTGGACGGGGTGGCCGGGTTGCGCTTTATCTTTCAATTGAAATTTAAGCATTGCTGGGCCATATTAAGGGCCCACCTGAGTTTTTACAGGCAATTTGGCAAAATGTACAAAAAGCGAGAAAAAAGCAACTTTCTTAAGAAATACTACGCTGCAAGATCCATTGTCTGGTCACATTTCGTATATCAAGTACGAAAATTTAACACTTTAGTAAAAAATTAACTAAATGGCCTATCCAAGCGCTAGGTTTTTATATAATTTTGGCCTAAATAAATAGAACAAAAAAAAATTAAACAGAACTAAAAAACAAAGTGAAAATTATGAAAAAAATACTAGTAGGATGTTTAGGGGTAGCTTTATTGTTATCTTCATGTGTTTCTCAAAAGAAATACTCCGATTTAGAAGCAAAGCAGAAAGAAACTCAAGACTTATTAAACTCTGCTACCGTTAAATTAAACGGATGTTTAGAGGAAAAAGCTTCTGCAACTTCAAGAATGAAGACTTTGGAAGACCAAAATGCATTCCTTAAAGCAAACAACCAGGATTTGATCAACAACATGGGTAACCTAACTACTTTAACAAGCAAAGGTGCCGATAACTTAGAGAAATCTTTGGAAAGCCTTAAAGAAAAAGACCTTACCATTAGAAAATTGAACGACGCTATTACAAGAAGAGATTCTGTAAACTTGGCTTTGGTACAAAGTTTAAAAGGTGTTCTTGGCAACTTGGATGACGAGGATATCGAAATCAGTGTTGAAAAAGGTGTTGTTTTCGTTTCTATTTCTGACAAATTATTGTTCAGCAGTGGTAGCTACAACGTAACTAGCAGAGCTAAAGAAGTTTTGGGTAAAGTTGCTAAAGTAGTAAACAACAAGCCAGATTTCGAATTCATGGTTGAAGGTCACACTGATACAGTGCCTTACAGCGGTGGAGTTCTTTTGGACAACTGGGATCTAAGTGTTAAGAGAGCAACAGCTGTTGTTCGTATCTTGCAAAAAGATTTTGGTGTTAACCCAGCTCGTATGACTGCAGCAGGTAGAGGAGAATATGTTCCTGTATCTTCTACTGATAAAGCTAAAAACAGAAGAACAAGAATTGTAGTTCTTCCTAAAATTGACCAATTCTACAGCATGATCGAAGAAGGAATGAAAGATCCTAAGATCAACAAATAAGAATTGTTCTTATAAAAGTAAAAAGCCGCAACTAAAAGTTGCGGCTTTTTTTATGTCCTAGAACCAATCATCCAGTAAAAATGTCTTTGCAATTGAAGTTTAGAGAATGTCCAAGCTTCCCTTTCCTTCCCTGATCACTTGGGGTTCCCCATCAGACAAGTCTATAATAGTGGATGCAACGTTATCCCCATAACCACCATCGATCACAATATCGACCAGATTATCCCATTTTTCCAAAATCAATTCTGGATCTGTGGTATATTCCAAAAGCTCATCCTCATCTCGGATAGAAGTAGATACAATGGGATTCCCTAGTGCCTCGACCAAGGCCTTGGCTATGGAATTATCCGGTACCCTAATACCAACTGTTTTCTTCTTTTTAAATTCCTTGGGAAGATTGTTATTTCCTGGAAGAATGAACGTATAGGGTCCAGGAAGGGCCCTTTTTAAAATTTTAAATGTTGCAGTATCAATTTGACGCACATAATCGGAAAGGTTGCTAAGATCGGCACATATAAAGGAAAAATTGGCTTTGTCCAGCTTAATACCTTTAATTCTTGCTATCTTTTCTAGCGCTCTCGTGTTGGTTATGTCACAACCCAAACCATAAACCGTGTCTGTTGGGTAAATGACCAAGCCTCCTTTTCTAAGAACGTCAACTACTTTCTTGATCTCTTTGGGGTTGGGATTTTCCGGATATATTTTTACAAATTCTGCCATTTTCTACCTATTTTTTTAAGACAGGACCTCCAATTTAGCGAAACGGAGCAGAAGTTTCTTAATATCCCCTTTATCAAACTTTATTTCTGCCTTCTTATCGTTGCCTATTCCTTCTATTTTTAAAACAGTCCCTCTTCCAAAACGGGTATGGTTCACCAAGGATCCTTCCCCTAAATTGGGATCAACCTCATTGGTATTTCCAACAGGTGTGGCCAATTCTGGCTTTAGTTTACGCAACTTTCTAAGTTGGTTCTCGTTCGGCTTATGGCTGGTGGGAGGAGGACCTGCCTGTGGTTTGATCTGTCTTAGCTTGCTCTTGTCAACATCTCCGAAAATATCGGAGTTGATAAACGATTTGTAACGGTAATTGTCTACTGGAGTCAGGTTCTCCACATATTGTTCATCTATCTCCTCCAAAAACCTACTAGGTTCCGCATCCACAAGTTTTCCCCAACGATACCTACTCTGTGTATAGGTCAGGTAGGCTTGCTTCTCTGCCCTTGTCAGTGCAACATAGAACAAACGTCTCTCTTCCTCCAGTTCGCTTCTGGTGTTCATACTCATGGCCGATGGAAAAAGGTCTTCTTCCATCCCAACGATATACACATAAGGAAATTCGAGTCCTTTGGCCATATGCACAGTCATCAGTGCTACCCTATCCTCATCTGCGGTATCTTTATCCAAATCTGTTGCCAGGGCAACGTCTTCCATAAATTCGCCCAAGTTTCCAGTGGCATCGGCTACTTCCTTTTGGCCTTCCACGAAATCCTTCATTCCGTTGAGCAATTCCTCAATATTTTCCATTTTGGCGATTCCCTCAGGGGTACCGTCCTTCTTAAACTCAAGCAGCAGTCCAGTCTTTTTGGCTACGTGTTCTGCAATGGCAAAAGCATCGTAGGACTCATTGGTGATCTGAAAACTCTTGATCATGGTGACAAAATCCTCCAATTTTCGTCTTGTTCCCGAATTGATCTTAAGATCAATTTTATCGAGGTTTTCCATGACCTCAAAAATAGAACGACCATAATGGTTGGCTGCTACCAATAATTTATCCATTGTGCTTTGGCCTATTCCCCTAGCCGGGAAATTAATGACTCGTTTTAATGCTTCTTCGTCTTTAGGATTTAAGACCAATCTTAAATAAGAAAGTACGTCCTTGATCTCCTTGCGTTGATAAAAAGAAAGTCCACCATAAATCCTGTAAGGTATATCGCGTTTCCGCAACCCGTCCTCTATAGAACGAGATTGGGAATTGGTCCTGTACAACACTGCAAAACTTCCATTGAGCAGTTGTTCTTGCATCCGGTGTTCAAAAATGGACTCGGCCACAAATCTTCCTTCCTCTGCATCGGTGGTACTGCGGTGCAGTTTAATCAATGCACCATCATCATTGGCCGTCCAAACCACCTTTTCCAACTGTTTGGTATTCTTTGCTATGATTGAGTTGGCGGCATTTACGATGTTCTTTGTAGAACGGTAATTCTGCTCTAATCGATACATGGCAACATTCTCGTAATCCTTTTGAAAGTTGAGAATGTTATTGATATTGGCTCCACGGAATGAATAAATACTCTGGGCATCATCACCAACCACACAGATGTTCTGAAAACGGTCCGAAAGTGCCTTAACGATTAAATATTGTGAATGGTTGGTATCCTGATACTCATCCACCAAGATATATTTAAACCTGTTCTGATACTTCATTAAAACTTCAGGAAACCTGGTAAGCAGTTCATTGGTCTTCAATAACAGGTCATCAAAATCCATTGCCCCCGCCTTAAAGCAACGATCTACATAATTCTTGTAGATTTCCCCGGTCCTCGGACGTTTTGCCATGGCATCGGCCTCTACCAAATCTGGATTGTTGAAATAGGCCTTTACTGTGATTAGACTATTCTTATAGGAAGAAATCCTATTTTGTACTTGTTTATATTTATAGATATCCTTGTCCAGCCCCATTTCCTTTATAATGGAGGCAATGAGCCGTTGAGAATCTTGTGTATCGTAAATGGTAAAGTTACTTGGGTAGCCCAATTTGTCAGCTTCAAAACGCAAGAGTTTGGCAAAAACGGAGTGGAAGGTTCCCATCCATAGATTTTTGGCCTCGGAACTCCCTACAATTTCGGAAATACGCTTCTTCATTTCCCGTGCCGCTTTATTGGTAAAGGTCAATGCCAAAATATTGAAGGAATCAACCCCTTGATCCATCAAATAAGCGATACGGTAAGTCAATACCCTTGTTTTTCCCGAACCAGCTCCAGCAATTACCATTAATGCACCATCCTTGTGCAGAACTGGCGCTTTTTGGGCCTCATTCAGAACTTTTAAATATTTTTCCAATGTATTTTGGTTTAATTCCTAAGGAACTGTGAAATTAACCATAAATAACTTTATCCTAAAATCATACTTTAATTATTATGAACATTAACAGGGTGTCTTCTGATTTTTAAATATATTTAGGCTCTTAACAATCTCCCATGAAAAGAATATTGATTTCAACTTTTTATTTAGTGCTTTTCGCTTCATTCTATAACACATTCGCCCAAACTAAAAATGCTGGACCCATCATTGAGGAATTCGGCAAGGTATTCCGAGTTGAAAATCCGGACGTAAAAGTTGACATCGAAAAAGAATTCAAAGTAGTTTTTGATGTGACCGGTACTTCTGAGGATATGGGCGAACTCAACCTGTCTTTAGAGACAGCCGCCAGATTTTTGAATATGCACGCCCAAGCCGGAGTGCCCAAAGAGCAGTTAAAGGTAGCTTTGGTTGTTCATAGTAAGGCAGGAAAAGACCTTTTGAATAATGTTGCCTATCAAGCGAGATATAAGGTTGATAATCCAAATTTAAATTTGGTCAAGGCACTTTTGGATGCCGATGTACAAGTAATTTTATGTGGTCAATCGGCAGCTTCAAGAGGTTTCGGAAGAACAGAACTGATTCCTGGGGTCCAAATCTCACTTTCTGCCATGACGGCCTTGATACAGCTCAACGGGGAAGGCTATACTATTTTAAAATTATAATTAAACACCATATGAAAAACAAAGCATTTTTAGGACTTATCCTATTTGGGGCGATGGCCTCCGCACAAGGGCCTAACTTGGACGCTCAATATAAGTCCGTTGAAAACAAGGTAATTGAATGGAGAAGGGATTTCCACCAACATCCAGAATTATCTAACCGTGAATACAAAACAGCCGAAAAAATAGCTGCCCACCTTAAATCCTTGGGAATAGAAGTACAAACAGGTGTTGCCAAAACTGGGGTTGTTGGTATCCTCAAAGGTAATTTACCCGGAAAAGTTGTGGCACTGCGAGCGGACATCGATGCTCTACCCGTGGTTGAAAGAAACGACCTCCCTTACAAATCTACGGTTACGGCCGAGTTCCTGGGAGAAAAGGTTGGGGTAATGCATGCCTGTGGACACGACACGCATACTGCCATTTTAATGGGGGTTGCCGAAGTACTTTCCAAAAACAAGGATCAAATTAAAGGCACCGTAAAGTTCATTTTCCAACCTGCCGAAGAGGGTGCACCTCCAGGAGAGGAAGGCGGCGCTTCTTTGATGATCAAGGAGGGCGTAATGGAAAACCCCAAAGTAGATGCAATATTTGGATTGCATATCAACTCTGCTACTCCTGTTGGAACCATCCGCTATAAATCTGGTGGTACTATGGCAGCTGCCCAGCGCTTTGTAATCAATGTAAAAGGAAAACAGAGTCACGGATCACAACCCTGGTCTGGCGTAGATCCTATAGTTATCAGTGCCAAAATTATAGATGGGTTACAAACCATCATTAGTAGGGAAGCTGAACTCACCAACGAAGCCGCGGTGATTACAGTTGGTAAAATCAATAGTGGCGTTCGTTTTAATATCATACCAGAAAGTGCGGAAATGATCGGTACCATCCGTACCTTGGATTATGAAATGCAAGCACTGATCAATAGACGTATGAAAGAAATGGTTCCTGCATTGGCAAAGGCTTATGGAGGGGACGCTACCATAGAAATAACCAACAGTACAGAGATTACCTTTAACGACCCTGACTTGGTAGCACAGATGTTGCCTACCATGGAAAAAGTCGCTGGGGCGGAAAATGTGCTTCCCCAAAAGGCGGTTACCGGAGCCGAGGATTTCTCCTATTTCCAAAAAGTAGTCCCTGGATTTTACTTCTTTTTAGGTGGGATGACCCCTGGAAATAAGGATGCCTTCCCTCATCATACCCCCGACTTTAAAATAGATGATAGTGGCCTTCTTTTGGGGGTAAAAACCCTTACTCAAATGAGTTTGGACTACTTAAATACAGCTGCAAAATAAAATGCCTAAATATTAGAATTAGGCGCTACTTTTGTGGCGCCTAATTTTTAAATTGAATATCCAAATGAATAAGTTTTACATCTCCGTTTTATTTCTTCTTATAACCATATTTACCCTTCAAGGTCAAAATAAAAAGGAGCTCCAAGCAGAAATAGAAAGTTTAAAAGCAACCTTGGCCACCACCCAATCTTCCCTATCTGAATCAAGAAAAAATGAAAATGTAAGTTTGGCACGGGCTGAGTCTTTTGAGACTCAATTGGAAGAACTCCAAATAACCAATGCCCAGTTATTGAAAAATATGAGCACCTTTATGGAGGCGTCTACCCAAAAAACGGATAATATAGGTCGTGCTTTGGAAACTCTTAGGGAAAAGGAGGCGAAATTGAAGACCATTAACGAAACTACAAAAGCCAACGATTCTACAGCATTAATGCTTTTGACCGATTTTAAAAAATCCTTAGGGGAAGAAGCAGCAATAACGGTGGAAAATGGAGCTGTATCCATCAAGTTGGATAAAGCACTGCTATTTGGTTCCAATGCCTCTAATGCCAAGCTCGCCATAGATGCAACACCTATGCTTAAAAAATTGGCTACAGTACTTAAGGCCCATAGAGCCATGATTATTTCGGTAGAAGGTACTTCCATTTCAGGTACTGGTTTGGATGTGGCAACACGACAAGCAGGAGCCCTGGTCGATGTTTTCACCACTACACATCAAATTGTACCAGAAAGAATACGTGCAGTCGGTAAAATTGGCTCCGCAGATGCTCTTTATTTAAAGGTTCACCCAAATTTCGATGCCTTTTATTTAATGGTCCGAAGTGATATGAAACAAAAATAAAAGCTTGTCCAATTAAAGTAATGCTTTAGGCATCGCTGTTGTTTTTAATCCAAAACAATACTAGACTGTTACATCACTAGATCTTATAATTGACATATCACTTTTTCTAAATTACAAGGAGTAATAGTTCTAAAAATGAGCTAGAAAATTGTTTTTCAAAAAGATAAATTGATATACTATTTTATATAATACGCCGTTCTTTAACTGAAACTAAAATTACCCCGATTAACCTAACCAAATAAACCAACTATGACAGGAGACCAAATTTATCAGATGTTTGCCTATTTATTACCCGCAATCGTAACAGGAGCCGTGGCTTTTTATTTTTTTAGATTGCACACCAAGAATGAAGAAGGGCGCAGAAGATATTTGTTGCACAAGGATTCCCAGAAAAATACCTTACCCATACGCCTACAGGCCTATGAGCGTATGGCCTTGTTCTTGGAACGTATTTCCATACCAAGCCTTGTAGTTAGGGTTAAGCCATTATCCTCTAACAAGATGGATTATGAAAATCTTTTGATCAAGAATATTGAAAACGAGTTTGAGCACAACCTGTCCCAACAAATATATCTTTCCGATGAGTGTTGGAGCGTGATAAAAGCATCAAAAAATGCTACCATAAAAGCTATCAGAAGTGCAGCGATGAGTCAATCTGACACCTCAGATAAACTAAGGGAGGATATTCTAAATGAGACTATGGACAAGCAATCGCCATCTGCAACTGCATTGGCCTATGTGAAAAAGGAAATAAGCGAACTCTGGTAAATCTTACCTGTCTTTGTTAGCATCATAAGCCTTGTTTTGGGCATATTCAAAGCCCTGGAGCCACCATTCTTTCATCAATTTCTTATTGAAGACCAAAGAATTTTCTGTTAGTTTGGTAGGCGTATAATAAAGGTTTAGCTCCACCCCATTATGTTTAGCGGACAAGATGCCTTCTGAAATATCGTGAAATTCAATTTGATCCAGTACAAATCCGTAAATACTCAACATTAAGGAAAACGGATTTTTACCAAGTACTTTGTTCCGATCCATATGTTCTGATTCCAAGATAACGGCATCCACAACCTTGGCACCTCTACGAATAGCCTCCTGTATGGGTACTACGCAACCCAATCCACCATCACCATATTCAAATCCGTCTTTTTTGGCCAGGGACATAAAAGGAATGTAATTACAAGATATCCATATCCATTCACAAAACTCTTCGTAGGAGAAATCCCTCATGGACTTATATTCCACTCTATTTTTGGAGAGATTGGATACCGTGACCACTACATCTTTATGCGTCTTTAGAATCTGCCTGTACTCACTAAATGTGAAATTTCTTTTTATGGTCCTTTTTAGCGCCTTACTTTCCCCAAAGGTTCTTTTCCCTTTTATGAACTGAAGCAAGATTGTAAAAAAGTTAATGGAAACGTATTTTCTATCTCCCTTTTTACGGACTATAAAAGGATTTAGGCTAAAAATGGATAGCGAATTTACGTTGGTATAAATATCATATAACTTGCCCACGTTGTCAGTGGCCAAATGGGGAATTAACAGACCACCTGTAGAGGTGCCAACAAATACGTCGTACTCCCGCTTTTCGACCTCCATAAGGTATTGCGCCACACCACCCGCAAAGGCGCCCTTACTACCTCCTCCACTTATTACTAATGCTCTCATTGAGGTTCTATCGGATTAAGTTCTAAATTTTTGTGTTTGGCAAAATTATATCCGCTTTCCCACCATGCTGTCATCCTTTCTTTGTTGAAAATGAGCGAGTTAGTGGTCAATACAGTTGGGGTATAATAAAAATTGATAATGGCATCGTTGTGTTTGGCTACATATTTCCCGATTCGAATATTTTGATGCTCGATACGATCCAGCATAAAGGCAAACATACTTGTCAATAAGGAAAATACATTTTTTGAGGGCATGCGGTTTAAATGGGTGATTTCGGTCTGTAAAATGATGGCATCCACAACGGTTGCCCCTCGTTTTATAGCTTCCTCTATTGGAACCATACTCCCAAGACCTCCATCTGCATATTCACAGCCATTCTTTTTCACCAAAGTCATAAAGGGGGTATAATTACAAGAAATCCAAATCCACTCACAAAATTCGTCATATGTGAAATCCATGATGGACTTGTACTCTACCTGATTGAGTGAAAGATTGGATACCGTAATAACGATATCTTTTGGACCGTTCTGCAGCTCTTCAAACTCTTCGACTGTTAAGGTGTTTTTGATCAATGTTAATAGGTTATGGCTTTCACCAAATGTTTTACTGCCCTTAAAAAAGTTCTTCATTACATTGATGTGATCAATACCAATATTTTCAATTCCATATTTCTTTTTAACAACAAATGGGCAATTACTAAAAATGTTGTCTTGGTTTACATTGGTGTACACCTCTTTAATCTTTTCAATCTTTTGAAGGGCCAGATGGGATATCAATAAGCTTCCTGTAGATGTTCCCATAAAAAGGTCGTAATTGTGTTTCTGTTCTTGCATTAGGTATTGGGCAACTCCGCCCGCAAAGGCACCCTTACTTCCACCACCTGAAATTACCATTGCCCTCATATTAGCTTGTTTTACTGTTAATATAACGCAATTCTTCAGTGTTTAGTTTTTCCTTTAGAACATTGAAGCGTTTTTTGTAATTCTCACTCTCCAGGAGCTGGTCCAATAAATCCCTGGAGAACTTTTTAAATTGCCATGAATGATGGAGACAGGCATTGACCAAATCCAACAAATTTTGATCGGAAAGGCCTACAGTATCCGATAGGTATTGAAAAGCGCCTTGTCGTACTTCAATGGAATAGTTTGATGCCGTATAACCGCTTAATTCGGTGTAGAAATCCGATTTATTTTCGGGCTGGTAATCTTTAGTGATCATGGCCAAGGTAAGCCACAACAATCGAACATTTTTGTTGGGCAGACCAATACAGGACTCAATTTTATCCAGATATACCCCTCTATCTTCCGGAAAATAGATCCAAAGTTTATACAGTGCATTCTCTTTGCTCACATAACTTGTATCGTCCAAAAGAGATTCGAAATCCGATTTTAGGCCTTTGGTCACTTTGGGTGTGTTGATTGCCAATGCTTGTCTGACCCTACCACTACCCTCTTTTATAACTTTGCGCAAAAAAGACTCGGAAAGGGATGTATGATAATGCTGAAGGATGGCAATTTTAAGGAAATCTGAATCACTTCCATTCCAAAAGCGATTGATAATAGCTTCATTAGCACCTTTGGTGGTCATTAATTCTCTCTGAAGCTCAAAAAAAGTAGCTATTGAAGGAGAATGCTTTCTTAGACTTTCCATGGCTAGTTCAAAAGGGAATTCAGTGTTTTCTAACCAAATCCTTTCAAACTCGGTCAGATCCAAACCACTGGCAGCCTCCATGGACGCCATAAATTGTGGAATGGTCACGTTTTGGAACTCATATTTCCGGAGATATTCCTCAATTCCTTTTTTATAGTCCTTCTCCCCCACTTGCTCACGCAACATAAATAACACCCAAGCACCCTTTTCATAAAAGGTAAGACTGGAAGCTTTGGAATCTGTTAAGGCCTCCCCCTTGCCTGCAATGGACAATTCCTTTAATTGCTGGGCTGTTTCATATAATTTCCAATAGAAATGATCATCACCAAATACTTCTTTTTCGGAGAGGTACGCATAATAGGTCGCAAAACCTTCCTGTAGCCAATGATGGGAGGCATCTTGTTCCGTAACCAGATTCCCAAACCATTGGTGTGCCAATTCATGGGCATTGATGTTCACGTAATTTCTATCAACAAAACCAATGGAATCGATCACATAGGCATCGGAAAAAATGGTGGTTCCCGTATTTTCCATTCCTGCATAGAGAAAATCTCGCACCGGAATTTGTTTGTAGTTCTGCCAAGGATAGGGAATCCCGATTTCCCCCTCTAAAAAATCAAATATTTGTTTAGAATACCTGTAGGTAGGCTCAACATTACTACTATCCGAGGGGTAATAGTACATTTCCAGGGGAATTCCAGAGTTGGAAAGCTCTTCTTTTTGAGTGTAATTGCCAATAGCAAAAGCGAGCAAATAGCTGCTCATTGGTGCTGCCATATCGTAATTCCACGTTTTTAAATCCCCAGATATTGAAGTCGTTTTTAGGACGCCGTTGGCAATTACCTCATACTTTTTATCAAAAGTAAGCTGCAGGTCAAACTCCACCTTCTCTGTCATATCATCAAAACTGGGCAGCCAATGGCTGGTATATTTACCCTGGCCCTGGGTCCAAATCTGCGGATTGTGATCTTTTTGATCCCAACCAACAAAATATACCGCTTGGAAAGGTTTTACCTTGTAATTCAGTAACAACTTGTTAGTACTATTCTTTCTCAGATTTTTAATGAGGGTAATTTTATTGCCTTCAATAGTGTACTTCACTTTTTTATCATTGAGGAGTACTGTCGAAAACTCCATCGCTTTGGCATCCATAAAAAAAGAGGAAACCTTTTCATGCGTTTTAAAAGTATAGTGGACCGATCCTGTAATTTCTTGGGAATGTGGGTCTATGGTGACCGAAACATCAGCGTGGGTGAAGTCTACCTTATCTTGTCGCTGTGCGAAGGAGATCTGGAAGAAGCAAAGGAGAATACTCAAAAAAACTTTCTGCATAAAAGGCTCATTGTCAAAACCTGTACCAAAATAAGAAATTTGGTTTGTTGCAGGTGTATGGAGTAACCACTATTTTAGACGCATGAATTCCAATTCCCTACAAACGCCTATCGTTTACCTGAAAGGAGTAGGCCCCAATAGGGCCGAAACACTCCAATCGGAGCTGGGAATCCATACCTACCAAGATCTTATCAACCTATTTCCGAATAGATATATAGATAAAACCCAATATTATAAAATAAACCAGCTGCAGCGGAACAGTGCCGATGTTCAAGTACTGGGAAAGATTACCCATATAAAGTCTGTGGAGCAGAAGAAGGGAAAACGCCTGGTCGCCACCTTTGTGGATGATACCGGACAAATGGAACTTGTCTGGTTTAGGGGGCAAAAATGGATAAGGGAAAATATAAAACTGAACATCCCTTATGTAATCTTTGGTAGGACTAATTTTTACAACGGGACCTTCTCCATGCCTCATCCAGAAATGGAACTACAATCTGAACACGAGAAGGGAATTCAGATCGCCATGCAGCCCATATATCCCTCCACGGAAAAGCTCAGCAACAAGGGCATTACCAATAAGGTCATCAATAAACTAATGCAGCAATTGTTTATAGAGACCAAGGGACATTTCAAGGAAACCTTATCCGAACCGCTACTAAAAGAATTGCACCTGCTTTCTAAAAGTAAGGCGATGTTCAACATTCATTTCCCAAAGAGCACAGAACTGTTGGCCAAGGCCCAATTTCGGTTAAAATTCGAGGAGCTTTTTTACGTGCAATTACAACTGATCTCCAAAAAACTCTTGCGCAAACAAAAGATCAAAGGATATAATTTTGACAAGGTTGGAACTATTTTTAATGATTTTTACAAAAACCACCTCCCTTTTGAACTGACCAACGCCCAAAAAAGGGTTATCAAGGAAATTAGAACAGATTTAGGCAGCAATGCCCAAATGAATCGGTTGCTCCAAGGTGATGTTGGCTCAGGGAAGACCATTGTAGCCCTAATGACCATGCTCTTGGCCATTGACAACGGATTTCAAGCGTGTTTAATGGCTCCTACGGAAATCTTGGCCAACCAGCACTTCAATGGTATTAAAGAACTTTTGAGCGGTGTAGGTATAGAGATAGCCCTCTTGACCGGATCTGTAAAAAAATCGGCCCGCCGCGTAATCCATGAAAATTTGGAAAGTGGGGATCTCCATATTCTTATAGGGACCCATGCCTTACTGGAGGATAAGGTACAGTTCAAGAATTTAGGGCTTGCCATTATTGATGAACAGCATCGATTTGGGGTAGCCCAACGATCCAAATTATGGCATAAAAACGAAATGCCTCCCCATATCCTAGTAATGACAGCAACACCCATACCCCGCACCTTGGCGATGAGCCTTTATGGGGACCTGGATATTTCCGTCATAGATGAACTTCCCCCTGGAAGGAAACCGATAAAAACGGTACATCGGTACGATGCCAACAGATTAAAGGTATTTGCCTTTATTAGGGATGAAATTAAAAAAGGACGACAGATCTATATTGTTTATCCCTTGATCCAGGAATCTGAAGCACTGGATTACAAAGATCTAATGGATGGGTATGCCAGTATTTCACGGGACTTTCCCCTCCCCGACTATCAAATTTCCATTCTTCACGGCCAACTCAAGCCTGAGGACAAGGATTATGAGATGGAACGGTTTGTCTCGGGTAAAACGCAGATTATGGTAGCTACCACGGTTATTGAAGTCGGTGTAAATGTCCCAAATGCCTCAGTGATGATCATTGAAAGTGCCGAACGCTTTGGATTATCCCAATTACATCAATTGAGAGGAAGAGTTGGACGTGGGGCTGATCAAAGTTTTTGTATCCTAATGACCAGCCATAAATTATCTGCAGAGGCAAAGACGAGGTTGGATACCATGGTTTGTACCAATGACGGATTTGAGATCGCAGAGGTAGATCTTAAACTTAGGGGGCCAGGGGATTTAATGGGTACCCAACAAAGTGGTGTCCTCAACTTGAAGATAGCGGACATCATAAAAGACAATGATATTTTAAAAGCTGCCAGATTCCACGTATTGCAATTATTAAAAGAGGACCCATCCCTTCAAAAGGAGGAAAATCATGTTATTCGGTATACCTATGCCCAATTGATAAAATTCAAGAATATTTGGAATTATATCAGTTAAAGCCTGTTTTCGCGTCCATATCACCAATCATTTTCCAAGAGGCACCCACTTCACTTTCTTAAGAATCATATCTAATTATACAACGGACATCTTGACTATTTTTTCATCTAAAAAAGCACAAAATCATGTGTTGAACATCGTATTTCTAACCAAGGGTGTTAGGGGTAGTGTTGGCTCAATATGTTAAATTTGAATTCTTTTGGAAGGCATACCATCTATAATTAGGTCATATGTCCAATTTATCCAATGAATAGTTGAAAATTTAGTATAGAAAATGAAAAAGACATTATTTGACAAGGTATGGGATTCCCATGTAGTAAGAAAAATTGAAAATGGTCCGGATGTATTGTTCATAGACCGTCACATGATCCACGAAGTTACTAGTCCTGTTGCTTTTTTAGGTCTAAAAAGCAGGGGTATCGGGGTAAAACACCCAGAACGCACCTTTGCTACTGCAGATCATAATACCCCAACCATTAACCAACACTTGCCTGTTGCTGATCCTTTATCGGCCAATCAACTGAGGGCTTTGGAAGAGAACTCCAAAGAACACGGCATTAGCTATTGGGGGTTGGGACATGAAAAAAACGGTATTGTTCACGTGGTAGGTCCGGAATATGGAATTACCCAACCTGGGGCCACTATTGTATGCGGAGACTCACATACTTCTACCCATGGGGCTTTTGGTGCCATAGCATTTGGTATTGGAACTTCAGAAGTTGAAATGGTCCTGGCCACCCAGTGCATTATGCAGACCAAGCCCAAAAGCATGCGTATTAATGTAAAAGGGGATCTAAACTTTGGTGTGACTCCAAAGGATGTAGCCCTTTATATTATCTCCCAATTAAGTACTTCCGGAGCCACTGGCTACTTTGTGGAATACGCTGGGGAAGTGTTTAAAAATATGAGTATGGAGGGTCGTATGACGGTCTGTAACCTCAGTATAGAAATGGGTGCCCGAGGTGGGATGATCGCTCCTGATGAAAAAACGTTAGATTATGTAAAAGGTCGTGAATTTACTCCCGAAGGTAAGGCATGGGAGAAAGCCATGGCGTACTGGAAAACATTGAAAACCGATGAAGGTGCCACTTTTGATAAAGAAGTGACTTTTAATGGATCCGATATAGAGCCCATGATCACCTATGGTACCAATCCAGGAATGGGTATCGGTATTTCCCATGATATTCCAAATGCCGAAGCTGTGGAAGGTGGAGTTGCCACCTACAAAAAATCCTTGCAATATATGGCCTTTGGAGAGGGTGATTCCATGATTGGAAAACCTATAGATTTTGTTTTCTTGGGAAGTTGTACCAATGGAAGGATCGAAGATTTCAGGGCGTTTGCCTCTATTGTTAAAGGAAGAAAAAAAGCCCCTAACGTGACCGCTTGGTTGGTGCCTGGGTCCCATAAGGTAGAGTCAGCCATTAAAGAAGAAGGTATTTTGGATATCCTGAACGAGGCCGGATTTGAACTTCGTGAACCAGGCTGTTCCGCTTGCTTGGCCATGAACGACGATAAAGTACCTGCCGGTAAATACGCGGTGAGTACTTCCAATAGAAACTTTGAAGGGAGACAAGGTCCAGGTTCCAGAACATTATTGGCGAGTCCATTAGTCGCTGCAGCTGCTGCAGTAACGGGAAAGGTAACAGATCCAAGAGTGTTAATGGAGAAAGTAGAAACCGTCTAACCTGAACAAAAATTAGGACCACATCGGTCAACAAAAAATAACAAAAAATGGCATACGATAAATTCGAAATACTAAAAAGTAGTGCGGTTCCACTTCCTATTGAAAATGTGGATACCGATCAAATCATACCTGCCCGATTTTTAAAGGCTACGGAACGAGTTGGCTTTGGGGACAATCTATTTAGGGATTGGCGATATAATGTAGATGGCACCCCTAAGGAGGATTTTGTGCTAAATCAGTCCAAATACAGTGGTAAAATTTTAGTAGGTGGTAAAAACTTTGGCTCTGGTTCTTCCAGGGAACATGCAGCATGGTCCGTTTATGATTATGGATTCCGCTGTGTTGTATCCAGTTTCTTTGCGGATATTTTTAGAAATAACTGTTTGAACGTTGGAGTGCTTCCCGTTCAGGTAAGTGCAGAATTTTTGGAGAAAATATATGCTTCCATAGAGGCAGATCCTAAATCCGAACTGGAAATCAACCTAAAGGAGCAGACTATTACCATCCTATCGACAGGTGATCAAGAATCTTTTGATATCAATGTTTACAAGAAAGATAATATGCTGCACGGCTTTGATGACATTGATTATCTCCTGAATATGAAGGAAGATATTACCGCATTTTCACAGGACCTGCCATTATAATTCCAAATTAACAGCTATAAAGTACAGGCCCAATCAGGAAGAACACTAGTTTTTTTGATTGGGTCTTTAAAAAAATATTTGAGCTCACCTTAGATGAAAAAGAGAAAGATTGAAATAATGGATACCACCTTAAGGGATGGTGAACAGACTTCCGGAGTATCTTTTTCGGTCTCTGAAAAGCTTACGTTGGCAAAACTCTTACTGGAAGAGCTCCAGGTAGATCGTATTGAGGTGGCTTCTGCCAGGGTATCTGAAGGGGAACTTCAATCGGTTCAGCAAATCACCAAATGGGCCCTTGAAAAAGGCTATTTGGACAGAGTTGAAGTGTTGACGTTTGTTGATAATGGGGTCTCATTGAAATGGATGGAATCTGCAGGGGCTAAGGTTCAGAACCTACTGACCAAAGGATCTTTAAACCATTTGACCCATCAACTTAAAAAGACACCAGAACAGCACTTTGCAGAGATATCCGAAACCATAGCCAAGGGAAAGGAATTGGGTGTTGAAACCAATGTATATCTTGAGGATTGGAGCAATGGAATGCGAAATTCACCTGAATATGTTTTCCAATATTTGGAATTTATTTCCAAACAACCAGTAAAAAGGATCATGCTGCCCGATACCTTGGGGGTATTGACCCATTATGAAACTTATAGTTTTATATCACAGATCGTTCAAAAATATCCCGAATTACATTTTGACTTTCATGGTCATAATGATTATGACCTTAGCGTTGCCAATGTCATGGAAGCTATTAAAGCAGGCTGTCATGGATTGCACCTTACCGTCAATGGCATGGGCGAACGGGCAGGAAATGCACCAATGGCAAGTGTTGTGGCCGTCGTGAATGACTTTTTGCCTGAAATAGAAATATCCATTAAAGAACCATCGCTCTTTAAAGTAAGTAAATTGGTTTCGGCCTTCACAGGTTTCGGAATACCTGCCAATAAACCTATCGTAGGAGACAATGTTTTTACTCAAACTGCGGGAATACATGCCGATGGGGATAGTAAAAAGAACCTATATTTCAATGACCTACTCCCGGAACGTTTTGGCAGAAAACGTAAATACGCTTTGGGAAAAACTTCTGGAAAAGCCAATATCCAAAAGAATTTACAGGAATTAGGGCTGACCTTAAATGATGAGGAACTTAAAAAAGTAACCCAGCGGATCATAGAACTGGGGGACAAAAAAGAAAGAGTCACCAAAGAGGATTTGCCATACATTATTTCCGATGTTTTGGATAGTGGATCCCTACAACAGAAAGTGTTTGTAAAATCGTATGTCCTCACACATTCCAAGGGATTGCAGCCTTCCACATCTTTGGCCGTGGAGATTGAAGGAGAATCCTATGAGGAGCACGCCCAGGGAGACGGACAGTTCGATGCCTTTATGAATGCCCTGAGAAAGGTGTACCGTTCAAAAAAGATTAAACTTCCCAATTTGATAGATTATGCGGTAAGGATTCCTCCAGGAAGTAATTCCGATGCCCTTTGTGAAACCCTTATCACTTGGGAACAAGACAACAAAGAGTTTACGACACGAGGCTTGGATTCTGACCAGACCGTATCGGCCATAAAAGCCACAGAAAAAATGTTGAATATTATATAATGCCCTATGGCTTCCATAAGCGCATTAAAAACCATAAATACAATCAAATGAAATTAAATATCGCCCTTTTAGCAGGAGATGGAATTGGACCAGAGGTAATAGACCAGGCCGTAAAAGTATGTAATGCAGTTGCTGAGAAGTATAACCACGAAATTAATTGGACGCCAGCCCTTACAGGAGCCGCCGCCATTGACGCCGTAGGTGAACCATATCCAGATGATACCCATGAGATCTGTTTGGCTGCCGATGCGGTACTTTTTGGAGCTATAGGACACCCAAGGTTCGATAACGATCCTTCCGCCAAGGTACGTCCTGAACAAGGATTGCTTAAAATGCGCCAAAAATTGGGATTGTTTGCCAATGTAAGGCCCACCTTTACCTTTCCTTCCCTTATTGATAAGTCGCCCTTAAAAAGGGAACGTATAGAAGGCACGGATTTGATATTCTTAAGGGAATTGACCAGTGGGATCTATTTTGGGGAAAGAGGTAGATTGGACAATGGTGATACTGCCTTCGATACTTGTACCTATAAAAGACATGAGGTTCAACGCCTTGCAAAAAAGGGATTTGAATTGGCCATGACGCGTTCCAAAAAACTATGCTGCGTAGATAAGGCCAATGTATTGGAAACATCACGTCTATGGAGGGAAACCGTTCAAGCCATGGAAAAGGATTACCCAGAAGTGACCGTATCCTATGAATTTGTGGATGCCGTGGCTATGCGCCTGGTACAATGGCCCAACTCCTATGATGTTTTGATCACCGAAAACCTTTTTGGTGACATTCTTACCGATGAAGCCTCTGTAATATCAGGTTCTATGGGCTTAATGCCTTCAGCATCTGTGGGCACCAAGGCAAAATTATACGAACCAATACATGGATCCTACCCACAGGCGGCCGGGAAAGATATTGCCAATCCTTTGGCCACTGTATTATCTGCGGCTATGATGTTCGAAGATTTCAAGCTTACCGATGAGGCTCAGGCCATACGTGATGCTGTTAATAAATCTTTGGAACAAGGCTACGTGACAGAAGATCTTGCAGATGGGGGTAAATCTTTTAAAACCAGTGAAGTTGGGAATTGGCTAGCCAAAAACATCTAATAAATTAAGAATATACCAGTAAAGCAAAATCCAAGCTTTACCATAACTTAATCCAATAAAAAAATCCTCGTCACCATTGTATTGGTAACGAGGATTTTTAATTTCCATCTATAAATTGCTGTATTAGTTATTAAATGCAATTTTACGTTTCTCTTCTTTGATTCTCTTTTCTCTTTTGCTCCAAACAATGGCCACTGCAACCAAAATCCCGGAACCGGCCATTGCTGCACCTACAAAACTAGCAGAAGTATACCCGTAACCCATAGCTATGGGCAGTCCTGCCAAATAAGCTCCAGAGGCGTTGCCCATATTAAAAGCACTTTGGTTCATGGAGGAGCCCAACATTTCAGAACCTTTAGATGCCTTTATAATTGCCATTTGCAAAGGCGTGGCCACACTAAATGCAATGATCCCAATAAAGAATGTCAATGCCAAAATGGCGATAGGATTTTGTGCAACAAACGTATTCACGATCAATACGGTGACCATTAATGATAAACTGACAATAATGGCCTTCATGGGAGCCAATTTTTCGGTCAGTTTAGCCCCGAGGAAATTCCCCACAACCATCCCCAAGCCGGCAATGATCATGGCATAACCCACCATGCTTTCCGGGTAACCGGATACTTTGGTGATCAAGGGTGCAATATAACTGTACCAGGCAAAAAATCCTCCTGTTCCAATGGTAGTCAGTAGTATAAGGACCCAAAGTTCCGTACGTTTAAAAACTTTTACGTCCTTTTTAAATCCTCTTGTGGAGGACTTTGACAGCGTTGGCATCCAGAAATATACACTCAACATAGCCAAAACCCCAACCAATCCCACCAACAAAAAGGAAACACTCCAGTCAAAATGGTGTCCAAAATAGGTTCCAATAGGTACTCCTATCACATTGGCGATGGTAAGTCCGGCAAACATTGTAGCAATTGCAGAAGCAGTTTTTCCTGGTTTGGCCAGTTTCCCCGCTACTACGGCCCCTATCCCGAAAAAGGCGCCATGTGGTAATCCTGACAAAAATCTAGAAACCAACAACATAGCATAACTGTCTGAAAATGCGGATAATGTATTAAACACTGTAAACCAAAGCATTAAGACCAACAATACCTTATGTGCAGGCCATTTACCACCAATACTTGTAAATAGTGGGGCTCCTACCACAACGCCCAAGGCATAAGCTGCAATAAAATGGCCCGCTTGCGGAATTGTGATATTAAGGGCGTTTGCCACATCGGGTAAAATACCCATGATAACAAATTCTGTCATCCCTATACCGAAACCTCCAATTGCCAATGCGATCAAGGCTTTTTTATTAGATGTCTTTATATTCATAAATGTTATTTCTAAGGTTAAACATAAAGAGTATTAATTTTCTTCACTTTTAAAAAGAAAACCCCCAATTCTGTATTACAAAATTACAATGGTCCTTTTCGTTCCTCCTATGCATTCTTACCCGATTTATGTCACTAAATACCCATTGATCCCACCCTAAAACGCTAGGAAAAGATGTCATGCACCAGTAAAAATGGGAAATTGAAGTCGTGCGCTACCATTGGCCTATTGCTCTAAAGGCCATAATAAACACATTGGTAATCAAATAAATAGAATGGGAATTAAAAGAACTTGAAACACCTTGGACGAAGGAAACCTGCTTCCCTTACTTTTAATGTTTAGTTATTCATAGGAAATCAAAAGCTCAGTTGAAGCCTGCTTGGAACTAACTACAAACTGGTCGTCAACAGATTTGACGGGGGTGGGACTTTCCAGGATCATATACTGCTTATTACCCTTTCTAACAGGAAAAATAATATCTACCGTCCAATTCTTATTCTGCTGTAGGACTTTAAGTGACATCTGACCATTGGATTTTTTATAGAAGATAGAAATCTTATTGTCGGCTATTATCACATCTTCCAATGAGGCTTCCTCCCACGCTTCGGGCATTTGCAGTTCTATGGTTATCTTTTTTTGTGCCGCGTAGGGTTGAATTCCAAAAAATTGTTGGACAATGGGGATCGCGAAACCATATATATTCCATGCTTGGGCTATCATCCCATAATCTGGAGAAACCTCGTACATGCTACCGGGAAGGGCATAGCTAAAGGATCTCGACATTCTTTTTAGATAATTTAAGGCCTTATCCGGACGGCCATAATTATTTTCCGCTATGGCCTGTACACCAGTCGGTAATGTCATAACAGCGCCAGTATATGTAAAAACTTTACTTCCCTTGAAGGAACCTTCATCCGATCCGGCAGATTCATCACGATCGATGCCAGTGACAAATACTCCAAAGGGATTAACGTATTTTTCGGCTGTTTGCAGTGCCTCATTGGCCTTTTGCTCATCTGCAATTTTCATTTCCATTGGGGTGTTCACCACCCAGTTGTGGTGTAGGACAAATGGTCTAGGTGTTTTCGAAGGATATTTTAAAATGGATTCCCTAGTTTTCTTAAGTTCTTGAACTGCCCAAGGCTTGTTCAATGTATCTGCCCTTACAATAGCATCGTCAATCAACCGCAAGGCCTGTTGGTCCGTCCCTATAAAATCAGCATAGGAGTTAAAGGTCTCTGACCAAAATTCCTTATTTATTTTATCCTTTAAGGTGGATGCCATTTTTCCATAGGACTGCGCTAATGATTCATCCCCAAGCTCCAATGCTATTTTGGATGCATCTGCAAAAGCTCTTTGGGTATAGACTGCAACATCTATCATTTCACTGTCCATCCCATGTATTTCCATCATCCCAAAGCCATCGGGAAACAAATTTTTGTTGGTATCATTCTCTTCCATCAACCATTTCAATCCTTTTTTAATGGTAGGGAAGTATTTTTTTAAAAATTCAATATTCCCATTCCATAAATAGGTTTCCCAAATCAAGGAAGTGAACTGTGGTGTTTCATTGATATTACCCTTGTTGAAAACCGCACCATTGGTAGACATTTCATGGATGATCCTACCGTTACCATTAACCACATTGGACATGCTATCCAGGAGGCTGATTGTCTTTTCCACAACATCCGACTGTCCAATGGCCATATAGCCTTTCAGGGCATACTCACTGTCCACCCCAAACCACCAAGGATAATCTGGAATACCTGCGGTTATACCAGTACCAATTTCAGGTACTGTTCTTACTAGCCAATCCGAATTGTACTTCAGCCATTCGAAGGTTTGTTGTACATTTTTATCAGGAATTGTCAGTTTTGAATTACTGGCCAATTGTAGGTAACGATCTCTTTTCTTCGCCAAATCTTTATGGAGACTCCCCTTGATATCCCTATAATTTTCAATTGCGGCCTCTTTTGATTTGTAGGATCCGGCCACTGTGAACGTTATTATCCATTCCCCATGGCCAGAAATTCTGGCAGGATAGGTCAACGAGGCAGCTTTGCCTTTTCCAGCGTAAGTGTAATTTTCAGCCTTATGTTCTACAGAATTTTTATCAGCTCCAAAAACGACATTCCATGGATTATTTTCATCCTGAGCTATCCAAACGTCCAAATTGGAATCATAGTTTGCCTTATCCAAACCATCGACCATTTGAGTGCGCTCCCCTAGCCATGTAGGACTAAGATCCGTGTTACCCGTAAATTTAAGTTTTAGGTCCTGAGGTTGGTCAGAAGTATTTTTTACCACAAATTGAATACTGATCCCTTCCTTATCATCTGGCACAAACTGCCATCTATCTACTTCTATCCCCTTATTTGGAACCGAATACATATGTTTATTGGCAAAAGGGTAGTTTATGAAAGTATGGGCACTATCCAGAGCGTGGGCGTCATTACCCGAATAAAGTTCCACTTGAAAACCATCCATCAATTTTATGGGATGATTCCAAATACCGCCCATTTCCCCTTTGATGTGCCATCCAATTTCAGGAAAAGTACCATCTTGGTGGCCTACCATATAAACTCTGTTCCCAGCAGTTACAAAAGGTGAGTTTAGGTATGCTTTCTTGCCTTCTATATTTGTAGTATTGGTAAGTATCCCAGCAAAACTAGAATCTTTATTCTCCTTTTTACAGCCAACAAAAAACAGAAACATTAGAAAACAAACTGTTAAAGACCAAACATTTGTGCATTGCAATACCGATTTGTTTTCCATGATAGTTTATTAAAGTATATAGTCTGTACTTATAAAATTGGAAAGCTTGGAATCCAATAGTTTTTCGAGGATTTCATTATTCAGAGCATTGTCCTTACTCGCCACAAAAGTCCGTATGGAGAAGGAACGCAGTGCATCATGAACACTCAGAGTAGCCTGTGCAGAATCTTTACGCCCTGTAAATGGGTACACATCCGGTCCGCGCTGACAGGAGCTGTTCAAATTAACCCTGCATACCAAATTCACCAAGGTATCGATCAAGGGAGCCAAAGCATATACATCCTTCCCGAACAAACTTACCTGCTGTCCATAATTGGAGGCAGCCATATCATCCAATGGCTCTTCAATATCCTTAAATGAAAGTATGGGGATCACAGGTCCAAACTGTTCTTCCTGATACACCCTCATATCCTTGGTTACTGGATACAATACCGCTGGCCAAATATAGTTATCGTAATGCTTACCTCCTTTTTTGTTTAATATTTTTGCGCCTTTAGAAAGGGCATCGTCTATCAATTCTTGAATATAGGCTGGTTTTCCAGGTTCCGGTAAAGGAGTTAACTTAACACCATTCTCCCAAGGGTTACCAAACTTCAGGGCATCTACCCTTTCGGCAAATCGTTTATTGAACTCTTCCTGGATATCTTCATGCACATAGACCACTTTTAAGGCTGTACAACGTTGTCCATTGAACGATAAGGTTCCTGCTATACATTCATCTATTGTAAGGTCCAATTCGGCATCAGGGAGGATAATAGCCGGGTTTTTGGCCTCTAGGCCCAATACCAATCGCAATCTATTGCTTTTAGGATGTTGTTCTTGCAGTGCATTGGCAGATTTACTGTTCCCGATCAAGGCAAGTACATCTACTTTTCCTGTTTTCATAATCGGGCTTGCCACTGTTCTACCCCTACCAAAGATAATATTGACAACCCCTTTAGGAAAACTGGATCTAAACGCTTCCAATAAAGGAGTAATGAGCAAGACCCCGTGTTTGGCCGGTTTAAAAATAGTGGTGTTCCCCATGATGATGGCAGGAATTAACAGGGCGAAAGTTTCGTTCAGCGGATAATTATAGGGTCCCAGACAAAGAACCACTCCCAGTGGCCCCCTTCGGATATGGGCATATACCCCATCGTGCTTCTTAAACTTCGCGGCATCCCTGTCTAACTGCTTATAATCCTCAATGGTATCGTAAATGTAATCTACGGTACGATCGAACTCCTTTTCAGAATCTGGGAGCGATTTACCTATTTCCCACATCAGCAATTTCACTACCTCATTCCTTTTCGCCTCCATTTTCTTGACGAACTTCTCCATACACTCAATTCGATCACTGATCCTCATGGTAGGCCACGCACCTTGTCCTTGGTTATAGGCTTTCAGGGCACCCCCCAAGGCATCTAGGGCCGATTTTTCGTCCATATCCGGGATACTTCCCAATAAGGTAGGTTTATAGGCCTCGGTCGATGATATAGTGGAGAATACTTCAGTGGAATTCCCTTCCCATTTCCTTAGCTCCCCATCAACCAAATAGGTGTTGTGATGGATAACATTGGTGATTTCAAATTCAGCTGGTATGTTTGATTTTTTGCTCATAATTGCTAAAATTTTATATAAAAAAACAGGGAATAGTAACGCCTCTGCCTAACGAAGTTAATAAATTACATTTTTAAATTTCAGGATACAATCCAATACTTTCGACCGAAACACACCGAAAACGATTGAGGTTGTCCCATTTCACAAAAGGGCCTTGAATAGTATTTAAATTAAGTATTGAAAAAGGTCCGGTTTGTCATTGAGATACTCCCCAAAAAAGTTTTTATCCTTCATTCGTGAAATAAGGGGCTCCAAATCGTCTGGACTTTTCAATTCAATGCCTACAATTGCGGGGGCATTTTCTTTGCTGGATTTTTTGGAATACTCAAAATGGGTGATATCATCATCTGGACCCAATATTTCTGCTACAAATTGCTTTAAGGCCCCTGGTCTTTGAGGAAACCTCACAATAAAATAGTGCTTTAACTTTCCATATAATAGGGCCCTCTCCTTTATCTCGGCCGTACGGGTTATATCGTTATTGCTGCCACTGACGATACATATCACATTTTTGTCTTTTATCTCATCCTTAAAATAATCCAAGGCTGCAATTGTCAATGCCCCCGCAGGCTCCACTACAATGGCATCCCTATTGTAGAGGTCCAAAATGGTCTGGCATACTTTTCCCTCCGGGATGGTGATCATATCATGGAGATGGTCTTTGCATATTGCAAAAGTGTAGTCGCCTACGCGTTGTACGGCTGCTCCGTCCACAAATTTATCAATCTGTATCAACTCTGTATTGACTCCTTTTTCCATGGAAGTTTTCATGGAGGGTGCCCCTTCGGGCTCTACTCCAATGATCTTGGTATTTGGGGAAAGCGCATTGAAAACCCCAATCAATCCTGATGCCAAACCTCCCCCTCCGATAGCTACAAAAACATAATCGATAGGTAGATCGGTCTGGTCCAAAATCTCCAAGCCAACAGTCCCCTGCCCTTCTATCGTCTTAGGATCATCAAAAGGGTGTACAAAGGTCCTTCCTTTTTCTTGGCAGGCTTTCATTGCCGCTTTTGAGGAATCATCAAACGTATCCCCCACCAAGATGACGGTTACCCATTCTCCCCCAAACATTTTGGTTTGTTCCACTTTCTGTTTTGGGGTTACCGAAGGCATATAAACCGTGCCATGGATCCCCAAATAATTACAGGCAAAGGCCACGCCCTGAGCATGGTTACCGGCACTGGCACAAACTACTCCTTTGGCCAATTCTTCTTTTGAGAGTGAGCTTATTTTATTGAAGGCCCCTCTGATTTTGTAGGACCTTACCCTATGAAGATCCTCGCGCTTGAGCAAAATATTTGCTTCAAACTGCTTGGAATACCTGATACTTTGTGTCAAAGGGGTAACATCGGCCACTTGCCTAATCACTTTGGCAGCCCTTTTTATATCCTCAATTTTAGGAAAATATGTAGCTACGGTTTTTGCCATAATTTTTTGCTTTCCATAACCCTTGGATATGGATGAAATGAATCGCAGTCGGGTTATCTTAATATACGTATTAAGTTCCCGACTGCGAATTGGTGTACAACTAATTTAATCTAACTTAAACGATACGCTTCATCGCTGTCATGGAGGCACGCAAACGGTTACCTACCACTTCAACAGGATGGTTTCTCAAAGCCTTGTTCACTGCAATCAATTTTGCATTATCCACTCCATTGCCCTTACCTTCTCCATAATTCTTACCAATTACATCGGTATCAATCTTTGCCATAAAATCTTTCAACAATGGCTTACAAGCATGGTCGAACAAATAGCAGCCATATTCTGCAGTATCAGAAATTACGCGGTTCATTTCAAACAATTTCTTCCTGGCTATGGTATTGGCTATCAGGGGAGTTTCATGTAACGACTCATAATACGCAGACTCAGCTATAATACCTGAGGCCGTCATTGCCTCAAATGCCAATTCTACACCTGCCCTAACCATCGCAACCATCAATACGCCATGGTCATAAAAATCCTGCTCGGTAATTTTATCAGATCCAGCCGGAGTCTTTTCAAAAGCTGTTTCACCTGTTGCAGCCCTCCAAGTATGCAAATTTTTATCGTCGTTGGCCCAATCTTCCATCATGGTTTTGGAAAAATGTCCACTCATAATATCGTCCATATGCTTATTGAACAACGGACGCATAATTTCCTTTAGTTCTTCTGAAAGCTCAAAAGCCTTTATTTTTGCCGGGTTGGACAAGCGGTCCATCATATTGGTAATTCCACCATATTTTAAGCCCTCGGTAACAGTTTCCCAACCGTATTGTATCAATTTTGAGGCATACCCTTTATCTATGCCCTTTTCAACCATTTTATCGAAACATAAAATGGATCCTGTTTGCAACAACCCACATAAAATGGTTTGTTCCCCCATTAAATCCGATTTTACCTCGGCAACAAAAGAAGACTCCAAAACTCCTGCCTTATGTCCTCCTGTTGCTACAGCATAAGCTTTAGCTTGAGCCAAGCCTTTGCCTTCTGGATCATTGTTTGGATGTACCGCTATCAAGGTTGGCACTCCAAACCCTCTTTTGTACTCTTCACGAACTTCCGATCCCGGACACTTTGGCGCAACCATAATAACTGTAAGGTCCTCTCGAATCTGCATCCCTTCCTCCACGATATTAAAACCATGTGAATAAGATAATGTCGCTCCTTTTTTCATAAGGGGCATTACAGCAGAAACCACGCTGGTATGTTGCTTATCTGGGGTAAGGTTTATCACTACATCGGCAGTAGGCACCAATTCTTCATAAGTACCAACATTAAAGCCATTTTCTTTGGCATTTTTATACGATTGACGTTGTTCCTTGATGGCTGCTGCTCTAAGGGTATAGGAAATATCCATACCTGAGTCCCTCATATTCAAACCTTGGTTGAGACCTTGGGCCCCGCAACCTACAATTACAATCTTTTTACCTTTTAGGGCGGATACACCATCTGAAAATTCTGCAGCTTGCATAAACCTACATTTACCCAATTGGGTCAGCTGATCTCTTAAGGACAGTGTATTGAAATAATTTGCCATTTTCTGAATTCGTTTTAATCCCGATAACAATCGGGGTGCTATTTATTGATTATTTATTTGTTGTTTGAAATTCCTGTAATAAGGCAGAGATCTGCATTTCCGCTTTGGATACCGCAATTCTTCCCGAACGTACGAACTGCATAATGCCATAAGGTTTTAACTGGCTGTACATCTCGTTTACTTCTGAGCGCCTACCTGATTTTGCCACTACAAAAAAGTCCCTGGACACGGTTACGATCTGCGCATTGTTGTCTTTTATGATATTTTGTATCTGTCGCTCATCGAACAGTAAATTGGAGGCAATTTTGAATAAGGCTGACTCTTGATAGATGGTTTCCTCATCGGTGTGGTAAAATGCCCTAATGACTTCGATCTGCTTTTCGATCTGTCCCACAATTTTACGCACCCATTCTTCAGTAGTAAATACCACTATGGTGAATTTTGAAATGCCCTCAATTTCTGATTTTGAGACGTTTAACCCCTCAATATTGATGTGTCTCTTTAAAAAAATTCCAGATATCCTATTCAACAATCCAACATTGTTTTCTGAATATACCGATATGGTAAACCACTCTTTTTCCATGCTCTATTTCTTAATCCTTCAAATGAAATTCCTACATTATTTAGCTCGACCCCCTGCCCTATTTCAGTCTGATATCTGAAACCGAGGCACCTGTTGGAATCATAGGAAATACGTTATCCTCTTGTTCAACTTTAACTTCCAAGAAAAAGGCGTCTTTTGATGCCATCATTTCTGCAACCACAGCGGCCAGATCCTTGCGTTCTGTTACTCTTTTTGCTTGGATATCATATCCTTCAGCAATCTTTACAAAATCTGGATTGGTCATTACCGTTGATGCATATCTCTTTTCAAAAAAGAGTTCTTGCCATTGACGTACCATCCCCAAATGCTCGTTGTTCAGAACCACGATTTTAACAGGGGTTTTGTTTTGGAAAATAGTTCCCAATTCCTGAATTGTCATTTGATACCCTCCATCACCAATAATGGCAACCACTTCCCTATCCATTGCCCCCATTTTGGCGCCAATAGCCGCAGGTAGGGCAAAGCCCATAGTCCCTAGGCCTCCGGAGGTAATATTACTCTTCGATTGTTTGAATTTTGCGTATCTACAAGCTATCATTTGGTGCTGCCCTACATCTGTTACAATAACCGCCTTATGATTGGAGGCTATATTAATCTGTTCGATGACCTCACCCATGGTCAATCCTTCTTTTGTAGGATGGATATCCTTATTGATGACCGTATCAAATTCTATTTGATATTTATTCTTGAATTCCTGATGCCAAGATTCATGTGAGTTCTTCTTGATCAACGGTAATAATAGCTCTAAGCTTTCTTTTGCATTGCCCAAAACTCCTATATCGGCTCTTACGTTTTTATTTATTTCCGCTGGATCAATTTCGAAGTGAATAACTTTGGCCTGCTTGGCATAGGTTTGTAAATTACCCGTAACCCTATCATCGAAACGCATTCCTATTGCTATCAAAAGATCACATTCATTTGTTAGAACATTTGGGCCATAATTTCCATGCATGCCAACCATTCCCACATTCAGAGGGTGAGCTGTATCCATTGCGGAAAGTCCCAAAATAGTCCATGCTGCAGGAATTCCTGCCTTTTCTACCAATTCCTTCAATTGCTCCTCCGCTTCCCCTAAAATGATCCCTTGACCAAAAATGATATATGGTTTTTTTGCCTCGTTGATCATTTTGGCTGCAGCCTCTATGTCCTTCATTTTAGGCTTTGGAAACGGATTATAGCTCCTAACCGCTTTACAGGGTTCATAGCTAAAATCCAATTCATCAAACTGGGCATTTTTTGTAATATCGATTAGCACAGGTCCAGGGCGACCTGATTTAGCTATATAAAAAGCTTTCGCCAGTATTTCCGGGATTTCAGAAGCCTCGGTCACCTGATAATTCCATTTGGTCACCGGGGTCGAAATTCCAATGATATCGGTCTCTTGAAAAGCATCGGAACCCAATAAATGTCGTGCCACCTGTCCGGTGATACAGACCATAGGAGTAGAATCTATCTGAGCATCTGCCAAACCTGTCACCAAATTTGTGGCTCCTGGACCTGAGGTCGCCATGGCTACCCCAACTTTCCCAGAAACCCTCGCATATCCTTGCGCAGCATGGGTTGCCCCCTGCTCGTGACGGGTGAGTATATGGGTCAATTTATCCTGAAATTTATATAGTTCATCATAAACAGGCATAATGGCACCTCCTGGGTATCCGTAAATCAAATCCACTCCTTCTGCCAACAAACAATGAATTATGGCTTCAGCTCCGCTAATTTTAATGGTAGCCTTCTTTTGCATTGGCGTCTTTTTCTCTTTTACTGTTTCCATAGGCCTTATCCCATCCCTCTATTCAGTTGAGGGGTCAAGGGCATTTTTAATTAAACACTATTTTCTCAAATCCATTTTTCAGAACCCAACATCCCTTTCGATGCCCTACACTGCCTAATATAGGATTGATATTTTTAAAATTCGTCGGTAACACAACCTTGAGAGGCAGATGAAACCGTTTTTGCATATTTGTATAAACTTCCTTTACTCACTTTTAAAGGTGGTTGTTGCCATTTTGCCTTTCTGGCTTGGATCTCATCATCCGATAGGTCTACACTAATGCTGTTCTTTTCGGCATCAATGGTCACAATATCCCCATCTTCCAAAAGACCAATGGTTCCTCCGTCCTGAGCTTCAGGTGCCACATGACCCACGACAAAACCATGGGTGCCACCTGAAAATCTACCGTCCGTGATCAGAGCGACATCCTTTCCAAGACCAACGCCCATAATGGCCGCTGTAGGCTTCAACATCTCTGGCATTCCAGGTCCGCCTTTTGGTCCCTCGTAACGAATGACCACAACATTTCCTTTTTTGACCTCTCCCTTGCGTATGCCATCATTGGCCAAAAATTCCCCATCATATACTTTGGCCGGGCCGGAAAAATACAATCCTTCTTTCCCAGTTATTTTTGCTACGGATCCTTCTTCGGCAAGGTTACCGTACAATATTCTAATATGACCTGTTGCCTTTATGGGTTTATCCAAAGGCCTTACCACATCTTGACCTTCTGAAAGGCTTGGTACTTCTGCGAGATTCTCAGCTACTGTTTTCCCGGTGACGGTTAAACAATCGCCATGCAGCATGCCATTTTCCAACATAAACTTCATTACTGCCGGGGTACCACCTACCCTGTGTACATCTTCCATCAAATACTTTCCGCTAGGCTTCAGATCAGCCAAAAATGGTGTGGTATCACTGATTTTTTGGAAATCGTCCAACGTAAATTCAATATCTGCGGCCTTGGCTATTGCCAAAAAGTGGAGTACCGCATTTGTGGATCCCCCAAGAACAGTGACCAAACGGATCGCATTCTCGAAAGACTTCCTTGTAATAATATCACTGGGCTTAATATCCTTTTCCAATAAATTCTGTAGGGCCTTCCCTGAGTTGATACAATCATCCTTCTTCTCCTTTCCGGTTGCCGGGTTGGAAGAATTATAGGGCATGGCCATTCCCAATGCCTCTATGGCAGAGGCCATGGTATTTGCAGTATACATTCCACCACAGGCTCCAGCACCTGGACAGGCATTGTGGATGACACTTTTATAGTCTTCTTCATTCATGGTGCCTGCAACCTTTTCTCCCCAAGCTTCAAAAGCAGAAACCACATCTAGTTTTTTTCCATTTAAGCAGCCCGATGCGATAGTACCACCATAGACCAATACAGAAGGCCTATCGAGCCTTATCATGGCCATTAGTGCTCCTGGCATATTTTTATCACAGCCGACTACGGTTACCAAACCATCATAGTTCATAGCCTGTACTACAGTTTCCATGGAATCTGCAATTATATCTCTTGAAGGCAATGAATAACGCATTCCATAGGTTCCCATGGAAATACCATCACTTACGCCAATAGTATTGAATATTAAGCCAACAGCACCCCCTGCATTTACACCTTCTTTTACATGTTTAGACAAATCATTTAAATGCATGTTACAAGGATTCCCCTCATAACCTGTACTTCCAATTCCGATAAGTGGTTTTGCCAGGTCGGCATCGGTAAGACCGATGGCGTGTAACATGGCTTGGGCAGCAGGTTGGGTAGGATCTTGTGTTACGTTCTTACTATATTTGTTGAGCTCCATTAAACTTTATATTGCTATTCTTAAATTCTTTTGTAAATCTTCTATCATTCAAAGATAAATGTTTCATATACCCCAAACTTTTAACAAAGTTCCTCGGTTCAAATCCAACTCCCCTATTAAGAGGTTAATATTCTCATTATCAGAACATTAATATAGTAATTCGTATCATATCCAACAATTTCATTATACACATACTATTGTTGATTCCACAAAATAAGGCCATTACATTATATATAATGAATACATTGGAACACTACAGCCCTCTCTTTTCTGTTTGGAATTGATTTTTTTGATTAGCTTGTAATGCTATATTTACCCGTACAAGATAAGGCCCTAAGTTTTATTATATTTTGATATGAAGACTACAATTTCCAAAATCGTTCAAGCACAACGTAATTTTTTCCTAACTCAGGAATCCAAAGACCTTACGTTTAGAAAAGAAGCGCTGGAAAGACTACAAAAAGAGATTATAGAACGTGAAGATGCTATTTGCGATGCTATTTATGCTGATTTTAAAAAACCCCATTTTGAAACTCTGGCCACCGAAACGCAGTTTGTTTTGGCAGAATTAAAATTGGTCTTAAAAAATCTGAATTCTTGGGCACGACCGAAAAGTGTTTCCTCTTCGTGGCTGAACTTTCCCTCCACTGATAAAATATATAAAGAACCCTATGGCACCATCCTCATCATTGCTCCTTGGAACTACCCGTTTCAGTTAGCTCTTTTGCCATTGGTAGGAGCCGTAGCGGCAGGGAATACTGTGGTGATAAAGCCTTCCGAAGTAACCCCCAACACCTCAAAAATCATTCAGAATATCATAACCTCTGTTTTTGCAAAAGAACATGTAACGGTCATTGAAGGTGGCGTTGAGGCATCCCAAGAACTTTTAAAAGAAAGGTGGGATTACATATTTTTTACGGGAAGCACCCGGGTCGGACAAATTGTATATGAGAGTGCCGCCAAACATCTTACTCCCGTCACTTTGGAACTAGGGGGAAAAAATCCTTGTATTGTAGATGAGACCATTTCGTTGGACATTGCGGCGAAAAGAATATGTTGGGGAAAGTTTTTAAATGCCGGGCAAACTTGCATAGCCCCGGATTATATTTTGGTCCATAAAACCAAGAAAGAGGCCTTTATACAATCCTTAATCAAAATGATCAAGGCTGCATACGGTGAAAATTTAAAAAACTCTTCAGATTATGCCCGAACGGTAAGCGCTGCCCATTTCGATAATCTAAAGGATATGCTTGTTGGGGAATCTATTCTCTTTGGTGGTGAAACAGATTCAAAAGATAATTACATCTCCATTACTTTAGTGGATGAGCCTCACTTGGACAGCAAATTAATGTATGGAGAAATATTTGGACCTATCCTACCCATTCTCTCCTATGAAACTGAAGATGATATCCATAGGGTGGTAAATAAATACGGCAAGCCATTGGCTACCTATGTTTTTTCGAACAACAAGACCTTTCAGAATAAAATTATCCAAAAATATAGTTTTGGAGGAGGCGCAATAAATGATACGGTAATACAAGTGGCCAATAAGAAATTGCCGTTTGGTGGGGTTGGTGGCAGTGGTATTGGTGCCTACCATGGAAAAACCACTTTTGAACTCTTTTCACATCACAAACCCATTGTGCATAGGGCAACTTGGTTGGATGTTCCCTTTAGATATCCTCCTTATTCTTTGCCTATTAAATTTGCCAAAAAATTAAAAAATCTGCTGTAGAAGTACTTTTTAAAGACTTTATGATATTGATCATGTTCCTTTGGAGACAGGGAGATATAAATAAATTTATGCTGAAATCTGTTTTGGGTCTTCCACTACTGTTTTTTGAATTATATCAATTTAAAGGACAACTCATCCCCATACCGCTTTTGTGCAAGAATTGAAATTGCTTTTTCTGAAAGCTGTAAAATACGGGGGTACCCTCCAGTAGTCTGTCCATCTTTCATTAAAATGATCAATTTACCAGAAGGAGTCAGCTGTATTGTCCCTGGAAGGGTTGCTGAGGTCAGCATGGAAATAGCATGCCCTTCAATGGTTTCGTTTAGCTGATAGGCCATTCGGTTATTTTCTTTGGCTACGGTAAAATCGTCCCCAAACAAGGCGTTCTTTTGTTGCTCTGTCAACAACCTGTATTCTGGTCCTTCAAAAACCTCCAAAACCGTTTCTTTGAGTAAAGAATGTGGTTTAAATTCTTGTAATTTAGGGGTAAAGCTTTTGCATTCATCGTATGGTAACTGTTCATACTCCTTTATACGTGACGATATGGTCAGGGGTTTAAAGTAGGAACGGCTGCCCAAAACAATAGGTGTTTTAAAGCCGTCTTTTATTGCCAAATAGGACCTAAGACCGTGGTCCAGTTTCCCAAAGGAAACAATATCCCCAGCCTGAATCTTATGAACCTTGAAGTTTTTTATGGTTTGGCCATTTAGGCTCATGGTAAGCTCTGCACCCCCAGCTACGATGTAGGTGTCCAACTCAAATTCTACTGTTGGACCGGTCATGGTAATTTCCAATACTGCCGCCTTTTTATCATTCTCCAACAGCATATTGACTATGGCATAGGAAAACGAATCCATCACCCCACTAACGGGTACTCCTTTGTTCCTATAGTTGAACCTGCCCGTATCTTGTACGGTTGTAAAAAAACCAGACTTTATAACCTTAAGCATCCACCTTAGTTTTTTTCAATTTATAAATTCCCACTTCTCCTTGTAATTTTAGTAGGTCATGCTCTCCCTTGGTGATGGAATAAAATTTAATTTTATCTCCAACATTTACAAAACAAGGGTTTTCATTATCCTTATTGAATAAGGGAACTGGACAATTGCCAATGATATTCCAGCCTCCTGGTGATTCTTGTGGATAAATTCCTGTTTGTTTTCCGGCAAGTCCAACAGATCCCTGTTCAACTTTTAACCTAGGAGTTTCTCTTCTGACAATTTCCAGGGATTGGGGCAATCCTCCCAAATACATAAAACCTGGAAGAAAACCAATTCCATATACTGTGTATACATGTTTTGTATGTAAGGAAATGACTTCTTTTGGAGACATACCCAATTTTTCGGATACCTCCATTAAATCAACCGCGAAATCCCCTTCATAGCAAACTGGTAGTTCCCAAAGGTATTTTTCTATTACATAGTCACCAGATTTTTGGGAATACCACTCTTTTACTTCTTTGCTGAAGATCTTGTATTCTATTTTTCCAGTCCGATGAATAAGAGCCAGAGAATTATAGGCAGGGACCATTTCCCATTCTTTTTCATTAAGATGATTGGTTTTTAAATGGTGAATGAAACTGAGGATATCGTTCAAGATTTGCTCTTCAACAATATTGGGCCATTCAACGAGAACGGCAAAATCCCCAAAAGGGCGTATAGAAATTATAAAAGGGCTCACTTTTTTAAATAGATCTGTTGTTCGGGCAATTCCTCTGAAAGATACGCTAATATTTGTAATGCTGATGGGGTATCTCCATGAATACAATAGGTTTCTGCATTAATATTTTGCTCTGTCCCTTGAGAGGTTTTAACCTTTTGATTTTTAACCATTTTTGTAATGTGGTCCAAGACTTCTTTAGGATCATGGATAACGGCGTTTGGGGAATTTCTGGAAACCAAAGTGAGGTCTGGATTATAATTTCGGTCCCCAAATGCCTCCACCATTGTCTTAAAGTCACGCTTTAATGCTTCCTCATCCAAAACAGATCCATAGGGCACATATAGGTAGACCTTTTCCTTAAACTGTTCTACGGCTTCCAGGAAAACAGAGGCCAAAGCCCGGTCCTTGGCGATATCATTATATAATGCCCCATGTGCTTTTATATGATGCAAGTCCAACCCTTGTGTTTCCAAAATAGAAACTAAGGCAGTTACCTGGTCCTTAATAGAACTTTTTAATGTTTCATTAGGCATGGACAGGGATACTCGTCCAAAATTATCTTTGTCGGGATACGAGGGGTGGGCCCCAATTTTCACCTGGTGCTTTTTTGCCAAAACAACTATTTCTTTCATGATTTGCTCATCTCCAGCATGACCACCACACGCTATATTACATGAGGAAATAAAAGGAAATAGGTCTTCTTCGTTTCCTATTCCTTCCCCGACGTCACAATTGATATCTATAAATCTCATTTCCATTTAAAAAAGTCCAGCTACCTTCAAAATACTCTTCATTCCTAAAAGTATAACCAATAAAATTATAAAAATAGCAAGTACGTTTTGTGCAGTCGAATTTTTATAGGATCCCATGATGGCAACCTTATTGGCCACCCACAATAAAAAGATGGCAATTACAGGCAATAAAAGTCCATTGGTTACCTGTGCGAATTGTATAATTTCTATCGGGGTAATCCCAAAGGTCAATGAAAGGACGCCCAAAATTATTATGGCCATCCACACTAATTTAAATTTTAGGTCTTTTAAGCCGGCTTTCCAACCAAAACAGCTATTCACCACATAGGCTGCGGCCAAAGGTGCGGTAATTGCCGAAGTGATACCGGCAGCAAATAAGCCTATTCCCATAAAATACCTGGCCCCGTTGCCGTACAATGGCTCCAGACCTTTTGCCAAATCCAAAACGGAAGAAATATCGCCTTTGGGAATAGTGGTAGCTGCTATAATAATGGCCATGGATACCATTCCGCCCAAAGTAATGGATATAAAGGTATCCTTTCTGGCTGTTTTCAAATCTTCCTTGGTTTTCCATTTTTCACTGACCAGGGAAGCATGCAAAAATAGATTATAAGGAACTACGGTGGTCCCTACCAAGGCTATTACGGTAAAAATACTATTCTCCGGCATGGTGGGTACAAGCAAGCCCTTTAAGACCTCCAGAATATTGGGTTTGGTAATGATTGCTGTCAATAAAAAGGAAAGGCTCATCACGATCACCAAGGTGACCAATACCTTTTCCAACATTTTATAATTTCCCAAATACAGAAGCGAAAATGCAATTGCCCCTATGATAAAGGGATAGAAGGTAACGTATTCCCTCCCAAAAATAGCTTCTAGCCCCAAGGTGGCCCCACCTATGTTCCCGCCTTCGTAAGCGGTGTTTCCAATGACAATGGCACCCAATATTATCCCAATGACCAAATTACGGAACAATGGGATTTGTATTTGTTCTTTAATGACGTCCGCAAGGCCTTTTTGGGTAATAATGCCCAATCTGGCCGACATTTCCTGAAGTACAATGGTGGCTACCAAGGAAAGTAACATGGCCCATAACAAGGTAAAACCAAATTGTACTCCGGCCAACGTACAAGCTGTAACCGTACCCGGACCAATAAATGCTGCGGCCACCAAAACACCTGGACCTATTTTTTTAAACATATTACTTGGTTTTATTTAATGAGTACAGGGCAAATGTTCCCAACCAATGGGTACCCTCATAATTATCGTCTACTATGTTGGGAAGGGAATAGTTGATATGGGTATTTGCTATATTTTTTAAATGTTCATATTCAGGCAAGGTTTCAGCAATTCCATATAAACACCACGCCCTGCTAAAATTAAGTCCATCCAAATGCACCAGTTTCCCGTCGGTCCTATCTGCTACTTTCCCCGGTTCCAACATAAAATCAGGGTCTTTTAACTGAGGCATAAAAGTATCCAACCATTTCTTAAAGGCCTCCTTGGCATACACTTTACGCACCAAATTAATTTCCTCCAGGCAAGGGGAAAGGAAATCGAATCCACTTGGTTCCCACTCCATGGGACAACCCTTATCATTAGTGTAATAGCGATCTACAGCATCCTTGACCGACTTCATTAACAATACATCATTGACGGCAACTGCATAATCCCAGGCTAAGGAGAGGCCAAAAGCTGTATTGGAATGTTCACCTACTCTAATAGGATAATTTAATTTTGGCAAAAAGGATTCATAAGATGCTACAATGAATCTAGTAAGTGGCTCCAGGTTATACTCCAATTCTTTCGCCATGGGATCTTCCCAAGTATGTAATTCTTCCGCAAGTTTTAATACCCAGGCCCAACCATAGGTGCGTTCAAAAGAAATGTTCCCGGTCATCTCAAAATAGGCCATTTCTTGTGCTATGTTTTCTTGTGATAAGGATTCCGTCAGTTTTTCACGAATAATACCTGCCTTTCCAAGGTCGGGAAATTGCTTTAACAAGGAAACTAGGGACCAATGTCCGTGCACGGACGAATGCCAGTCAAAACATCCATAGAAAGCGGGATGTAAGGATTTTGGACTTCTCAAATGCGTGGAATCGTTCAAGGTTTGCCCAAGTTTATTTGGGTAGTCGACCTCCAAACAGTTTAAAGGCAGTTCTGCCAGCTTATTGGCCTCAGATAAAGTCAAAATAGGGGTCTTGGAAATAGGTGATTCCTGAAGTTTAGGCTTAGGTTCCTCTTTGCAACTTAGGAATAATGTGATAAACATTAGGCATACTATAAATTTACACTTCATGGGGAACAATTATTTTATAGAAAAACTAAATGTACATATAATACCTTGAATCTAAAATCGGGAAATAGGTGTATTTTTTTTAAACAGGACTTGGTTCTGGAGGTGATTCTCTCCAATTTATTGTATTTCTATTTGGTTCGCCAGTGTAAAAAACAGTGTTTAAAAGAACAATTACAGTGTAGTTCGTCTAAAAGTTTGCAGTTCGTCTAAAAGTTGGCATTACAAGATAATATTCCTAAAATATTACGGTTATAATAATCCCGAACCTTAATTGACCTACTTTAATGACTTGCTTACAATGTAAAAAAGAACTGAGTTATATAGACCATAAAAATTCCATGGACATCTTAGGAGTTGAACTTTGTGATAAGCACTTTGTTCAGTTAAAAAAGTTGATCCATAAAAATAATACCCCTGTGGAAGCCGTACAATTATATTATGGCCTTAAAAATGCAGGAGTGCATCCTATGTTGGAATGGTGGGATGGTAAAAAATCCGTAGATGTAGCTATCTCCAGGGTAAAACTGAATATAGAGATAGATACAGAATACAGTATGATGACCCATGAGCAGGCCATTAATGATTTGGAAGAAGCCATGCATTCATTTAAAAATGGATTTACAACCATACGTATTCCCCATGTTGTCATAAAATATTACTTGACTGAAACGGTGAACAACATCTTGGGTATTATGGAAGGATTAAAGGCCAATATTAAGGCAATATGAGTTAACTGATAAAACCAATAGTAATGGAGAGCGATAAAAAAATTCTGAGTATTCCCTTGAGAGTTTCCATGTGCTTTATACTAGTGGGATTCATTTTTAAAATGCTACATTGGCAATTGGCTTCAACCATACTTACCTTAGCTTTTGTAAGTATATTGGTTCTTTATGCATTACGATTTTGGAATAAACCCAAAAAAACCTTTCTCGCATACAATAAATTAATACTCATTTCTTTCTGGGCTATCAATGGACTGATCCAGATGTACCATTTGCCTTTTGCGCTTTATACGCAAATCATACTTGTGATTTCGCTGATCCTTTGGGCCATTTTGGAAGGAACAGCTTATTTTTCCAAAGAAAACAAAAGTAAAAAGTTGAATACAAGTCTTATCATTTGGAACTTGATCATGGTATTGGGCAGTATCGCCATCATGTCTGGTGGATTCTTTATGCTTCTAGAATGGGACTATGCCCTTGCACTTCTGACATTGGGGGTGTTTTTGATTACTATTTATGTCTTTAAAGATGTTTTTGCACAAGAGATAAGGGAAGAGAATTCATAATTGCATCCCACATAATTCACGTGACTTTTTAGCATTTCCTTTATAACAATCACTTTTCCATTCGTTTTGGCTTTCATAATAGTCATCTCTCGTCCTTACTTTGATGGTCTAGATAACGTCGTTTCTTTTTATTGAATTTTCTAAAACCAATTTCACCCCTTTCCAGCAATTTTCCGTTCCTATACCAATACTATATTTCTATTATTTAGAAACTTGCTCTTTAATATGAAGTATGCAAAATTCTATTATTCAACCACTTAACGAATATTTAATCCTTTAAAAGTGTAAGAATATTCTTCTTTTTTTAAAATCGTTTTCTTTATAAAGCCCTACTTATGAAGAAAAAAACTACTTTCTCATTCTTTCTATATGCCTTTTGCATCTTTTGTATTCTATGGTCCATCTATATCATATGTAGCTGTTAATCTTCATACCCCCTACCTAGTAGGATTTTGTTTGTTCAATAAAAAAAGGCACCCTTGGATGGGTGCCTTTTTGTTACATATCTATTTTGGTATTTACATTTTAATTTTTATCGGCTTTAATTCCTTTCCTTCCTTGTCTACTAGCAACACTTCGTCAAATCCCATTTTTTCGAACTGTTCAAATTGGGTGGCAGCATCACCTACCACCAAATATGCCATTTTAGACTCATCCAAATATTTATTCGCCAACTCTTTGTGTTGTTCCAACGTCATTCCTTTTACAATTTGTTCTTCGCCTTCAATATAATTTTTAGGCAAATTGTAATTGCTCATTTCCTGTAACATTCCCAATAAGGAATATTGGGTTTCAAAACGACGGGCGTTGGATTTGATCAAAGCATTTTTAGTGAATTCCAGATCCTCGGCCGTTATTCCATTTTTATATTTGGCAATCTCATTTTTAAAGATTTGAACCGACTCCCCAGTTGTATTGGTCCGCACACTGGACGAAGCTGTAAATGTTCCAGGCACTTTACCGCCATTGAACCCTGATCTGGCCCCATAAGTATACCCTTTTTCTTCTCGTAGAATCATGTTTACAGTTCCAGAAAAAGAACCTCCAAGTTTATAGTTCATCACCTCAGCAGGATAGTAATCCTTATCGGTTCTTGGGAGGGCCAAATAACCAATATTAATAACTGACTGCTTAGCATTGGGTATATCCACAAAATACAGAGACGCCTTGTCCCTTTGGTTAGGTATTGGGAATTCTGGGATATTTACATCTTTGGCAGCCCATTTTGCTTCCAGATCTTTAAGGTTCTCTAAGACTGTTGCCTTATCTATTTTCCCCACCACATTGAATTTACTAATGGATGGTGAAAAGTTTTGGGTATAGAACGCTTTCAAATCGTCTAGGGTAATAGCTTGTATAGAATTCTCGGTACCACTGATTGGGTAACCAAAAATATGGTCATCCCCATATAACAATTTATCGTACACCTTTTCCGCAACTGCATTCGGGTCGGCCTCATTCCTTTTAATACTATTAATGGTCTTGGTTTTAATTCTTGCAAATTCCTCCTGATCCCAACGAGGTTCCATAATTATTTCCTCAATGAGCTTCATTGTTTTTCCAAAATTCCGTGTTAAGGTATTACCCCTGATAACAATGGATTCCTTGGTGGTGTACATATAAATGGAGGCTCCCAATAATTCGATTTCCTCTTCCAATTGCTCCGGAGTTTTCGTGGCTGTACCCTCCATCATAATATCGGTCATTAAATTGGCCACTCCATTTTTGCTTTTGTCATCCAATAAATGTCCGCCCTCTATCACAATACTAAAGTTTACGGTAGGTATTTCATCCTGTTCAATACCATAAACATCTATCCCATTGCTTAATTCAGCAGTCCAGGTAGTGGGAATGGACAAGGCGGGAGCAGTTCCCTGATTTGGCTCAACGGAGCGATTAATCTTTGATGGTGTTTTTACAATTTCCTCTTTGCTGTCTTCAACTACCTTGGTCACATTCTCTTTAATCTCCTCCTCTACTACGGAAGCCTTAATAGAGTTTTCTGCAACCAACTCCATTTTTCCCTTTGGCACAAAACTGGTCATTACAAAAGGTTTGTCTTTGATATAGGTATTGAATACCCGAAGCACATCCTCTTTGGTTACCTTTTTAATGTTTTCTATATCCTGTTCTATAAACCCTGGATCACCGGCAAACACATTGTACTGAGCCAATTGGAATCCTTTCCCCAAGATGCTACTGATACCATTGTAAAATTGGGTTTCCAATCCGGCTTTGATACGCTCAATGTCCCTTTCTGAAACTCCTTCTTTTTCAAAAAGTGCAAAGGCTTCAAAAATTCCGGCTTCTACATCCTTCAGGCTCTTGTCATTATTGGCAGTGATACTTATTTGAAATTCCCCTGCCAGTTCCTGTGCATTATTATAGGCCGTAGTCCTAGAGGTTAGATCCTTTTCCTTTACCAAAATTTTATACAGGGGTGCTTTTTTTCCGTTACCTAGAATTTCTCCCAAGAAATCAAGGGCATAGGCATCTTCCGTATACTGCTGAGGTGTTGGCCAAACCATGTTAAGCTGAGGTGTTTTAGCAAAATTGTCCTCGTGGTACAAACGCTTGGTTTCAGATAGTGTTACAGGTTGTGGGGCCATAGGCACAACTTCCTGACGTCTTTTGATTTCTCCAAAATATTTTTCGATCAATGCTTTTGCTTCTTCAGTTTCAAAATCTCCTGACAAAACCAGGGTGGCATTATTGGGACCATAAAAACGGTCATAAAATTCCTTTACGTCCTCTACGGTCGCATTTTGGAGATCTGCAAGTTCCCCAATTACTTGCCAATTGTAGGGATGCCCTTCCGGATATAAATTTTTGTCCAATACCCAGCCCGTATGCCCATATGGGTTGTTATCCACTCGCTGTCTTTTTTCGTTCTGTACTACTTCCTGCTGGTTGGTAAAGGCCGTTTCTGTCACGGTATTGATCAAATAGCCCATTCGGTCGCTTTCCAGCCACATAATCATTTCCATAGCATTTTTTGGAACCACCTCATAATATACCGTACCATCTTTCCAGGTCCCCCCGTTGAGGGTTCCCCCGGCATCTTGTATTTTTTTGAAGAACTGGTCCTGGCCCACATTCTCCGATTCTTGGAACAACATATGCTCAAACAAATGCGCAAATCCCGTACGTCCCGTTTTTTCTCTATTGGAGCCAACCCCGTATTGGATGGCAAGGGATACTATAGGGTCACTTTTATCTTGATGGAGGACTACATCCAAACCATTGTCCAATTCGTATTTTTCAAAATCGATGGAAAGTCTTGCTGTTTCTTCAACTTTTTTCTCCGTCTTGCAAGAAGTCAAGACAAAACTCATGCCGAGAAATACCAATAAAATTGATTTTAGCTTCATTTTTGATGTCATAAGGTGATTTTTAATTTAGTAGTTCTTAAATATACAATTGTCGATTAATAAAGTTCGATAATTCCCTGTTAAATAGCAGTATACATTTATTTAGGGGACATTTTATCCCAGCCATCCTTCTCTGTCTAGACTTCTATATTGAATTGCTTCTCCAATATTTGCTCCAGTAATTTCCTGGGAATTGTCCAAATCTGCAATGGTCCTTGCCACCTTCAGAATCCTGTCATATGCCCTAGCAGAAAGGTTCAACCGTTCCATGGCATTTTTCAACAAGGTTTTTGAGGCATCGTCCAGTTTGCAATACTGCCTAATATGTTTGGTATTCATCTGTGCGTTGTAATGCACATGTTCCAAACTGTCAAATCTTAGTGTCTGTAATTCCCTTGCAGAGGTAACTCGCTTTCGAATCTCCACACTGCCCTCACCTTTACGCTCTTCCGATAACTTTGCAAAAGGTACCGGTGTCACTTCTATATGAATATCTATCCGATCCAACAAAGGCCCTGATACCTTGCTCAAATACCGCTGCATTTCTGCCGGTGAGGAGGTTACTGGGGCATCGGGATCATTAAAATAGCCACTAGGGCTAGGATTCATACTCGCTACCAGCATAAAACTACTGGGGTATGTCACCGTAAATCGTGCCCTAGAAATGGTGACTTCCCTATCCTCTAAGGGTTGGCGCATTACCTCTAGGACCCCTCGTTTAAATTCAGGAAGTTCATCCAAAAACAGTACTCCGTTATGGGAAAGTGAGATTTCCCCAGGTTGTGGATAGGCGCCCCCTCCTACCAATGCCACATCACTAATGGTATGATGGGGACTCCGAAAGGGACGTTGGTTCATTAAGCCCATATTCTTGATCTTTCCCACCACACTGTGAATTTTGGTGGTCTCCAGGGCTTCATGTAGGGTCATAGGTGGCAAGATGGAAGGCAAACGCTTGGCCAACATGGTCTTCCCTGCTCCAGGGGGACCAATAAGAATGATGTTATGACCTCCTGCAGCTGCTATTTCCATACAGCGCTTAATGCTTTCCTGCCCCTTTACATCTGAAAAATCAAATTCCGGAAAATCTAAGCTCTTATAAAACTCCTCCCTAGTATCTATAATGGTCTGCTCCAAAGGCGATTCACTGTCAAAATAGGCAATAACTTCCTTTATATTTTCTATGCCATATACTTCCAAACCGCTAACAATTGCAGCTTCGCGAGCATTTTCTTTTGGCAGGATAAACCCTTTAAACCCCTCTTCTTTGGCCTTAATGGCTATGGGCAATGCCCCTTTAATAGGTTGTAGGCTTCCATCTAAGGAGAGCTCTCCCATGATAATGTATTTCTCTATGTTTTCTGATTTAATTTGATTGGAGGCAGTTAAAATTCCCAAGGCAAGGGTAAGATCATAGGCCGAACCTTCTTTGCGCATATCGGCTGGAGCCATATTGATGGTGATCTTTTTACCTGGAATTTTATAACCATTGTTCTGTAAGGCAGCGGCAATTCTATAATTACTCTCCTTAATGGCATTATCGGGCAAACCAACCAAATGGTACCCTATGCCCTTGTCAACATTCACCTCAACAACAATAGTGGTGGCCTCCACCCCAAATACTGCGCTTCCGTAAACTTTTGACAACATAAAAAATAGACTTGTTTCTCCCTAAAAGTAATTAAAATTTTTAGGTATCAACTATTTTCGATGAATAGAAGTGTAATTTGTAGCTGTTCTTTCTAAAAAAATTACTTCAATTTTTACTTTCCTTGCGTTTAGTCGGTTGGAAAATCAGAAGGTTTTCAGATGTCTTTTTTATTTCCAATTCATTCATCATCATTTTACGAAATTCGCCATTGATGTACATCTCTGCCTGGTCTTCATAATGAGGACTAAACGGATTTCCTGATTGCCCAGTCGGAAGAATACTTCTGCTGTTTTCGATATCCGAAAAATCTACAATACGTCTGGTTGATGGTCCTGAACTTACCTTATAAAATCTACTGTTATCATAGGGAAACCCCATATTGTTTATTACTTCCCTAGCCCCGATTACTGGAAAAGGTCCCACATTAAAAAAACGCCGCAATAATGCTACCTGTCCGATCGGATGCCCATGTTCCAGTGTATGTACTTTGTCCCATGTCCATTGGATATTATCTTCACCTAAATCTTCTTTCAAAGATGCAATTGCCTCATCAAATGCCAGCCTTACTATGTCTGCTTTTGTTTCTACCTTGTCTTTGGTAAAAATATTATCCCACCAAACGGATGCCGTCTTGGCTGCCAATGGTGCTATGGACCGTTTAATCATATGAGTGGCCAATATCTGTTGGAACATCTCCTCCCCCAATTCGTCCTCTAGGGTGTTTCTAAGGAAGAAATAGACCCATCTGTTGTATATAGTGCCCTCCACACTTTTTAAGGGGTAGCTTCCATCCCAATGCCGCAATAGCTCCAAAACTTCAATTTTTTCTTGGGACAAGAGAGCTATATCCATGGTTTTGACAAGATCCATTACAATACCGGCATCTTCAGAAGAAGTAACATCCAGCATCATGTTTTGGGTGGCGGCCATATCCCAATCATTCCGTGGTTCCAATAATTTTACAATGCGTTTGGCTCTATTCTCCGGTAAGTAATAGCCAGGATATAACATTCCGGCTATGGAGTCTGGTTGGTTATTGGCAGAATACACATAGTTCCAAGGAGGGTTTATGGCTTGTGGATTTTCTTCAAAATCCAGATAACGCAAAATTTCCTGCTCACCAGAAGCTCCATCCATGATGAATTTAGTGTTGGTGCTATTAGGCAACTGGTACAACTTTGCCGTCGCCCACCAAGCCACATTGCCCTTGGCATCCCCATACATGATATTAAGGCCCGGTGCGTGAATATTGGGTAAAGCAGCCTGAAAGTCTTTTATATTCTTAGCATGACTCAGGCCATGAATGGCCTCAAGTACTTTATTCCCTCCTTGCGTGTATATCCATGACATAGCAATGGGGCGTTCTCCCTTGACCTGGTCCGCTATCCCATTTAATATAGGTCCGTGCTTGGATTTTTTAAATGTAAAGGTAATGTCTTCTCCGTCCTTTACCTTGATCGTTTTATTGAAGGTCTCATACTTTTCCCAACCTTCATTTGTTTTATATAAGGTACTGTCCGAAGGATGGGTTTCTTCGTAATAAAAGTCCACGTCATCATTTTCGAACATGGTAATCCCGTAGGCCAATGTTCTGTCATGTGCCAAAAGCGGGAATGGGATTCCGGCCATATGATATCCATATTTCTCATAGGTAGGTGTGCTTATGTGCGCCTCATACCAAACCGAAGGTTGTGCAAATCCAATATGCGGGTCATTTGCTAGGATCACTTTACCGTTTTTTGTCTTTTGGGGCGCTATAACCCAACTATTGCTCCCAATAAACTGTGGAAAGGGCAAATTCTTCAAGGAATTCTCCAACAAGGCTACTACCCTGTTCTGAATAGAATCTGAGGACTTGGCTTTAAAATTTTTTATCCATTCCGTATCGGCATCAACCCCAACCTCCAAATCCACCAAATAAGGCATCCCTAATTTGTCCTTGATATTGGTCAACAATGGGTCTGTTTTATGGGCCATGGCAAAACTAAAAGCCATATACCCAACTGTGTTATAGATATCTTTAATTTGGAAACTTTGTTTTTGGAGTCCTGTTAGGTAAAATTCCACAGGGGTCGGCCCTTTTTCTATAAACTGGTTTACCCCATCTAAATAGGCCTCTGCCAATTGATTCGCTTCGGAGTTTTTATCCAGGGCGGAAACAGCCCTTGCAGAGGCATCGCCTATCCCCAAGGAGAGAAAAAACTTGTCCGTCTCCACCATATCTTCTCCAAAGACCTCAGATAGGCCTCCGGTACCAATCCTTCTTAAAAGTTCCATTTGCCACAAACGATCTTGGGCATGCACATATCCCAAAGCCCTGATGGCATCTAGTTCATTGGAAGCATAAATATGGGGAATCCCATAGGTATCAAAATAAACGGAGACCGATTCAGAAATACCCTTAAGCTGCTTCTTCCCTTTGTAATCTGGTCTCAGTGTTTGGATAAAAATTATCAAGGCCAGGGCCAATACCCCCAAAACAAATAAGATAATTGCTAAAACATTTTTGGTTCTATTCACTTCCAATTTTTTATGGAATGAAAGATAGCCCTAATTTGAAGAAATAAAAAAGCTGCCAAATGGCAGCCTTTTTATTATTTGGTTTGAAATGATTATGTTCCTATTCCATAACCGTAAATTCTATCTGGGAGCTGTGGAATACCTTATGGGTCTGCTTCTTGAAATCCTCTGGCTTGGCATAAAATATATTTTTCACAAATGTCTGTGGATTAATATCTATATATGGAAACCAGGTGCTTTGAATCTGGATTTGGATCTTGTGCCCTTTTTTAAAGGTATGCATCACGTCCTGTAGCTTAATATTTACAGCCGTTTCCTTATTGGGCACAAATGCTTCCGGCTTTGAAAAATCGTTTCTATAACGTCCTCTAAGCACTTCGCTTCGAACCATTTGATGGTAGTTGCTCATTTTTAAATACTCCTGCGTTTCCTCGTAATCAGGATGGTCGGCAGGGTATACATCAATCAACTTAACTACCCAATCTGCATCTGTGCCAGTGGTGGCAACTTTCAATTTCGCCATAATATCCCCGGCCAAGGTCACGGGATTTTCCAAGGCATCGGTTTCAAAAACCAACACATCGGGCCTACGCGCAGCAAAACGCTGGTCATCTGTCATATACTTCCTAGGGGTGAATACAACCTTGATATCCTCTGTATAGGGAACCGGTTTTTTAGGGTCACTAAGGAATTCCTCGGCAGTATCCCCTTTTACTTCATTTTGTCCCAAATCTTGGTTTGGCTGCAGGTAATAGGATTCTTTTTTGGTATTTTTTGGTGGCCACGCATCAAACTGTTTCCAATCCTTGGTGCCAGTGTCGAACACATAGGCTTCTGGAAGTTCAGTTCCCTGCTCGCCTTCGCCTTTTAAGAAGTGATTGAAAAATTTACTTTCAATGTTTTCTTGAAAGAACTTGGAAATATCATCTCCAAAGTAGACATTCCCAATGGCTTGTCTTTTGTTGTTCTTTGCCCAATCTCCATGACTCCATGGACCCATTACGATGGTATTGTAATTGGAATTTTGTTTTTCTATGGTACTATAAGTGGTCAGTGGACCATATAGATCCTCGGCATCAAACCATCCACCAACAACCATTACGGCAGGCTTAATATTTTCTAAATGCTGAATGATCCCTCTCTTCTGCCAGAATTCATCGTAATCTGGATGCTCTTTCAATTGCTGCCAAAACACGTTGTCCTCTTTATAGTATTTATCCAAATTGGAAAGAGGTCCATTATCCAAAAAGAACTGGTACTGATCCTGTGTCCCAATCTCTGGATAGGTATACCATTCCTCTTTGGTAGGTGTATCCTTCATATAGCCAAATACGGAAGTAGCCCTCCAATAACTCAACAAATAGGCACCGTTATGGTGAAAATCATCAAAATAAAAATCGCCTATGGGCGCTTGAGGCGATACCGCCTTTAATGCCGGATGGGCATCCAGCAAGGAATAGGTAGAATAGAACCCGGGATACGAAATCCCCCATATCCCAACATTACCATTATTATTGGCAACGTTTTTTACCAACCAGTCAATCGAATCGTAGGTATCTGAGGCCTCATCCGTCTCTCCTTCTTTTTTATTGGGAATATAGGCCCGCATATTATCATAAACGCCCTCACTGTTCCATCTTCCCCTTACATCCTGATAGACCACAATATTCCCTTCCATCATCATTTTCACGTTGGGACCTATCTGTGTTTTAAATTCATCAGCTCCATAGGGCTTACAGCTATATGGGGTACGTTGAAAAAGGATAGGATATTTTTTAGAGGTGTCTTTGGGAGAATATATGGTGGTATGTAATTTGATTCCATCCCGCATAGTAATGGTCACTTCCTTTTTGGTATAATGGTCCTTGGCCTTATACGTTTCTAACGAGGCCGTTTTGGCGTCCCCCGGCATCTCTTTTTCCAGTACTTTGACATTTCTACAGGAAACGGCCATGAATATGGCAAAAAGAAGGATCAGATGTTTTCTCATTAGTTGATGGCTTTAGTTTGGTTAAACGGATTTTCTGGTTGTAAGGACCTGTAGTTTTTTAAACCGGTTTTCAACCAATTTAAATAGGTGTCCTTGTCTGTATATTGGATGGAAGAGTTAAGAACTTCCAAATCTGGTGTGAGCAATACATAATAGGGCTGGGAAGCCGCATTAAAGTTTAGGGTTTGGAAGGTACCCCATTTTTCACCTACTGTTTTAATGGTCTTCACCCTTCCGGATTCAAATTTAAAATCGAACTGCCCATCTTCAGGTAAGGGTTTCCGATCGTCTATGTAAAGGGAAATCAATACATAATCCTCTTTTAACAAAGGATAAATATCAGGTTCGCTCCATACGTTTTCTTCCATTTTACGACAGTTGACACAGGCCCACCCAGTAAAATCCAATAAAATAGGCTTATTGACTTCTTGGGCATAAGCCAATCCCTCATCAAAATCTTTAAAACAATTTATTCCCAAGGGACAATCGCTCTCCTGTTCAAAAACACTATAGAACTCTGGCGGAGGGAAGCCACTCAAAAGTTTTAGGTCGGTCACCTTGGCCAATCCCAAGATTAAATAAAGCGAAAATGCTCCACTCAAAAGGGCAACACCCAATCTGGTTTTGGATAATTTTTGTTTGGGACCATCATGTGGAAAACGGAACATTCCAAAAAGATATAAAGTCATCAGCAAAAATAATAGGATCCAAATTCCCAAAAATATTTCCCTTTTAAAAATCCCCCAATTCCCTACCAAATCGGCATTGGACAGGAATTTAAAGGCCAGTGCCAGTTCTAAAAAGCCAAGCACCACTTTTACCGTGGTCATCCATCCTCCCGATTTAGGAAGTGAATTCAACCATGCGGGAAATAGGGCAAAAAGGGCAAAAGGCAGGGCCAGAGCAACTCCAAAGCCCAACATACCTATAGTTAAATTAGTAGCAACATCCCCATCTGCCAGGGCCGTACTTCCCAATAACCCTCCAAGAATGGGGCCGGTACAGGAAAAGGATACAATAGCTAGGGTAACAGCCATGAAAAAGATACCAAAACCACCACCTACTTTAGAAGAGGCAGAATCCATCTTATTGGCCCATGAACTAGGAAGTGTCAATTCGTAATACCCAAAAAAGGAGAACGAAAAGAAGATGAAAATCAAAAAGAAAAATAGATTTAGCCAGACATTGGTAGCTATGGTATTCAAGATCTGCGAATCTACAGAATCAAACAAATGAAATGGTAAACTGAGAAGGAAATAGATCAGAACAATAAAGAAGCCATATAACAGGGCGTTGGTGATACCTTTAGCCTTGGGTTGTGATTGTTTGGTAAAAAAAGATACCGTCAATGGGATCATTGGAAATACACAAGGTGTCAACAAGGCTATGAGGCCTCCCAGAAATCCAAGTCCAAAAATCATCCATAGACTGGTTCCCATATCCATACCTTCTGAATCGCCATTCAATAAATTCTTGTTCTTAAGGTCCAGCACTAAGGCTTCACTGAGAGCCTGACTTCGTTGGTCCACCGTTTTTTCATTCACCACCACGGTCTTACCGCTCAGGGAAATATTAAAAACTTCATCCTTGGAAATACATACTTCCTTACAAATTTGATAGAATAAACCAACTTCCAATTGGTCTACACTGGGATCTATCAATTTGATACGCTGTGTGAACAGTGCTTTGTTTTTAAAGAAAATCTCGTCCACTCCAAAGATATCACTGTATTCCCTTACCGTTTTTCCTTCCTTGGGCTCCCCGATCAATTCATAGAGATCGCCAGCCTCTTCAAAGGTAAATTCACTTTGCAGTGGACCACCTTCCGGGGTAAACTGGGAGTAAATATGCCACCCTTCCATGATATCCCCTTTAATGACCAGATCATACTCGGTATCTGATATCTTTTTCACCTCATAGGACCAAACTACTGGATTATCCTCTGTTTGGGCAAAAACCGATGTAAGTGTTAGCAATACTATAATCCCGGTAATAAACTTCTTCATTCCTGTATACTGATTTTTAATATCATTTTTGTGCTGTCGGTAACCTTAAACCGATCATCCCCTCTTTTTCCCATGATCCAAACTACATTGTCATCGGAGCACAGCAGCCATTGTTTTTCCTTGGAAATCTGGTCCATTTTTATGTCCTTAAAAAACTTGGACACCTTTTTACTTCCACGCATGCCAAAAGGATAAAAATAGTCTCCTTTTCTCCATTTTCTTACCGTCAGGGGATACTTTAACGTTTCTTTATCTACATAAAGTATGGTATTGCCCGTCTCTTCGATTTTATCGACTATATCTAAAGACATTTTTAAAGGCTCCTCTAACCTTTTGTCTTCTTCGTTTATCGCATATTCCATCCCTGTGGAAATGGAGATTTCCTCTAGTAGCAAATATTCCCTATGCTTTAACAGTCTATGGGTTTTGGAACGAACCTCTTTGCCTCCCATTGCTGTCAACAAGGATAATACGTCATTCCATTCCATAAAACCGTACTCATTGAGCAACGCATATAAATATCCCTCTATAGGATTTAATTTCATTAATTCTGAAATGGAAATTTTAATGACCTCGTTGTCCCTATTAAAAAGCTGCTCTTTTATTTGGTTTATATGGTCTTCGGCAATTCCTGAGGTCTGCCTCAAAAAATGTTGTGTCTGCTTAAAGTTAGTAAGGAAAGTAGGATGCAATTCCTTAAGAAGAGGAACAATTTGATGTCTTATCTTATTCCTGAGATATTTGGTCTCTTGGTTGGAAAGATCCTCCCGCCATTCCAGGTTCCTTTCTTTGGCATAGGCCTCTAATTGAACCCTCGAATATTTCAACAAGGGTCTTGAAATACTTGCCGTTTTTTCGGGAATTCCAGTAAGTCCGTCTATGCCCGTTCCCCTGGAAAGGTTGATAAGAAAAGTTTCCAGGTTATCATCTGCATGATGTGCCGTAACCAAAGTCGACCAGCCTTTTTGCTCCATTAATCCTTGGAACCAATCATAGCGTAGCTCACGCGCAGCCATTTGAAGGGAAACTTTGTTTTTGTTCATGTAATTCACTGTATTAAAGATAATTACATAAAATTCTTTATCTAATTCTGCGGCCAATTTTTTTACAAAAGCCTCATCCCCATCACTGGCATCTCCCCTTAAGTTAAAATTACAATGGGCCAATGCAAAATCCAAGCCAGCACCATGGCATAAGTGGGTAAGAACCACGCTATCGAGGCCTCCACTGCAAGCCAATAAAAACTTCCCTTCCCGTAGGTGGGGAAAAGATGTATTGATATGATTATTGAATTCCTCTAGCACGCCGTAAATGTACTCAAAGTTGCAGCGCCAACCAATTATTGATGTGCCCCAGCATTTCTTTACTGCAAAGGTCCTTGTGCAATTCATGGTAGCCCCCTTCCAGGAGTTTAAGGGTAGTAGTGCTGGCATTTTCATGAAAGGCCACGGTTCCCCTATGATCGATTATTTGATCTCCAGTTCCATGCAACAACAAAGTATTTACCGTTAACAAATTGCTGTTTGCAATAGCCCATTCCCCAGCGTCCATAACGGGAAAAGAAAACATTGGACTCACCTTATCATGTACCATCGGATCATTCTTATATCGTTCAACCTCTTCTGGGATTCGTGAAATACCTTCGGGATCCAATCCTGAGGGTAGAGTAATAGACGGGTAGATACTCAGCATTGCCTTTCCCAAGATCATTTTCCACTTTGGAGGCTTAAATGCCAAACGAAGATAGGGACTTGTTGCAATGACGCCCTTAACGTGGTGTTTCCTTCTTAAAACGTAATTTAAAACCAGATTGCCCCCCATGCTATGTCCGTAAAGGAATAGGGGTTTGGCGGGATAAAGTGATTGTGCCCGTTCGATGACCAACGCCAAGATATCCAGTAAGGCCTCGTAATTTGGGCAGTGACCCCTTTTGCCCCCAGATTGTCCATGACCTATATTATCATAGGCTACCACCGCAAGTCCTGCATTCTCAAGCTGAGGGATCACTTCTGGCAAATACCGCCTGTAGTGCTCTCCAAATCCATGGCATAGTACAACTACCCCCAAGATCTCTTGGGGTTGGGTACACATCACAGCAATTTTATATTTTTGAAATGGAAGGAAGTATTCTTGGTGCATGGTAATTCGGGCTTGAATCTAAAAATAAACAAATATTTGGTAAGGCAACCTACCTATTTACACTAGCCTTCCAGGACCACCCGCATCGCCTTAGCCTTTAATAGACATTCCTCATACTCCTTTTCAGGGGATGCCTTTGCCGTAATGGCACTGCCCACTGAGAAGGAAACATATCTTTTGGAGGAATTGTACAGGATGCTTCTGATAATCACATTAAAATCAAAATCCCCTTCTGGTGTAAAATAACCTACAGCGCCACTGTAAAGGCCTCGTTTGGTGGCTTCCAATTCTTCTATGATTTTCATAGCCGAAACTTTTGGGGCGCCTGTCATACTGCCCATGGGAAAGGTTTCTTTGATAATATCCACCGGATTCTTCCGTGCGTCCACAGTGGCAGTAATAGTGGAAATCATTTGATGGACCTGTTCAAAAGAATATACCTTACAGAGCTCCTCAACTACTACACTCCCTTTTAGCGCACTTTTGGAGAGGTCGTTTCGCACCAGGTCCACAATCATTATATTTTCTGCCCTTTCTTTTGGGTCATTTTCCAAAAGGAGCTTCAATTGCTCATCTTCTTTTGGCTCCGAAGACCGTTTTGCAGTTCCCTTGATGGGCTGGGAAATAATTTTAGTTCCCTGTTTTTTAATATAGCGTTCGGGAGACGCGGATAGGGCAAATACATCTTTGAATTTTAAAAACGTAGCGAATGGGGGCTTGGAAATAGCATTCAGTTTTTGAAAGGTCAGCAAGGGATCAATACAAGTGTCCTCTAGATAAAATTCTTGACAAAAATTAGCCTCATAAATATCTCCCCTATAAATACGTGCCAAAAGCTGCTGTACTCTTTTAAAATAATCATCCTTAAAAATTCGCAGTTTTATGCGAATAGAAGTATCGGCCGGCGATTCGGAATTATTTAATAGGGATTGATTGGTAATGGCTTTGAAATCTTCCTCTATCTCATCAGCCACCATATTTAGATAACAAAAATTAACTTGGTCTCCCTGAAAACGTATGATGCGCTTGGGTTGAAAAAAATGCATATCTGCAAAGCCAAGGCCATCAAAATTTGATGAGGAGAGTTGTTCCACATCATTTTTCAGGTCATAGGACAAGTACCCGAAGAGCCAATCCTTGCTGCCATCCTGATATGTTTTTAGCTCCTCAAAAGCATTGTGATAATCGGTAACTATTGACGTTAGTGCATCGGCGGCCAAAAGCCCGTCAAAGGAGCTATATTCCCCTATATGGTCATTACTATCCAACCATACGACCTCATAGAACTGTTGCGCCCATTTTAATAAGGCTTCCTTAAATTTAGGGAGATCAGCTACTGTAAAATTGACTTCTGTACGCAAGAATTTGCTATAAGGTTTTTAAAAAATCTGCTAAGGCCACTTGGTGTCCAGCTTTCAATTCCCCATCTAAAATTCCCTTCTCGGGATCAAAATTATCATTGAAAGAAGGCAGGGAAAAAGTGGTCATAATTTCGCCTCCAAATCGGGGAAGTGTGTCTTTTACGTAGGTCAGAGAGGAAATAGCGCCTCTTCTTCCTGGGGATGTGGACATTAGAAATATTTTCTTGTCTTCCAAAAAGCGTTTGTCTACCCGTGACAACCAATCCATTAAATTTTTAAAATAGGCGGAGGGTCCGCTGTTGTGTTCATTGACAGAAATTATCAACCCATCAGCATTTTTAATATCTTTTTGTAAGGCCACAACATCCTCGGGATAACCATTGTTCTTCTCAGTATCCGCGCTGTACATGGGTACCGGAAAACTGGAAAGATCCATTACTTTAACCTCGTTTTGTTGTATTAAACCTGAAGTATATTTCACCAATTTAAAATTAATTGATGTGGATGAATTACTCCCTGCAAATGCCAAGATGGTAGCCATGGAATTTTTTTATTTACGAAAATACCCTAAAATAGGCACACGTGCGAGTTTTTTAGCTAATTTTGCACTCGGAAACATCCAAACACCCTGTTTAACAAGTATATAGGGTAATTGATATTCGTGACTTAAATGAAAAACAATAAGTACCGCTTATACTTTGTAGACGCCATGCGCGCATGGGCCATTCTTATGATGTTACAAGGACATTTTGTAGATGGACTTTTAGACAACGCTTACAGGGACAATTCCAATCTAGCCTTTTCCATTTGGCAATATTTTAGGGGAATTACCGCTCCGGTTTTCTTTACCGTATCCGGTTTTATCTTCACGTATTTATTGGTAAGGGGAGATCAACAGGGCTTTGATAACCCTAGGGTCAAGAAAGGAATAAAAAGAGGTCTTCAATTATTGTTGATTGGTTATATTCTTAGACTCAATCTTTTTGGATTGGTCAGAGGGGAAATCTATAGTTCTTTCTATCTGGTAGATGTTTTGCATTGTATTGGATTATCCATTTTGGGTATCATTGGGATCTATTTGTTTTCCAGTACAAAAAAGAAATTCGTGCTTCCATTGATCCTGTTTGCCACCACTATCGTTCTCTTTGTATTGGAGCCACAGTATAAAATCATGGATCATATATACTTGCCGGAGATGTTGGCGAATTATTTCACCAAAGCAAACGGTTCTGTATTCACTATTTTCCCATGGTTCGGATATGCTACCTTTGGGGCTTTCCTATCATTAATTTTCACCCGATTTAAGGACTATAAGCACCTATACCCAGTAGCGATAACTACCGCATTTGTCGCTGGATTAAGTCTTGTCTTTTATTCTTCGCCTTTTGTCAATTATTTGGCTCAGACCACCGGGCTTCAATTATTTGCAGACCTTTACAAAAACAACTACCTCTTTATCAGGCTAGGAAACGTACTTGTTGTATTTGGAGTATTCATGACCCTTAGAAGGTTTATGATGAACAGTACAGTTCTAAAAATTGGTTCCAGCACCCTATCAATATACATATCACACTTCGTTATTTTATATGGTAGTTTAACGGGATTAGGTTTTTATGCCTTCTTACATCATTCCCTCTCCCCTTACATTGTAGTACCGGGAGCACTTATTTTTATGGTTGCCTGTGTTTACACCGCCTTAAAATATGAGGACAACAAGGTTGCCATTAAAGCTAAGGCCGGGGAATTGGTACAACAGCTCTCTACCAATGCAGAACCTTGGATAGCCTTCTCCTTTAGATTGATCAAGGATACCTTGTTTAGATTAAGGGTAACCGTTATCAAGCTATTTAGATTGGCTAAAAATTAAGCATCCACTATTTACACTGGTTCACTTTCCATTACTTTTGCGCCCTAAATCATAATTATGAGCGAGAAGAAAGCTTACGCGCCTATAGCCGTAAAATTGGAAAAAGATAAAAGGTATGGCTGGTGTACCTGTAGCCATAGCAGCAATCAACCCTTTTGCGATGGTTCACACAAGGCACATAACGCAACCCCTTCTATGGGCTTTGCTGTGGAGGAAGAAAAAACAGCCTTTCTCTGTACTTGTAAACAGACCAAGAATCCACCCTATTGCGACGGATCACATAAGAACTAACAAAAAATCCCATCAAGTAACTTGATGGGATTTTTTAATTGGGTAATGTTTGTTTTAAATATGCAGTGCCCGGTCATCTGTAGCGGCCAAGGCAGCTTCTTTGACAGCTTCCGCATAGGTTGGATGTGCATGACTCATTCTAGAAATGTCTTCGGCAGAGGCTCTAAATTCCATCGCGGTGACCGCTTCTGCAATTAGATCCGCAACACGGGCTCCTATCATATGGACACCCAATACTTCATCCGTTTTTTTATCTGCAAGGATCTTAACAAATCCGTCTATATCCATACTAGCTCTAGCGCGACCTAAAGCCCTCATTGGAAATTGTCCCACCTTAAAGTCGATCCCAGCTTCTTTTAACTCCTCTTCCGTTTTACCTACAGCAGCCACTTCTGGCCAGGTATAAACAACACCAGGAATCAAATTATAATCGATGTGTGGTTTTTGTCCGGCCATAATCTCAGCTACCAAAGTCCCCTCTTCTTCTGCCTTATGGGCCAACATAGCTCCTCTGACCACATCTCCAATGGCATAGATATTGGAAACATTGGTCTGTAAATGATCGTTCACGGCTACTCTGCCCCTCTCATCCAATTTTACGCCGGCTGCATCCAAGTTCAATCCGGCAGTATATGGGCTACGCCCTACCGCTACCAAACAATAATCGGCCGTAAAAGTTACTTCTTCTCCTTTTTTGTCATCCGCCTTTACAATCACTTCGTCACCTTTCCTTTCGACGGATTTAACTTTGTGCGACGTATTAATCTTCATTTTCTGCTTTTTAAGAACTTTGGTCAGTTCTTTGGAAAGCGCTCCGTCCATTCCTGGGATAATGCGGTCCATAAATTCCACAACGGTCACTTCAGAACCCAATCTTTTATACACTTGTCCCAATTCAAGACCAATAACCCCACCGCCTATGACAATCATATGCTTCGGAATTTCCTTTAGTTTTAAAGCTTCTGTAGAGGTTATTACCCTTTCCTTATCTAATTTGATAAACGGTAAGGTAGATGGTTTAGATCCAGTTGCGATAATGATATTCTTAGCCTCTATGGTCTCTGACTTACCATCGCTTTTTTCGATGTTTATATGGGTGGCATCCTTAAAGCTCCCCATTCCTTCAAATACATCGATCTTGTTTTTATCCATCAAAAACTGTATCCCTTTGGTGGTTTGATCCACGACGGATTGTTTTCTAGAAATCATTTTCTCCAAGTTCACTCTTATCTCCCCAGGTATCTCAATACCATGCTCCTCAAAGTGCTTTACTGCATCTTCATAGTGATGGGATGAATCCAACAATGCCTTAGAAGGTATACAACCTACATTAAGACAAGTACCTCCCAAAGTAGAGTACTTTTCTATAATTGCTGTTTTCATTCCTAATTGTGCGCAACGTATCGCTGCAACATATCCTCCTGGGCCTGAACCAATAATGGCTACGTCGTATGAACTCATATATATCCTTGATTTTTTAAAACATCACAAAATTAGTATTAATTTCTGGTTTAGAAACCCTGTAGCTTCCAAACTTCTGTTATTAATGGGGTGCTAGATAGGAATTGCTGTGGTATGCTTAACTTCTGTAATGACAAAAGAGCTCTGGGTACTCCCTATATGATTGATGGCCGTAAGCTTAGCCACCATGAAGTCCCTATATGCCTCCATATCACTAACATGAATTTTTAAAATATAGTCGTAATCCCCGCTGATGTGATAGCACTCCACCACCTCCTGAAGCCTTAGAACTTCCCGCTCGAACTGGGTTACGAATTCTTTGGTGTGTTGTACCAATTTCACATGGCAGAGCACCACGAACGACTTGTTCACCTTTTTTTTATCCACCAGGGCCACATACTTTGTAATGCAACCTGTCTTTTCCAATCGCTTGATACGCTCGTAAACAGCTGTAACTGAAAGATTCAACTGGTTTGCATATTCCTTGGTGGTCTTTTTACTGTCTTGCTGTAAAAGACCCAATAATCTCACATCAATTTCGTCAAATTTCATCCTGATTCTTATTCATGATTTGGTTCGCTGATCCACAATAAACAACTTTAAAATCTAATAAATATGTTTTTACTAGATTTATTTTCTTATAAAACTAGTAAATATTGACAGTAAAACTAGTATTTCCTATTTTTAAACCATAAAAAACAAACTTATTATGGATTACAAGGCTTCAGACAGTATTCAGGATTTACAATATTTTGGTGAATTTGGCGGGGTTAACCCCTCAATTTCCGACTCATCAACCTACACATTTCTATCGGCCAAGACCATGTTTGATACCTTTGAAGGGAATACGGAAGGTTGTTATCTTTATAGCAGGCACTCCACCCCATCCAACCTATATTTAGGAGAGGCTTTAGCCGCCTTGGAAGGAACGGAAGCTGCAAATGTTACTGCCAGTGGAATGGGTGCCATTACAGCGGTGATTTTTCAACTTTGTGATACCGATGACCATATCGTTAGCAGCAGGACCATCTATGGTGGCACCTATGCCTTTATGAAGAATTTTCTAAAAAAATTCAAAATTGGAACTTCTTTTGTGGACATCACAAATCTAGAAGCGGTTGAAGCAGCCATCACCCCAAAAACAAAAATGATCTATTGTGAGGCGGTAAGCAACCCTTTATTGGAGATAGCGGACATCAAAGCCCTTTCCAAACTAGCAAAAAAATATAATCTTCCACTTGTTGTGGACAATACCTTTTCCCCACTGTCTATCGCCCCGGGCAAACTGGGCGCGGACATAGTAATACACAGTTTAACTAAGTTCATCAATGGAAGTAGCGATTGTGTTGCCGGGGTTGTATGTGGAACTTCTGATTTTTGCCTAAGCCTAAAAGATGTGAACAACGGCGCGGGAATGCTTTTGGGAAGTACCATGGATAGCTTAAGGGCCTCCTCCATTTTAAAAAATATGAGAACCCTTCATATCCGTATGAAAAAGCACAGTGAAAATGCCCTTTATCTGGCCGAAAACTTTGTTAAGGACGGATTAAGAGTGGTCTACCCAGGTTTAAAATCGCACCCAAGTTATCAGATAATGAAGGATCAGATGACCGAAGAATACGGCTTTGGAGGTATCATGACCTTGGATGTAGGTTCTTTGGATCAGGCAAATGCCCTTATGGAACTTATGCAAGCAAAGAATTTAGGATATTTGGCGGTTAGCCTTGGTTTTTACAAAACCCTTTTCAGCGCCCCTGGAACATCTACTTCTTCCGAGATCCCTATGGAAGAACAAGTGGAAATGGGACTATCAAATGGACTGATTCGTTTTTCCATTGGGTTGGACAATGATATCCACAGAACATATAAAACCATGAAAAACTGCATGTTAGAATTGGGAATCCTAAAAGAGGCAGAATTGAGCAAATAAGCAAAATTTAAAAGACTTGCAGAACAATTACCAAAATCGTAATATTACGAGGTAACTAACATACCTTTCATGCAGAGTCAAGATATTAATTCATCAAAACCAGAGGACGAAAATATAGTTGAGAATAAAGAATTAAACATTTGGGAAGCCTTGATTCCAGTTTTTGCACTGGTAGGTATGTTGGCTTACAATGTTTTTGTTTTTGGGGACGATGCCCTTAGTGGCTCCAACCAATTTATTCTACTCATGGGAGCAGCCGTTGCTGCAATTGTAGGTGTTTTTAATAAGGTCACCTATGACCAAATGTTGGCGGAAGTTGCGGAAAATGTAAAATCGACCACAGGGGCCCTAATCATTCTTTTGATGGTTGGGGCCCTTTCCGGTACCTGGCTGATCAGTGGTATTATACCGTCCATGATCTATTATGGCTTACAGGTTTTGAATCCAACCATATTTTTAGCGGCCTGTGTGATTATTTGTGCAGTTATTTCAATTGCTACAGGAAGCTCTTGGACCACATCGGCCACAGTTGGTATTGCGTTGATTGGAATAGGTGACACCCTTGGCATATCACTGGGAATGACTGCGGGAGCAATCCTTTCAGGGGCTTACTTTGGAGACAAAATGTCCCCTTTGAGCGATACTACAAATTTAGCACCTGCAATGGCCGGTGGAGAATTGTTCAGCCACATAAAATACATGTCCCTCACCACTATCCCTACCATCTCTGTTACCTTATTGGTTTTTATCATCATGGGGTTCTCCATTGATACCACGGGATCTGCCGACACACAAGCCATATTGGATTCCATAGACCACACCTTCAACATCAACGGATGGTTGTTTTTGGTGCCTGTTGCGGTGATACTACTGATATTAAAAAAAACCCCGCCACTTTTGGCCTTATTGATAGGTACCTTATTGGGAGGGGTGTTTGCCTTAATTTTTCAACCCGAAATAGTTATGGGAATAACCGGGGCGACTCAAATGACCTTTGAGACAGGCTATAAAGGCATCATGAACGCCATCACTGTCTCAACGAACATCGCCACCGAAAACGAAGCCCTTAATGATCTATTTTCATCAAAAGGAATGGCCGGAATGTTGGGCACTATTTGGTTGATTGTTTGCGCTATGGTCTTTGGAGGAATTATGGATGGTATTGGTGCCCTTGCCAGAATAAGTAGCGCCCTTTTAGGAATGGCAAAATCTACCTTTAGCCTCTTCGCAAGTACTGTGGCCAGTTGCCTGGCGCTGAACGTTACCGCTTCCGACCAGTATTTGGCCATTGTGGTTCCGGGTAAAATGTTTGCCAAGGCGTATAGGGACAAAGGTCTGGCCCCTGAGAACTTAAGTAGAACCTTGGAAGACTCTGGTACCGTAACCTCTGTGCTGATCCCTTGGAACACATGTGGAGCTTATCATAGCGGCGTATTGGGCGTTGGTGTTGGCGAATATTTCTTTTATGCCATCTTTAACTGGCTGAGCCCATTCATGACCTTGCTTTTTGCTGCTTTAAAAATAAAGATCAAACAATTGGCAACATCTGAAAACCCTGCATAGTTTTATACTGTAAAAAGAACTTAAAACCTTGAACGAAACACGGTCATAGGATTACAATCACAAATAACTGATTCTTTCCAAAATCTACAAAAACCAACTTCACAATGAGAGTGGGTGTATTTTGACAATACCCTAAAATACACTCCCCGAAAATGCCAAGTCGGTAAGATTTTTGGCTTTATCCCATCGGCATTTATATAAATTATTCTCCCATAGTATTTTCCAATTCCAATGACGCTTAGGCGCAATATTAAACTGTAATTTTGCAGTAAGAAATTAATATATAAACAAAGAAAATATGGCATTTGTAGGGAAAAAATTTCCGAATTTATCAGTGAACGCGATGAATGAATTGGGTGATACGTTTAAGATCAATGTTTTGGAAGAGGCAAAAAACAATAACAAAAAGGTATTGTTGTTTTGGTACCCAAAAGATTTCACATTTGTTTGCCCAACCGAATTGCACGCTTTCCAGGCTGCTTTAGGGGAATTTGAAAAAAGAAACACTTTAGTAATAGGCGCTTCCTGTGATACTGCAGAGGTTCACTTTGCATGGTTGAGCACTTCAAAAGACAACGGAGGTATCGAAGGAGTAACTTATCCTATCTTGGCAGACAGCAATAGAAACTTGGCGTCTACTTTGGGTATCCTGGATATCACCAACGAACAGTATGATGATGAAACAGGGGTTGTAACCGTAGATGGTGACAACGTAACGTACAGAGCTACTTATCTTATTGATGAGGAAGGAACTGTATTCCACGAAGGTATCAACCATATGCCATTGGGAAGAAACGTAAACGAATACTTGCGTTTGGTAGATGCATATACCCATGTTCAAGAAAAAGGTGAGGTTTGTCCAGCAAACTGGGAAGAAGGTAAAGATGCAATGTCCGCTAACAGAACCGGAGTTGCCAATTATCTTTCTACACACGCAAACTAAATAAGGCATTTGAGATTACAGGCATGGAGCTCTTGCTCCATGCTTTTTATCAACTTAAAAATTTGCAATAGTTATGATACTAGAATTGGAAAAAGACAATTTACAGGAGATCCTGGATAACAATACAAATGTTGTGGTTCAATATTCTGCAACCTGGTGTGGCAATTGCCGTATTATGAAACCTAAATTTAAAAAAGAGGCTTCCACAAATGAGAGTATCACATTTGTTATCGCTGATGCCGAGAAATTTCCAGAATCAAGAAAGCTTGCCAACGTTGATAATCTACCAACTTTTGCAGCCTTTACCAACGGGAAGTTAAAGAACCAGGTTCAAACGAATAAATACGATGTTTTAAAAGAACTTATCAGTGAAGTTACCTATAATTAAACATCTCACAACCTTCATTGAAGAGAACGATGAAGATTTTGTGATAGAGACCATTGAAACTTTGGAAGCTCTTACAGAAGTACCTTCCTTAAAAGACGAAGAGCTGGACGTGATTGGAGAGCTCATCTCCAATATGTACGGTGCCTTGGATGTTGCCAAAGCCATAAAAGAGGGCACACCCAAAAAAGATGCCTTGAACCAATTTATGCAGCGCGTACTTGGTGCAATAGACAAATAATGGCCAAAACATTACGGTTAAAGTCCTTCAATAATTTGAAGGACTTTTTTTGTGGTCAAAAGCTCTGATTCATGCATATATTTTATAATTTCACCACAAAATTCAAAACCGCTCCAAATGGCAATAGTTACTTTAAAAGGAAATACCATCAACACCCTTGGTGAACTTCCTACAATAGGATCATCAGCTCCTAATTTCAATTTGACAAAAACAGATTTATCACCTTCCACCCTTGCCAATTATATAGGAAAGAAAGTGGTTCTAAATATATTCCCAAGTATCGATACCGGTACATGTGCCCAATCGGTAAGACAATTCAACAAAGAGGCTTCCGAATTAAATAATACCGTGGTATTGTGTGTATCCAAAGACCTCCCATTTGCCCAAGCACGTTTTTGTGGTGCTGAGGGTATTGACAAGGTAGAAATGCTTTCTGATTTTAGGGAAGGTAGTTTTGGTAAATCTTATGGGTTGGAATTTACCGATGGCCCACTACAAAGTTTACATTCTAGAGCGGTTGTCGTGATAGATGAAAAGGGACAAGTTGTATACAATGAATTAGTACCTGAAATTGTGGATGAGCCTAATTACAAGGCTGCCCTAGAAGCCCTACTGCATGCCTAAAGAATCATTCCTAAAAAATAGAATTAATGGGGTGCGTTACGCCCTCAGAGGTGCCTTATTGCTGATCCAAACAGAGGCCAGTATCAAGGTGCAGGTCTTTATTGCCATGGTCATGACCGCTGCGGGATTCTATTTTGAAATTTCAAACACGGAGTGGATCTTACAGATCTTTGCCATTGCTTTGGTCCTAGGGGTAGAAGGCCTCAATACTGCTATTGAAAAATTAGCCGATTTTGTACAGCCGGAATTTGACCCTAAAATAGGATTAATAAAGGATATCTCCGCAGGAGCAGTAATGCTGGTGTCTGTTGCAGCAACCATAATAGGACTGATCATTTATTGTCCGAAAATTTTTTAAAACTAATGTAGATTCGGCTTCCGTACTAAATTCGTAATTTAGCCGCTAAGAATATAAGATTTAATGGCAAAAAAGGTAAAAAAGTCAAAGCCTACCGCTACTAAAAAAGGACGGTCACTGAAGTTGTCCAAAAAGAATAAAATAATATTGGGAAGCCTATTGATGCTTTTCAGTATAGCCTTGTTTTTCTCTTTTGTCTCCTTTTATTTTACCTGGCAGGCAGACCAAAGCCTCTTGAGTGAGTTCTCTGACCGTAACGAGGAAGCGAAGAACCTCCTGAATAAATTTGGGGCTGCCATCAGCCATTTTTTCGTTTATAAAGGTTTCGGCCTAGCCTCACTGATATTTACTTTCCTATTTTTTATTACCGGATTGCACCTATTTCTCAGCCTTGACAAAAAAGGGTTGGTACGGAAATGGATCTGGGGTCTGGTCTTTATTATCTGGATTTCCATTACCCTTGGGTTCTTTGCAGAAAAAAGACCATTATTAGGGGGGATCGTGGGCTATGAAATGAACGATTTCCTACAGGACTATACCGGAAAGATTGGCGTATTTCTTTTGTTATTGTTCGGGTTGACGATTATTCTGGTCCGCTTGTTTCAATTTACACCAGAAGACATCATCGTTTATTTCAAACAAAAAAGCAATTCCCTCGCGACCGACTTTAAAAGAAAGCCCGCAACCGTAACAGATGAGAGCAACATAGAGGAACTGCTACCTGAGGAGGAAGTGGCCCCTCAGATCATTGACACCTACACCCATAAAAAAGATATCCCACCACTGGAATTGGATGATAAAGATGATGGTTTCAAAATAGAAGTTGCCAAAAGTGAGGAGGTAGATGATATCGCCATGGAAGTGGAGAAGATCAAAGAAGAAGTGGAAGATACCGATCTTTTATCCAATAAATTGGTGGAGGATTTTGGAGAGTTTGACCCAACCCTGGAATTGGGCAACTACAAGTTTCCAACCATAGAATTATTGGACCAACACGGTGTTGGTGGTGGTATTACCATCAACCAGGAAGAGCTGGAGGAAAACAAGAATAAAATTGTGGAGACCCTGCGGAACTATAAGATAGGGATCGCGCAGATCAAAGCAACCATTGGTCCGACCGTGACCTTATATGAAATAGTACCGGAAGCTGGGGTACGTATTTCCAAAATCAAGAACCTAGAGGATGATATTGCCCTCTCCTTAGCGGCATTGGGAATCAGAATCATTGCCCCTATCCCTGGAAAAGGCACGATCGGTATTGAAGTTCCAAATAAAAATGCCACTATCGTATCTATGCGATCTGTGATTGCATCGCCAAAATTCCAGAAGGCAGAAATGGAATTGCCCATTGCCTTCGGTAAAACAATTAGCAACGAGACCTTTGTAGTGGATCTTGCTAAAATGCCCCATTTATTAATGGCGGGTGCCACAGGACAAGGTAAATCGGTAGGATTGAATGCCGTATTGACTTCCCTACTCTATAAAAAACACCCTGCAGAGGTAAAATTTGTATTGGTAGATCCGAAAAAGGTGGAATTGACCCTTTTCAATAAAATTGAAAGACACTACTTAGCAAAACTTCCAGATGTTGAGGAAGCAATCATTACGGATAACACAAAGGTCATCAACACCTTGAATTCCCTTTGTATTGAAATGGACGATCGTTACGAGCTGCTGAAGCTTGCCATGGTCCGAAATATTAAGGAGTACAACACCAAATTTAAGGCTAGAAAATTAAACCCTAATGATGGACATAAGTTTCTACCCTATATCGTGTTGGTCATAGACGAGTTCGCTGATCTTATCATGACCGCCGGGAAGGAAGTAGAGACCCCAATAGCCAGATTGGCACAATTGGCAAGGGCTATTGGAATACATTTAATCATTGCCACGCAGAGACCATCTGTGAATGTAATTACAGGGATCATCAAAGCCAACTTCCCTGCCCGTATTGCCTTTAGAGTAACCTCTAAAATTGATTCAAGGACTATCTTGGATGCCCAAGGTGCCGATCAACTTATTGGTAGAGGGGATATGTTGTTTACTCAAGGAAATGATGTCACCCGAATTCAGTGTGCCTTTGTGGACACTCCAGAGGTGGCCAAAATAACGGAATATATTGGATCGCAGCGTGCATATCCCGAGGCGCATCTCCTACCTGAATATGTAGGTGGAGATGATTCTGGCACGAGTCTTGATAATGACATATCCGAAAGAGATGCCATGTTCAGGGACGCCGCAGAAGTAATCGTGGTGGCACAGCAAGGTTCTGCATCATTGATACAGCGAAAACTTAAGCTCGGGTACAACCGTGCCGGCCGTATCATAGATCAATTAGAGGCTGCAGGAATTGTGGGCTCCTTTGAAGGTAGTAAGGCCAGACAGGTTTTGGTGCCTGACATGTATGCATTGGATCAACTATTAGAAAATGAAAAAAAATAACAACGTGATGAAAAAATTATTTGTATTGGCATTTGTATTGACCTCCACCTTTTCTATGGCACAGAGTGCTTCAAAGGCTAAGTCACTATTGGACGAAGTATACAACAAGGTGCAGAGCTATAAGAATATCCATGTGGAATTTAAGTATGCCCTTCAAAACACAGAAGCCAACATCAATCAGGAAACTAGAGGCGATGTCACCCTTCAGGGCGATAAATACCTATTCAATTATTTGGGATCACAACAATTGTTCGATGGCAAAAAAGTGTATACCATTGTCCCTGAAAATGAAGAGGTAACCATCGAAAACAAATCTGAGGATGTAAATACCGTAACCCCTTCAAAAATGCTTACTTTCTACAAGTCGGGTCATAATTACGAATGGGACGTGCTTCAAAACATACAAGGAAGAAAAATTCAGTTTGTAAAATTGACTCCAATTGATACCCATTCGGAAATCAAATCTATTTTGTTGGGAATTGATATTGAGACTAAACATATCTATAGACTTATTGAAACAGGTAAGAACGGTACAAAGACCACTATTACTGTTAATTCTTTTAAAACTGACCAGCCTTTATCAAAAACCTTATTTACTTTTGATGAAAGTAAGTACAAGAACGAAGGGTACTATATTATAAGAAATTAAAAAGTTGAGGATACTAGACCGCTACATCCTATCGAGGTTTGTCTTTAATTTCGTCAGTTCGTTTGTCATTTTGATGTTTATCTTCATATTTCAAACCATTTGGCTCTTTATTGATGATTTGGCCGGTAAAGGACTGGATATTGCCATTATTGGTAAGTTCCTTTTTTACCTCATGCCCAATCTTACGGAAAAAGTACTCCCCCTGACCGTGCTGCTTTCTTCCATTCTCACCTTTGGTAGTTTTGCGGAAAATTATGAATTTGCTGCCATGAAGGCCTCGGGAATATCCCTGCAAAGGGCCATGTTACCCCTTATAGTCTTGGTGGTATTCTTAGGTGGGGTGACCTTTTATTTTGCGAATAATATTATTCCCGCCTCTGAACAAAAAATTTACAACCTAAGAAAGAACATCGCTAAAGTAAAACCGGCAGTTGCAATCGCGGAAGGAGTCTTCAGTGATTTTGAAGGTACCGGGATGAATATTAAGGTCGATAAAAAATCTGGTGAAAATGACCGATTCCTGGAAAATGTCATCATCCATAAAAAATCCAGGACCAATATCAACAATACGGTCATCAAGGCCAAAACTGGGGAGCTGGTGAGCAGTGAAGATTCGGATATTTTACAACTGGTACTCAGGGACGGACATTACTATGAAGATATAAAAACAAGGTCCAGCAGCGATAATAAGAAACTCCCTTTTGCCAAATCAAATTTTGAGACCTACACCATGAACATGGACCTTTCCGAACTCAATAATGTGGATATGGAGGAAGAAAGGGATGTGAGCACGGATAAAATGAAAAACATATCCCGACTTACCAAGGATATTGATTCCTTGAGGGAAGACAATATTAAAACCGTTGAATCCTTTTCTAAGAGCATTGCGAATAGAATGGGAGCATTTATCCCTCTTGCCAATCCGATGGATACCACGGCTTACAAAAGGCCTATTGACAGTCTATTTGTGCCTCTGATGGCAGATCAATCCAAGGCACCGGAAATTCAAAAAGTGATGGACCTTTACGAGGAATGGCAACAGGCCCAGCTTATAAGCTCCGCCAAAAACTCCACCAATAACATCTTGACCTCTGTAGAAGGCAAAAAACAGGAAATAGAAGTAAAATATAAAATTTACAACCTACATATCCTTTCGTTGCATAAAAAATATGCCCTGGCACTGTCATGTATCATTCTCTTCTTTGTGGGGGCACCGTTGGGCGCCATCATAAGAAAAGGTGGGCTTGGACTGCCTATGGTTATCGCCATCATCTTGTTCCTAACCTATTATTTTATTGGGGTGTTTGCAGGAAACTATGCTAAAGAGGGGAATATTCATCCAATCCTTGGCGCCTGGCTATCCACCTTGATCATGATGCCATTGGGCGTATCCCTGACAAGAAGGGCAACGGCCGATAAAGGACTAATGAGTTTTGGAAATATTGCGGATTTTTTCAAACAGTCTTTCAAGAAAATTTTTACTACCGCAAAAAGTTAGAAATACTCATTATGGAACATAAGACACAGCTGAATACAATTGAAGAAGCTATTGAAGACATTAAAAACGGTAAGGTTATTATCGTGGTCGATGATGAAAATAGGGAAAATGAAGGGGATTTTTTAGCTGCTGCCGAACTGGTCACCCCAGAATTGGTCAATTTTATGGCCACCCATGGGAAAGGTTTGATCTGTGCCCCCCTCACTGAAGGGCGCTGCAAAGAACTGGGACTCCATAGGATGGTGAACAACAATACCGATCCTTTGGAAACTGCATTTACCGTATCCGTGGATTTAAGGGGGAACGGAGTCACCACTGGAATATCTGCCGCAGACCGTGCCAAGACTGTTATCGCCTTGACCAAAAATGAGACAAAACCCCATGACTTGGTTAGACCAGGCCATATTTTCCCACTGGTAGCTAAAGAAGGTGGTGTATTGAGAAGAACTGGACATACCGAAGCAGCCATTGATTTTGCACGTTTGGCCGGACTACAGCCCGCAGGAATCATTGTTGAAATTATGAATGAGGATGGGACCATGGCCCGATTGCCTCAATTATTGAAAGTAGCCAAGAAGTTCGACTTAAAGATTGTATCCATAGAGGCCTTGGTAGCCTACAGAATGGAGCATGACAGTCTAATTGAGAAAAAGGAGGACTTCAACATCACCACCCGATTTGGGGATTTCAGGTTGAGAGCCTATAAACAGACTACCAACAACCAAATCCATATAGCGCTTACCAAAGGTACATGGACCAAGGACGACAAAGTCCTTACCCGGATCAATTCCACCTTGGTGAACAATGATATTTTGGGGACATTGACCAATAACCCTGATAAGAAATTGGAGGATATGTTCAATGCCATCAATGCAGAAGGCAAAGGTGCCTTTGTCTTTATCAACCAGGAGTCGCAATCCCTCAACCTTTTAGGCCGACTTTCAGAGCTGAAAGAACTTCAGAAGAAAGGGATATTAAAAGCGCCAAAAATAGATATGGATGCCAAAGATTTTGGTGTTGGGGCCCAAATATTACATGACCTTAATATTGCCAAGATCAAACTAATGACCAATTCTGCCCAGACAAAGAGAGTGGGCATCGTAGGTTATGGTCTTACTATTGAGGAATATGTAGGATACTAAATCCTATTTCGAATAGATTCAATTACAGATTTTCACGAATGGTTTTGGCCATCGTTTCAGCGCGTTGATGCACCTCGTCTTTGGTCCAGCCTAACTTGATCAGACAAGAGATTGTTCTGCCCATCCAATGATCAGATTTAGAGAAATCTGCCTTGTCGTAATTAGGTAGTTGGTCGTAAACTTTTGACGGAAGGAAACTAAGTGTTTTTAAGTGCTTTAAGTGAGCCCATTTGCGGTGGTAGTGCCAGTTGTTGTCATACCAATAAAAACAAGCATCCACCCCTGCCTTGGACAAGGAGGCATGTACCTTTCTTGCCTGGTCTTCAGTGGGAAGAAAGAAACTGATAAAAGAATAATTTTCTACCCCATTTTCAGGTACTGTCCTAAAGGTAATTTCGGGAATAGTGCTCAGCTCCTTTTTAAGGATGTTGTAATTTTTCTCCTGTATGCCCAAAAAAGTATCTAGTTTCTTCAACTGTGCTACCCCAACAGCGGCGTGAAGTTCAGAAATACGATAGTTATACCCCAAAAAAGGATGGTCCTCTGCTCCCCTATCGCTTCCAATATGATCATGGCCATGATCGGAATAATGGTCGGCATTTTTATAATACGCATCGTCGTTGGTGATAAGGGCACCCCCTTCGCCACAGGTGATGGTCTTTACATAATCAAAAGAAAAGCAACCCAAATCCCCATAACTGCCCAAAGGTTTCCCTTCGTAGGTACCTCCAATGGCCTGACAGGCATCTTCCAACAATAACAGGTTATGTTTGTCACAAAGATCCTTTAAAGCCCTTAAATTGGCCATAGAGCCGCACATATGCACCGGCATAATAACCTTGGTCTTGCTGGTAATTGCTTTTTCCACCGCTTTAGGCTCTAAGGTCAGGGTGTCATCAATATCCACCAAGATAGGAACTGCTCCCAATGCCAGAACTGCCTCAAAACTAGCTACAAAGGTAAAGGTGGGCAAGATCACTTCATCTCCTGCTCCAACCCCCGCACTGGCCATTGCCACCGTTAGAGCCGCCGTACCACTGCTTACCAATTGGGCGTGGTTCACCTTCATTCTTTTTGCAAGGGCCTGTTCCAATTCCTTTGCTTTCCAATGGCCATTTCTTTTTCCATCAAAACCGTAACGCATTAAAACACCGGAATTGAGAACATCATTAACTTCATCTCTTTCCTTATCTCCAAAAAGTTCGAATCCTGGCATAAAATATAAATCGTAAAAAATTAGTTTAAATAAATAAGGGCATGTGAAAAGACTAAAGCATTTTTGGGCTTAAGATATATATATAATGCTATCCTTTAAAGGTCGCCTTACTTTTTTCATATCTGCAAACATATCATCTTGCGCCCTATACCCTACAGGGAGCACAAGAGCAGATGAAAGTCCATATTGCTCCAATTCCAATAATTCGTCATAGGCCTCAGGTGAAAATCCTTCCATGGGGCAGGAATCAATTTCTTCGAATGCACAGACCGTCAATAAATTGCCCAGGGCCAAATAAGCCTGATTGGTTGCCCAGTCTTTTACTTCTTTAATATCTTTTTTCGAAAATGAGCTTACCAGGGCGTCTTCAAAAGGGGTTATAATACTATCGCTGGTATTCCTGATATTTTTGACACGGTCGAAATATTTCACAATAAATTCCTTATCTACGACACGTTCTATGCAAATGATAAGTACGTGGGACGCTTGGGATACCTGTTGTTGTCCGTACGAACTGGCGACCAACTTTTCCTGTAGTTCCTTATTCTGAACAACTACCATTCGAATAGGTTGTAACCCGTATGAGGTAGCTGTTAAATTGAAAGCTTTTTTTAATCTTTCTATTTTATCGTTTGAAAGTATTTTTTCTGAATCAAACTTTTTTACGGCATAACGCCATTCCAAATTTTTAATACTGTCCTTCATTTTCCTTCCTATTAATGCGATAATTGAAAATCATGAATGTTGAAATATCGTTTTCAAATCTTTATAACTATCGGCAATTAATTTTACATGATTTTGGCGATGCAATCGCAAGTCTCAAAATTAGTCCTATTTTCTCAAAATATATTTTGAATCCTAGAAAAAGATCTGTTGTGTAACAAATATACAAAGGGATAAAGCTAAGTTTTGCTTTAAGGTACTTAAATCTTAGATCAGAATGAGGTAAATATTTACCCTTAAAAAAATTCAAAAAAATATTTAGGGAATACAAAAAAGGTTTCTATATTTGCACCCGCTAAGATATTCTGGAGAAATGGCAGAGTGGTCGAATGCGGCAGTCTTGAAAACTGTTGAGGGTCACACCTCCGGGGGTTCGAATCCCTCTTTCTCCGCAAAAGGAAACCCATAACGAAAGTTATGGGTTTTTTGTTTTCTATAGCCTCCGAAGTTTACTTCGAGGAGGTGGAAGGAAACAAAAAACCAACACGCGAAGCGGGTTATGGTTTCTATGCTTGCCCAGGATTACCTTTGGGGATGTACAATCCCGAGACTTCGGGAGCAGTGAATCCTTCATTTAAAGGAAACAAAAAACCAACACGCGAAGCGGGTTATGGTTTCTATGCTTGCCCAGG